>JAPSJV010000021.1 GCA_031178005.1 Pseudarthrobacter sp.
TGAGGCCCAATTCAGCACTTAGTTCCCTCGGAACAGGTACCTGCGTTGTTGACCGGGGGCCGCCTTCGAGCGGGATGATTCCTCGCGCAACAGCTTGGCCATCGAGCTCAAAGGTCCATCTGAGCTGGAGCCCCGACAAGGGGGTGAAAGAGCGCAGTGATTGGACGTTCCAGCCCCGAATCCCGCCGGTCATGATTGCTGATCTGTCGTCTCACGGCGTTCAACCTGCCAGCGGTTGATCTGAGATCCGCCGGAGGGTTCAAGTTCAACCGATCCGCGCCCTGAACCGGACCGACGCCTACCAAGGTGTTGTAGATCACAAGACTATGTGTTTTGATTATATCGCCGTGTTGAAATAACGCCAAAGTTGCCAAAAATCATAGTTACTTTGTTTATAGTGGCGCGGTCAAACCCGATACCCGCTGCGTGCCGGCGCCCTCAAGGAGTAGGGAGGGCGAACACTTGCCCCCTGGCGCTACCCACGGCGTGAAAGCACCAAACGCAGAAGAGCCTGGCATGGAAAATGGGGCCGCACTCATGGCTGCCGTTTCAGGGCTCGACACCAGACAGAGTCCCCGTTCATCAGTATTTTTTGGAGAATCACATGAAAAATAAATGGCTAGCACGCGCGACGGTCACAGGGATGGTCCTGGCTATCCCGGCGATCTTTACTTCCGCGCCTTCATTCGCCGAAGCGGCGGGCTCACAATACTTTGTGGACTGCGCCGCCGCTACCGCGGGAACCGGAAGCGCCGCATCGCCGTGGAACTCTCTTCAGCAAGCCAACGCCCAGGTGTTCGGACCCGGCGACCAGCTCCTTTTTAAGAAAGGAAGCACCTGCAAAGGGATGCTGAAGCCATCCGGCTCCGGCACCCCGGACGATGCTTTTACCATTAGCGACTACGGCACTTCTGACGACCGGGCCGTAATCGCCGGCCAGGGCGGACCTGCAGCCGTTCACCTCTTCGACAATGAACATATTGTTTTGAAGAACCTCGAGATCACAAATGATGTACTCCCAGCTTCCCAGCGCCGTGGTGTGCTCGTGGAGATCAAGGACATCGGCACCGGTACGGGCTACGACCTCGAAAATTTGTATATTCACGATGTGTGGGGCGGAGACCTGAAGGGTCCGAACGGCAGTCAAGGAATCGGCTTCAAAGTCTCGGGAAACTCTGTTCCCACCAAATTCGATGACGTCCACATCGTTGGAAACCGCTTGGAACACATTGACCGTCAAGCCATCGTCACCGTTCTGAGCACCTGGAGCGCCCGGCCAGAAGTGTCGCCAACGCCGGTGACCAACTGGCTCGCTTCGACCAACATCGTTGTCGAGCACAATACGCTCTCAGATATCGGCGGCGACGGCATCGTCATGAACACGACTGACGGAGCAATCGTTCAGCGCAATACCGTGACCGGGTTCCAGTTGCGCTCTGCTGGTTACAACGCCGGCATCTGGCCCTTCAACACCGACAACTCCACCTTTCAGTACAACGATGTTTCAGGTGGCGGAAATACGCTCGACGGCATGGCCTACGACGTGGACCAAGGCAACATCAACACAACCTTCCAGTACAACTACAGCCACGACAACGCGGGAGGCTTCTTCCTGCTCTGCAACAACGGCCCCGGCCTCATCAGGAACGCCGACATTCACCACAACCTGAGCATCAATGACTCCTTCCGAGGACTTGAGAATTGCAGAGGCGCGGTAGAAAGCGCTGAGTTCCACCAGAACTGGATCTACATCGGCGATGGCATCAGCCAAACCGTCGTCAACGAAAACACGACAAACCTCCGCACCGTTCAGTTCCAAAACAACATAGTTGTCAAGGAAGGAGCAGGGGCGGCCAGCTTCAAGTTGCTCTCCGGCGGTTACACGTTCGCATGTAACGAATTCACTGGAACCACTCTCACCCCCGTGCAGTCAGCCGCGGGTGACGCCTGCCAGCCGATCCCGGCTGCATCACACGGAGTGAACCAGGGTCTCATCCAAAAGGTCCTCGACGGCGACCACGCGACGACATCAGTACAGGATTCCCTCTCGCGCATCTTCGGAGCAGGGTCTTCTGCGGGGCAAAAATAACCCTTGACCGGCCAGCGGGGTTGATGCCGAAAACTTCAGGAACATAGCAGATCTGCGGTGAAACGCACTCTTCATGTAACGGGAGGCGAAATGCTACAGCGGTCGCTGAGGTGCCCCGTAAATAAATCAATATCCCTGCGGCGTCCCGAACCAACATGGTCACGGGGCGCCGCGGGCGCATCCAAAACCGACGGCAAGGAACTTATACTGCAATGCTTCCGCGGAACGGTCCTGACATTCCTTGACGTCGGAACGGAATTCGTCGTAATCAATTGCCACTTAAGGTGCTTCTCATTTCTGACGTATCTACGGTGCTCTTACTGACGAGACTGACACGCACACCAATGCGCCGTTGTTCCTTTGTCGGGAGAACGGGATGAGGGCAGCGCCAGGCTACTACGCGGTCCGCATCGGCGCGTCCCCGCGACCTGAGGTACAGGTCGCGGGGACGCGGCTAACGCTGGCGGACGTGCCAGGCCGGCAAGTGGAGCCGGGCCCGGGTTTAGCCGGGGGAGTGGGCCGGTACCCTGGCGCCCAACGTGACGTACGCCGAAAGCCGCCGGCCGACGTCGTCAGTGGAACCGTTGGCGTCCACCTCGGTAAAGCCGGGATATTCTGGCAGCCGCCGGTACGCGGCACGGAGCGCAGCGAGGTCCGCCAGCGATTCCTCGTCCGTCCCGCGGGCAGTAATCCGCTGATGGGCGGTGGCCGGCTGGACGTCCAGGTGCAGGTGGAGGTCCGGCGCGGGAAGGACGCCAAGAAGCCAGGGCAGGAACCAGCCGCGCGGCAGGCCCTTGGCCTCGCGGAGGGCCAGTTGGCAGTGCAGGTGCCGGTCCATCACCACCAGGCCGTTGGCCCGGGAGGCCTGTACATGGGAGAGCAGGACGTTGAAAACCCGGATCGTGGTTTCGATCGCGTCCATCAGCCGGACCGGGAGCCGGATCCTGGTCCGCGCACCCCAGAGAGACATGGTGCGGCGCCCCGCGTGGTTGGCCAGAAGCAGCGCCTCGCCGCCCTCGGACCGGGCGGATTCCACCAGGGCGTGGGCCGCCGTCGACTTTCCGGAACCGTCGATTCCAGTCAAAACTATGATCAGAGTGGCCTCCTCCCGCCACCTTGTACAACGGGGCGGGAGGAGGGAACGTGCCTTGTTGAGAGTGAGGTCACACCCCGGGGCGCGTCTCCGGACTATGCATCCTGCTGGATCCGGGGCGTCCGGGGCGGTGCGCTCCGGCGTGTTCCGGTGGCTTCGAATGCGGCCGCCAGCCCCAGCAGCGACGTGTCCTCATAGGCCCGCCCGGCAAAGGTCAGGCCCACCGGCATGCCGGTGTCGGACATGGTGCCCATCGGCACAGTGACGGTCGGAATGCCCAGATGCCGCGGCACCAGGTTGCCGTTGGCTACCCATACGCCGTTCCGCCAGCCGAGGTCCGCAGACGCCGGGTTAACGTCCATGTCCGCCGGCCCGACGTCCGCCACTGCCGGGAACAGGACGGCGTCCAGCCGGAGGCCGTCCATCCATTCCTCCAGATCGAGTTTGCGCGTCAGTTCCAGGCCGCGGACTCCCGGCCCCAGCTCCGGAATCTCCGTGAACTGCTCAACCCCGTGCTCGCGGATGTGCGTCGGGTAGGTGGCGATGTCGTCGTCGAACCCGGTGTAGCGGTCCGGCAGGGCACCTTCCGGGTGGGGAAAGATTTTGGAACCGTCGACGCCGGCAAGGGAGTCCAGCGCCGGGTCGCCGTTGGCCGCGAGAAAGTCATCCCACGCCCACGCGGAGAGGTCCACGATTTCGCGCTGCAGGTACTCCGGGCTGACCAGGCCGCGGGTGGCGATGGTTGGTGCGCCGGGACGGTCGCCTTCATAGTTGGACACCACAGGGAAATCGAGCATGATCACCTCGGCGCCGGCGGCTTCCAGGTCGCGGCGGGCCGCCTCCCACAGCTCGATCACGGACGCGCGGGTCTCGATGCGCTGGCCCGTGGGCCCGCCGATTCCGGGCTTTTCGCTGGTCCCGGCATCGGGATCGGCGTTGACGTACATGCGCGGCACCCCGAAGCGCTTGCCCCGCAGCGCCGCCCGGCCGCCGTCGGAATCAGTGGGGGCCAGCGCCGGGTAGGAGTCCGGCCGCAGCTCGGAGGCCTTGGGGATCTCCACCCACGGCTGCATGCGCCAGAAGTCGCCGCGCGTCTCGGCATCGTCGGCCACGACCACGTCCAGGATTTCCAGCAGGTCCGCCATGGTGCGGGTGTGCGGAACCACCACGTCCATGGTGGGAACCAGCGGCCAGTTGCCGCGCACGGAGATGACGCCGCGGGACGGCGTGTAGGCGCACAAGGCATTGTTCGACGCCGGTGCGCGGCCACTTGACCAGGTCTCTTCCCCCAGTCCGAACGCCGCGAAGCTTGCCGCCGTCGCGGTTCCGGAACCGTTGGAGGAGCCGGAACCGAAAGCCGCCGTGAGGAAGTCCGCGTTGTACGGGCTTTCGGCGCGGCCGTAGACCCCGCGCTGCATGCCGCCATTGGCCATGGGCGGCATGTTGGTCAGGCCGATCAGCACCGCTCCGGCTTCCCGCAGGCGCTCGATGGTGAAGGCGTCTTTCTGCGCCACCAGGTCCTTGAACGCGGGGGAGCCGGCCGCGGCGGTGAGGCCCTTGGCCAGGTAGCTGTCCTTGGCGGTGTAGGGGACGCCGTCCAAGGGCCCGAGGCTTTCGCCGCGGGCCCGCCGCCGGTCTGAAGCGTGGGCGTCCGCCCGGGCCTCCGGGTTCATGACCACCACCGCGTTGAGTTCGCCGTCGTACGCTTCGATCCGCTCCAGATAAGCGTCCAGGAGCTCCACCGCCGTCGTTTCGCCGGACTCCAGCGCCGCCCGCAGCCGGGCGATGGAGGCCTCGACGACGTCGAACCGCGCCATTATGCCACGCTCCCGCTGGTGCCGTTCGCGGGGGAGCCGGTCAAGGCAGGCTGCTGCTGTGTGATGCAGTGGATGCCACCGCCACGGGCCAGGATGGGCCGGGCGTCGATAGTGACTACATGGCGCCCGGGGTAGGCCTCGGCGAGAATTTCCGCGGCGAGGGCATCGGCGCGGTCTTCGCCGTAGCCGCAGGCGATTACGCCGCCGTTTACCACCAGGTGGTTGACGTAGCTCCAGTCCACAAAGCCCTCTTCATCGCGCAGGGTTTCCGGGGCTGGCAGGGGCAGGATGTCGAATGGCTTTCCGGCGGCGTCAGTCTGCGTCTCCACGAATGCGTGCAGGCTGCGGCTGACCTCGTAGTCCGGGTGCTCCGGGTTGGTCTGGTCGTGCAGCAGGACACGGCCGGGGCTGGGCAGGGTAGCCACCATGTCGATGTGGCCGCGGGTTCCCAGGTCCTCGTAGTCACGGGTGAGGCCGCGCGGAACCCAGATCACCTTGGTGGCACCGATGGCGCGGGCCAGCTCGGCCTCAACCCGGGCCTTGTCCGCGTAGGGGTTCCGGCCCGGATCAAGCTGCACGGTTTCGGTAATCAGCACCGTGCCCGCACCGTCTACGTGGATGGCGCCGCCCTCGTTGACCAGCAGGGAACTCACCAGTTCAGCTCCGGATTGTTCGGACACGAACCGTGCGATTTCCGCGCTCTTCTGCCATTCGGACCACTTCGGGGCACCCCAGCCGTTGAAGACCCAGTCGACGGCGCCCAGCACGCCCGGGCGCTCGTCGTCCAGCACGTAGGTGGGTCCGACGTCGCGCATCCAGAACTCGTCCAGGGGAGCCTCGAGCTGCTCAATCCCGCTGCCCAGCATGCGGGCGGCGCGGTCGCGCTCGCTGGGGTCCACCACCATGGTGACCGGTTCAAACTCGGCCACGGCGTGGGCGACGGCGGTCCAGGCTGCGTATGCTTCCTCGGCCGAAGCGGCGTCATTGCCAAGCGTCAGGCCGGTGCGGGGGAATGCCATCCAAGTGCGTTCGTGGGGTGCGGTTTCGGCCGGCATTTTCCAAGCCATGGGGACTCCTCTGTGGTGCGTGCAGCCGTGCTGCCCAATCCATTGTTGATCGTATGATCAACAATGCTGAAAAGTTACTTTAGACTGGTGTGTGATGTCAAGCACCACGCAGAAGCGCGCACGCCGGAAGAACCCTGCCGAGCGCGCCGCCGAAATCTCCGAAGCAGCCCGGGAAATCGCCCTTGAGCAGGGCCTTTCCGCCATCACGCTGCGCAATGTTGCGGCGCGGGTAGGGGTGGCCTCGGGCCTGGTGGCGCACTACCAGCCCAACGTGGACGGCTTGGTTGCGGCCACTTTCAGCTCAATTGTGGCTGCCGAAATCCACGAGGTTTCCGGGATGCTGGCGGCGCTTCCGGGCCCATCGGAGCGGCTGGCGTTCCTGCTGGAAACGCTGATGGAGGGTGGCCGGCTCGACGTCACGGCCGTCTGGGTGGAGGCTTGGACGCTGGGCCGTCGCAACGAGGCCCTGGCCACCTGCGTGCGCGGCCAGATGGACTCGTGGCAATCAGTGCTGCGGGGCGTGGTGGAGGACGGTATAGCTGCCGGGCAGTTTGAAACCGAGGATCCAGGCTCCCTTGCATGGCAGATCCTGGGCATGATCGACGGCCTCACCGCACAGTCCCTGGTCCGCTGGGGTGGCGTCAGCGACCGCGGCACCCACCTGGCCCGTGCCGTCGAAGGCATGGTGGGCGCCGCGCGTGGCTCGCTGCAACCGCAGGCTAGCGGAAAGTCGGTCAGCTGACGCGCTGGAGGAGTACCACCCCGTCGTCGAGTGTCGCTTCCGTGCCGTTTGGGGCGGTGACGTTTCGAGCACGAACTTCGGCGATCCGGACGGCCCACAGTTCGCTGTCGAGGTCGAGCTCCACGATCTCCTCGCCGGGTGTGAGGAAATGGTGGTTCTGGTGGGCCTCGGCCGGCGCCCAAGGTGGCATGGCTGCGTGGGACACGATCAGCAGGTGACCGCCGGGTGCCACGCACGACGCTCCGTTGCGCAGGATCCTTTCCCGGGTCAGGGCCACAGGGGAGTGGAAGAAGGACGCGGTCACGAGCTGGTAATTGTCCTCGCCCGCCCAGTTCTCCAGATCGACGGCGCTGAACTGAACATTTCCAGGCATCGGACCGACGGCATGAGCCGCAGCGGTGGCCCGGGCAACGGCGGTGTGGGAGAGATCCAGGCCCAGTGCGTCCCACCCCTGCTGCGCCAACCAGATGGCGTCCCCACCTTCGCCGGAGCCCAAATCCAGCGCTTTCCCCGGTGCGAGACCGCTGACGACGTCGGCTGTGGTGGCGTTGACCCGTCCGGACCAGATGGCGTCGGCTTCCCGGTAGCGGTTTTCCCAGAAAGCCACGGGGGTGGCGCCCTGGGCGGGCATATCGGCTTGCTTGTTCTTTTGCATGAGAACCTCCTGCAACAAGCTTTCTTTCGCGCGGCTGAAAAGGCAAAGATTCTTGCCATTTCGGCAACTTTACTGAGGGTTCTAAAAACGGAAACGCACGACGCCGGGAACCCCCCGCCGTCGTGCGTTTCCGTGTGTCTCGTGAAGCCTATCCCGGCAGCGGTGAGCCGGTCAGGCGCACCTGGCGGTTCATGTCCTTGTACAGCAGGTAGCGGAACTGGCCCGGGCCGCCGGCGTAGCAGGCCTGCGGGCAGAAGGCGCGCAGCCACATGAAGTCGCCGGCTTCCACCTCAACCCAGTCGTTGTTCAGCAGGTACATGGCCTTGCCCTCGAGGACGTACAGGCCGTGTTCCATCACGTGGGTTTCCGGGAACGGGATGACGCCGCCGGGCTGGAACGTGACGATGTTGACCTGCATGTCGTGCGCCAGGTCGCTGGAGTCCGTAAACCGGGTGGTCTTCCAGACGTCGTTGGTGTCCGGCATGGAGGTGGGCTCCACGTCCTTCTCGTTGGTGACGAAGGACTTGGCCTCGAAGCCCTCAAGGCGCTCGTAGGCCTTGCGGATCCAGTGGAAGGACACGATGTCCTTGGAGACGTTCTCCAGGCCCCATTCCGAACCGGCGGCGAGGTACGCGTAGCCGCCCTCTTCGAGCTGGTGCAGTTCACCGTCCAGGGTCAGGTTGACCTGGCCCTTGGTCACGAAGATGACGCCTTCGACGCCGGCCTCAAACTCGGCCTTGGGGGCGCCGCCGCCGGCAGCGATTTCCACGATCAGCTGGGAGAACGTGGTGGCGAACCCGGAAATGGGCCGCGCGATGATCCAGGAGCGGGTGTTGCTGAATCCCGGCAGGTTGCTGGTGACGATGTCCGTCATCACGCCCTTGGGAATGACCGTGTAAGCCTCGGTGACAATGGCGCGTTCGGTGGTCAGGTGGGTCTGCGGCGGCAGGCCGCCCTGAGGGTAGTAGTAATTGCCCATCATTGGATCCTTACTTGGAAGTGGACTGAGCCAGCCGCGGGTGCGCCAGGACGGTCAGGTGGGAAAGTTCGACGCCGGCCATCGCCTGCACCTCGTCGGTACCGATGGCGCCGCACTGGACGCCGCGCAGGATGAATCCGGCAAGGGCCCGGGCGGTGGCGGGTTCGTCCATCACGCCGCCTTCGGTGCGTTCAACGTAATTGCGGAGCCGGGTTGCCGCAGCCGGCAGGCCCTCCCGGTAGAAGGCGTAGGAAGCGGCGAACCGGCTGGGCAGCTGTGCTGCGTGCAGGTCCCAGCCCTGGTAGTAGCCGCGTTCCAGCGAGCGGCGGACCAGGCGGCCGTGCAGCTTCCAGGCGTTCTCCACGTTGTCACCCACGGGGATGATGTTGGTGGAGCCGTCGGAAAGCCGGATGCCGGTACCCGCCACGGCCAGCTGCATGACTTCCTTGGCGAAGTCCGCCACGGGGTGCTCCATGGACTGGTATTCCGCGGAAATCTGCAGCGAGGCGCTGTAGTCATAGGTGCCGTAGTGCAGTGCGCTGATCCGGCCGGGGACCACGTGCGGCAGCTGCGCTACCGGTGAGGTGCCGTCCGGCCCCAGGATCAGCTGCGGGGTTTCCACCTGGACCTCGAAGCGCAGCCGTCCGGCGGGAAGTCCCAGGACCTCCTCAAGCCGCGTGACGGCGTCGTCCATTGCCTGCACCTGCGCCACTGTGGTGACCTTGGGCAGCGTGAGGATCAGGCCGTCCGGCAGGTCGCCCAGGCGGGCCAGGGTGGAGACAAACAGGTCAAGGGTGCGCAGGCCGCGGGCCCGGGTGGGCGCCTCGAAGCACTTGAACCGGATGCCGATGAACGGCGGGGCAGTCCCGGCGGCAACAGCGGCCGCAACGGCCTGGGCGGCAGCAACGACGTCGGCGTCTTCCGCCTCATCGCCGCGGTCCCCGTAGCCGTCCTCGAAGTCCAGGCGGAGGTCCTCGATGGGCTCCTCCGCGAGCTTCCGGGCCACGCGGACGGCGACGGCGGATGCCAGCTCCGGCGTCTGGCCCAGCAGTGCGCCGAGGTTCTCCAGGCCGCCGTGGGCGTCTGCCGCAGAGAGTGCGGCGGCGCTCCAGTCCGCCACGAACGATGGCGTAAACCGGTCCGCGGGGACGTAGACGGTGTGGATGGGCTGGCGGGTGCCGTCGTCGCCCGGGTAGTTACGGTCCAGGAGCTGGTCCGTCGCCGCCAGGGTGGCGTCGATGCGGGCCAGATCCGTGGGAGTCAGTGAAGTTCCGGTCATAGCTCAGCCCAGCAGTTCGTAGGCGGGCAGGGTGAGGAAGTCCGTGTAATCCTCGGAGAGGCAGATGTCCGCAATGAGCTTGGCGGCCGGGACGTAATAGCTGTTGAAGGTTTCCTCGGCCACTTCACTCCGGAGGCGGTCGGTCTCCTCGCCCAGGATCTGCTCCACCAGTTCCGGTGTGACGGTGGTGCCGGTGTCAGACAGCACTGCCTTGTTCCGGAGCTGCTGCCATACCTGTGAGCGGGAGATTTCCGCGGTGGCGGCGTCCTCCATGAGGTTGTGGATGGCAACGGCACCGTTTCCGGACAGCCACACAGCGGTGTACGCGACGGCTACGTAGAGGTTGGCGCGGAGCCCCTCTTCGGTGTTCTGGCCCCCTGCGGACGTGACATCGATCAGCTGTTCAGCAGTGACATCAACCTCTGGGCGCTGCTTGTCCAGCTGGTTGGGCTTGCCATCCAGGACGGAGTCGAAGACCTCGCGGCACGTGGGCACCAGGTCCGGGTGGGCAACCCAGGAACCGTCGAAGCCGTCGTTGGCCTCGCGGGTCTTGTCCGCGCGGACCTTCTCGAAAGCCGCGGCGGTAACATCGGGCTGCTTGCGGTTGGGGATGACGGCAGCCATGCCGCCCATGGCGAAGGCGCCGCGGGCGTGGCAGGTCTTGACCAGCAGTTCGGTGTAGGCGCGCATGAACGGTGCGGTCATGGTGATGGAGGCGCGGTCCGGCAGCAGGAACTGCTCGCCGGCGTCGCGGAAGTACTTGATGATGCTGAACAGGTAGTCCCAGCGGCCGGCGTTCAGGCCCGAGGCGTGATCGCGCAGCTCGAAGAGGATCTCGTCCATCTGGTAAGCGGCGGGAATGGTCTCGATCAGCACCGTGGCGCGGATGGTGCCCTGCGGGATGCCCAGGTAATCCTGCGCGAAAACAAACACGTCGTTCCACAGGCGGGCCTCAAGGTGGCTTTCCATCTTGGGCAGGTAGTAGTACGGGCCGTGGCCGTTTTCCAGGAGCTGCTTGGCCGTGTGGAAGAAATGCAGGCCAAAGTCCACCAGCGCACCCACTGTGGTTTCGCCGTCTACCAGCACGTGCTTTTCGGCCATGTGCCAGCCGCGCGGGCGGGTAACGACGACGGCGAGCGGCGCGTCCGTGCGCAGCCGGTACTCCTTGCCCTCTTCAGAGGTGAAGGCAAGGGTACCGGCGGCAGCGTCACGCAGGTTAAGGACGGCTTCCACCACGTTGGGCCACGTGGGGGTGCTGGCGTCTTCCATGTCCGCCAGCCACACCTTGGCTCCGGAGTTCAGCGCGTTGATGGCCATTTTGGCCGGCGCTGCGGGTCCGGTCATTTCCACCCGGCGGTCCTGCAAAGCCGCCGGTGCAGACGCAACCTTCCAGTCGCCGTCGCGCACGTCCCGGGTCTCCGGCAGGAAGTCGAGGCGGCCGGTGCGGGCTACCTCTTCGCGCTTGGAAACGCGTGCCTTCAGGAGCTCGGCGCGGGTACCGGCGAAGCGCTTGTGCAGCTCCTCGACGAATGCCAGTGCCTCGGGGGTCAGAATCTCTTCTGCCCGGTCAATCGGCTGCGGATCGGTGACTGTAAGAGCCATGGTGTGGTCCTTTCGTAGGGCTGCGGTCTAGGCGGTTGCCGGGTTTGTTGACTTTTCAGCCCTGGCCGCGTTCCTGCGGGCGGCATTGGCTACTGCGGTGGCAACGTCGGCTGCAACGTGGGGATCGAACACGCTGGGGATGATGTAGCTGGCGTTGAGTTCATCATCCGCTACACGGTTGGCGATGGCGTCCGCAGCCGCAACCAGCATGTCCGGGGTGATGTCGGATGCTCCGGCGTCCAGCAGGCCACGGAAGAATCCGGGGAATGCCAGCACGTTGTTGATCTGGTTGGGGAAATCGGAGCGGCCGGTTGCCACCACTGCCGCGTACTTGGACGCGAGGGCGGGATCGACCTCGGGCGTGGGGTTGGCCATGGCGAACACGATAGCGTTTTCCGCCATCGACGCAAGCTGCTCTTCGCCGAGGATGTTCGGGGCGCTGACGCCGATGAACACGTCGGCGCCCTTGAGGGCCTCGTGCAGGGTTCCGGAGAAGCCCTCTTCGTTGGTGTTCGCGGCAATCCAGGTGCGGTGGTCGTCGTCGTACTTTTCGCCCGAGTGGATGGCTCCGGAGCGGCCGGCGGCAACAATGTGCTGCGCACCCTGGGCCTTGAGGAGCTGGATGATGGCCGAACCCGCGGCGCCAACACCGGAGACGACGATCTTGACCTCGGAGAGCTTCTTGTCCACCACGCGGAGGGCGTTCACCAGGGCGGCCTGGGTGACGATCGCGGTGCCGTGCTGGTCGTCATGGAACACCGGGATGTCCAGTTCTTCCCGCAGGCGTGCTTCGATTTCGAAGCAGCGGGGAGCCGCGATGTCTTCCAGGTTCACGCCGCCGTAGACCGGAGCCAGGAGCTTGACCGTGCGGATGATTTCCTCGGTGTCCTGGGTGTCAAGGCAAACAGGCCAGGCGTCGACGCCGGCAAACTGCTTGAAGAGCGCAGCCTTGCCTTCCATCACGGGAAGGGCAGCCGCGGGGCCGATGTTGCCCAGGCCCAGCACTGCTGAACCGTCGGTGACCACGGCGATGGTGTTCCGCTTGACCGTCAGGTTGCGGGCTGCGGAGGGGTCCTCGGCGATGGCCATGCACACGCGGGCGACGCCGGGAGTGTAGGCGCGGGAGAGGTCGTCACGGTTGCGCAGGGCTACCTTGGGGACAACCTCAAGCTTGCCGCCCAGGTGCATCAGGAAGGTGCGGTCCGAGACGTGCTGGACCGTGACGCCCTCGAGTGCGTTGAGGGCATCCTTGACGCGGCCGGCATGGGCGTCGTCGGTAGTGTTGCAGGTGACGTCCACCACCAGGGTTTCGTGGTGGGATTCAGTGACGTCCAGGGCGGTGATTGCGGCGCCGGCCTGGCCGACGGCGGCTGCGAGTTCGCTGGTGGCGCTGAAGCTGGACGGGGCCTCAACGCGCAGGGTGATGGAATTTCCGGGATTAGGGTTCGCCATTGAATGTTCCTCCTGGTTAGGACCCGTCGCCGGGTTAGCCTGCTGGTACCGAATGTTTTCGTATTATGGATATTATTATCTACGTAGTGGAAATACAAGCTCCAGCTGCCAATGGCCCAGTCACACTTGAGTGAGGTATGTTGGGGACCTAAGGACTTTCACGATGTGGATATTATTTGTCGCCCAGAGATCCACATGGGACGTCCACGCTGATGCACAGGAGAACGGATTATGGCCGAGAAAGCCAATGGAGGCGTCCAGTCGGTAGAGCGCGTCTTCGAACTGCTCGAGCTGATTACCGACGCCGGCGGGGACGTTACGCTCAGCGAGCTTTCCTCATCGACGGAGCTGCCGCTGCCCACCATCCACCGCCTGCTGCGCACCCTGGTTTCGCTGGGGTACATCCGCCAGCTGCCCAACCGCCGCTACGCGCTGGGTCCGCGCCTGATCCGGCTGGGCGAAGGGGCCAACAAGCAGCTGGGTGCCCTGGCGCGTCCGCAGCTGAAGTCGCTGGTGGACCGGCTGGGGGAGACCTCCAACATGGCCGTGCTGGATTCGGACATGGTCATCTATGTGGCGCAGGTTCCGTCCCTGCACTCCATGCGGATGTTCACCGAAGTCGGCCGTCGCGCACATACCCATGCCACCGGCGTCGGCAAGGCCATCCTGGCCCAGCTCGACGACGAGGTTGTCCGCGGCATCGTGACCCGCGCGGGCATGCCCACCCCCACTGACAAGAGCATCGGCGACGTCGATTCCCTGCTGGCGGACCTGAACCTGATCCGTGAACGCGGGTACTCCATTGACGAGGAAGAGCAGGAGATCGGCGTCCGCTGCTTCGCCATGGCTGTTCCCAACGCGCCCACGCCCACGGCCATCTCGGTGTCCGGTCCCATTTCGCGTGTGGACCAGGGTTTCGCGGACCGTGCCGTGCCGCTGCTGCGGGATGCTGCGCGCACCATTTCCGAGGAACTGAACCAGAGCTGACCCCACCCAACTAGGTAGCAGTACTTGCCGTTTAGGGGCCTGTAAAGGGCAACAACTGCGACCCAGTTGGGCGTCCGTCCTGGGGCCGTCCCCGCCGGTGGTAGCGTGACGGCTATGCAGCTAATGTCCCTGTCGAAGCGCGCACTGACCGCTTTGGGGCACCAAACCTCAGCCTCCGTTCTCAATCCCGTTTCCCGGAATGTCCGCAGGACGCTGCAGGCACTTTCTCCCCGCCACCCCGCCCGGGTGATTGTCCTGGGATTCGTGGCCGCAATCCTGACCGGAACCGGGCTGCTGATGCTGCCGGCCGCCAAGCAGGGGCCGGGCGGCGCCTCGTTCCTCGAGGCCTTGTTCACGGCCACGTCCTCCGTCTGTGTAACAGGCTTGATAACGGTTGATACCCCGGTTTTCTGGACCGGGTTTGGCCACGTGGTGATTCTGGCCCTGATCCAGATCGGTGGATTCGGCGTTATGTCCTTCGGCGCGCTGCTGGGCGTCCTGGTGGCCCGCCGGCTGGGCCTGCGTTCAAGGATGTCCGCCGCTGCCGAGACCAAAAGCACCGGATTCGGCGATGTCCGCCGCGTCCTGCTGGGCGTCCTCACATTCAGCCTGATCACCGAGGCTGCCTTGGCCGTGATCCTGACGGTGCGCTTTACGGCCCGCTACGGGCACTCACTCGGGGATTCGCTGTGGCAGGGGATCTTCCATTCCGTCTCCGCGTTCAACAACGCCGGGTTCGCGCTCTACTCGGACAGCCTGATGGGCTTCGCCACGGACCCATGGATCTGCCTGCCGATCGCAGCCGCCGTCATCATTGGCGGGCTGGGCTTTCCGGTCCTGTTTGAGCTGCGCCGCCAGTACCGCAAGCCCATCCACTGGAGCATGAACACCAAGCTGGTCCTGGCGGGCTCGGGCGTGCTGCTGCTCTCCGGGACCGTGTTTATCACGCTCGTAGAGTGGACCAATCCCGCTACCCTCGGCGCCTTGAGGCCGGGCGAGCGCGTCCTCGCCGGGTTTTTCCAGTCCGTGATCACCCGCACCGCAGGGTTCAACAGTATTGATATTTCCCAGATGCACCCCGTCTCCTGGATGGGCATGGACATTCTGATGTTCATTGGCGGCGGACCCGCCGGCACAGCGGGCGGGTTGAAGATCACCACCTTTGCCGTGTTGTTCTTCATTCTCGCCACCGAACTCCGGGGCGGCACGGCGGTGAACATCTTCGGCAAGCGGCTTTCCCGCGCTGTGCACCGCCAGGCCATTACCGTGGTGCTGCTGGCCATCGCCCTGGTGACCGTTTCCACCATGTTCCTCATGCTCATTACGGACTTTGGCCAGGAACGGATCCTGTTCGAGGTGGTTTCGGCCTTCGCCACAGTGGGCCTCTCCACCGGTATCACCGCTGCCCTGCCGCCGGCCGGCCAGGTGGTGCTGATCCTGCTGATGTTTATTGGCCGGCTGGGCCCGGTAACCCTTGGCGTTGCCCTGGCCCTCCGCCCCCGTCCCGTCCTCTTTGAATACCCGAAGGAAAGGCCCCTCATTGGCTAGGAACATTTTCACCCGCACGCCTGAACATGGTGCCCAGGCGGATTCCGTCGTCGTCATCGGCCTGGGCCGTTTCGGCGGTTCCCTCGCCAGGGAACTGGAGGCCCAGGGAACCGAGGTGCTTGGCATTGATGCCCGGGAGGACATTGTGCAGTTCTTCAACGGCGTCCTCACCCACGTGGTCCGCGCCGATTCCACTAAGGAAGAGGTGCTCCGCCAGCTGTCCGTCCACGAATTCGACCGTGCAGTAGTGGGAATCGGCACCGATATCGAGGCCAGCATCCTGACCACGTCCCGGCTGTTGAAATTCAATGGTCCCCAGATCTGGGCCAAGGCCATCAGTGAGCCGCACGCGGAGATCCTGGTGCAGTTGGGCGTTGAACATGTGATCCGACCCGAACATGACATGGGCAAGCGGGTGGCGCACCTGGTGCGCGGCTCCATCCTGGACTACGTGGAATTCGAGGACGACTTCGTGATGGTCCGGACCAGTCCGCCGGCGGTGGCCAGGGACAGGCCGCTGGGTGTGCTGGGGCTGCGCGACAAATACGGGATCACCATTGTGGCTGTGAAGCGTGTGGGTGGAACGTGGGGACACACCACCGCCCAGACGGTGCTTTACGACGACGACCAGATCATCGTGCAGGGCACCAAGGTCCTTGCCGAAAAGTTCAGCACGCTCCCGTAAGCCAAGGCGGGCGCCGGAGGGAGCAGCCCGAAGCCGCGCCTATGCTGGGGGGATGGAAAATCAGGGCCCGCCCCAAGAGACGGAATCCCGCAAGCTTGCCGTCTCCATCATGGACATCTCCTTCGAGGTCCGCCGGAAGTCGCACGAGGAAACCGGAGTGCTGCCGCTGTCGCCCGGCGTCCTGGATGTCATCCGGGTCATTGAGCGCAACCCGGGCATTACCGTGGCGGAGGTCGCGGCCAGGCTGGGCCGGCAACTCAGCAATACCAGTGCCCAGTTGCGGGAGCTGGTGGCCAGGGGGCTGGTGACGCGTTCCCGGAGCGAATCGGACAAGCGGTTTGTTGCCTTGTACCCCGCGCCGGAGGCTGTCCGTATCAAGTCGGTCCTGGAAGGCGCCTGGGCCGGTGCGGTTGCGGCTGCGGGCTCCAAACTCCTGCCCGCCGAGCGCGACCAACTCCTGGCGGCGCTTCCGGCGTTGGAGCGGCTGGCGGGAATCCTCGCGGAGCCTGAGTGAGCAAAAGCACGTACGAACCCTCTCCACTAATAGTTATACTTTTATAAGTACTTCTATTGAAAGTGGAGATCCTCCGTGGAAACACAACTGGCAAGCGCCGAAACCCGGCCGGCCGAAAGAACCAACGGCGCAGCCAACAAAGCCGGGAAAGGCAAGTGGACTGCGCTGGTATTCCTGGCGCTGGCTCAGTTTATGGTGGTGCTGGATGGCACCATCGTGAACCTGGCGCTGCCGCGCCTCCAGGTCGAGATGGGCATCAGCGACTCAACCCGCTCCTGGGTGGTTACTGCCTACGGACTGGCCTTTGGCGCGCTGCTGCTCCTGGGCGGCCGGATTGCCGATTTCTGGGGCCGCAAGAAGACCTTCCTGGTGGCCTCGGCTGGCTTCGCCGTGGCGTCGCTGATCGGCGGCATTGCCCAGGAGACCTGGGAGCTGATCGGTGCCCGTGCGCTGCAGGGCCTCTTCGCCGCGATGCTGGCACCGGCTGCGCTGGCGCTCCTCACGGTCGCCTTCCCCGGCGGCAAGGAACGCGGCACGGCCTTCGCCATCTTCGGCTCCATCACTGGCGTGGGCGCCGCCATCGGCGTGCTGCTGGGCGGATTCCTGACCGATTACGTCTCCTGGCGCTGGTGCTTCTTCGTGAACATCCCGATTGCCGTGGTTGCGCTGGCAGGTGTGTGGGCGAAGGTGCCTGAAAGCAAAGCCGAAGGTCCGTCCAAGTACGACTGGCCCGGCGTCGTCCTCGCCGCCAGCGGGTTGGGTGCCTTGGTATATGGATTCACCAACGCCGAGCACGGCTGGGATGCACCGGATGCCTGGGGCTTCATCCTGGCTGGCGTGGTGCTGATGGTGCTGTTCGTCGTCGTCGAGCAGCGTGTGAAGCATCCCCTGCTCCCGCTGCGGGTTGCCACCGAACGCAACCGTGCGGCCGGATTCCTGGCGGCGTTCCTCTCCGGCGCGGTGCTGATTGGCGGCATTCTCTTCATCAACTACTACCTCCAGATTGTGCTGGGATTCGCGCCGTTCATCGCCGGGCTCGCGTCCCTGCCCATGACGGCCGTACTGATCGTCGCCGCCGGCCTGGTGGCCAGGAACCTGCCCAGGCTGGGCGCCAAAATTCCCTTGGCCGTCGGCCCGCTCTTCCTGGCCGCCGCCATGCTGTGGCTGACCCAGGCCAGGGCGGACAGCAGCTACGCGGTCATCATGCTGCCGGCGCTGATCCTGATGGGAATCGGCCTGGCCCTGGTGTTTGTGCCGATGCAGAACCTCGCGCTGCTGGGTGTGGACAAGAACGACGCCGGTGTGGCCAGTGCGCTGGCGAACGCATCACAGCAGATTGGCGGCTCCCTCGGCATCGCCTTGTTCAGCACGATCGCCGCAGCAGCCACTGCCGCCGCGTCGGGTCCGAAGCTCGAGGCTCTGACTGCCGGCTACTCGGCAGTGTTCCTCTGGGCCGCCGCGGCCGCGGTCCTGATTGCGCCGCTGGGCCTGCTGCTGGTCACCATCAGCAAAAAGGCGTTCAGCGAGGGTGAAGAGCGCCCGCACGTGCACCTGGGCTGACCCGGGCAGCGGCATGCCGGCCATAATGTGGCTATGCCGCTTTGCAATGAGTTGAACTCCGACGAGCCGGTTCCTGCCCTATGGCGGGGACTGGCTCCGTTGTTGCCGGAACAGGTTGAGCCGGCGCAATGGACCGGTCCCAGGTGGTGGTGGGCGGGCCGGCTCGACGTCGAGGGCCTGGCGCTCGGCTCCCTCCAGGCGCTGGCTACGGCCGTTTCCGCAGAAGCCACCCACGCCGGAACGGGCAGCCGCATTACGTTGACGTCTGAGGGCGTCGCCGCCGCGTTCGCCTCCTTTACGCACCTCCGGGTCAATGGAGCGGCCCCGGCGGGCTTCGCGCCGCTGTCCGGATTCCGCCGCGCCGCCGACGGTTGGATCAGGCTGCACGCCAACTATCCGCACCACGAACAGGCCCTTCTCAAGGCCCTGGAGGCGAAAAACGCCGACGACGTCGATGCCGCCTTGCGGGGAATCTCCGCCGCGGCGGTGGAACAGTCAGTCACAGCCTGTGGAGGCCTGGCCGCCAGGGTCCGGACGCCTGCCGAATGGGCCGCGTCGCCGCCCGGCCGGTCCCTGGCAAGTGAGCCCTGGATCCGGACCAGCACAGTGGCCGTCCCCAACGTAAAGCTGCCGGCTGTTGATCCGTCCCGGGGACTCCTGGCCGGACTCCGCGTCCTGGACCTGACCAGGGTCATCGCCGGCCCGTCCGGCAGCCGGATCCTTGGCGCGCTGGGCGCCGACGTCCTGCGCGTGGACCCGCCTGCCCTGCCGGAAATAGGCCATCAGCATGTAGACACGGGGTTTGATAAACGCAGCGCCGTTGCCGATCTCCAGCAGCCCGGCGCCCAGGGTGAGGTGCGCTCGCTGCTGGCGGAGGCCGACGTCGTACTTATTGCTTACCGCGGTGGGTCGCTGGCGCGTTTCGGGCTGGATCCCGCGTCGCTTCGGGAGGATTTTCCCGGCCTCGCCGTTGTGTCCCTCGATGCCTGGGGCGACAGCGGCCCGTGGGCTGGGCGGCGCGGATTCGACAGCATCGTCCAGGCGGCCACAGGGATTTCGCACGTTTACGGCACCGGCCAAGGGGAGGACTGGCGGCCTGGCGCGCTTCCGGTCCAGGCCCTGGACCATGCCACCGGATTGGGCATGGCGGCCGCGGCGGTTGCGCTGGTGTCAGCCCGCCGCAGGGGGCTCAGCGGAAGCGCCCACTTATCGCTGGCACGCACGGCCCTGGAGCTGATGCGCCTTCCCGCGCCGCCGTCCGGGGTGGACCATCGGGAGCTGGCTGTTCCGCTGCGCGGATGCCGGAGTGACTACGGTGAACTGACGTTTGTACCGCCGCCGTTGGCGATCGATGGCCGGCAGCTTGAGTTCAGCCGGCCGCCGCAGATGTACGGCACCGCCCCGCTCACCTGGCGCTGATTCCTTAGGGGCCTAACGGCAAAGGTCCGACGGCGGCACTTTTGCGGGTGCCGCCGTCGAACCTTCAGCGCTTATTCAGTTGTGGCGACCGTCAATGGTCGGCTTTGCTGCTGCTTTCGACCGGGACCTCGTTGCCGTCGCAGTCAATGAGTTTGCCGTTCTCGTAGCGGTCGCCCTCTTCGAGGCACTTGAGGTCCTCTTCGCGGACGGCCCGTGCCGTGCCTGCCACAAAGACCGACTGGTTCTCCGAGTTGCCGGCCTTGAGGTGGTTGAACAGCAGGTTCAGGATGATGGCCATGACCGCTGCTGAGCTGATGCCCGAGTGGAAGATGGTGCTGAACCAGGACGGGAACTGATCGTAGAAGCTCGGCGCCGCGATCGGGATCATGCCGAAGCCGATCGAGGCGGCCACGATGATCAGGTTCATGTTGTTCTTGTACTCAACCTTGGCGAGCGTGCGGATACCGCTGGCTGCCACGGTGCCGAACAGGACGATGCCGGCGCCGCCCAGGACCGAGGTGGGAACAGCGGCGATCACACGGCCCATGACCGGCAGCAGGCCCAGCAGCACCAGGATGACGCCGCCGGCTGCAACGACGTATCGGCTGCGGATGCCGGTAACGGCGACCAGGCCGACATTCTGGGCGAAGGCGGACTGCGTGAAGGAGCCGAAAATCGGAGCAACCAGGCTGGAACCCATGTCTGCGCGCAGGCCGGCAGCGATCCGCTTGGAGTCCACCTTGGTGCCGACGATTTCGCCGACGGCCAGGATGTCAGCCATGGTTTCGGTGAGGATCACCAGTACAACGATCGTCATGGAGATGATGGCGGCGACGTGGAATGTGGGAGCACCCAGGTGGAACGGCGTGGGGAAAGCAACAATGGGGCCTTCGCCCACCTTGGAGAAGTTGGCCATGCCGGTGATGACGGCGATGACTGTACCGATGATCATGGCCAAGAGGATGGACAGCCGTGAGATGAATGCACTTCCCACCTTGCTGAGCAGCAGGACCAGGGCGAGGGTGATTGCGGCCAGGCCGATGTTGGCCATGCTGCCGTAGTCCTCGGACTTGCGGTTTCCGCCCATGGCCCAGTTTGCGGCGACCGGCATCAGCGTCAGGCCGATGGTGGTAATGACCGTACCGGTGACGACGGGCGGGAAGAATCGGACGATCTTGGAGAAGACCGGAGCGATCAGCAGGCCGATGGCCGCCGAGGCAATAACAGCGCCGAACACGGACGGCAATCCGCCGCCTCCGGACACAATCGCCACCATGGTGGCGACGCTGGCGAACGAGACGCCCTGAACCAACGGAAGCTGGGAACCGAAGAACGGAATTCCCAGTGTCTGGAGGAGCGTGGCGAGGCCGCCCATGAACAGGGCCGCTGCAATCAGGATGCCGATGTCCTGGCTGGACAGCCCGGCGGCCTGGCCCACGATGAGCGGAACGGCGATGATGCCGCCGTACATGGTCAGGACGTGCTGGAACCCGTAGGCGAAGGTGCTTCCGAGAGACAGGCGTTCGTCCTCTGGACGGGCCGAGCGTTGGCCGTTGCCGGCGACAGCGGTGGCTGATTTCTTTTTGATGTTCATGGCAGACTTTCTTGGTTCATGGCAGACGTCTTCGTCTGGCTAACGTTGTCTGGCTAACGGGTGGCTTGAGGGGGTGGGAGGTACTTGCCGGTACCTTCAACCACTTGCGAAGGAGAGAGGTTGTGCTGCTGGCCGGGCCCCTCCTTGTGGGAGAAGGCCCGGCAGCTGCGGTTGGAGCGTGGTATTTAGCAGAAGCCGGCGATGCCGTTCCAGGCAGCTTCTGCGGGGGCTGCGTCTTCACGCAGGACGGTTGCTTCGATGAGGCCGTACGGACGGTCCGCGGCGAAGAACACCTCGTTGGGGTTGTCCAGGCCGAACGGGGACAGGTCCACCAGGAAGTGGTGCTTGTTCGGCATGGAGAATTTGATTTCGTCGATCTCCGAGTGGGCTTCAAGTACCTTGCTGCCCATGTCGAAGAGGGTCTGCTGAAGGGCGTGGGAGTAGTTCTCCGTGAAGCCTTCCAGGAGCAGTCCCTTGATGTCCTCGTAGTTCTTGTTGAAGTCGAAGTTGCTGAAATCGGTGCCGGTCTTGAAGCGCCAGCGGGCGGAGACGTCGGTGGCCAGGATGCGGTCAGTGGTTTCCTGCAGGGTGGTGTACTTTTCCTGCGGGAAGCCGACGAAGCCGGACTCGGTGGACTTCAGGACGGTCAGGTCCTTGAGGCCGGAGACCAGGTGGGCGGTTGCGCCTTCGCGGACGAGGACGGCTGTGCGGACTTCCTGGCCGTTGCGCACGAAGGAGTGGTCGTGGCCGGTGCCCTGGGCCTGGATACGGTCCCATGCGTAGGATTCGGCTTCCCAGCGGCCGCCGCTTACCCAGTCGAAGCTGGAGGTGAAGTGCTCGCCCAGGCGCAGGAGGAAGGCTTCCGGTGAACCGATGCCTTCGCGGGCGAACGCGTAGACGGTGTTCTTCTGGGTATCGGTGGCGACGACGTGGGCGTTGTCGCCTTCAAGGTGTGCGGCGGCGAAGTCGCCACGGAGCTGCGAGGTGACGTTGAGGTCCTCGATCTCGTGACGGGCGGTGTCGCGGGTGATTTTGACGACCCGTACCTCGGCCTTGCCGTACTGGTTGCTCCCAAGGATGATGTTGCTGCTCATGGTTCGTTCCCAACTTCCGGTATGTGAAATTTAACTTCCACGTTGAAATTAAGTGCGTGCTGACACGCGTTTCCTATACCGTCGGCCCATAAAAAATGAGCCGACATCATTGATGCCAGCTCATTAACAACCCTGCCTGCTGCTCCCAGGTTACGTGACGTGTGCCACGAACTAGTAAACAGCGTAGCTCACGATCGCCGTGAAGTGAATCACTTTTTGTAAATCTTTCCGCCATCTGCGTCATGAACGGGCATTGACGGGGGCGTATGGCGCGGCCTACTCTTATTTCATATTGCAAAACTTAATTCTCGCATTGTGAGAATTAACGTGAAGTCGAACTCAAGCGGGAACCGAAATGTAACTCAGGAGGATCAGATGGACCAGCAGGACAAGGCCCCGGTTGTACCGGCCACGGCAGCCGCCCCCGCGGCGCAGGAGTTCTATCTGCCGCTGGGTGGCGGCATCGACCCCGACTTTCATGTCCCGGCGGACCGTGTTCACGTTCCCGGCCGCTTCTCGCGCTGGATCAGCGCACTTCCTGGCTTTGGCGGCGCACGCTCTTAGGGCCCGCAACCGGCGTCAGGACGCAAAATCGGCCTGGGGACACCTGAGTACAGGTGTCCCCAGGCCGATTTCGTGTCCCCGGACCGATTGCGCGGGGCCGGCCGGCGCGGGAAGCGCCAACGAGGCTAGCTGTTGACCGACTCCAGCGAAGCGGACTGCTGGCCGCCGTTAAGGCTGAAGGTGTAGGTGTTCGGGCCGCTGCAGGTGACTGCAATGTTGCCCTTGCTGGTGTTGTGGCGGTCGGAGAGCTCGTTGATGAGTGAGTCGATCGTGTGGTTCATGGTGGACCGGTCCCAGATCTTGAGGGTCACGGCTTCGGTTTCAAACGTCATTGTTTTGCTTCCATTCATGAAAATAGGGCCCCGCGCCAGTGCGGAACCGCCTCATTCCATGGTGCCCAACGGCCGTTGTGGGCTTCAAGCGGAAATGGCATTATTGCAAGTGAGTCTCATCACAGCAGGAATTTCGCATCCTGAAATAAAACTTCCAAAAAACTATGGCGCGGGTCACATGATCGTGCTAGTCTCTTGTTTGCCAAGGCGGGCGCCCGGGTCTCCGGGAAGCTATCTACCAGGCGCAACTGAACCTTCAAATGCACATGCTGAAGCCTGGTAAACGCCGTACCGCTTGTTCTCATCCGTGAGCCCTGCCCGGATTTTCCCGGCTTCCGCACTTCAAGGGAGTCGCATCATGACCGCCACGGATCTACACACCACTTTTCACTCAAACAACCCGCAGCACAGCCCTGCCGCCCAGGAACCCCACGAGTTCCTCACCAGGGCAATCCGGCTGGCGACAGCCAACGTCCACAACAGCGGCGGCCCGTTCGGCGCCGTGATTGTCACCAAGGACGGAACGGCTTTCGACGGCGTCAACCGGGTCACAGCCTCGAATGACCCCACCGCGCACGCCGAAGTCACAGCCATCCGGAACGCATGCCGCGAACTGGGCACCTTCGATCTCAGCGGAGCCACGCTGTACACCAGCTGCGAGCCGTGCCCCATGTGCCTGTCCTCAGCGCTGTGGGCAAGGGTGGAGCGCGTGGTCTTCGCCGCGGACCGGCATGACGCCGCGTCCGTTGGCTTCGACGACGCTGTGTTCTATGAGTACTTCGAGAACAGCGACCGGGACGCCCTGATGCCGGTGGCCCGCCTGCACCTCACGGCCGAAGACGCGCCGGAAGTCCTGGAACCCTTCAACACCTGGAACACGCTCGATTCCAGGATCGATTACTAGGGGCGGTGGCACGGATGACACTCCTGAAGCCGGAACCGGCACCAGTTGAGACCGCACCCGGGTCCACCCCTCCGTCCAGCACCTCGTTCCTGGACAGCTTTTTCCACATCACCGCCCGCGGCTCCACAATTGCCAGGGAGTTCCGCGGCGGGATCGTGACCTTCTTTACGATGGCGTACATCGTCATCCTCAACCCGCTGATCCTTGGCGGGTTCAGTGCCGACAACGCCCCCACGGACGTGGCTGGCGGCTGGCTCTCAGCAGCCCAGGTGGGTGCCGTCACCGGCCTGACCGCGGGCGTGATGACGATCGTGTTCGGCCTGGTGGCAAACCTGCCGTTCGGCCTGGCCGCGGGGCTCGGCATCAACTCGTTCCTCGCCGTCTCCGTGATCCAGGACGTGACGTGGCCGGAGGCCATGGGCCTTGTGGTGATCAACGGCCTGCTGATTGTCCTGTTCGGCGTCACCGGCGCCCGGACAGCGATTTTCCGGGCGGTCCCGAAGGAACTCAAGGCAGCCATCACAGTGGGCATTGGCTTGTTCATCGCGTTCATCGGCTTTGTGGACTCCGGCTTTGTCCGTCCGACGGCGGGCGGCCCACCTGTGCAGCTGGGCACCGACGGCTCCATCACCACACTGCCCACGCTGGTCTTCGCCATCGGCCTGCTGGTCATGGGGATCCTGGTGGCGCGGAAGGTCCAGGGCGGACTGCTGATCGGAATCGTCGCCACCACGGTGCTGGCCGTCATCGTCGAGGCGGTCTTCAAGGTCGGCCCCGGCGGTCCGGACAACCCGGGCGGCTGGCACCTGAACACTCCTGTGCTGGCCAGCCACCTGTTCTCCGCCCCGGACCTGTCCCTGGTGGGCCAGTTCGACCTGTTCGGCTCCTTCAGCAGGATCGGCGGCCTCGCCGCCACCATGTTGGTCTTCACCCTGGTGTTCACCAACTTTTTCGACGCCATGGGCACCATGACCGGCCTGGCCAAGAGTGCCGGCGTCGCACATAAAGACGGAACGTTCCCCCGGCTGAAGTCGGCCTTCATCGTTGAGGGCATCGGCGCAGTAGCCGGCGGCGCGACGTCGGGATCGTCCAACACCGTCTACATCGACTCCGCAGCCGGAATCGGCGAGGGCGCACGGACCGGTTTGGCATCGGTGATCACGGGCCTCCTCTTCCTCGGTTCGATGTTCCTGACCCCGCTCACCAGCGTGGTCCCGCTCGAAGTCGCGGCCTCTGCCCTGGTGGTGGTGGGCGCGATGATGATGGCCCAGATCCGCGAGATCAAGTTCAGCAAGTTCTCTGTGGCGCTGCCCGCGTTCCTGTGCATCGTCACGATGCCGCTGACCTATTCCATCGCCAACGGAATCGGCGTCGGCTTCATTGCCTGGACTGTCATCAGCGCGGCGTCAGGCCGGGCCCGGAAGGTCCATCCCCTGATGTGGGTGGTCACGGCGGGCTTCCTGGTTTACTTCGCACGCGGTCCGATCAACGCGCTGCTCGGCGCCTGATACCGCTGCTGCCGGACAAGCGCTACGCTTTCGGACATCCGCACCGGTAACCCCGGCGCGGATGTCCGAAACCGCCTTTTCAGGATCAGCGCATTCCCCGGCCAAGAATAGGAGTGCAGCAATGCTTGATTTATTGCCGGCCCTGGGTGGCTGGCAGCCCGTCATACGGGGACAGCGGTGCGCTGTGGCCACGGTGGTGGCGGCCGGCGGCTCGGTGCCCCGGCCTGTGGGCACCTCCATGGTGGTCTCCGAAGCCGGCGAGATCCTGGGCAGCCTCTCCGGGGGCTGCGTGGAGGGTGCCGTTGTGGAGGCGGCCCTTGAAGCAATTGACGACGGCGTAACGCGCCGCAGTTTCTTCGGCTACAGCGCCGCCGATGCCTTCGCAGCCGGACTCACCTGCGGTGGTGAGTTGGAAATCCACATCGAACCGCTGGCCCCCTCTGCACTATCCGGTGGGACACCGGCCCACGGGGCACCCCGGCCGGCCACGGCGAACGGCCTGGCACTGATCCGCCGGGTGGACAGCGGCGGCCGTGGCGCCGTCGTCGTGCCTGATCCTGTGGCATTTGATCCGGCAGGTTCGCCGGAACTGTCGGCCCTCCTGGACGGCGACCCGGCACTGATCCGGTCCGCCGCCGCGCAGCTGGGTCCGCTGCTCGGAGCCGGGGGAACGGGCCTGGTCCGGCTCGCGAGCAATGGGTGCCGGATGCTCCCGGGTCCCGGCGGGGACGTCGTGGAAGAACCGGTGGAACTGCTGTTGGAAAGCCGCCGTCCGGCGCCGCGTTTGCTGATTTTCGGAGCCAACGACTTCGGCGCGGCACTGCTGCCCGCCGCCCGGTTGCTGGGCTACCACGTCACGCTCTGCGATGCCCGGCCGGCGTTCACGGCGCAGGACAGGTTTGCGACGGCGGACTCCCTGGTCAGCGACTGGCCGCACCGCTACCTGGCTGCTGAGGCCGCTGCCGGACGGCTGGATCCACGCACCGTGGTGTGCGTCCTGACCCACGATCCCAAGTTCGACATCCCGCTGCTGTCCGCCGCGCTGTCGCTGGACCTGGCCTACGTGGGTGCCATGGGATCGCGGCGCAGCCATGTGCAGCGCGTCTCCGAACTGCTGGATGCGGGAGTACCGGCGCACAAGCTGGAGCAACTGCATTCGCCCATTGGCCTGGATCTTGGGGCGGTAACTCCGGCGGAGGTCGCCGTCTCGATCACCGCCGAGCTGCTGGCCGCCCGGTCCGGATCCGTGCCATCAGGCGTGGGCTCGCTCAGGGACGGCCGGGGGCCTATTCACGCATCTTCTCTTCAAATGGGGGACCAACCATGGACATGAACACCATCGAAGCCGTGCTCCGGACCACGGACCCCGCTGATTTCCGCGACGGCGACGCCTGGCTTGCCGGGGGCACCGTGTTGTTTTCCTACGGGAGCTACGCGTTTGGCCGCGAGCCGCTGCGCCGGCTGCTGGACCTTGGGGATGCGGGTTGGCCGGCCATCACGGTCACGGACAGCGGGATTGAACTGGCCGCCACGTGCACAGTCGCCGAGCTGTACTCGCTGCCGGACTCGGCAGAGGTGGCGGGCCGGAACTGGCCCGGCCTGGACCTGTTCCGGCCGTGCTGCGACTCCTTTGTGGCTTCCTTCAAGATCTGGAACATGTCCACCGTGGGCGGGAATCTCTGTACTTCGCTGCCCGCCGGTCCCATGATTTCCCTGTGCGCGGGACTGAATGGCGTCGCCACCATCCTGGGGCCGGCCGGGACCAGCCGCATGGTGCCGGTGGCTGAGTTCGTCACCGGCGATGCCCGGAACTCCCTGGCCCCGGGCGAATTGCTGCGGAGCATCCACCTTCCGGCGTCGGCGCTGGCGTCCCGGGTGGCCTGCCGCAGGCTCTCGCTCAGCAATCTGGGCCGCTCCGGGGTGCTGCTGATCGGACGGCTCCCGGAGCACACGGGCGGGAACGATGCCGGTGCCAACCGCTTTGTCCTGACTGTCACCGCCGCCACCAAACGGCCTGTGCAGCTGCGGTTCGATACGCTGCCTGACGCTGACGGGCTGGCCGAGGCTTTGACGGACGCTATCCCGGACAGCCTCTATCACAACGACATCCACGGCCTGCCGCAATGGCGCAAGGACATGACGTACCGGCTGGCGGAGGAGATCCGTACCGAACTTGGAGCACCGGCCGGCCCCGATGCCGGAGTGCCCGTGTCCGGCGATTTCTGGCCACCGGCAGCGCTGCCTGCCAAGCCATCAGCAGCCCCTGCAGCATTCATCGAAGGAAAGGCCTGAGCATGGGCATCGAGATCAACGGAGCCCGCACGGATTCCCAGCCCCGTCCCGGCCAGTGCCTGCGGACCTTCCTCCGCGAAGAGGGCAACCTGGGCGTCAAGAAGGGCTGCGACGGCGGCGACTGCGGGGCCTGCACGGTTCACGTGGACGGCAAGCCCGTGCACAGCTGCATCTACCCGGCGGTGCGGGCGGAAGGCCGTTCCGTCACCACCATCGAGGGCCTGCCCGAGGTGCCGCCTGCAACTTTAGGCGCCACGCCGGACGCGCTCGAACCGGCCCTGCACCCGATGCAGCAGCAGTTTATGGAGCGCCAAGGTTTCCAGTGCGGTTTCTGCACCGCCGGGATGATCATGACGGCGGCAACGTTCGACGACGGACAGCTCGCCAACCTGCCGCGGAACCTCAAGGGAAACCTGTGCCGGTGCACCGGCTACCGCGCCATCGAGGACGCCGTGTGCGGGCACGCAGGCCACGCCGCCAGCAAGGACAGCGCAGCAGACCAGGTCAAGGAAACGGACACCGCACCCGTCCCCGGCCAGACCGGGGACGACGTTCCCGCGCCGGCAAGCCGAGCCATCGTCACCGGCAAAGCCCGGTACACCCTGGATGTTCCGACGGAGGAACTGCCGGGCCTCCTGCACCTGAAGCTGGTCCGCTCGCCGCACGCCCACGCCAGGATCATCGGCATCGACGCAAGCGGCGCCTTGGCAATCCCAGGAGTCGTGGCCGTTTTCACCCATGAAGACGCGCCGCAACAGCTGTTCTCCACCGCGCAGCACGAGCTCTACACGGATGATCCGGACGACACCCGCGTCCTGGACAACGTGGTGCGGTTCATTGGCCAGCGGGTGGCGGCCGTGGTGGCCGAATCCGTGCAGGCGGCGGAGGCCGGTGCCCGGGCCGTGAAAGTCCAGTACCAAACGCTCGACGCCGTCTTCTCACCGGAGGACGCCATCGCTCCCGGAGCCCCTGCCATCCACGGCGAAAAAGATCCGGTGGCCAGCCGGATCGCGCACCCCGGGGGCAACGTCATTGCGGAACTTCATTCGCACCTGGGCGACGTTGCGGCAGGATTCGCGGATGCCGACGTCGTCCATGAACGCACCTACCGGACCCAGCGTGTCCAGCACACGGCGCTGGAAACGCACGCCTCGATCGCGCAGGTCGACGCCGACGGGCGGCTGCAGATCCGCACCTCCAGCCAGGTGCCGTTCCTGGTCCGCCGCACCATCTGCCGGGTCTTCGGGCTGCCGGAGGAACAGGTCCGCGTGGTGGCAGGCCGGGTTGGCGGCGGCTTCGGCGGCAAGCAGGAAGTGCTCACGGAGGACATCGTGGCGCTCGCGGCGCTTAAGCTGGGCCGTCCCGTACAGCTCGAGTTCACCCGCACCGAGCAGTTGACGGCATCCACCGTGCGCCATCCGTTCACCATCAGGCTCAAGGTCGGTGCCACCCGCGACGGACTGCTGACGGCCATGCAGGTTGATGTGCTGACCAATACCGGCGCGTACGGCAACCATGCCCCGGGTGTGATGTTCCACGGCTGCAGTGAGTCGCTGGCCGTGTACAAATGTGCCAACAAGAAGGCTGACGCCAAGGCCGTCTACACCAACACGATCCCCTCCGGTGCGTTCCGTGGCTACGGCCTGAGCCAGATGATCTTCGCTGTCGAATCCGGAATGGATGAACTGGCGGCGGAAATCGGGATGGATCCGCTGGAGTTCCGGCGCCGCAACATGGTCCGCGAAGGCGATGACATGCTCTCCACGCATGCCGAACCGGAAGAGGACGTCCACTACGGCAGCTACGGCCTGGACCAGTGCACGCGGCTGGTCCAGGACGCACTGGACCGCGGCGCGGAGCGCTACCGTGTGGCCGGCCTGGATGATCTGGGCCCGGACTGGGCCACCGGCGTGGGCACCGCACTGTCCATGATCGACACCGTGCCGCCGCGCGGGCACTTTGCCCACTCCCACGTCAGGCTCCTGCCAGACGGAACGTACATGGCCGACGTCGGGACCGCCGAGTTCGGCAACGGAACCACCACGGTCCACGCCCAACTGGCCGCCTCGGCATTGGGCACCACGGCACCCCGGGTTGCCGTCCGCCAGTCGGATACGGACCTGGTGGAACATGACACCGGTGCGTTCGGTTCCGCCGGGACCGTGGTGGCAGGGAAAGCGACGTTCGCTGCCGCAGAGGAACTGGCTGTCCGGATCAGGGCCTTCGCCGCCGGCATCCACCAGGTCCAGGTGTCCGGATGCGTCCTGGAGCAGGATGCTGTGGTCTGCGAGGGAACCCGGGTGCCGCTGGCGGAACTGGCGCGCATGGCTGCGGATGCCGGCGTCGAGCTCGCGGCGGAGGGCCGCTGGGGCGGGACCCCGCGGTCCGTGGCGTTCAATGTGCATGGTTTCCGGGTGGCGGTAAACCGCGCCACGGGCGAGTTGCGCATCCTGCAGAGCGTGCAGGCGGCGGACGCAGGTGTAGTGGTGAACCCCCGGCAGTGCCGCGGGCAGATTGAAGGCGGGATTGCCCAGGCGCTCGGCGCCGCGCTTTACGAGGAAGTGGTGGTGGACGACGCCGGCAAGGTCACCACGGACATCCTGCGGCAGTACCACATCCCCACGTTTGCGGACGTGCCGCGCAGCGAGGTCTATTTTGCGGTCACATCCGACGCTTTAGGGCCGATGGGGGCAAAATCGATGAGTGAGAGCCCGTTCAACCCGGTAGCTCCGGCGCTGGCCAATGCCATCCGCAATGCAACCGGGGTACGGTTCAGCGAGTTGCCGATTTCGCGGGACCGTATTTACCTGGGGCTGAAGGCCGCCGGACTGGTGGCGGCCCCTGCCGTATGAACATGTCGTGAGAGGAAGATGCTGTGTTCGAGGACTATGACGCCCTGAGCTTCGACTGCTACGGGACCCTCATCGATTGGGAGGCCGGGATCACCGCGGTGCTGGGGCCGTGGGCCCGTGCGTCGCATCCGGAGCTGGACGATGAGGCGCTGCTCCTGGCCTACGCGGACGAGGAAGCGCGGCTGGAGCGCGAGAACCCCGAAGCGCTGTACCCGGACATTCTCGCCGATGCCTTCCGCGCCACAGGTTCCAAGCTGGGCATTGCCGTGACCGACGACGACGCCACACGGCTGGGTGCCTCCGTTCCGGACTGGCCCGCCTTCCCTGACTCCGCTGCCGCGCTGCAGCGTTTGAGTGAACGGTTCAAACTGATCATCCTGTCCAACGTTGACCGTAGGAGCTTCGACGGCAGCAACGCGAGGCTGGGCGTGGAGTTCCACAAGATCATCACCGCCGAGGACGTAGGCAGTTACAAGCCTGACGCGCGGAACTTCGACGTCCTCAGGGAGTATGCCGACTCCGAAGGGCTTCGGCTCCTGCACGTTGCCCAGAGCCTGTTCCACGACCATGCTCCCGCCGCTGCTGCCGGGCTGCCCAGCGTCTGGATCAACCGCCGGCACAACCGGCCCGGCTGGGGAGCCACCCCCGATCCCGGAAGCCCCGTCCAGCCCGGCTGGACCTTCAACTCGATGGCCGAATTCGCGGCGGCAGCCGTACCCACTGCCGTACCCACAACAGAACCTACAACAGAACTGGAAGGAAACGCGTGAGCGAATCTGCCGCCGTCGTCAATAGTCCCCAAACCCCGCGGGTCGCCGTGGTGACCGGCGCGGGTTCCGGGATCGGCCGGGCGGTGGCGCAGCTGATGCTGGCGGAGGGGTATCGCGTGGTGCTGGCCGGCCGTCGTGAAGACGCGCTGCAGGAGACAGCCCGCCTTTCCGGCGCAGAGACTCATCCGGAGGCGCTGGTGCTGCCGTGCGACGTGACTCTCCCCGACGACGTCGAACGCCTTTTCGCCGCAGCCACAGAACGCTGGGGCCGGGTGGACGTCCTGTTCAACAACGCCGGTGTGTTTGGGCCTGCCGGTTCCGTGGATGAGATCAGCTTCGAGGACTGGAACGCGGTGCTGGCCGTGAACCTGACCGGTTCCATGCTGTGCGCCGCCGCGGCTGTCCGCGCGATGAAGGCGCAGTCCCCGCAGGGCGGCCGGATCATCAACAACGGCTCCATTTCGGCGCATTCGCCCCGGCCCCGGACAGTCGCCTACGCCGTGACCAAACACGCGATGACGGGCCTGACCAAGAGCATTGAGCTGGACGGACGCGGCTTTGGCATCACCTGTGGCCAGATCGACATCGGCAATACCGCCACGGACATCATGGACACGATTGGGGTGGGCGAGGGCGCACTGCAAGCCGATGGCAGCCGTAAGGTGGAGCCCACGTTCCCCGTAGTCGACGCCGCCCGGGCTGTGCTGCTGATGGCCGGAATGCCGGCTACGGCGAGCGTCGGGTCGCTGGTGGTGACGGCGGCTGGCATGCCGTTTGTGGGGCGCGGGTAGCAGACCGACGGCTGTGAGGGCCCGAAGCCCGGTACAGCCAAGCTACGATGACCACGTTGGATAACCACCAGGGGGACAGCATGGGTGATAACACGAGGCAATCTATGGTTGCCGGGGAACGGGCAGCCCCCGGAACCCGTTTTGCTCCGAGTATCCTCGCGACTGTGCTGGGCGTCTGGATGCTCTTTTGCGCCGGCCTGGCAGCGGTGGATGCCTTCGAATCTTTCTCCGACACGCGGGCCGTTTCCGCCGTCGTCTTCGTGCTTGGTCTGGCGACGCTGTCCATTGGTATAGCCCGCTTGTCTGTGGCGCGGAAATCCCGTGGACTCGACTTGCTGTTTGCCGGCGTCGTCGGTGCCGCGGTTGTAGGGTCACTCCTGATGTTTAACGCGTACGGACCCCTGCTTGTCCTCCCTGTGCTGCTCTTAGGCCTTCCGTCGATTTTGGTGGTGCTGTACGAGGCACGGAAGCCTGAATTTGTGTAGCGGCTAGCCGGCGGTAATCCGGGCCACCGTGATGCGGACCGTTGCAGCGGCTGGCTCCACGTGCCTGCGGACAGCGGCAGCAACCGATCGGGTGACGTCGGGCGTGGAGTGGTCGCCGGACACTGCGATCCTGGCGTGGATTTCCGGGCCGGTGTCTGTGTCACGGACCGTGACAGGGGAGGGCTCGGCGACGGCACCCAGTGAGTTGAGGACGGCGCCGACGGCGGTCTTCCACAACGGCTTCGCGGGATAGACCTCCACAACGCCGTCGACGGCCAGAATGACCTCCGTAAGCTCTGCGGCCAGGTTGCCGGAGTCTGTTGGCGACTGCGTGGGATGAGTCATTGGTTTCCCTCCTGTGCCGGCGGTTCCGGCTGTGTCAGTACGTCCACGACGGTCACGTTGATCGCGGCTATGTTGAGTTCCGTCTGCCGTTCCAGGACGGCGGCAATCTCCGTGCGTACGTCTTCAGCGACCGCGGCGATAGGTTCACCAAAGAAGACAGCCACCTGTGCGTCGACGGTGATCGCTGCACCAGGTTCGGATACGTCGCCGAGCAACCGGCAGCGTCCCGTTGTAGCACCAGGAACGGCGTCGGTTACCGAGCGGATCAGGGCCAGGATGGCACCTTCGGTTTCCACAAGAACGTCACCTGGGTGCTCCGGCTGCAGCGGGATGTCACGGCCCGGCCGCAATTCCAGCCGGAGATTGTTGAGGATGGACTGCATCCAGTCGTCGGATCCGCTGCCAGCTTCAGTGATCTCCTGGTCGCGGAGTTCAGCTTCCAGGGTGGCAAGCCTGCCAATCGAGTCCAGGGCGGCCTGGCATTCGGGGCAAGCCGCTACATGGCCGGGATCGGAGATTTCCCCGGTATCCAGGTATTCGCTGAGTTCTTCCAGGCTGCGCCCGCACTCAAGCCGGTTGTTGGTGCTGCTCATCGCCATTCCTCCATTTCACGTGCCAGCGTAATGCGGGCACGGGCCAGGCGGCCACGAACGCTGGCAGCGCTGATGTTGAGGGTTTGCGCTATTTCTTCATAGCTTTGATCGTTAAATTGCCTGAGCACCCAGCAGCGGCGCTGCTCTTCGGGCAGCCTGTCCAGCGCTGCTTTCAGTGCTTCGGTTCCTGACATCCTCACAGCGGCCGACTCTGGATTTGAGCGGCCTGCCGGTGGAGATTCCAGCCGTTCTTCCAGGCCATCCAAGGGCGTATGGAGCTTGCGGCGCCGCAAGTGGTCGATGCTGCGGCTGCCCGTGATCCGCAGCAGCCAGCCACGGACTGCTTCCGGGTCACGCAACGTGTCCAGTTGCTTCCATGCCTGCACCAGGGCTTCCTGGACAACGTCGTCGGCATCGGCTGAGGAGCCCGTCAGGCGGCGGGCGCTGGCCCGCATGACGGGACCGTGCCTGCGGGCAAGAGCCTCGAAGGCAGCCGTATCGCCATCTACCGCCCGCCCCACCAGCAGGGCGTCGGGCAGCAGAGCCAGCCGATCAGGCGCCGATGGTGAACCAATCACAGTTTTGTCGCTTTCTTATGGAGGCGGGTTCCCGGGTTTACCGGGCTGCTACCGCGCCAAGGCCGGCGGCTCCGGAGGTGTTCCGGAACCGCCGGCCGGCCGTTCAGTTCTTGCTGAATCCGTCTTTGATCTTCTGGGCGGCATCGCGGAGGTTGTTGCCGATGTCTCCGGCAGCGTCCTTGATCTTCTCGCCGGCGTCGGCGACTTTCGCCTTTGCCTGGTCCTGCTGGCCCTCACGCTGCAAGTCTTCGTTGCCGGTCAGCTTTCCGGCGCCTTCCTTGGCGGAACCCAGGTGCTCCGTGGCTGCGTTGTTGATCTTGTCGTTGATTCCCATGATGTTTCTCCTTCGTGTGGTTGCAACTGATAGTGATCTCCCGCGCAGGTCCTTCGCCGAATCTACGCGGGTCAAGCCGGATCTAACGTGTTCTGCTGTTTCCGGCAAGTCGTGTTCTGTTTCCGCTGGTGATGCGGACCAGAACGGGAACCTCATGTCCCAGGAGACGGAAGATGCCTTGTGTCACCTGGTTGGCTGTGTCCGCCAGTTCCCTCGGTGATGCGCCCTGACGGGCCTGGAGGCTCAGTCGGAGTGCGGTTCCGCGCCGTCCTTCCCAGGCGCTGACCGAGGAAGCCAGGACTGCCTGGTTGCCACTGATTGCCGCTTCCACGCCGGAGGAGAGAAGCCCCACCTCCACAGTGGTGCGGCCCCGGCCGGCGTCGGGAAGGCTGGCCACGCGATGCGTTTTCCCGCCGCCCTGACGCGTGATCCAAAGCAGGCAGAGGCCGGCAGCCAGGACAAGAAGTACGACGGCGGCGATCGCCCACCAGCTCCGGAACGGTTCCGGCACCGGTGCTGTTGCGGCCAGCGACTGTGCGTCGTCGACTGACTGTTGTGCCGCCGTCGTCCATGCCCCTGCCACGTCCGGCCGGAGTCCTGCGGCGGCGGTCAGACCGCCGGCCGCCAGTAATACCAGGCCGCCGAGGGCCAGCAAAATGCGGTTTAAGGCACGATTCGTGTTGCTCATTGTCCCAGCGCCCCTTCCGTGCTGATCCTGACCTTCGGCGAAAGCTTCCGGTCCAGGCCGTAGCCGGCCAGTTCTTCTTCCACGGCCTGCTGGATGGCGGACCGGTCCGCCGGGAGCCCCGACGTCGGTCGTACCAGTACCTGTATGGAGCCGTTGCCTACGGTGGTGGTTACCTGGCCGGGGGCAAAGTTTCCGGCCAGGCGGGCCCGGCGCGAAACTGCCGAGGCTAGTACGTCATCGTCAACAACGATTGCGGCCTGGCCGCTTTTCAGGGTGCGCCGGGACCGGCGTCCACCCCTCATCGCCATGGCCAGGAGGACGATCCCGAGCAGCGCCAGGACACCCCCGGCAGCAACAAGCCGAGCAGGCACGGTGGCTTCCGGAACGTGGACCAGCCACTGGGCCATTGCTCCCGGCCTTACGATCAGCGGGTCAGCCCCGAGCAGGGCCAGGACCAGCTCCACGGCCAGCCAGAGGAATGCGGCAGCCAGGATCAAGGCAGTCACGATTGAGGCCGCTGCGCGGGACGAGTGGGTTTCCCTGCGTTCCAGACGGCGGATGGCCGATGCGGTGTTCATTCGATCTTCCTTTCCGGTCTCGGCTTGGCGCCGGTCAGCCTGAGATCAACAGATCCCATGGTCCTTCCGGTGAGCTCAAGCGTCTGCTGGATCAGCACGGACCGGGATCTGCCCGCGAGGTCAAAGACGTTGCCCTGCGCGGGTTCCGGCTGCAGGAGATCCGGCGCCGGCAGCGGTACCACCAGGGTGGCTGCGATATTGCCGGACTCGTCCTGCAGGTCAGCGGAGACCGTCGAGGCTGGAACCCGGAAGGTTCGCGCCGCAATGGCCTCGATGGTGTGTCGAAGGGCTGCCTGCGTGATCCTGGTGTGCCCCGCGCGCGTCATGACGAGGAACGTCGGCCGGTGAGTGCATCAGCGACGCCGCGCAGGTCCAGCCGTCCTTCGGCAGACCTTCCCAGGACGGCACCGATTCCCATCAGGAGGGCCGTCAGGAGGAAACCCCAGAAGCCGAAAGCCAAGGCTGCGAACGCCAGAACGGCTCCGATTCCGATTCCGGCGAGCGTCGGGCTCATGCCACCCTCGGCTCGCGGGCAGCTTCTTCGCCGTCAGCGTCGTCGTCTTCTGACGGGATGTGGATGTCCGTGATGGTGATGTTCACTTCCGTGACCTCCATGCCTACGAGGTCTTCAATGGCGGTGTAGACGGCGTCCCGCGCGTCATCAGCCACCTGCTGGAGGGGGTGCGGGTACTCGACCACCATGGTGACGTCCACTGCCACCTGGGTCTTGCCGACTTCCACGCTCACTCCCTGCGTCAGATCCTTCTGGCCAACCTTCTCGCGGAGGTTGCCGAGGGCACGGGCTGCGCCGCCGCCCAGTGCATGGACGCCCGGGATCTCCTGGATGGCGATGCCGGCAATCTTGGCCACAACGCCGTCGGCTACCTGGGTAGCGCCGCGGCCGTCGGTACCGGCGAGTTCCACGTCAGTGCCGGTGGCGATGGATTTGACGGGGGTGGTGTCAACGCTGGAGTGCGTCCCCTGCTTCGCAGCGGCAGCGCGGGCAGCGCCCTTCTCGGTGTTGGTTCCGGGGATCTGGGATTCCGTAGTCATTGCCGTACTCCTGTTCGGGTGGGAACCGCGCTGTTTGCGCGTCTGAAAGGAAGACGGTGTGGGTGCGCGAAATGTCACGGAGGAATGCTTGTGATCTAAGTCACCGGGCGGCAGCTGAGGGCGCCAAGCGCCAAAGGAACGAATCCCATGGTGCAATCGGCCAATGATCAGATATGCCAAAAGGGCCGACTTGGCGCGGCTGCAGGATATTGAAATCGCCGCGGGAGGGATGTTCAGCGATGTCGGGATGAACCGGATCGCTGACGACGCTCCGCCCAGTACGGACACCCTTGAGGCATATGTCGGCGCAGGACGTGCCTGGGTGGCTGCCGACTCCTCGGGCCGGCCCGTTGGATACCTGCTGGCGGACCTCGTGGACGGAGGGGTGCACATTGAGCAGGTAACCGTTGACCCGTTGAATGCGCGGCAGGGCATCGGCCGCCGCCTTATGGAAAATCTTGCGGAGCGGGCAGCCGGGGCGGGTGTGAACCGGCTGACCCTGACCACTTTCAGGGATGTTCCATGGAATGCCCCGTACTACACGGGGCTGGGCTTTGTGGAGGTGCCGGAATCTGAGTGGACGGGTGGAATCCGCCGCATCGTTCAGGCCGAAATCGCCCATGGACTGCACGAATGGCCGCGGGTTGTCATGGCACGTGCCGTAAGGAAAGCGGAGGCCGGGACCCCTTAGGTCCCGGCCTGCGCTGGGTGGTGCTGGCTGGTGGCGGCTGTGGCTAGCTGCCGCGGTAGCTGGAGAAGGAGAACGGGCTGAGCAGCAGCGGCACGTGGTAGTGCGCTTCATCGGCGCTGGCGGAGAACGTCAGCACAACCTCAGGAAAGAACGTTTCCGTGCCGAGGGCCTTAAAGTACGACGCCGTCTGGAACTCCAGGCGGTACGTGCCGGTTTCAAGGGCTTCCGGGCCAAGGTCCTTGACGCGGCCGTCAGCGTCGGTCACCGATTCGCCGATGGTCTCCCATCCGTCGGAGTTCTTGGCCAGCAGGGCTACGGGAACACCTGAGGCGGGCTTCCCCGTGGTGGTGTCCAGGATGTGGGTGGTGATAAATGAAACGCTCATTCGCTGATGACTCCTTCTAGCCGGAGCAGGGCAATCTGCCGGAGCTGCTCCTGGATGATCGGTTCTTCCTGTTCGGGAGTGTGCCCCAGCCGTTCCTGCAGTGCTTCCAGGATTTCGGGCTTGCTGCGGCCGGCGGCGCGGATCAGGAACACCTGGCCGAACTTCTTTTCGTACTCAACGTTGCCGGCCGCGAGTGCGGCCATGGTTTCCGGGCTGGCCTCGCCCAGGCTCTGCTGTTCCTTTTGCGAGAACTTGGCCTCCGTGCTGCTGCCCGCGGCGCGCTCGCCGATCCGGGGATGGTGCGCCAGCGCTGCCTCGACCTCGTCAGAAGTGAATGGCTTGGCGGCGACGGCTGCAGCGGACTGGAGTTCGGCCACACTGCCGAACGGGCGCGCCCCCGCCACTTCATCGATCCAGCGCTGGATGTCCAGGCACGGCCGCAAGGCCGACTCTGCCGCGGCGCTGTCAGCCTGGTTGAACTCGGAGAGCAACATGGGGCACCCTTCTTTGGGATACTTCAAAATCTGTCGGCATTTCGCGATCAAGGTTTCGCTTGTGTTTCGCATTGCGGAAACTAAATTCCGTATAACGCAATAATAGCGGGCCGCTGGTGACCTGCGTCAACTGTGGCCACAACGCGGTCCATCGTAGACTGACGGAATGCGGTTGGTAGCGAGTGACATGGACGGAACGATTCTGGGGCATGACGGCAGAATCAGCAGCCGGACGGTCCGCGCCTTCCATGCCTGCCGGAAGGCAGGCATTCAACTGGTCTTCGTCACCGGCAGGCCACCACGTTGGCTGACACCCCTTGAGGACCAGATGGGCCACACCGGCACGGTCATCTGCTCCAATGGTGCGGTGGTCTGGGATTTCGACGCGGACCGGGTTATTTCCGCCCGCACCATGCGCCTGGCGGATGTGATGGAGATCCGCCGGATCATCAAGGACGTGCGCCCCTCGGCCCTGTTCGCAGCCGAGACGCTCACCGGCTTCCACGTGGAACCCGGCTTCATCGAAAACGAATCCAGCGAGCTGCTCGCCCAGTTCAGCCCCGCCCCGCTGACCGAAACGCTCACGGATGATGACGGTGTTGTGAAGTTCCTGGCAGTGCTCCGGGAGGGCACGGCGGATGAATTCCTCGCAGCGGTGGCTCCCGCCGTCGGGCATTTGGCGGCCGTAACGCACTCCGCTCCCGGCGTGGCCATGCTGGAAATCTGCGTCCCAGGTGTGAACAAGGCGGTGGCGCTGGCGGAATATGCGGATTCCCTCGGTATCGAGGCCGCTGACGTGGTGGCCTTCGGCGACATGCCCAACGATATTGAAATGCTTCGCTGGGCCGGAGACGGCTATGCCATGGCCAGCGGACACGCGGATGCGATTCGCGCAGCAGGTCAGGTCGCGCCGGCTTTCGACGACGACGGCGTGGCCCAGATTCTTGAGGTCAAGCTCGCCGCATTGGGTCATCTTCTGCGTCCATGACTGACACCCGGGTATCACCCTGTGTTTACCTTGAGTCACTACTCTGAACAGCAGTTCACGAACCACGCGAGATTCTGGGGAAATCATGGGACGGAAAACAAGCCGAAAGCTGCAGGACGGGCCGCTGCATGCGGCAGAACCGGCATCGCACTGGAAGGATCTCCGGCAGGGCGACCGCGTTAAAGTGCGTTTGGCTCCGGGCTTCGAGACCGGTGGCCTGGTGGAGGATATGACGCCGGATTACAGCACCGTCTGGGTCCATTTGGATGAAGGCCGCGGCCGTACCCTGCTGCATTGCACTGACGGTGTGGAGATTCTTCCGCACCACTGACTGACCCGCGGAGTACGCTTCAGAATGTGACTGATCCGCTGCCGTTCTTCGCACCGCCGGACATTATCGCCATGGCACATCGCGGTTTCTCAAGGGACGGCCTGGAGAATTCGATGTCGGCGTTCCGCGCCGCCGTCGATCTCGGCTACCGGTATCTGGAAACGGACGTGCACACTACGTGCGACGGCGTGGTGCTGCTTTTCCACGACAGCACCCTTGACCGCGTGACCGGCATGACCGGAAGAATCGCCGAACTTTCCAGCGCCGAGGTTGCCAGGGCGAGGATCGGTGGGATCGCGTCCATCCCTACGCTGGCCCGGCTGGCAGCGGAGTTCCCGGACGTGAAGCTCAACCTGGACGTCAAAGACTGGAATTCGGTCAGGCCATTGGCCCTGGCAATTGAGGAACTTGGCCTGCATGACCGCGTGCTGGTGGCCAGTTTTTCGGACCGCCGACGCCGGGCAGTCCAGCGGTTGCTCAGCCGGCCGGTTGCCTCCTCCGCCGGGGTGCTGACGAATGCCGTGTTCGTGCTGCTGGGGCCGCTGCTTCCGGTCCGCCTGCGCAAGGTATTGATGCCGCGGCTCCTGCGGAATGTGGCCGCACTCCAGGTTCCGGTCCGGCAATGGTTTGTCCGTGTAGTTACGGCCGGGATGGTACAGCGCGCACATGGGGCAGGACTTCAGGTCCACGTCTGGACCGTCAATGACCCCGCCCAGATGCACAGGCTCCTTGACCTCGGGGTGGACGGCTTGGTGACGGACAGGGCAGACCTGCTCCGGGATGTGCTGCGGGAACGCGGGCAGTGGGCCGGCGCGTAGGCCGCTATTCGCCGTTGTTGTGCAGTGAACCCGGAGCGGACGTGTCCGGTTCGTTTTCCTGGTGGCGTTCCTTATCCATCGCGTTGGAACCTTCGCTGAGCGACGAATGAACTTCCACATCGTCGTTCGGGTCCGCCGGATCGGGGATGCCTTCCATGCCAGGCTTCTTGTCCTGTCCCTGGGCCGTCTCGTCCTGCGGGGCGGACGTCCCGGCGAGGTCCTCCATGGCATTTTCCGCGGCCTTGCCGATGCTGTCTCCGAGTCCCATCTGCCTGCTCCTTGGATAGGGTGCCACCACTATGCGGGATGGCAATCATTGGAATCATCAGTAGGCTTATGATTATTCCATACACACAGGAATCCGCCGAGAGGAAGGTTGAACCATGCGCAAGATCCATCGCGACACCGATTCTGCGGGCCCGGAGCGCCGGCATCACCCGGACGAAGGCCACGATGGAAGCCTCGATTCCGAGCGGCGGGATTCGGCGGCATCAGCCAATCCGGACCCCGCCAACGGCAATATCACGGGCCTGGAGCCGGGCGGCGGAGTGCCGCCGGGGGAGACCCCGCCCGCCGAGGACCAGATGAGCGGCGACCAGGGCCACGACGAGTAGCTTCCGGTCAGCGAACCGGGCCTGGGCGGGTGCGGGTGGGCAGCGACACGGTGAAGGTTACGGAGCTTTGTGGGAGTCCTGCAGCGTCCAACTGGCCCATTCCTGGGGCTGGATGGTGGGGCGGCCCAGGAAATAACCTTGTCCGAGGGTGATGCCGTGAGCCGCCAGGGCGGTGAGCTCTGCGGAGTCTTCGACGCCCTCGGCGATCAGCGTGCAGCCCATACGCGCCGCGAAGCCCACCATGCCACCGGCCAGTTGCTGCTGGTGCTGGTCCGAATCAATGCCGCTGATGACGTTCCGCCCCAGTTTGATGAAGTCCGGCTCCAGCTGGACCATTCGGCTCATCGCACCAAGGTCCGGGTTGACGTCATCGACGGCGATCCGCAAACCCTCCACCCGCAACGGTGCCAAGGCTGCCACAACATCCGGGTAGTCGTCGTCGCGTACGCTTTCGGTAAGCTCCAGGACAATCCGATCCAGCGGAATCCGGCCAGCAGCGAGAAGCTCGGAGAGCCGCGCGTCCAGGCAGGCTGCCGGCGAGATGTTAATGGAGAGGAAGACGTGCTCCGGCAACTCTTCAGCCGTGCGCAGCGCGGACCCCATTGCGAAAAACTCGAGCTCAAGGCTGCGGCCCAACGCCGTGGCCTCGGCGAACCAGACGTCGGCGCTGGCGCCGTCGTCGCTGACAAACCGTGAGAGCGCCTCGACACCCACCGCAGTGCCCAGGCCCAGGTCCAGGATCGGCTGGAAGGCAGTAAGGAGCATACGGTTGTGCAGCAGCTCGCTGATCCTCAGGTTCCGCTGGAATGATCCGGGATGTTCGACGGCGGCACGGGAGCGAGTGCCAGAGCCCTGCTGCGTGCCGGCAGGGTCCCCGGCCGTAGGCCGCTCGCGGGTTTCCTGCATGTGGAGAAAGAGTGCGCGTTCCGGCTCAAGGGGGTAGGCGGCGAGGTGCTCACAGAGCCGGTGCCGCATGCTTGCGCCCGAGGGATCATCGCTGGCCAGAACGTCGGCGATAATTCCCCACGCTTGCTCTCTTATTGAAGTCAACTGGCATTCCTGAGGAAGTTGGGATGGTTCGCCCCCCGCACGGCCCGGGGCCGTAGTGCGATCCTATAGCCAACTCGGGATTCGTGCACGGAATGTCAAATTATTGGTCGCTCCGTGCGCGTCGCCGCCGTAGGAGCGCTTCGATTGCTTCGGCTGCCTGGGGGCGGGCAAAGAAGAACCCTTGAGCGCTGGTGCAGCCCAGCCGCCGGAGTTCGGCTGCCTGCTCCGCCGTTTCCACACCCTCCCACACGGCGTCAAGGCCACAGGCCCGGATCAGCTGCAGCACCGCTCCCACGAATTCGGCCTGCTTGCCGTCGGTGCCCAGCCCGGAAATAAGTGAACGGTCCACCTTGACCTTGTCCACAGGAAGGTTCTGCAGGTAGCTGATCGACGAGTAACCCGTGCCGAAGTCGTCAATCTCCAAACCGATGCCCAGCTTGCGCAGAGCCGCCAGCGAGTACCGGTCCAGGTCATTGCCGGTCACAATCGCCTTCTCGGTGAGTTCCAGGATCAGCTGCTGCGGGCGTACCCCTGTGGATGAGGCCAGGGACCGCACATCGTCCGCGAATTGCAGGCTCTGCAGCTGTGACGGTGCCAGGTTAACCCGCATGGTGAAGTCCCCGCCGGCCAGTCCTTGCTGCTGCCATTCGGCAAGCTGCCCGACGGCGGTGCGCAGCACCCATGCAGTGACCTGCGGGAGAAGCCCGGCTTCTTCGGCCAGGGGCAGTATGGCGTCCGGTGCCAGGCGTCCGCGAACGGGATGGTCCCACCGAAGCAACGCCTCCACGCCCTCAATACTGTTGTTGGCCAGGCTGATTACGGGCTGGTACTCAAGGACAAGGGAGGAGCGCCCGGCGGAGGCGGCTCGCCGGAGTTCCTCTGCCAGTTGCTGGCGAAGGCGCCGGACCATTTCCAGGCCCGGCTCCAGAACCTCCCGGCCAGGCGCGTCACCGGTGGGCAACGAGTCCGCCGGTGTTGCAGGACGGGGCAGTCCGTTCGCTGACCCCAACAGCGCAGCCTGGGCCTCCGAAAGCAAGCGGGCCTGTTCCTCCAGCTGACGCTCCAGGTCCCGGCAGCGGGAAGCAAGGTCCGGAGCGTTCTTGGCAGGCAGCGGGACGGGGGATCGCCCACTGCCAACGGATCGTTCAACCACGGTGGTCCCTCCCATGCCAGGTTCTTGTGAGGCGTTCCCTCATTGTAGGGTCCGGCCAGTCCGGGGCCTGCGCGGCAATGCAAGGAAATATTGAGTACTTCAATCCCGGAGGCAAGCGCTTTCCGCGCGACTGCTGGCAGGATGGATCCATGCGCATTCTTATCGCCCCGGACAAATTCAAGGGTTCGCTCACCGCTGCCGAAGCCGCCAGCGCCATAGCGGAGGGTGCGCTGCGCGTGTACCCCGATGCCGTGGCTACCCAATTCCCCATCGCCGACGGCGGCGAGGGAACGTTGGAAGCTGCCGTCGCCGCAGGTTATGAGGAGCGGCTGAACGCAGTTGTGGGACCGGTGCTGGCGCCGGTGGGAGCGGCATGGGCCTTCCGGAAAACGGATGGCGTCGCCGTCATAGAAACCGCACAGGCTTCCGGTCTTGCCCACATCGAGCCCACCCGCGAGAACGCCCTGCGCGCTCACAGTTACGGCTGCGGCCAGCTCATCGCGGCGGCGCTGGATGCCGGCGCCACCGAAATCGTGCTGGGCCTCGGCGGTTCGGCAATGAGCGACGGCGGCAGCGGCGCGTTGCGCGCGCTCGGTTTAAAGCCGCTGGACTCTGCCGGCAATGTGGTGCCGTTGGGCGGTGGCTCGCTTGCCGACGTCGTCAGTCTGGACGTTTCGGGACTGGATCCGCGCCTTGCTGCCGTGACGTTCCGGATTGCCGTGGATGTCCGGAACCCGCTGTATGGGCCGGACGGTGCGGCGCACGTGTTCGGACCACAAAAGGGCGCCGACGACGATGCCGTGGAACAGCTCGACGCCGGCCTGCGCAACTGGGCGTCAGTGCTGCGGGAAGTGACCGGCCGGGACGTTAACGTCCCGGGTGCCGGCGCGGCCGGCGGCTTCCCGGCGTCGTTCCTGGGCTTTACGAATGCCCGGCTTGAAGGCGGATTCGCGCTGGTGGCGGGCCTGACGGGGCTGGCTGGCCAGCTGGAGCAGGCCGATCTGGTGATAACCGGCGAAGGATCCATGGACTCCCAGTCCTTGACGGGCAAAGCGCCCATCGCGTTGGCGGACGCGGCCCGGGAGCTCGGTATTCCCGTGATCGTGGTGGCCGGACGCATCCTCGTGACCATGGAGGACCTGGCAGGGCACGGCATCGAGGCTGCCGCGCAGCTGCTGGACATCGCGGCGAGCCCGGAAGACGCCGTCGCAAATGCTGCCGGGTACCTCACCCGGGCCACCACCCAGCTTCTCGAAGGAGCCTGACCCCTATCGCTTAGGCGCCGGTTTCCGAGTGCGGTTCGTCCACCGGCTTGGATTCGGGCGAACCCTTCTCACGCAGGTAAACGGACGCGCCCACCAGAACCGCCACGGCGAGGAATTCGCTCTGCCAGTTCTGGAATGACTCAAACCAGAAGCGGCTGGTGCCAGCGTACTGGAGGACTGTAACCGTTTCTCCGCCATGCACGGCCTGCTCATCGTTGTAAGCTGCGGCGCCGCCGAAGGCGTGCAGGATAAAGGAGGCAAGGAACAGGGCAAAGAGCAAGATGGACAGGGAGTGCTCATAAACCTTGAGCGCCAGCCCGCCTTGTTTAACCGGACCCGGCGTGTCCTCTTTGGCGAAGGTATCCCGGGGGTCCTGGTCCTGTGCTGCCTCGGGACCGATGGGCTTGGATTCCGAGGAGCCTTTCTGGAACAGGAAGATGGTGAGCACTACGTACATGCCCATCTGGAGGAACTCGGACTCCCAGTTCTCAAAGGTTGCCTCGACGAATTCGCCGGTGCCCAGGAATCCGATGACGGACACTGTGGGCTGGCCGTGCGCCGACTGCTCCTCATTGTAATTAGCGGCCCCGGTGAGGATCATGCCGCCCAGGAACACCACGAACAATCCAAGATTGACCAAAAACAGGCCATGTTCCTTGAGCCACTTACTCATCGTCCCCTCCCCGGGTTTTGGGTGAGCCGTTTGCCGCGCCTTTGCTGAGCCTGCTGGGAACGTAGACCATCAGGATGAGCAACAGCGCCAGCAGTACGCCTCCCGCAGTGAGTCCGGCAGTCCGTCCGGCAACGACGTCGAACACCAGCGCCGCGGTGCCGGCGCTCAGCAGGCCCACGCCGGCGAGGGCCACCTTGGTGAGGACATTCGCGCTGGACACCAATGTCTCCTTGAGCCGCTTGCGGAACAGCCTGCGGTGGATGCTGACGGGCACCAGGATGCACGCCGTGGTCAGGGAAGCGACAACGACGTTGGTGAGGTAAAGCCCGATCTGGAAGTCATCGAGCGTGCTGAACCGTTCCTGGAAGGGCAACGTCAACAGCAGGCCGGCAAGGATCTGGACGCCGGTCTGGAGTACGCGGAGTTCCTGCAGGAGTTCGGCCCAGTTGCGGTCCATCCGCTCCTCGCGGGTCTCGTTCCGGCCGCTCTCCTCGTTAGCTTCCAGCCTGGACATCGGTGATCCTCCGTAGCCTGCCTTGAATTTTCAACCTGCCTCCGGTGCTTCAAACCTAGGCCTAAGCAGCAGAGCTTTTCAATGGTTGCTAAGTTTACTGACCAATTTGCTTGAAAGCATGGACCTGCAGGACCAGCTGCGTTAGCGTCAAAGGGGTTGGCAGACCAACAACGGCACAGGAGGAAACATGAGCGAAAACCAGCAGCTCGATCCCAACGAGGAAGCCGGCGGTTACGGCACTCCCACTGCCGAACAGGAGGCGGGCGGCCAGAAGTTTGCCCAGCCGCGCGAAGAGGAAGACTTCGATGCTGCCGGGCTGAGCCAGGACACGTCCGACGGCGAGCGGTACCAGACTGACGCGCCGAACCTCAGCCACTTTGATCCGGAGGAGAAGGACAGCTCCGGCGAGCCAGGAGCAGGCCGCTTTGGCGGTACGGAGGACCAGCGCAATGCCGAAAGCGAAGCGGACGATCCGGGATTCGAACCGGTTCCCCGGGAGTCGGCTGAAGACCAGGCTTCCGGCCGGCAGGGGTTTGGCGATGAAGGTGTGGAGGCCGGGAATCCGGAGGACAGCGGGGAAGACCTCCATGACGAGGACGTGATCCTGCCATCTTCCGACGCCGAAATGGACGAGGGCAATACCGAGGACCGCGCGCCCGGTGTCCCGTTCAGCTCCGAACCGCCGGAGGAAACGGCGGACTAGGATCCGCCGAGGGCGGGCCTGCGGTGGTTTGGAACGATGTGTGCGGTGTGTTCCGATGACATGCTCCCGGTATGATCCGGGAGCATGAGCTCTGAGCCAAGCACTACCGTAGCCGCGCCCACCCCTGACACCGCGCACGCCGCCGTCGACACTGCAAAACCGGGCGCGGTCCGGGCCGTTTTTCTCGATGTGGACGGCACCTATGCCGATTTCGGCATCGTCCCCGAGGGCCATGTCCGGGCGGTCCGCGCTGCCCGGGAAGCCGGCCACAAGGTCTTCCTCTGCACTGGACGGCCGTTGTCCATGGTCCCCGAGAGCATCAAGGCTGCCGGCTTCGACGGTATCGTGGCCAGTGCGGGTGCCTATGTTGAAGTGGCGGGCGAGGTGCTGGTTGACCTCCGCTTGCCGGCGGATTTGGCGGCCAGGACGATTGCGGTACTGGATTCGAACCGCGCCGTCTACATTCTGGAGGCAACCGAGGCACTGTATGCGCCAGAATCGGCCGAAGGGCGCCTGCGAGCCATCATGGACAAGCACTTCAGCAAGCATCCCGACGGGCCGGAAGCCGGGTCGTCAGCCATCCTGGACGCACTTCGCACTATTGAGCTTTCCGCTGACCTCGCCGCGTTCCCGTTCGCCAAGGTGTCCGTATTCGAGTCCCCAGTGCCTATGGAGCAGTTGGTCGAGGAAATCGGCGACGGCATTGCCGTCGTCGCCAATTCCATCGCGGACGAAGGCCGGCATGCCGGCGAGCTGTACCGGAAAGGCATCAGCAAGGCGGACGGCATTGCCGCCGCCATTGGCCGCCTCGGCATCCCCCGCGAGGACACTATTGCAGTGGGTGACGGAGAAAACGACCTGGAGATGATCGCTTACGCGGGTGTCGGCGTCGTAATTGAAGGATCCTCGCCGGCGTTGACGGCACTGGCGGACCGCATGGCTGCACCCCCAAGTCGGGAAGGCCTCGTGGCTGCGTTCAAGGAGCTGGGCCTCACCTGAGGTAGCCGGCCCGCCGGCCCTCGCAGTTCCTTCACCGGCATTGTTGCTACCTCGCTGATCGTGCGAAGGCTGTCGGGTGATTGCACCGGTAACCGGAAGCGGGATCGAAAAGATCGTGTCGCCAGATGTCTGCGCCTTTGTCAGCGCATGGGACGATTGCGACTGGCCAACCTGCTGGCGCCGTGCACGGACGACACCCATTGGAGAACCACGCATGACCACAGAACACCACCTGATCATCGACGGCCACAACGATATGTTGTGGAAGCACCACAAATTGGCGGGACTGGACTTCGGCCGGTTGGACCCCGCACGCGAGCAGCCACAGCTGCATACCGATCTGGTCCGGCTCGAACGAGGCGGCGTCGGGGCGCAGTTCTGGTCAATCTGGGTGCCCTCTACCGGAAACCCTACCGACATGACCGCCGTGACCCTCGCCCAGATCGAGGCGGTCCACCGGATGTGCGAGACCTATCCCCACCTCACGACCCTCGCACGGTCCGCTGACGACGTCGAACGCTGTTTCGCCGAAGGCCGTCTCGCCTCGCTGATGGGTTTAGAGGGCGGGCACCAGATCCTCGACTCCATCGACGTCCTGCGCTTCATGCACCGCAGCGGCATCAAGTACATGACGCTGACACACAATGCGAACACCTCCTGGGCGGACAGCGCAACAGACGGTCCGGGCGTCGGCGGTCTCAGCGAATTCGGCGAACAGGTGGTCTCGACCATGAACGAGCTCGGTATGCTCGTTGACCTGTCGCATTGCGCCGACACAACCGTCGAACATGTCGCGCGCGTCACCAAGGCACCGCTGTTCTTCTCTCACTCCGGGGCCCGGGCGGTGTGCGACCACCGGCGCAACGTCACGGATGCCACGCTGAAGGCGGTCGGTGCGAGCGGGGGGATTGTCATGGCCGTCTTTCTCCCCGAGTTTCTCTCCAAGGAGTATGGTGCGTGGTCCACGGCGCGCAAATCGGCGCAGCCAGACTGGACCGGGCCGCAAGCATCCGCACGGGAAGCCGCGTGGCTTGCGGACAATCCCAAGCCCCCCTGCGGTATCCCGGAGATCAGTGACCACCTGGACCACATCCGCGCCGTCGCCGGGATTGATCACGTCGGACTCGGCAGCGACTTCGACGGCATGACGCCTCCCGATGATATGGCCTCGGTGGACCGCTACCCCGCGCTGCTGGCGGAGCTCGACAGGCGCGGATGGTCTAAATCGGACCTCGCTGCCCTGACCCACGGCAACATGGTCCGCGTCCTTCGCGCCACTGAGGCATGTGCGGGAGTGCACTGAAAGGGAAGCGCGACGGTTCCGGAGTGTGACCCAAGTCTCAGGATGAGCGGCACGTTGGGGCGGTTGAGCGGCATGGTGTGGGGGCCCGGCGGTTGTGTCTGGCCGTCGGGTCCGGATGGGCATACGGTTACTTCTCAACGGGCTCGGAAGAGCGGGTTGTTGCGCAGGGACTTTCGCGCAACACGTGTGTGATTTCACAAGGAGGTGATGTCCAGTGACGATTGCTGAAGAAATGACGATTACCTGGATGGACCCACCCAGCTCCGCCCATAGAAAGGTCGAACGATCCGAACGTCGTCGTCCCACTCGGTGGGGTGGATGGCTGGAAGGCATCGTCCCCGGAATGAGCGCCGCGGGTCACGGCAGCGCGTTAATCGCCTTCGCCCTGCCCGGCTGATTCCTGTCCAAGTACCCATCCAGAGACCGAAAGGAAAGAGAACCATGATCGATAACAAAAATCTGAAGAAGTGGGAAGCGCCCACTCTCTCGGAAATCCGCGT
>JAPSJV010000073.1 GCA_031178005.1 Pseudarthrobacter sp.
CCATGACCGCCCAAATACTTCGTGGCCGAGTGCACCACGACGTCCGCGCCCCATTCCAATGGCCGAATCAGGTACGGGGTGGACAAGGTGTTGTCCACTATCAGGGGCACCCCGGCCTCATGCGCAACCTGGGAAACGCCTTCGATGTCCAGGACGTCCTGCCGCGGGTTGGAGACCACCTCGCCAAAGAACAGCTTGGTGTTGGGCCGCACTGCGGCACGCCACTGGTCCAGGTTGTCCGGGTCCGCCACGAACGTGACAGTGATGCCGAACTTCTTCAGGGTATGGGCGAAGAGGTTGTAGGTTCCGCCGTAAAGGCTGGGACTGGCCACAATGTGGTCCCCCGACTCGGCAATATTCAGGACCGCAAAAGTTTCAGCGGCCTGGCCCGAACTGAGCAGCAGGGCTCCCAGGCCGCCTTCAAGGCTTGCGATCCGCTGTTCCACGGCTTCCTGCGTGGGGTTGCCGATCCTGGTGTAAATGGGCGCCAGCTCAGCAAGGGCAAAGCGGTTCGCTGCGCTCTCGGCGCTGGGGAACACAAAGGACGTGGTTTGGTAAATGGGGAGTGCACGGGCGCCGGTGGCAGCGTCCGGCTCCTGCCCTGCGTGGATCTGGCGGGTTTCGAAAGACCATCCGTTGGACAATTAAGGCTCCTTTGACATGGGCCCGGCATGCTCGAAGCACCGCGGGCCGCGCTTGCCATCCGGCCACTGCCGGACAGCCAGGTCCTCACCCGGGGCACCCCACCGCGGATGGAGGGTTGCCGGCCAGCGAGCCGGGGCTTGGCGCTGGCGCTCATGACCTGAGCTCAGTGTATGAACTCCACGTACCTGTCGCCATGAGTGTGACCGGTTGTGACTTCCCGCCCTTGTGGATGGACGACAATGCCTGACACGGGTGGAGCCAGGAGGCGCCGCATGTTGATTTCCGAGGTTCCGCAGAAGATGCGCAGGATTGAGCGAAGGTTGACCGTTTGCCACCAGTCCCCGTTAGATTTGAGCCGGGAACACGTCACCGCCCTTTCTTCTTCCACACTTAAGGACCACATTCAGTTGCGCCAATTCTTCCGCCAGGCACGTCGCACCGTCCTGCTCTCCGCCGTCGCCCTCTGCTCAGGCGCGGTGGCGGCCGGCCCCTGGCTGGCGTCCGCTGCGCACGCCGCTCCTTCCGCTGCTGCGGGTGATAGCGGCCGCTACCTTGTCCAATTCGCTCCTGGCAAGGACGTCGCGGCCGAGGTGACGGCCCTCCGCGCCCAGGGAATTGGCGTCACCAGAACTTTCACCAAGGCAGTGAAGGGCGCTGCTATTGAAGCCAGCCCGGGGCAGGCTGCCGCCCTGCTCCGCTCGGGCCGGGCCGCAACGGTGGAGCCAGACCACGCTGTCACAGTATCCGAGGTGCAGCGCAACGCCCCGTGGGGCCTCGACCGGATCGATCAACAGGCACTGCCGCTCTCCGGCTCCTACACACCTGCCGCCTCCGGCCAGGGTGTCAGCGTATACGTCGTGGACACCGGCATCCTCGCATCTCATGCCGATTTCGGCGGCCGGGTCAGCGCTGGATGGACAGCAAAGGCTGACGGCCTGGGATCAAGCGACTGCAACGGCCACGGCACGCACGTGGCAGGAGTCATCGGCGGCGCCGTCCATGGCGTGGCCAAATCCGCCACCCTTATTCCGGTGCGGGCACTCGAATGTGATGGCTCCGGCGTCTACTCGGACATCATCGCAGGGCTCGACTGGGTTGCCGGTCATCACCGACCTGGCACCCCGGCCGTAGTCAACCTGAGTATCGGTGGACCCACCAGCAGCACCTTGGACGCGGCGGTTCAGGCGGTCATCAACAACGGCCTCCCGGCCATCGTTTCAGCCGGAAACAACGCCGTTGACGCTTGCACGGCTTCTCCGGCCCGTACGCCCTCCGCCGTCACAGTAGCGGCAAGCGATTCCTCCGACAGGCAGGCCTCCTTCTCAAATTTCGGCAAATGCGTGGACCTCTACGCGCCGGGTGTAGGCATCCGCTCCGCCTGGCACACGTCCACGACGGCCACGGCGTCACTGGGTGGAACGTCCATGGCTACTCCGCACGTGGCTGGTGCTGCCGCCCTCCTCTTATCCGGCAACCCTCTTCTAACACCCAACCAAGTGACCGATCGGCTCGTCTCGTCCGCGATCGGAGGAATCATTGCAGGAACTGGAAGTGGAACGCCGAACCGTCTGCTGCACACCGCATCAGCTTCAGCCGACAACTTCTCGGTGGGGGGCGCGATCGGGGCCAAATACAACTCAATGGGTGGACCGGCCTCGCAGCTGGGCGCGGCCACCAGTCAGGAACGAACCGTCCAGGGCGGGGCGCAGCAACAATTCCAACATGGGATTATTTTCTGGTCGCCGGCAGGCGGGGCACACCCGCTATGGGGTGCCATTGTGCAGAAGTGGTACAACGGCCATGACGCGGGCTACCCCATACGGGACGAGGAGCCTTTGGGCGGCGGCGCAATAGCCCAGCACTTCACGAATGGAACGATGTACTACACACCGCAAATTGGCCTCCATTACATCGGCGCCGGAATCCGGGAGGCCTGGTGGAATAAGGGCGGCCAGACCGGAGTTGCCGGTTACCCTGTGTCCGATGAGAGCCGCTGGCTTGAGGGAGGCGCGGTCCAGGCTTTCCAGGGTGGGACCTTTTACTTCACACCTCAATATGGAACCAAACTGCTGCAGGGAGCCATCCGCTGGGAATATGAGCGGAGGGGAGGCTACTCCTTCATCGGACGCCCGGTCACAGACGAGTACTCCTTGAATACGTCCACACGCGCCCAGCGCTTTGAAAACGGCATCATCTACTGGTCTAACGGGAGCATACGGACCGAAAGGTTCTGAGTGCAGGCTTGTTGCGGGTGCGAATTCGAGCA
>JAPSJV010000040.1 GCA_031178005.1 Pseudarthrobacter sp.
CCGCCTGAAACCCCGGCGGGCGGGCAAGACGGTAAGTTTGTACCCATGAAGTACGCCCAGTCCGTTCTGGACCTTATCGGCAATACCCCGCTGATCAAGCTCAACCACGTCACCGACGGCATCAAAGCCACCGTCCTCGTGAAGCTGGAATACGTGAACCCCGGCGGTTCCATCAAGGACCGCATTGCGGCCAAGATGATCGAGGACGCTGAACGGGACGGCAAGCTCCAGCCCGGCGGCACCATCATCGAGCCGACGTCCGGCAACACCGGCGTCGGTCTCGCGCTGGTAGCGCAGCAAAAAGGCTACAAGTGCATCTTCGTTGTCCCGGACAAGGTGGGGGAGGACAAGCGTGCCGTCCTTCAGGCCTACGGGGCGGAAGTGGTGGTGACCCCCACCTCCGTCGCGCCGGACAGCCCGCAAAGCTACTACGGCGTTTCAGACCGTCTGGTCACCGAGATTCCCGGGGCGTATAAACCAGACCAGTTCTCCAACCCCGCGGCTCCGCGCAGCCACTACGAGACTACGGGCCCGGAGATCTGGCGCGACACGGACGGCAAGGTGACGCACTGCGTCATCGGCGCCGGAACCGGCGGCACCATCACCGGCACCGGCCGCTTCCTCAAGGAGGTCTCGGCTGACCGTCCGGAGTCCGACGGCGGCAGAGTCAAGATCATCGGGGCGGATCCCGAAGGTTCTGTCTACTCGGGCGGTACCGGCCGCCCATACTTCGTCGAAGGCGTCGGCGAGGACATGTGGCCCGCCAACTACGACAAATCCGTTCCAGACCAGGTGCTCGCCGTCAGCGACGCGGACTCGTTCGCGATGACCCGGCGCCTGGCGCGGGAGGAAGGACTGCTCGTGGGCGGTTCCTCCGGCATGGCCGTGGTCGCTGCGCTGCGGACGGCGCGGGATCTTCCCGAGGACGCCGTGGTGGTGGTGATCCTGCCGGACTCCGGCCGCGGCTACCTCGCCAAGATCTTCAACGACCAGTGGATGCGCTCCTACGGCTTCCTCTCCGGCGGGGAGGAAGCGTCGGTGGGCGAGGTCATCAAGTCCAAGACCGGCGAGCTTCCGGACCTGGTCCACATCCACCCCAACGAGACTGTCCGCGACGTCATCAACATCATGAACGAGTTCGGTGTCAGTCACATCCCGGTGCTGTCCCAGGAACCGCCCGTGGTCATGGGCGAGGTCCTCGGAGCAGTGGACGAGCGGTCGCTGACCGCGAAGCTGTTCCGCGGCGAGGCCAAGCTGACGGACAAAATCTCGGAACACATGGGGGAGCGGCTGCCGGTGATCGGTTCGCTGGAAACCATCTCCGCCGCCCGTGAACTCCTGTCCGACGTGGACACCGTCATGGTCACCTTCGTCGGCGCCCCTGTGGGCATCCTGACCCGCCACGACCTTCTCGCGTACCTCAGCAACTGACCGTTTCCTGCTTCGTCAAAGTCAAGGAGCCCCATGTCTGCCTCACAAAACCAAGGATTCAACACCCGCGCCGTACACGCCGGCCAGGACTTCGAGCCCCGCACCGGCGCCGTGGTGCCGCCGCTGCACTTCAGCTCCACCTATGCCCAGGACGGCATCGGCAACCTGCGCGACGGCTACGAGTATGGTCGCGGCGGCAATCCCACCCGCGACTCGCTGCAGGAACAGCTCGCGGCGCTCGAAGGAGGCACGCACGCCTATTCCTTCAGCTCCGGGCTCGCGGCGGAAGACTCCCTCATCCGCGCCCTGACCCGCCCGGGCGACCACATCGTCCTCGGCAACGACGCCTACGGCGGCACCTACCGTCTAATCAGCCGCGTGCTCGGGGACTGGGGCATCGGCAACACCCCTGTGGACATGTCGGATCTCGACGCCGTTGCCTCCGCCGTGGCCGCGCACAAGACCCGCTTCGTCTGGGTGGAGACCCCCTCCAACCCGCTGATGAAGATCACCGACATCGAGGCGCTTGCCAAGGTGGCGCACGACGCCGGGGCGCTCCTGGTGGTCGATAACACCTTCGCGTCCCCCTACCTGCAGACCCCGCTCGCCCTGGGTGCCGACGTCGTGGTTCACTCCACTACGAAATACATCGGCGGGCACTCCGACGTGGTCGGCGGCGCGATCGTGGTGAAGGACGCCGAACTGGCAGAGAAGATCGGCTTCGTGCAGTTCGCCGTCGGCGCCGTCTCCGGGCCAATGGACGCCTTCCTCACCACTCGCGGACTGAAGACACTGGGGGTCCGCATGGACCGGCACAGCGATAATGGCCAGGCCGTGGCCGAGTGGCTGCTGGAACGGCCGGAGGTGGAGGCCGTACTCTACCCTGGCCTGCCCTCGCATCCGGGCCACGACCTCGCCCGTAAGCAGATGCGGAAGTTCGGCGGCATGGTCTCCGTGCAGTTCAAGGGCGGCGAAGCGGCCGCGCGCAAGGTGGCCGAATCGACGTCGGTCTTCACCCTTGCCGAGTCCCTGGGCGGCATCGAATCCCTCATGAACTACCCCTCGGAAATGACGCACGCCTCGGTGAAAGGAACCGAGCTGGCTGTCCCCGTCAACCTCATCCGGCTTTCCTGCGGCATTGAGGACGCCGAGGACCTCATTGCGGATCTCGAGCAAGCCTTCACGTTCATCCCGTGAATGTGACACCCGAGGCTTCAGCTGGGCTCAAAGAACCGGGCGCAACGCGGCCAGACCCGGCCCTGCCGGACTCAACGCACGGCGCCCGGCGCGCACTGCTCCTCGGCTGGCTGGCGACGGCGGCAGGTGCGCTCACAGTCGTCGCCGCCCTGGCGGTGCTCAAGGTGCACTACGCCCCGGCGATGAATGACTTTGAGGTCTACTACTACGGCGGCACCAAAGTGCTGCAGACAGGTGAGGCCGGAGCGGGCGCCCTCTATGCGGTCCGGGACGGGCTGCCGTTTACCTACCCGCCGTTCGCTGCGCTGCTGTTTGCCGGCCTCGCCACGCTGAGCTTTAGCGAAAGCAGCCTGCTGTTCATCGCCGTTGCACTCGCAGGGGCGGGCGTTGTGTCTGCCTGGCTCAGCCGCCACTACTTCGGTCTGCGACGCTGGCGTGAAGCGTTCGGGGACTGGCGTTTCCGGGCTCTCGCCCTGGCGGGAACGGCGGCGATCCTGCTGTTGGGACCCTGGCGGGACACATTTGTTTTCGGACAGATCAACATCATCCTGATGGGCCTGATCCTGGCGGACTTCGCCCTGCACGGTAAGGCCCGGGCCGGTGAGATCCGGTGGCCGGCAGGCCTGCTGATCGGCATCGCTGCAGGGATCAAGCTCACGCCGCTGGCGTTCGGTCTCTATTTCCTGGTCCGGCGCGACTTCAAGGCCCTTGCCTGGATGGCTGGCGGGTTCTTTGGTTCCATCGCGGTGGCGTGGGCCGTACTGCCTCAGGCCTCGGTTTCCTTTTGGACCAGGATCCTGCCGGACACCGGCCGCATCGGCGGTCCTGGATACGTGGACAATCTGTCCCTCAAGGGCCTGTTGCTGCATTTCGGAATGCCCGACTCTGGCCTGACCAGTGTGGTGTGGCTCGTTCTCTCGCTTGGCCTGGTGGCGGTGGCCGCACTGGTGATCAAGTGGTCCCTTGCCGTGGATGAAAACTTTGTGGCTGTCTCTGCCACGGCCGTTCTGATGCTCCTGATCAGCCCGGTTTCGTGGTCACACCACTGGGTCTGGATGGCCGTCGCGCTGCCGTGCATGGCTTTCGCGATGCACCGGGTCCCCACACGGAGCGGACGGATGCAGCTGGCCGGATGGATCATTGTGATTGCGTCTGCGGTGGCTTTCTACCTCGCGCCCAAGGACCTGGCCATGATGGCGGGTGCGGAAGAGTGGGGGAAGGACCCTTCGACGCAGTGGCCTCTCATGGTGGCCAGCCTTGGTGTCTTCTGCGGCATTGCGCTCCTCGGGTACTGGGCGCTCGCCTACCGGCCGTCCCGCATCAGGCTTCGCCGGATCCCCGGCGCGAAGTGATCCCCCGCTTGCCCTAGCCAAGCCCGCATGTACGTGATACATCCGACCTGCGGTCACCGGACCAGCTCGGCCGACACCTGCGTGGCCTGTGGCGAGCGGCCACGGCGGAAAACACGGGCTGGCACAGCATCACCCGGACCGCTAAGCCCCTCAGGCTTTCCACCGCGCCGGCCGGACCGAGGTTGTGCAACCCGCTTGCAGCATGAGCAGCCCCGAAATGAGTGAGGCCGACGCCTCGAAAGAACTTGCTCCTGACATCAAGGACCCGGCTGTCCGCAGGCCGTCGCGGCCGTCCTCAAGACGCCGTCCCCTGCACCCGGCGTGGATTGTGGCGGCCGTCGCGGCCGTCCTCAAGACGCCGTCCCCTGCACCCGGCGTGGATTGTGGCGGCCGTCGCGTTCCTGGCCCTCGTGGGTGCGGCGGGCTTCCGGGCCGCCCCGGGCGTGCTCATGGTGCCGCTGCAAGAGGAGTTCGGCTGGTCCACCACGGTACTGTCGGCGGCGGTAAGCATCAACCTGGTCCTGTTCGGGCTCACCGCACCCTTCGCGGCTGCCCTCATGGAACAGTTCGGCATCCGCGCCGTGACAGCTCTCGCCCTGATGCTGATCGGTGCGGGCAGTGCGCTGACGGTGCTGGTCAACCAGTCCTGGCAGATCCTGCTCACGTGGGTCTGCTGATCGGGCTCGGGACCGGCTCCATGGCGCTCGTTTTTGCCGCGACCATCGCGAACACCTGGTTTTCGAAGAGCCGCGGGCTGCTGATCGGCATCCTGACCGCCGGCAGCGCCGCGGGCCAGCTGGTCTTCCTGCCGTTCATCGCCATGCTGGCACAAGACCCTGGCTGGCGCCAGGCTTCCCTGCTGATCGCGGCCGGTGCCCTGGCCGTGGTGCCGCTGGTGCTGAGATTCCTGAAGAACTTACCCGCCGACGCCGGGGTGTTGCCTTATTTGTGCGGAAGCGCCCACGGCGGACGCTGAGCCGGAGTCGGCCCCGCCGACGGCCGGAGAGCCATCCGGGAACGCCGCAATCCGGGCCATACAGGTGCTTAAACGGGCCAGCAAGGTGCGCACGTTCTGGGCCCCCGCCGCCGGCTTCGCCATCTGCGGGGCGACCACCAACGGACTCATCGGCACACATTTCATCCCCTCAGCACACGACCACGGCATGCCCGAAACCACCGCCGCAGGGGTGCTGGCCGTCGTCGGGATCTTCGACATCCTGGGCACCATCGCCTCTGGATGGCTGACGGACCGCTTCAATCCGAGGATCCTGCTGGCGGTGTACTATCAGTTCCGCGGCATCGGGCTGTTGGTGCTGCCGCTGCTGCTCAGTGCCACCGTGCAGCCCAGCATGATCGTCTTCGTGGTCATTTACGGCCTTGACTGGGTGGCCACAGTCCCCCCGACCGCGGCCATCTGCCGCCGGGCGTTCGGTGCGGACGGCGGTGTGGTGTTCGGCTGGGTCTTCGCTGCGCACCAGCTCGGTGCGGCAGCCGCGGCCCTGGCGGCCGGAGCCATCAGGGACGCCACGGGCCACTACACTTACGCCTGGCTGGGCGCTGCCGCCATGTGCACCGTCGCCGCTGTCATCAGCGCGTCCATCCGCAAGGATGCCGGCAGCCGGACGCCGCAGTCTGCGGAGGCAGGCTGACCCGCAGCAGGCAGTAATCGCGATCAGTAGAATGAGCCCCGGCACTGCACCACACTGGCAGCAACGGGGGGACGTTGAGATGGCTCTGAACGATAATCTCGGCACTGAATCAGCTGGCATTGAATCAACTGGTGCTGAGCCGCCCGGGGCTGAAACAGCTGGCGCGGAGCCTCAGCGCCCCACTGCCCTTGTCACCGGCGCCGGGCGCCAGGCCGGCATCGCCGCCGGAATCGCCCGCAAGCTTGCGGCCGATGGCTGGGACCTGGTGCTGAATCACTGGCAGGAGTATGACGCCCGGATGCCGTGGGGCGTCCAGCCTGACGACGTCGAACAGCTTGCTGCTGAACTTGAGGCCATTGGGGCCAAGGTTGTGTCCCTGCCCGCGGATTTCCAGGACCCGGACGCCGTGGAGCGACTCATGGCGGAGGTTTCGGCGCAGGCCGGGACGGTCCATGGCATGGTGCTGAGCCATGCGGAGTCGGTCGACTCGGGCGTTCTGGACACCACACTGGAAAGCTTTGAGCGCCACTTCGCCGTGAACACGCGGGCCAGCTGGCAGCTGGTCGCTGCTTTCGCACGCCAGGCAGGGCCCGACGGCGGCGCGATCGTTGCGCTGACCAGTGACCATACAGCCTTCAACCTGCCGTACGGCGCGTCCAAGGGAGCGCTCGACCGGATCGTCATTGCCGCCGCCCGGGAGCTCGGTCCGCTCGGCATCTCTGCCAACGTGCTGAACCCCGGCCCGGTGGACACGGGTTGGATGAGCCCTGAAGTCCGGACGGAAGTCATCCGCCGCCAACCCGGTGGCCGGCTTGGCACGCCGGCGGACGTGGCAGGTACGGTTGCTTTCCTGCTCTCTCGAGAGGGGCGTTGGGTCTCGGGCCAGTTGATCAAGGCTGATGGCGGCTTCTCCGCCTGACCTTCCCGACCTCCGCCATGCTGGCCATTCTGGACCGCGCCGCGAGCCGCCGCAAGCCGCCACGAGCGCGAACGGACACTTAAGCCCCGGGGCTTAAGTGTCCGTTCGCGCTTCCCCTGGTGGTCGACCCTGGCACCGGGTTCACTGGCTGAGCTGTGCCCCTCAGCGGAACGCCGAAATGCCGGTGAGGTGCTGTCCGAGAATCAGCAGGTGGATTTCGTCTGTTCCCTCGTAGGTCCGCACCGACTCCAGATTGGCTGCATGACGCAGGGGAGAGTAGTCCAGCGTGATGCCGTTGCCGCCCAGGATCGTCCGCGCCTCTCGGGCCACCTTAATGGCTTCACGGACGTTGTTCAGCTTGGCCAGCGAGATCTGTTCCGGGCGCAGCGCGCGGGAGTCCTTCAGCCGGCCCAGCTGCAGGGCGAGCATGGTGCCCTTCTGAATCTCCACCAGCATGTTAACCAGCTTCTCCTGAGTAAGCTGGTAGCCGCCCAGCGGCCTGCCGAACTGCAGCCGCTCCATCGCGTACTTCAGGGCAGCTTCATAGCAGTCACGGGCCGCGCCCATGGCGCCCCACGCGATGCCGTAGCGGGCTTCGTTGAGGCATGAGAAGGGGCCGCTGAGTCCGCGCGCGCCCGGCAGAAGGGCGTCCGGCCCCAGCCGGACGTCGTCGAACGTGATGTCGCACTGTATTGAAGCGCGCATTGAAAGTTTCCGGCCGATCGGAATGGCGGTGACCCCCGCGGTGCCGGCAGGCACGAGGAAACCGCGGACGCCATCGTCGGTCCTGGCCCACACCACCATGACGTCGGCGATCGATGCGAGCCCGATCCAGCGTTTGGCACCGTCCAGGATCCAGCCGGCGTCCTCGCCGCTGCCGTCCCGGCGGGCCGTGGTGGTCATGGCAGACGGGTCAGATCCAGCGGAGGGTTCGGTCAGCGCAAAGCAGCCGATCGCTTCGCCCGCCGCCATCCGGGGCAGCCACTCCTGCTTCTGGTCCTCCGAGCCCCACTTGTGGATGGCGGACATGGCCAGCGAGCCCTGGACCGAGACGAAGGTGCGGATTCCGGAGTCGCCGGCTTCAAGTTCCATCGCGGCGAGGCCATACTCCACAGCGCTGCGGCCGGGGCAGCCGTATCCTTCCAGGTGCATGCCCAGGACTCCCAGCTCACCGAGTTGCGCTGCGATGTGCAGCGGAAAGATGCCGCGGTCGTACCAGTCGGCGATGTCCGGCCGGATCTGCTGGTCGGTGAAGTCCCGGATCCGCTGCCGAAGGCTCAGCTCGTCTGAGGTCAGCAGCGAATCAATGGCCATGATGTCGGACGGGTCGGGGAGACCGTACTCTGCCGTTGCTGCCACGGGGTCGAGGGCATCGTTGCTCATGCCAGCATCCTACGGGGGTCCAACTCCTCAGGGCCGGGCAGAGACGCGCGGCCTGCCACGGAAGTAGTCCCGCGTGGACGGCAGGAACCGGCAGAGGGCGGCCAGCACCACGCCCAGGGCCAGCAGCACCACGCCGCTCACAAACGCGCCGCCGACGCCGAAAATCTCGGTGTCGCCGTACGCCGGGTCCCACATCTGGACAGCGGAAATGAAGAACGCGGCTGTCAGGGACACCGCGCCCAGCAGGGGCAGGATCCCCCGGAACCAGAGGTTCCTGGCCGAGGCGCGGAGCGTTCCGCGGAAGTACCAGACGCAGGCAAAACCGGTCAGCGCGTAGTAGAAGGCGATGAAAAGGCTGATGGAACTGATGGAGTCGGACAGCAGATTTTCGCTCAGGACACTCATCGCCACGTAATACACGATCGCCGCGGCGCCCATCACCAGGGTGGAGAACCCCGGAGTCTGGTTGCGGGGGTGGACCTGGCCGAACCTCCGCGGCAAAGCCCCGTGGACCCCCATGGAGAGGGTGCCGCGCGCCGTCGGAAGGATGGTGGTCTGCGTGGACGACAGCACTGAAGCCAGGACGGACAGGACGATCAGCCAGCCCCAGGGGCCCAGCGCCACGTCTTTCAAGGCGAGGAAGACGTCATTCTGGTTCTCGGTGTTGCCGAGGCCCATGCCCTCTGTCCCCACCGAGGCGTACATCATGACCAGGAGAGCCACGGACACGTAAATGGCCACCAGGACGAAGGCTGAGATCACGGCGCCGCGGCCGGGCGTTTTCGACGGGTTCTCCGTTTCCTCGTTCACGGCAAGGCATGTGTCCCATCCCCAGTAGATGAAGAGTGCCAGCAGGGACCCGTGGACCACCGCGCCCGGATCGGCGAAACCCCCGGCAGGGTTGAACCACTCGACGTCGAACGGCTGCACGGTGGTGGCGCTCCCGGTCCCGCCCACGATGCCGACGATGATGGCCACGGCAAAGACGCCCAACGAGACGTACTGGACGTACGTCAGAGCACGCTGGACGTGCTCGCCGAGCCGGATGCCCCGGTAGTTCACCAGGGTCATGAGGGCAATGAAGACCACACCTGTCGCTGTGACAAGCAGGGCATTTTCCGCCAACGACCCGTCTCCGATCAGCAGCCACAGATATTGTCCTGCTACCTGGGCCAGGTTGGCCAGGACGACGACGCCGGCCAGGGCAACGCCCCAGCCGCCCAGCCAACCGGCCCACGGACCAAACGTGCGGCGGGCCCAGAAGAACGTGGTTCCGCAGTCCGGCATGGCACTGTTGAGCTCGCGGAATGCATACGCGATGAACAGTACCGGGATGAAGCCCAGGACCAGGATCAGGGGAGTGTAGTTACCGTTCACGGCCACGATGAGGCCCAAGGTAGCCGCGAGTGAATACACCGGAGCAGTGGAAGCCAGTCCCAGCATCACAGAATCGCCCAGGTCCAGGATTCCGGCGCGTAGGCCCTTGGCGGGGACCGGGCCGCCGGGCTGGTTCCCGGCGCCGCCGCCCGCCGTCGTGATTCCGGTGCTCATAATGCAATACCTGCCTTGTTCGAGTTGGTCCCGGCGGCCGGCGGCGCGGGAGCATCAATGGTGTTCGGCACGAACCGGCAGAAGTAGTCGGTGACCGGGCCGTCGGACTCGCGGATGCCGCACCCCACCGATTCACCGTCCACCACCCAAAGGCCCAGGACGGGGTGGTTGCCGTCAAAGTCCGGTAGCGGATGGAACTGCTGGTAGCACCACCCTTCGCGGCCGTACCCGCCGGGCTGTTCCAGGCTGATGCCCCGGGCATGGATCTTGATGTTGTCACCCTCGCGGCCATGGAGGGGCTTGGCGACCCATTCCTTCAGGGGACCCGGTTCGTCAAGGTGTGCCGGCAGCAGGTTCGGGTGGCCCGGATAGAGGTGCCACAGCGCGGCCAGCAGGGCCTTGTTGGAAAGCAGCATCTTCCAGGCCGGCTCCACCCACCGCGGATTGTGGGCACGCTGCAGGAGGCGGTGCCCGAAAGGTTCCTTCAGCATCAGCTCCCACGGATAGAGCTTGAACATGGTGCTGATCATGTAGTTGTCGAGGTCCACGAACCGCTTCAGGTTGGGGTCCCAGCCGATGTCGGACATGTTGATGCCGATGGTGGTCCAGCCTGCCTGGCTGGCCACATCCCGCATGTACGCGGCCGTCATCCAGTCCTCGCCAGATTCTTCGGCCTCCGAATGGGCCACGTGGAGGGTGCTCATGCCCGTGCGGTACTGGAGCTTCTTCCACTGCCGGATGAGCGCCTCGTGGATTCCGTTCCACTGGTCCTTCTCAGGAAAGACGTCCTGCAGCCAGAACCATTGGGCCACGGCCGCCTCGATCAGGCCGGTGGGCGTGTCAGCGTTGTACTCCAGCATCTTCGCCGCCCCGCCCCGGCCGTCGTAGATGAAGTCGAACCGGCCATAGATGTCCATGTCCCCGGCCTGCAGCGACTCGGCGGCGAGCTCCAGCCCCTGCTGGCCTATGCCGATTGGCCCCATGGCTCCAGTGGCGAGGAATTTAGCCGCCTCGAGGCACATCTTGTGCATGTCCTCGGCCGTGACTTCGAGCGCCTCCACCTCGTCCATGGTGAATTCGTAATAAGCGGACTCGTTCCAGTACTCGATCTTCCGGCCGCCCGGCATGGTGGTGGTCGAGAAAACCAGGCCCTGCTCTTCGATTTTCTGTTTCCAGTCCGGCCGGGGTGCAACGGTCAGTCTTTTCACCCCTAGCCTCCCGTGCTTCCGCCCTTGGAGCTGCTCCCGAAGCCGCCCCTGCTGACCGTTCCGCCCTTGGTGCTGTAGCCCGTAGAGGCCTTGGCGCCTTGGGGTACGGTCCTGGTGAAGTCGGGATAGGCGGTCCGGTTCTGACCGACAGCGGGAACGGTGGCGCCGCGGGCGTAGAAGTACCAGGCGTAGAGGGCGCCGCCGCGGCCGGCCGAGCTGTTGCACTGGGTGTCCTCCACCCGTTCGCCCGTTTCTTCGTTGAAGCACACCTGGGCGTAATCGGCGTCCTGCTCATTGCTGGCCACGATCGCTGTGATGGTTCCGGCCAGCAACGCCGTCACGCCGAGTCCCACGGCGACGGTGCGGCGCTGCGAGCGTTTCTTCCGCGCACCCGCCTCCCGCTCGCGCTCGCGGGCGAGGGGATCGAAGACGGGACCAGGCTGGGGAAATCCGGATTGGCCCGAACCACCGATCTTCTCGGGGTGTCGGAGCTCAGGCCGCAGCTCCGGCTTGGGTACCTGCCAGGGCGGAGGCTTGGGGGCGCCGGCAGGTTTGGGGCTACCGGCAGTGTCGCCCTGCGGCCCGCCGTCGCGCTCTTTGGGCTGGTCTTTCTCCGGGTCCACCATTCCCCCTGCTGCTCCATCCCGATGTCATTCCCGGCCGCTTCCGTCGCCTGGCCGGCAGGCCCATGCTGTCCGTAATCCTCCAGCCAGCCTAGTGGCTGTACCCCTGCCCGGCTAAGAGCTTTATGCAGTCGGCGCCGACCCCTGCGGACCAAAGCGCGGGAGGTATCTAGACTGATGCCATGGACACCGCCACTCTGCTTGCCGTCTGCCGAGTACACCAGCTCCTTCCCGATGCTGGGAGCGTCGGTGTCACCGCCATCGACAAACGTCCCGTCGAAGGCCCCGTGAAGGTGCACAAACTCGGGCTGCGCGGCGACATCCAGGCCAGCAGGATCCACCACGGCGGCGAAGACCAGGCCCTGTACGCGTACTCCCAACGCGAGGCCGACTACTGGACGGGCGAGCTGCAGCGTGAACTGCCCCCGGGTACCTTCGGAGAGAACCTGAGGGTCTCGGGGATCGAAACCACAGGCGCGGTCATCGGCGAGCGGTGGAAAATCGGCCTGGACGTTGAGGTTGAAGTCACCTCGCCGCGGACCCCGTGTGCCACTTTCCAGCGCCGGATGGGGGAGAGCAGCTGGGTCAAGCGCTTCGCGGACGCGGGGCTGGTCGGCACCTACCTGCGTGTCATCCGCACCGGGTCCATCCAGGCCGGCGACCACATTCACCGGACTTTTGTCCCCGGCCACGGCGTGACCATCGGGCGCTGGTTCAGCGAGCCGAGCGTGGAAGCCATGGAAGCGCTCAGGGACGCCGAGGCGGATGGGGAAGTGCGGCTCCAGCCCGAGTACCACGACGCGTTCGCGGCGCTGCTCCGCCGCCCGGGCAGCTGACGGCAGGCCCCGCTGAAGGCGCTGTGTGCGCAACGTCACTGGCTCCGTCGAAGCCCTCAATTACCGCTGGGCGGACACATGCCCTACACTTGAAATATCCCCCACTCCGGAAATCCCTTATTCCTGCCCAATTTTTGAGGCAGGACTGGCAAGTGTTGGAGTCCGCAACTGTGATGCGGGCATTTTCATAGGGAGAGCCGGCTAA
>JAPSJV010000074.1 GCA_031178005.1 Pseudarthrobacter sp.
TCCTGACCTCGGCCGCCACTACTGTCCAGCTCGAGTCCGGGCCCGATATCCGCGGCCGTGTGATGGCCTTGTACCTGCCGCTGCTGATGGGCGGCCACGCGCTGGGCGGCCTGCTGGCCGGTTCACTAACAGAGGCCTTCGGTGTCCGCGAAGGCCTCGTGGCAACGGGTGCCCTGGGCATCCTGTCCGCCGCCGTCGTCGGGCTCCTGCTGTGGCTGAGCGCCCGGCGGGCAGCAGGAGCCTCGGCGCCTTAGCCGTGGGAGGCCCGCGGGTCATGTCCGGCGAAGGCCCCACGGATCCTGCCTGGTCTGAGGCCCCGCGGATGCTGCCGGCCGGGGCCCCGCGGGTCACACCCTGGCCGACACAGCCCAGGGCAGCCCCAGCTCGCTGAAGGTGGAGTGTGTGGCGGTGGCGCGCTCGATGGCGTCGTCGATACCGTCCACCACGGGGTGCGCGGCATCCCCCTCTCCCACCCAGCGGACATGTGCCGGATCAATCGGGGCAGGCAGCGGGGCAGTGCGGATCGCTTCCAGGACCAGCATGAAGGCACCGCTGTCCGCGAGGGAACTCAGCAACGGCGTCCCGTTGCGGCGGTGATCCAGCAGATTCTGGGTGAGGTCGTCGCGGCCAAACTCCTCTTCCGTGCTGACACCGTCTGTCGTGACCACCAGACGGTCCAGGGTGTAGTGGAAAACGGCTGTACCCAGCGTGCCGTGAAGGGTCACGTATGGCTCGATTGGTTCGTCCACGCACAGGGTGAGGGCACAGGTAACAGGCAGGCCGGTTGACGTCCGGATCCTGATCACGGAGGTGTCGTCCGACTCGATGTCGTTGGCCCGGAACAGCTCGGTTTCCACAAAGGCGACATCTGCCGTGGTCCGCGCTCCGGCAATCCTCAACGCAGTCGCGACGGCGTGCGCCAAGGGGTTGGTGGCGACGCCATCCACCACGTCCACTCCGTCGATGGTGCGCTTTCCTGCCCAGCGTGAGCGCTTGTAGTAGGCGCGGTCCCGTACCCATTTACCGGTGGCGCTAATCCCGGTCAACGTTCCGATGCGGCCGTCAGCCAGAATGCCGGCGATAGCGGCAAGGGCATGCGAGCCAAGGCTTTGAAAGCCGATCTGAACCGCCTGGCCTGTGGCAGCAGCAGCTTCCTGGAGCCGGTAATAATCCGCCAGGGACGCCACCGGAGGCTTCTCAAGATAAAGATCGGCTCCGGAAGCCAGTGCAGCGAGGCCCAGGGGAGCGTGGGTCTGAATAGGCGTGGCGACAATGACGACGTCGAGCCCGGTGACGTCCTGCAGCAGCTGATCAAGGTCAGGGTAAACAGCCGCGGACGCCGGGAGGGATCCTTCAGCCGGCGGGTTGGGGTCGGCAACGGCCACGAGTTCGACGGCGCCCGCGTCCTGAAGCCGCTGGAGGTTGGCCCGGTGATGGGCACCGAAGCCGTGCACGCCTACCAGCGCGACTTTGGCGGGTGACGTTGTGGCTGGCTGTGACGGCGTTGTCATGATGCTCCGGTTCTGCACGAGGGCGACGAGGTGGTGGGCAAGCGCTTTCCAGATTCTATCCTGCCAACCCACGGCCCCGTAAGCCGGACACGTCAAGAGCCGGCGCCTTGCAAGGCACCGGCCCTTGAGGATGGTCCTGGCGGGACCGCTTGGGTACTTAGTGTCTTGGATCCGACTCCCGGACATCGTCTTCGCCTATATCCGGCGCGCCCAGCACCGAAGCAGCAGGGGAGTCCACCGGCAGGTGGGTTCGGATGCTGAGTTCAGGATGGTGCAGGTCCAGGGCGGGACGTTCGGAACGTATCCGCGGCAGGGACGTGAAGTTGTGCCGCGGCGGCGGGCAGGACGTGGCCCACTCCAGCGAGGCGCCGAAGCCCCAAGGGTCGTCAACCTCAACCTTCTTGCCGTGTCGCCAGGTGATGTAGGCGTTCCACCAGAAGGGAATGAGGGAGGCCCCCAGCAGATACGAACCGAGGGTAGAGAACTGGTTCATTGCAGTGAAGCCGTCTTCGGGCAGGTAGTCGGAATACCGGCGGGGCATCCCTTCCACGCCAAGCCAGTGATGGATCAGGAACGTCGCATGGAAGCCAACGAACAGCATCCAGAAATGGATCTTTCCCAAGCGTTCATTGAGCATGGTCCCGGTAATCTTCGGCCACCAGAAGTAGAAGCCTGCGAACATGGCAAAGACCACCGTGCCGAACACCACGTAGTGGAAGTGCGCCACCACGAAGTAGGAGTCAGAGACGTGAAAGTCCAGTGGCGGGGAGGCCAAAATGATGCCGGTCAGGCCGCCGAAGAGGAACGTGACCAGGAAGCCGATGCTCCAGAGCATGGGTGTTTCGTAGGTGACGGAGCCCCGCCACAGGGTGCCGATCCAGTTAAAGAACTTCACGCCGGTGGGTACCGCGATCAGCATGGTCATGAAGGCAAAGAACGGCAGGAACACCGCCCCGGTCACGTACATGTGATGTGCCCAGACGGTGACCGACAGGGCGCCGATGGCGATGGTGGCATACACGATGCCCTTATAGCCGAACAGGGGCTTGCGGCTGAAAACCGGAAGGATCTCGGAGATGATGCCAAAGAACGGCAGCGCGATGATGTATACCTCGGGGTGGCCAAAGAACCAGAACAGGTGCTGCCAAAGGATGGCGCCGCCGTTGGCAGGATCGAAGATGTGGGCTCCGAACCGGCGGTCAGCGCCGAGGGCGAACAGTGCGGCGGCCAGCGGCGGAAAAGCCATCAGGACCAGGATGGACGTGATCAGGGTGTTCCAAGTAAAGATCGACATCCGCCACATGGTCAGGCCGGGGGCGCGCATGCAGATGATGGTGGTGATGAAGTTAACGGCACCGAGGATGGTGCCAAAGCCCGTCAACGCGAGC
>JAPSJV010000075.1 GCA_031178005.1 Pseudarthrobacter sp.
GACTGCTTCGATGAAGGCGTCGCCACGGTGAGCGTAGGAAGAGAACTGATCCATGGAGGCAGCCGCCGGCGCCATGAGCACTGTGTCACCAGAGGTGGCAAGCTGTGCCGCTGATGCGACGGCACGTGCCATGACGGCTTCACCGGACTCCGAGGAGGACAGCGCACCGTCCTGACCGGTTCCGGCGGACTGCACATTTTCAGTGTCGCCCGCGGCGGCCCGGATGACCGGTACATCCGGAGCGTGTCGCCTCAGTGCCTCTTCCAGGGATGACGGGTCCTTGCCAATGAGCACCACGGCCTTGAGGCGCCTGGCGTGCTGGCTAACGATCTCGTCGTAGCTGACCCCCTTGGAGAGGCCGCCGGCAATCCAGACAACAGGATCAAACGCGGACAGCGAGGCCGCCGCAGCATGCGGGTTGGTGGCTTTGGAGTCATTGATCCACAGCACGCCGTTCTGCTTGGCAACCGGCTGGATGCGGTGGCTGCCGGGAATGTAGTCCCGCAATCCCTTGCGCACGTGCTCCGGGCTGACCCCGTAGGCGCGAACCAGCCCGGCCGCGGCCAGCGCGTTGGCCACCATGTGGCGGGGAGCCACCGGACCAAGGTCGGACATCGAGGCAAGCTCCGCTGCACTGTCCTGGCGCTCGGCAATGAAAGCCCTGTCGACAAGAAGACCCTCGACGACGCCGAGCATGCTGATCGCGGGCGTGACGGTGGTAAAACCGATGGCCCGGCAACCTTCCACGACGTCCGCGTCCTCCACCATCCGTTCAGTTTCGATCTGCTCGGCGTTGTAGAGGCACGCCTTCTGTGTGTTTTCGTAGATCTTGGCTTTGTCCGCCAAATAGGAGTTGTATGAACCGTGCCAGTCAACGTGGTCCTCGGCGACGTTGAGGACCACACTTGCCACGGCCGAGACGGACTCGGACCAGTGCAGCTGGAAGCTGGACAGCTCCACCGCGAACACGTCATAGTCCACGGGGTCCCGAAGGGCGTCAAGGATCGGGGTGCCCACGTTCCCGACGGCGATCGCCTTCAGGCCCGCGGCCTTCAGCATCGACTCGGTCAGGCCAACCGTGGTGGTCTTTCCGTTGGTTCCGGTGATAGTCAGCCAGTCCGCCGTCTTCCGCCCTTCCCGAATGCGGACACGCCAGGCCAGTTCGACGTCGCCCCACACCGGGATGTGGGCCCGTGCGGCGGCGGCGAGCAAAGCCTGGTCCGGTCGCCAGCCGGGTGAGGTCACGATCAGTTCCGGTTTCAGGCCATCGATCTTGGGCAGGGACTTCACAGCGTCCTCACCGAGCAGGACGTCCGCCGCCCCGACAATCTTCAGGGTGTCTGCCTTGGCACGTGCTGTCTCGGTGGTTGCGGCGTCCACCACCACCACCCGCGCACCCAGTTCGATGAGGGTGTCGGCGGCGGCGAAACCCGAGACACCGATGCCGGTAACCACCACGCGGAGCCCCGACCAGTTCGAGTCCCAGGTAACCAGGTCTCTAAGCCGGGCTGCCCCGGTGACGATGCCGCTCACAACAGGACCACCCATTCCGCGTAGAAGATGCCCAGACCCGCGGCGACGAACAGGCCGCCCAGGATCCAGAACCGGACGACGACAGTGACTTCGGCCCAGCCCTTGAGTTCGAAGTGGTGCTGGAGCGGAGCCATTTTGAAGAAGCGTTTGCCCTTGGTGACCTTGAAGTAGCCCACTTGGATGATCACCGACAGCGTGATGAGCACGAACAGGCCGCCGATGAAGGCGAGCAGCAGTTCGGTGCGGGAAAGGATGGCGAATCCGGCAATAGCACCGCCAATGGCGAGGGATCCGGTGTCGCCCATGAAGATCTTGGCCGGTGAAGTGTTCCACCAGAGGAAGCCCACCAATGCCGCGCTCATAATGGCCGCCAGGAGCGCAAGGTCGAGCGGGTCCCGCACGGAATAGCAGCCACTGCCGGCTTGGCGGGGCGAACCGCAGGCCTGGTTGCTCTGCCATATGCCCATCAGGGTATATGCGCCGAAGACCATCACGGACGCGCCTGCGGCCAGCCCGTCAAGGCCGTCAGTCAGGTTGACGCCGTTCGTGGCTGCCGTGACGATCAGGTTTGACCAGAGGACGAACAGGATCGCTCCAAGCACGGTACCGCCGAAGGCTAGGTCCAGCCAGGGAATGTCCCGTACCAGGGAAATCTTGGTCGACGCCGGCGTCAGTCCGTCGGAGTCTGGGAAGTTGAGAGCCAACACAGCGAAGATGATGCCCACCGCGGCCTGCAGGATCAGCTTGGCCTTGGCGTTCAGGCCGAGGCTGCGTTGCCGGGAGATCTTGATGAAGTCATCCAGGAAACCCACCAACCCCATCCCCACCATCAGGAAAAGCAGGAGCAGCGCAGACACCGACGGGCCGGCGGACAGCGGGTTCATCATCCACATGATGAGGTGGGTCAGGCCATAGCTGAGGAGGACGGCAGTGACCACCACCGTTCCGCCCATGGTCGGGGTGCCGCGCTTGGTGTGGTGGGACGTAGGCCCGTCATCACGGATGAACTGGCCATAACTCTTGTGGACCAGCAGACGGATGAACAGCGGTGTGCCCACCAATGCCATCAGCAGGGCCAGGCCAGCGCCGATCAGCAGTGCGATCACAGCAGCTCGCTCCCTTCATTGGCGGTTGCGGGGGTTTTCGGGGGTAATGCTATCCGATCGCCCAAATGGCGCAGTCCCACGCTGTTGGAGGACTTGAACAGCACCAGGTCGCCTGGTTCCAGCTGGGCTTCCAG
>JAPSJV010000076.1 GCA_031178005.1 Pseudarthrobacter sp.
CACCGATCCCGTGCTCACGTCGTTTGAGTCCAAAACCGTTGCTGACTCCTTCCGTTCGTTGCCCGAACGCTGGCAGGCAGTGCTCTGGTACACCGAAATCGATGGCATGTCGCCGGCAGCCGTGGCTCCCTTGCTGGGACTGTCCGCCAATGGTGTATCTGCGCTCGCCGTGCGTGCACGGGAAGGGCTGCGGCAGTCCTACCTTCAGCACCACATCACGGCCACAGCCGAAGATCCCGGCTGCGCGGCAGTCACCGACAAGCTGGGGGCCTATGCCCGCCAGGGGCTCAGTCCCCGGAACGAAGCAAAGGTCCGTGACCACCTGGATGAGTGCTCCAAGTGCCTGGGTCTGCTCCTGCAGGTACAGGACGTGGGCGCGGGCATGCGTGGAATCATCTTCCCGCTCGCTGCCGGGCTGGCCTTCCCTTCCACAGCCGCGATTGCCGGCGGAGGACTCTTCGGCGGGGCACTCCTGGGACTGCAGCAGGGCGCCGCACGGACCTGGGACTGGGCCCGCTCCCATGCCCTGCTCAGCTCAAGCGCCGCTTCTGTTGCTGCTGCGACCGTCGCAATCGCGGTGGCAGTGCAGTTTGGCGGCCTCAATGCCAGCGGGGCGGCACCTCAGGTGCCTGCAGCGCAATTGCCGGGACATAGCGCGCCGGCGGACACTCTGCTCCGTGGTGGGGGAGTGGCGCCCGACGCCGGGCCTTCCCCGGGAGACGTGCCGGAAGCAGGACTTCCCGGCTCACCCCGGGATGGCGAGCAGCTGCCGCCCGCGTCGGACGTGGAGCGTGCAGCAGAGCAGGCAGCCGCGGACCTGGTATCGGCTGACGAGCCGGGCCCAGCGGGAGCCGTCCCTGGAGGCGAACAACCGACAGTGGGGCGGGTGCCTCAGCAGGACACCTCTGGCGATTCCGGAGCAGCGCAACCCGCACCACAGCCGGAACCGCCGGCGACCCGGGCCCCGGCCCCCGCACCCCCTCCAGCCCCCGCGCCTCCTCCGCCTGCCCCGGCGGAGGCCACTCTGTTCAGCGCCTCCGCCAACGTCGGCCGGGGCGGAAGCGAGAAATTTACAGATGTTCTGACCATTTCTCTCGCCGCTGTTACAGGCGGAACCGAACCCACCGACGTCCGGCTGGTGCTCAAATACCACGGCTTCCAGACCCTGACCGCGAGCGGAGCGGGCTGGCAATGCTCAGTGGCCGGGCGTGAAATGGTCTGTACCTTACCGGCCGCCACCGCCGGAGCGCTTCCGCCTGTGGTTGTCAACGGAACGAGTCCTGTGGCTCCGGGGTTCGCGATGGACATCACCGGTTCGCGCCTGGTCGCCACATCTGCCCGTTACTGAGCGCCGGACGGGGATCGCGCGTTACTGACCGCGGGTATGGACCCGTGTAGCCGCGTCCGGAATCAGCTGCCGTCTCACATCCCGGGACAAATATGGCCGTCCACTGGGTGGACACTACTCTTGATAAGTCTGTTTTCCCGCACGCAATCAAGATTGTGGACTTCTTCATGAACCTTTTCCGGACCAAGACCATTGAGCAGTCGATAGCCGACGCCGAAGAGCCGGGCCGCACGCTCAAGCGGACCCTGAGCACCTGGGACCTGATGATCATGGGCGTTGCCGTTGCTGTCGGCGCCGGAATCTTCTCGGTAGGAGCAAAGGCAGCGGCAAACTTTGCCGGCCCTGCCGTTACTGTCTCCTTTGCGATCGCCGCCGTCACCTGTGCACTGGCCATCATGTGCTACGCCGAATTCGCCACGGCCATACCTGTGGCAGGCTCCGCCTACGTCTTCACGTACGCCACCATGGGCGAACTCCTGGCCTGGATCATCGGCTGGAACCTGATCCTGGAACTGTTCACCGCCGCAGCAGTGATCGCAAAGTATTGGGGCATCTACCTGAGCAAGGTATTCGCGTTGACCGGGCTGGATCTTCCGCCGGCCATCTCGCTCGCAGGAATCGACCTCTATTGGGGCGCCTTCCTGATTGTGGCGATCTTCACCGTGCTGCTGGTGCTGGGAACCAAGCTGTCAGCGCGAGTCGGGAACGTCTTCACACTGATCAAGATCGCCGTCGTCCTCTTCGTTATCGTGGTTGGCTTCACATACGTCAAGTTCGAGAACTACAGCCCGTTCGTTCCGGCATCGGAGCCCACCGCTGCGGCAGGGGCCACCGACGTCCTCAAGCAGTCCTTCTTCGGCTTCCTGACCGGGGCTGCCCCTGCACAATATGGAACACTTGGCATCTTTGCCGGCGCCGCGCTGGTTTTCTTCGCTTTCATCGGCTTCGACGTCGTTGCCACGTCTGCTGAAGAGGTCAAGAACCCGCAGAAAACCCTTCCCCGCGGTATCTTCGGTGGTCTGGCAGTGGTGACCCTGCTTTACATCCTGGTGTCTCTGGCGTTGACCGGAATGGTGTCCTACACAGAACTGGCCGAGGTCAAGAACCCGACCCTCACCACGGCGTTTGAGGCGGTAGGAGATACCGGCGCGGCCAAGGTGATCGCGTTCGGTTCACTTGTTGGCCTGACCACAGTCATTATGGTGCTCCTCATGGGTCTGTCGCGCGTAGTTCTGGCCATGAGCAGGGACGGGCTGCTGCCTCGGTCCTTGTCCAGGACCAGCGCAAAGCGTTCCACGCCGGCCCGTCTCCAGGTCATTTGCGGGGCAGCCGTTGCCGTGGTGGCCGGGCTGACAAATGTGGA
>JAPSJV010000077.1 GCA_031178005.1 Pseudarthrobacter sp.
TTCCTGTACCGCGGCAGCGGAACCGGAGGCTTCCTCGGGAAGCTTCAGATCGGCACCGGCTGGAACACCATGAACTCCTTGAGCTAGTTGCCAAGGCTTCACGGCCGATTAACAAAAGCACCGCCCGCGTACACCCAGGTACGTGGGCGGTGCTCTCTTGCGCGAGTCCCTACCTTACTTCTTGTACGCGTTACTGCTGGTAGGCAGGGTGGCGGTCGTAGCGCTGCTCTCCGCCCGGAGTTGCCTCGGCGAGGGTGGACTGCAGTGCGTAGTAGGAGGGCTTGCGGGTGTAGTCCTCCCACATCACCGTGGCCTCACCCTCACCACTGAAGAAGACAGGCACCCAGGAGTACTTGTCGTTGAAGCCCCAGATGGTGAAGGACTTGCAGCCCTCAATGTTCAGGCATGCCTCCAGGGCCCGCTGATAGTAGCTCGCCTGCGTGGCCAGCTGCTCGGCGGTCGGCTCGGTCCCGGCCGGAACGTCCATGCGAACGTCGATCTCCGTGACGGCCGTTTCCAGGCCGAGGTCTTCGAACCGCTGAAGGTTCGCCTGCAGGTCGCCCGGGAAGCCATAGCGGGTGCTGAGATGTCCCTGTACGGCGAAGCCGTCCACCTTGACGCCCTGGGCCTGGAGCTTTGAAATGAGTCCGACGTAGGCCGTGCTCTTGGCGTTGATGCTTTCCACGCCGTAGTCGTTGAAGAAGAGCTTTGCCTTCGGGTCTGCTTCGTGTGCCCAGCGGAAGGCGTCCGCGATGATCTCCGGACCGAGTTCCCGGATCCAGATGTTGTCCGCGGTGCGGAGGGTGCCGTCGCCGTTGAAGATCTCGTTGGCGACGTCCCACTGCTGGATCTTGCCCGCGTACCGTCCAACCACGGTGGTGATGTGGTCCTTCAGGATGGAGCGGAGCTCATCCTTGCTGAAATTGCCCTGCTCCAGCCAGGCAGGGTTCTGGCTGTGCCAGAACAGCGTGTGGCCGCGGACGACCTGTCCGTGCTGCTGGGCAAAGTCGACAATGGCGTCCATTTCCGCAAAGCGGTACTGGTCCCGCTGGGGGTGGATGAATTCCCACTTCGCCTGGTTCTCGGGAGAGACGGAGCTGAACTCGGCAGCCAGGACCTCCCGGTACTGCTGGTCGGACGTGAAGGGGTTGGCGTACGGCATGGTTTCGTGGTGGCCTCCGCCGGCAACTGCGGTGCCGATGCGGACATCCTTCGGTGCGGCCCAGCGCAGGGTGTCCTGCTTGGCAAGGCCCGGGGGCTGCGGCTTGTCATTCTCACTGGCCCCAGCAGGCAGCGCAGTGGGGAGGACAAACGTCGACGCCAGTACGGCGGCGGCGACAAGTTGGGCAACCTTCATTAGGAGCTCTCCTTTGAGGTACGAGTCAATCGGCATGTGAGTCTGACCGAGCCAGTTCCGGAAGTTTCCGGAACTTGGTTGTTGCAGACTAGGAACATTCCGGAGATCGCGTCAAGGGTTTCGATAAAAAACGTAGCCGGCCGGTGCTGCGGGAGGCCTATACTTGCAGCGGACCAGGAGGAATGCGTGCACGATACCCAGCGCCCGGCAGTCACAATTTCGGCCATTGCCGCCGAAGCGGGTGTGTCGGTGCCCACCGTCTCCCGCGTGCTCAACGGCCGCAGTGACGTTTCGCCGCGGACCCGCGAACGGGTGGAGGCGCTTCTCCGCGACCATGGATACCAGCGCCGCGGCGTCCGCCCTGAAGTTGTGCGCTCCGGCTTGATCGACCTAGTCTTCAACGATCTGGACAGCCCGTGGGCCGTGGAGATCATCCGGGGCGTTGAGGAAGGTGCCAATGAAGCCGGGGCCTCAACCGTTGTTTCGGCCATCCACCGGCGGGGCAGCCCCAAATCCACGCGCCAGTGGCTGGACAATGTCAGTGCCAGGGCGAGCGACGGCGCAATCCTCGTCACCACCGACCTCGATTCATTCCTGCGGGCCGAACTGCAGCGCCTGCAGGTTCCGGCCGTTGTGGTTGACCCCGCAGGTGTGCCTGATCTGGACGTCCCGACGATTGGTGCCACGAACTGGACCGGGGCAGTGGGTGCCACCGAACATCTCACAGGAATCGGGCACCGGCGGATTGGTTTCGTTGCGGGCATGCCTGGCCTATGGTGCAGCAGGGCGCGTCTGGACGGGTACCGGGCAGGTCTTGATGCGGCCGATATTCCTTTCGATCCAGAGCTCGTCATCGAGGGGGACTTCGACTACCAGTCCGGTTTCCGCGCCGGCTGCAGGCTGCTCGAGCTGGCCGAGCCGGCGTCCGCCGTCTTCGCCGCTAGCGACCAGATGGCCCTTGGTGTGTATGAGGCGGTGCGCAAGAAGGGCCTGCGGGTACCCGAGGACATCAGCGTTGTGGGCTTCGACGACCTTCCGGAAGCCCGCTGGGCCTCGCCCCCGCTGACCACAGTCCGCCAGCCGTTGGCCGAGATGGGCAAGCTCGCTGCTCGCACGGTCCTTCGGATGCTGCAGGGCGAAGGCGTGGAAAGCCTGCGCGTAGAGCTTGCGACGCGTCTCGTGGTTCGCGAGAGCACCGCGGCGCCCCGCACCCGCTAATCCTCACAGAGATCCATTAGGGAGGCCGACGATTTCGTGGGCGGCTCTTGACGCAACTC
>JAPSJV010000078.1 GCA_031178005.1 Pseudarthrobacter sp.
CCCGGCTGGCACCCACGCCCACCACCATCTCGACGAACTCCGAGGAGCTTACGTGGAAAAAGGGCACCCCGGCCTCCCCCGCCGTCGCCCGTGCCAGCAGCGTCTTACCGGTACCGGGCGGACCGCTGAGGAGCACGCCCTTGGGTGGTTTTGCGCCCAAGGCCTGGTACTTCGGGGGGTCCCTAAGGAAGTCCACCACTTCCGAAATCTCCGCCTCGACTTCGTCGATCCCGGCAACGTCCTTGAAGGTCACGCGGATGTTCTCAGGGTTCACCGGCTGAAACTTCTTGTTGCCGAGGCCGCTCAACCCGCCCATCCCCAGCATTCCGGCCTGCCGTTTGAACAGCCAGAGGTAGAACAGCACCAGCAGCGCAATCGGTGCTATCGAGATCAGGAGGTTTAGCAGGATGCCGCGTTCCTGCACCAGCGGCGTGGCCCGTACGGTGACATTGTTGGCTTCCAGGGCAGCCAGGAGGTTGTCGTCGGCAAAGGTGGGCCGCTCCGTGACGAACTGCGTGTAGCTCCCCTCGCCGCCCGGAAGCGGCCGCTCCTGGCGTAGCTTGCCTTCGATCGTGTCCCCGCGGGAGAAGACCTCGGCAACGTTGTCGCCTTGCACCTGGGCCTTGAACTCGGAGTAAGCCACAGCTTCCGGGGCGGCGGCCTGGTCCTGGAAGGAGAAAATGAGGAAGAAGCCCAGATACAGCATGGCCAGCCACATCCAGGGCCGGAACCAACTACGGCCGCCGGATCCGTCGTCGTCCGTCTGGCCAGGCATGCCCTCGATCCGCCAGGGCGTTTTGCGGCCCTCGGAGGCGGGCGAGGTTCCGGCCCCTTTGCCGGCAGTAAGCGAAGAATTGCGTGCCATGAAGCCACCCTCGTCGTGCACCTGGACCGTCCGTTGCTTGACGGCCTCCATCGGTCCGGCTGCCTGGTTGACCACGGCCACCGAAGCCGATTCCTGACAAGATCAAAATACCGCCAACGCTGCATGCTGTTAAGCCCGGACCGCAGGTATAACCCGCCCGCCCATAGGTTGCGGGGTCCAGTCAACTTCGACCCGCGCGCCCGAAGTTGGTAGAGGTTAAACCATGCAAGACCTACTGAATCCCGCCATGCCCTTCATAGCCGTCACGCTTGCAGTGGCTGCAGGACTGGTCCTGTCCTGGCTGATCCGCAAGGTGGTCCTGCGCCTGAACCGGAGCCGCCCGGAACTGCAGGCCACGTCCAGGGCCGCCCGGCAACCGCTGCGGCTGGCCCTGTGCCTCATTGGTGTCCGGACCGCCCTGGGCATGACCGCTGCCAACGAAGAATGGCTTCCCGCCGTTGACCATGTCCTCCTGATTTCCCTCATCGCTTCACTGGCCTGGTTCGCCATCGCCGCACTGATCATCGTCGAAGCAGCCGTGCTGGGCCGCTACAGCATGGACGTGGCCGACAACCGGCAGGCACGGCGGCTCCGCACGCAGATGATCCTGGCCCGGCGGGTTGCGGTGGCGCTGGTGGTGGTGCTCGCCGTCGGCTCGGTGATGCTGACCTTCCCGGCCATCCAGGCGCTCGGCGCCGGGCTGCTGGCCTCGGCCGGCCTCATCTCGATCGTGGCCGGCCTGGCGGTCCAAACCTCCCTGGTCAACGTCTTCGCCGGGATGCAGCTGGCCTTCACGGATGCCATCCGGGTGGACGACGTGGTGGTGGTGCAGAAGGAATGGGGACGGATCGAGGAGATCACGCTTACCTACGTGGTGGTGCACATTTGGGACGACCGCCGCCTGATCCTGCCCTCCACCTACTTCACCACCACGCCCTTTGAAAACTGGACCCGGCGCCAGTCCGAGGTAATGGGCACCGTGGAGTTCGATCTTGACTGGCGCACCCCCTTGGAGGAGATGCGGGCAGAGCTGCGCAGCGTCCTGGCCGAAACGGAGCTCTGGGACCAGCGCGTCGGCATCCTGCAGATCACCGACGCCACCGGCGGCTTCGTGCGCGTACGCATCCTCGTCAGCGCCGCAGACAGCGCCGCGCTCTTCGACCTGCGCTGCCTCATCCGGGAAGCCATGGTCACGCTGCTCCAACAGGACCACCCGGAAGCCCTGCCCCAGCAGCGGTGGGGCCATGCGGCGGTCGACGCGGGCGCCACCGGCAGTATTGGCCCGAACGGCACCGGGAGCACAGCTGGCACGGATGGCACGGACGGCACTGACGGCACGGACGGCACCGGCCCGAGCCGCAGCCTTATTCCACGGGACAAGAAGGCAGCAGGGCGGGGACGCTCCCGCCTCGCCACTGATCCACACGAATCCCAACTGTTTACTGGATCAATCGAGGCCGTCCAACGTTCACGGTCCTTCACCGGCCCCGGCGCTGAAGCCTTCGAGGAGCGGGACAAAACACTGAGTTCCCGGAACGCCGAAACTCTTGATAAGTGACCATATAGTCACCTATTATGAGGCTATGGACTCCGTCTTCAAGGCACTTGCAGATCCCACCCGCAGGGACCTGCTCGATGAGCTTTTCCGGGAGGACGGACAGACGCTGGGCGCCCTCGAAGCCCGCTTCGACATGACCCGCTTCGGCATCGCAAAGCACCTCCGGGTGCTCGAAGACGCCGGACTTGTGGTAACCCGC
>JAPSJV010000022.1 GCA_031178005.1 Pseudarthrobacter sp.
CGGACCGAGACAGGAGAAATGTGGCCAAGGTCCGCGTACACGAGCTTGCTAAAGAGCTCGGTATTACTTCCAAAGATGCAGTGACAAAACTGCAGGAACTGGGCGAATTCGTTCGCTCCGCCTCTTCAACCATTGAGGCCCCCGTTGTGCGCAAACTGCGCAACGCCTTCCCCGACGCCGCGGCCAAGTCCGCAGCGCCCGAAGCTGCCCCTAAGACGCCTGCCCCGGCACCCAGCCGGCCGGCAGCACCCCAGGCCCCGGCCGCCAAGACTGAAACTCCGGCTCCGGCAGCACCTGCCGCTCCGGCTGCACCTTCGGCCAGCGCTCCCGCAGCGCCTGCTGCAAGCGCACCCTCGGCACCTTCGGCAGCTGCCCCCTCCACCGGCGCCAAGCCCGGTGCCCGTCCCGCTCCGCGGGCCGAGACCCCCGCTGCTCCCGCCCGCCAGGGTGGACAGGGCGGAGCGGGAGCCCGTCCAGGCGGTCCCCGTCCGGGTAACAACCCCTTTGCTACGTCCCAGGGCATGCCCCGGGGCCGTGGCGGCGACGGCGAGCGTGCTCCCCGTCCCGGCAACAACCCCTTCGCAACCTCGCAGGGCATGCCCCGTGCAGGCGGCCGCACTGACGGCGAACGTCCCGGTGGTCCGCGTCCCGCGGCCGGTGCCGGTGGCCCCCGTCCGGGTGGTCCGCGTCCCGCAGCCGGCGCAGGCGCACCCCGTCCCGGCGCACCCCGTCCGGGCGCACCCCGCCCCGCGGCTGGTGCCGGTGGAAACCGTCCTACTCCGGGCATGATGCCCAACCGTACGGAACGTCCCGCACCCGCAGGTGCAGGCCGTCCGGGCGGTCCCGGCCGCGGCCCAGGCCGTCCGGGTGGTGCTCCCGGAACAGGTGGAGCACCGGGTACCGGTGGCGGAGCTCCCGCTGGTGGTGGCTTTGGCAAGGGCGGCCGCGGACGCGGTGGCACCCAGGGCGCCTTCGGCAAGGGCGGCGCCGGACGTGGCAAGCAGCGCAAGTCGAAGCGTGCAAAGCGCCAGGAACTTGAGCAGATGAGTGCCCCGTCGCTGGGTGGCGTGAGCGTACCCCGCGGCGACGGCAACACCGTAGTGCGGCTGCGCCGCGGCTCGTCCATCACGGACTTCGCCGACAAGATCGAGGCAAACCCGGCAGCACTGGTCACCGTCCTCTTCCACCTCGGCGAAATGGCAACCGCCACCCAGTCGCTGGACGAGGAAACCTTCGCCCTGCTTGGCGAGGAACTCGGTTACAAGCTGCAGGTTGTTTCCCCGGAAGACGAGGAGCGCGAGCTGCTCTCCGGGTTCGATATCGACTTCGATGCCGAACTGGAAGCCGAAGGCGACGAGGAACTCGAAGCACGTCCTCCGGTGGTCACCGTCATGGGTCACGTTGACCACGGTAAGACCCGCCTGCTGGACGCCATCCGCAAGTCCGACGTTATGGCCGGCGAGCACGGTGGCATCACCCAGCACATCGGTGCCTACCAAGTCACCCACCACCACGAAGGCAACGATCGCAAGATCACCTTCATTGATACCCCGGGCCACGAGGCGTTCACCGCCATGCGTGCCCGTGGTGCCAAGGTCACCGACATCGCCATCCTGGTGGTGGCAGCGGACGACGGCGTTATGCCGCAGACCGTTGAGGCCCTCAACCACGCGCAGGCAGCAAACGTGCCGATCGTGGTTGCAGTGAACAAGATCGACAAGGAAGGCGCCAACCCGGACAAGGTCCGCGGACAGCTGACCGAGTACGGCCTGGTTCCCGAGGAATACGGTGGCGACACCATGTTCGTAGAGGTCTCTGCCCGCCAGAACCTCAACATCGACGAGCTGCTCGAGGCAGTCCTGCTCACCGCAGACGCTGCCCTGGACATGCGCGCCAACCCGAACAAGGATGCCCGCGGTATCGCGATCGAAGCCAACCTGGACAAGGGCCGCGGTGCAGTTGCCACCGTCCTGGTGCAGTCCGGTACGTTGCGCGTCGGCGACACCATCGTTGCAGGCACCGCCCACGGCCGTGTCCGTGCGATGTTCGACGACGACGGCAGCGCACTGACCGAGGCCGGCCCGTCCCGCCCCGTGCAGGTACTGGGTCTGTCCAACGTGCCGCGCGCCGGCGACACCTTCTTCGTGACAGCTGACGAGCGTACCGCCCGCCAGATCGCCGAGAAGCGTGAAGCAGCCGACCGCAACGCTGCCCTCGCCAAGCGCCGCAAGCGCATCAGCCTGGAAGACTTCGACCAGGCAGTGGCCGACGGCAAGATCGACACCCTCAACCTCATCCTCAAGGGTGACGTGTCCGGTGCCGTGGAAGCCCTCGAAGACGCCCTGCTCAAGATCGACGTCGGCGAAGGCGTGCAGCTGCGCGTCATCCACCGCGGTGTTGGTGCCATCACGCAGAACGACGTCAACCTGGCAACTGTCGACTCCGCCGTCATCATCGGCTTCAACGTCAAGCCCGCCGAGCGGGTTGCCGAACTGGCAGACCGCGAAGGCGTCGACATGCGCTTCTACTCCGTCATCTACGCAGCAATCGATGACATTGAGATGGCCCTCAAGGGCATGCTCAAGCCGGAGTACGAGGAAGTCCAGCTCGGCACCGCCGAGGTCCGCGAAGTATTCCGTTCCTCCAAGTTCGGCAACATCGCAGGCTCCATCGTTCGCACGGGTGTTATCCGACGCAACACGAAGGCACGCATCACCCGCGACGGCAAGATCATCGGCGACAACCTCACCGTTGAGACGCTCAAGCGCTTCAAGGACGACGCCACCGAAGTCCGCACGGACTTCGAGTGTGGTATCGGGCTTGGCTCGTACAACGACATCAACGAAGGCGACTTCATCGAAACCTTCGAGATGCGCGAGAAGCCGCGCGTCTAAGTTGTTCGTTTCATAGGTTGGGGTCGCCGGGATTTTCCGGCGGCCCCACCCAGCACTCCGCGATTGAGGGGGCCCCGCCCCTACGACGGACGGCCATCGATCTGCGATCGTTGGCCGTCCGTCTCCGGTAGGCCCGATGCCACTCCCGGGCCCCCTCAATCGCTGCGCGCTAAGTGCCAACGTCACCCGCGCAAACCCCCACTTACTTATTTCAATCCAGGAGGATGTAATGGCTGATCCCGCACGGGCTGCCAAACTGGCGCAGCGGATCAAGGTTGTAGTTGCTGAGGCCTTGGGCCGCAAGGTTAAGGATCCGCGCTTGGAGGGCATCACCGTTACCGATGCCCGCGTTACCAACGACCTGCAGCATGCCACCATCTACTACACCGTTTTTGGCGACCAGGCTGTCCAGGCCGACGCTGCCAAGGGGCTGGAGAAGGCCAAGGGCGTTCTTCGGCAGGAAGTCGGCCGCAACATCACCGTCCGGCTGACTCCTACCCTGGAATTCGTTGCGGACCGGATTCCCGAGGTTGCTTCCAACCTTGAGGAGCTGCTTCGTGAAGCCAAGAAGCGTGACGCCGAGGTTGCTGCGCTGGCCGAGAAAGCCAAGCACGCGGGCGATCCTGACCCGTACCGCACCGGCGACGACGAAGAAGACAGCGCCAAATAGCAGTCAAAACGTCTGCAGGAAGGCCCGGACCGGTTCATGAATCCAATGAACTGGTCCGGGCCTTCTTTTCCAGTTGTCGGACTACCGGATGCCGAGTTGCAGGACCTTCCCGGATCCCAGGGCTCCTGCCGTGGCGTAGAGCGTGCTGCCACTGACTTCAACATCCGCGGGCATCTCGACGGCCAACAGCTGCGAACGGGCGGCATTTCCCGCTGCGAGCTTGACGATTTCGTTGCCGAAGAGGGAAGCCACGTACACATCTCCGGTCCCGGCGACGGCCAGGCCGGTGGGGCTGAGCAGGTTATCGGCCCACAACTGCACCACGCCGGTGGACGGATTGACCTTGAACACGGCCCCACGGGCGCCCAGCGACGGATCCTCTGGTCCGCCAGGAAGCGAGGAGACGTACAGCCAGCCGTCCGGTCCCATTTCCACATCGGTAGGCACCGGTTCGAAGGCGTATTCGTGTCCCACGGTGCACTCGGGCAGGCCGGCCGATTCGGCCGCGTCGGCTGTAATCACAGCTGCCCTTGGTGGCAGCACAGCAAGGGTAGAGACGGCGCCGGAGGTGACGTCCACACGGGTGACCGTGTTGGTCCCGGCATCGGCCACATAGGCGGTATCGCCAACAACGGCGGTCGCATACGGGTGGGAATCCACGATGCCGTTATAGCTTGCCGGAGGGAATTCCGGCACCTGCGCCAAGCACTCCTCACTCACGTCAGCCCCGAACCCGTAGTGCACGGAGCCATCCGGGTTATTGGCAATTTCAAAACTTGAAAGTTCCGCAATGGTCCTGACCGTGCCTTTGGCGTCAATGGACTTCAGGTAGCCCTCCAGCAGGTCAGGATCTCCCATTCCTGCACCGACGCTCTCCAAGAAGAACGTTGTGCTCCCACGGGTGGCTACACCACCAACTTCCCAGCCCGGGCTTCCGTAGACAGTGGTGGCGGCTCCGCCATCCCGGCCGACCTGGCTCAGCACGCCGGCGAAATTCTGGGCCACCAGCACGTCCTTGCCAGGGCCAACGGCCAGGCTTAGCGGTGTAACAAGCCCATCGGCCAGGTACTCGGGAGTGCTGGGCGGCGGTGCTGCGAACGCGCCGCCCGCCGGAAGGAGGATGGCGGCTGCGGACATACAGGCAATTAAGGACGTTCTTCTTTTCATTACAGACTCCGGTGTTGTTCCTCGTCCCGATCCTGGGACCTGGTCATGAGACCTAAGTGCGCAATAATGAAGAACCCCCGGGCGTCAGGTTAGCGCCACGTCGCCGCCACGTCCAGAGTGATTCTCTGGCGATTGGATAATCCGGAAAATATCACTACAGCTTCCGCCGTACACGTGGCTAGGATTTAGCCATGAGCGTTGGGAACGAAGAAAGCGATATCCGGCGGCATCTTGAGCGCGCCATCGGCCTGGCCGTGCAAAACGTGGCCGACGGCGGCGGGCCCTTTGGTGCGCTGGTTGTGACCGCCCGCGGCAGTGCTTTTGAAGGCACCAACCGGGTCACCCTCGACAACGATCCCACCGCCCACGCCGAGGTAGTGGCCATCCGGGCGGCGGCTGCGGGTACGGCAAACTTCGATCTTCACGGGTCAGTTCTGTACACCAGCTGTGAGCCATGCCCGTTATGCCTCGCGTCGGCCCTCTGGGCACGGATCGAGAGGGTCTACTACGCCGCAGACAGGCATGGAGCGGCAGCCGCCGGTTTTGACGACGCGCTGTTCTACGAATACTTCGACGGAACCCGCCCGGAACTGCTGCCTGTCGCGCACGAGGAGATTCCGACGTCGGATCTTCCCTTTGACGCCTGGCGCGCCAACGCAGCACGCACCGACTACTGAATAACTAGCGGGCAGCGGCCCGTGCAGGCAGCCGGCTGATCCCTTCAACCAAATCCTGCCGGCTGCCGCACAGGGCAATCCGGACCCAGCCTTCACCGATGGAACCGAAAGCGGTACCGGGGGCCACGGCCACGCCCTCCTCAGCCAGGAACCGATGGGTCCAGCTCCGGACGTCGCCGTCGCTAGCATGGGAGACATCCGCCCACAGATAAAACGCGCCCTGCGCGGTGCGGTAAGGGATATTCCTGGCGTCCAGTACGGCGGACGCAGCATCCCGGTTGGCCCGGTAGTGCTCATGGGCGTGCGAAACGTAGTCCTGCGGCCCGGTGAGTGCCGCGAGCGCAGCGTACTGCGACGGCGACGCGACGCAGGACACGATCGCTTCCATCGCGTTGTTCATGACTTTCTCCAGTCCGGGCGGGCAGATCAACGCGCCGATGCGCAGCCCGGTAAGACCGTAGGTTTTTGAGAGAGTCAACGAGGTGAAGACGCGGGCTTCGCCGGGAACTTCACTGTCGAAGACGGCCGGGCTGACGTGCGGAACGTCGTACGTGAACGCCTCGTAGCATTCGTCCGAGATGATCCAGAGATCGTGGCGCCGGGCCAGCGACACCAGCTCGCGCGTCAGGTCCCCGCTGAACACGGCACCCAGCGGGTTGGACGGCGAATTCAGGACCAGCACCCGCGTGCGTTCGGTGATGAGCTCTTCCAGGTCGCTGATCCGCGGCTGGAAACCGTGCTCCGGATACAACGGATAGCGGACGGGCGCAGCGTGCAGGAGGCTCGCGGTCATCACGAAGGTGGGGTAGCCAGGGTTTGGTATCAGTACCTCGTCACCAGGCGCCAGCAGCAGGCTCATAGCGAAGTGCAGGCCCTGCTGGGCACCGTCCACCACATACACGCGGTCTGCCCCGAACCGGTTGCCGTCGCTGACGCCGGTCCGTTCCCGGAAGCGGGCGGCGAAGGCTTCCCGGAGGGCCGGGATGCCGGCGTTGGGTGTGTAATTGGTCTCATCGCGTTCCAGGCATGCCATCCCGGCGTCCAGCACGTGGCGGGGGAGCGGGAACCCCGGCTCGCCGATGCTGAGGACTATGGCACCGGATGTCAGCCAGGCCTGCTCCGTAATTTCGCGGATCTGGTTGACAGGCAGGTCGCTGGCTGCAGCGGAAAGCGTGGGCATAGGTGCCATCCTAGCGGCGCGGCGATCGGCTGTTCCGGCACGCCTATACTGGGAGGCGTGCTTTCTGGACTGGTGATAGTGGACAAACCGCAGGGATGGACCAGCCATGATGTGGTTGGCCGGATGCGGCGACTCGCCGGTACCCGGAAGGTGGGCCACGCCGGCACCCTGGACCCGATGGCCACGGGAGTGCTGGTGGTTGGCATCAACAAGGCCACCCGGCTGCTGACCTACATCGTGGGCACCTCCAAGACCTATACCGCCACCATCCGGCTGGGCCAGTCCACCATCACTGACGACGCCGAGGGCGAGGTAGTCAGCACGGTCAGCGCCGCCGGGGTGGAAGACGCCGCGGTCAAGGCCGGAATTGCCGCCCTGACCGGGGAAATCCAGCAGATTCCCAGCAGCGTCAGCGCCATCAAAGTCAACGGCGAACGTGCCTACGCCCGCGTCCGTTCAGGCGAGGAGGTCAAGCTGGCAGCCCGTCCGGTGACCATCCACAGCTTCGAACTCGCCGCCATCCGACGCTCGGCCGACGGGCAAATGCTGGATCTGGATGTCACTGTCGAATGTTCATCCGGAACTTACATCCGCGCCCTCGCCCGGGACCTCGGCGCAGGGCTTGGCGTGGGTGGCCACCTCACGGCGCTCCGGCGGACCCATGTGGGCCCTTACTCCCTGGACCAGGCCCACACCTTGGAGGAGCTCGCGGAGCACCTGGACGTCCTGGAAATGTCGCAGGCCGCCCGCGCCCTGATGCCGAACCGTGAGCTCAGCGCAGAAGAGACCCGCGAAATTTCCTTCGGCCGGCGGATCCCTGCCGGGCCCGGGGCCGGAACGCCTGACGCTGCTACGGTCGAACGTCCCGCGGCCGCATTCGCTCCTGACGGGCAGCTGGTTGCCCTGCTGGCAGATTCCGGCACCTCGGCCAAGCCCGTCCTGGTCTTCGCTCCGGATACCGCCGGAGCCATGGAGAAGTAGTGGACGCGTACTTTTACATCATCCTCATCGTGGGATTGGCCTCAACCCTGCTGTGCGTAGGCGCCGGCGTGCTCAAGAAGGCGCCCAACGATGTGACGATCCTGTCCGTTGTCGCCGTGGAAGTGGCGCTGCTGGTCTATCTGGTGGGTTCCATTGTCCGGGTGATTGCGGGGGAGCCCATCGCCGGTGAGGCCTGGGAATTCTGGGGCTACATGGCAACGGCTCTGCTCCTGCCGCCGGTGGCCGTCTACTGGTCCATCCTGGAACGGACCAGGTGGAGCAACTTTGTGTTGGCCGCCATCGGCGTAACCGCCCTGGTGATGGCCGCCCGGATGAACCAGATCTGGTACTGAACGTGGAAGAAGGAAACACTCCGGTGGATAACAATGCAACACCTGCAACGCGGCCGGCTGTCGGTGCCGCTGGAAAGTCCCGCGATACCCGTAACACCGGCCCTGGCCGGCTGCTCATTGCCGTTTATGCGGTGTTCGCCATCTCCGCGACCGCCCGCGCCGGGTACCAGATCCTGACAAAGTTCGAAGAAGCTCCGCTGGCATACCTGCTCTCCGCCTTTGCCGCCGTTGTTTACATCATTGCCACTGTTTCACTGGCCAAGCCCGGGCCCACGTGGTTCAAGATCTCCGTGGCCGCGGTGCTGGTGGAGCTGGTGGGCGTGCTGGTGGTGGGGGCGCTGAGCATTTTTGATTCAGTCCAGTTCCCGCACGAGACCGTCTGGTCGCTGTTCGGCCGGGGATACGCGTTCATTCCGTTATTGCTGCCCATCCTGGGCCTGGCCTGGCTCTACAGGCGGCGTCCTTCGAAGTAGTTGTTCCGGCGGTTGGACTGGTGTCCCTCTGGCCGAACGGCACCGGCCGGATCGGGTGCCGGTTCCGGGTAACCTTAGAGGGTTCCGGAGCCGGGCGGACTCTGGAACCCGTGCAACGGTGGTTGACCGGGTTATATGAATGTTGACGAATATTGTCCATGAAGGCGTAAAGGCGAGGGTGATGGTCCACATCTGGAACGATCTGTCCGAGGTCCCGGCAGACTTCGGTCCTTCCGTAGTTACTTTCGGAAATTTCGACGGCGTCCATCGCGGCCACCAGCAGGTCCTGTCCGAGCTGATCCGGACCGCGCGGCTGAGCGGGTCCCGCTCGGTCGCTGTCACCTTTGATCCCCATCCGGCTTTCATCCACCGCCCGGAATCCGCTCCCCAATTGATCATGGGACTGGATGACAAACTCGCAGCGCTGGCCGAACTTGGCCTCGATGCCGTCCTCGTCATCAAGTATTCGCTGGACTTCGCCGGCCAGACGCCGGAAGAATTTGTGGGGCGCTACCTCGTGGACACCCTGCATGCCAGCCAGGTTGTGATCGGCCACGACGCACGGTTTGGCCGCGGCAACTCGGGGGATCTGGAAACCATGAAGGAACTGGGCCGCAAGTTCGACTTCGACGTCCAGGTCATCAGCGAATTCGGGTCCGAAGGCTACCCGCTGCATGACGACGACGGAACGGACCGCCGCTGTTCCTCCACCTGGGTAAGGGAAGCCCTGCAGGCCGGCGACGTTGCCACTGCTGCAGCTGTCCTGGGCCGGCCGCACAGGATGCGTGGCGAGGTTGTCCATGGGGCTGCCCGTGGCCGTGCCCTCGGTTTCCCCACGGCCAACCTTGCCCCCACAGCCACCGGGCTTATCCCCGCGGACGGCATTTATGCCGGTTGGCTGGTTGACCAGGCGGGTACCCGCTGGCCGGCCGCGATTTCCGTAGGGTCCAATCCAACGTTCGACGGCGTCAGCCGGCAGGTCGAGGCGCACGTCATCGACCGTCCGGATGAGGCGGTGGAAGACTTCAACCTCTATGGCCAGACCGTGGTGGTGGAATTCGTCGAGCGCCTGCGTGGCATGGTGGCCTACACCGGCCCCGAGGCGCTGGTTGAGCAGATGAAGCTGGACGTTGTCCAGGCCCATGGCATCCTGGCGGGCCGCTGAAACAGGTAGTGAGCCCGGCTCCGGAGCCGCTGTTTCGACAAGATTGCGGACGTGCCGGTAAACTAAACGGTGGATCCGGCTGCAGTCCGTGGTGGCTGGCTCCTGTTGCGTGCGGGATCTTTGGCCCAGGCCGGAAAACCCGCGTGCACGATCCCGGCAGCGACCTGCTGATTCGGGCCACACGGCACATCTCTAGGAGTTATTGTGGCACTTGACGCCGCTGTAAAGCAGTCCATCATCAAGGATTTCGCAACGTCTGAGGGCGACACCGGTTCGCCCGAGGTCCAGGTTGCAGTCCTGACCCAGCGGATCAAGGATCTGACTGAGCACATGAAGGAGCACAAGCACGACTTCCACACCCAGCGCGGTCTGCTGGCAATGGTTGGTCGCCGCAAGCGCATGCTTGGCTACCTCAAGAAGACCGACATCGAACGCTACCGTGCGCTCATCGAGCGCCTCGGCCTGCGCCGCTAGTCGTATCGGGAGCGGCCCGTTCCCATCCGGAACGGGCCGCTTTCTTCAAATAAAAACTCAATAGGAGGATCAACCGCATCACGCATTCGCGGTCCTCGGTAGTGATCCCCGGGAACGGCTTCGTTTACTGTTGCCCCGGCCCGTGGGTCTCGATCGATGACCGGGTGCAGTGCAGGCCAGTAGACAGATGCTGACCTGGGTTGATGCGGCTGACTTCCGTGAAACAAGAAACGGAGGTGACTCTCTTGGAGGGTCCCGAAATCCAGTTCTCAGAAGCAGTTATTGACAATGGCCGCTTTGGCAAGCGTGTAATCCGCTTCGAAACCGGCCGCCTTGCCAAGCAGGCAGCCGGCGCAGCCATGGTGTACATCGACGATGACACCGCACTGCTGTCCGCCACCACCGCCGGCAAGCACCCGCGTGAAGGCTTTGACTTCTTCCCGCTGACGGTCGACGTCGAAGAGCGTATGTACGCTGCCGGCCGCATCCCGGGTTCGTTCTTCCGCCGTGAAGGCCGCCCGTCCACCGAAGCCATCCTGGCTTGCCGCCTCATGGACCGCCCGCTGCGCCCCGCCTTCGTCAAGGGGCTGCGCAACGAGGTCCAGATCGTGGTAACCGTTCTGTCCATCAACCCGGACGAGCTCTACGACGTGGTGGCCATCAACGCCTCCTCCATGTCCACGCAGCTTTCCGGCCTTCCGTTCTCCGGTCCCATCGGTGGCGTCCGCGTTGCCCTGGTCGCTGATGAGACCGGCTCGCAGTGGGTTGCTTTCCCGAAGCACTCCCAGCTGGAGAACTCGGTCTTCAACATGGTTGTTGCCGGCCGCATTGCAGGCGATGACGTCGCCATCATGATGGTTGAAGCCGAAGCCACCGATAACTCCTGGAACCTCATCAAGGAACAGGGCGCCACGGCTCCCACCGAAGAGGTTGTTTCCGAGGGCCTCGAGGCTGCAAAGCCGTTCATCAAGGCACTCTGCGACGCTCAGTCGGACCTGGCTGCCCGCGCCGCCAAGCCCACCGTCGAGTTCCCGGTCTTCCTGGACTACGAGGACGACGTTTACGCCGCCGTCGAAGCTGCTGCAGCCGACAAGCTCGCCGCTGTCTTCCAGATCGCTGACAAGACGGAGCGCAACGACGCATCGGACGCGCTCAAGGACGAGGTCACCTCTTCCCTGGCCGCGCAGTTCGAAGGCCGCGAGAAGGAGCTGTCCGCAGCATTCCGCTCGGTCACCAAGCAGGTTGTGCGCCAGCGCATCCTGAAGGACCAGATCCGCATCGACGGCCGTGGCCTGACGGACATCCGGCAGCTCACCGCCGAGGTTGAGGTTCTGCCCCGCGTCCACGGCTCGGCCATCTTCGAACGCGGCGAGACCCAGATCATGGGTGTCACCACGCTGAACATGCTCAAGATGGAACAGCAGATCGACTCGTTGTCGCCGGTAACGCGCAAGCGCTACATGCACAACTACAACTTCCCGCCGTACTCCACCGGCGAGACCGGCCGCGTCGGTTCCCCGAAGCGCCGCGAAATCGGACACGGCGCGCTTGCCGAGCGTGCAATCGTTCCGGTACTGCCGTCCCGCGAGGAATTCCCGTACGCCATCCGCCAGGTGTCTGAAGCACTCAGCTCCAACGGTTCGACGTCCATGGGTTCCGTTTGCGCCTCCACCCTGTCGCTGCTGAACGCCGGTGTGCCCCTGAAGGCCGCCGTCGCCGGTATCGCCATGGGCCTGGTTTCCGACCAGGTTGACGGCCAGACCCGCTACGCAGCCCTCACCGATATCCTCGGCGCCGAAGATGCCTTCGGCGACATGGACTTCAAGGTTGCCGGTACCTCCGAGTTCGTTACGGCCATCCAGTTGGACACCAAGCTCGACGGCATTCCCGCTTCCGTGCTGGCAGCAGCACTGAAGCAGGCCCGCGAAGCCCGCCTGCACATCCTCGAGGTCCTGAACTCGGCCATTGACACCCCGGATGAGCTCTCCGAGTTCGCTCCGCGCGTCATCGCCGTGAAGATCCCCGTGGACAAGATCGGCGAGGTCATCGGCCCCAAGGGCAAGATGATCAACCAGATCCAGGAAGACACCGGCGCTGACATCTCCATCGAAGATGACGGCACGGTCTACATCGGCGCCACCAACGGTCCGTCTGCAGACGCAGCACGTTCCGCCATCAACGCCATCGCGAACCCGCAGGTTCCGGAAATCGGCGAGCGTTACCTGGGTACGGTCGTCAAGACCACCACCTTCGGTGCTTTCGTTTCGCTGACCCCGGGCAAGGACGGCCTCCTGCACATCTCCGAGCTGCGTAAGCTGGCCAACGGCAAGCGCGTGGACAACGTTGAAGACGTTGTCTCCGTGGGCCAGAAGGTCCAGGTGGAAATCACCAAGATCGACGACCGCGGAAAGCTGTCGCTGGCTCCCGTTGTTGCTGAGGAAGAAGGTGCGGCGTCCGAAACCGAGCGCGTGCACCCTTCTGACCCTGCTGAGGGCCCTGACTCCGAGTAGTCACACCAGAGTGTGATCTCACACTCGAACTGGCGGGACCGGTGGAAATTCCACCGGTCCCGCCGCTGTTACGATGGCAGCCAGATCCTGCTGCCGCACCTGAAAGGCCTCAATGACTGTTGTACCCCTGCCCCTTGAGCAGAACGCGTCCATCGATTCGCTCGTGCATGGATCCGACGGCGGAGCCGAGGTGCGGCGTTCCGTCCTTCCCGGCGGTGTCCGGGTCCTGACCGAAGCGATGCCCGGCCAGCGTTCGGCGACCATCGGCTTCTGGGTGGGGGTTGGTTCCAGGGACGAGGCCGACGGCCAGCATGGCTCCACCCACTTCCTTGAGCACCTGCTGTTCAAGGGAACCAAACGCCGGACAGCCCTGGAAATTGCTTCTGCCTTTGACGAGGTAGGCGGCGAATCCAATGCGGCTACGGCGAAGGAAAGCACCTGCTACTTCGCCAGGGTCCTGGATACGGACTTGCCCATGGCGATCGATGTCATTGCGGACATGATCACCGGCGCGGTCCTTGACCCCCTGGAGATGGAACAGGAACGCGGAGTCATCCTGGAAGAAATTGCCATGGACAGCGACGATCCCACGGACGTCGCCCACGAGCACTTTGTCGCCGATGTGTTGGGCGCCCACCCGCTGGGCCGCCCCATCGGCGGAACACCTGCAGCCATCAAGGCGGTGGCCCGCGATTCCGTCTGGGAACACTACCGCCGCTATTACCGTCCTGAAGAGCTGGTGGTCACTGCCGCCGGCGGCCTGGACCACGACGTCGTCTGCCGCCTCGTTGTTGATGCCCTCGAATCTGCCGGCTGGTCGCTTGAAGCCGGTGCCAAGCCGGTATCCCGCCGCTCCACTGCGCCGGCTTCCATCACCGGAACAGCCGGGCTCAAGGTAGTGAAGCGCGCAGTGGAACAGGCCAACATCATCATGGGCTGCCCCACGATTGTGGCCACCGACGAGCGCCGCTTTGTGATGAGTGTCCTCAACGCCGTCCTGGGGGGCGGAATGTCTTCCCGGCTGTTCCAGGAAGTGCGGGAAAAGCGCGGCCTGGTCTATTCGACCTATTCTTTCGCGTCCTCTTATGCCGATGCCGGCTACTTCGGCATGTACGCCGGCTGCACGCCGTCGAAGGTCCAGCAGGTGCTGCAGCTTTTGGGGGTGGAGCTGGACAAGCTCGCCGCCGACGGCATTACCGACGAGGAACTGCGCAAGGCCGTGGGGCAGCTTTGCGGCGGAATCGTCCTGGCCCTTGAAGACACTGGCTCGCGGATGTCCAGGCTGGGCCGCGCTGAGCTGGTATCCGGTGAATACCAGGACATCGACGAGACCCTGCGGCTGATCAAGGCGGTCACGGCGCAGCAGGTCCAGGACCTTGCCCGCGAGCTGGCTGCTGCACCGCGGACCGTTACCGTGGTGGGACCGTTCGAGGAAAACGAGACCTTCGGCCTCTAGCCGGGAGCGCCGCCTGTCCGGGCGTACTGTGTCGCCGCCTCCGCCACCCGCTGGTTGTATTCGGCTGAGCGGTTATAGGCAGCAATTGCGGTGATCCAGTCTGCCGGTTGTGTAAGGTCCCGGGCAGATGCGCATAGGTATTTGGCGGCGGTAAGCGCAGCGTCGTCGATCTGGTTGACCTCGGCCTGGCCGTCGCCGTTGCCGTCACTGGCATGCCCGGCCCAGGTCGAGGGGATGAACTGCATCGGCCCTACAGCACGGTCCCACTCGGGGTCGCCATCCAGCGATCCGTCGTCGGTGTCGGGAATCGTGTCCGTAGTGCTGCCGTCCAGCGCAATCCCGACAATGCGGGGGCTGACCTGGCCGTCGGACGCAAGCTGTGCTCCGTTGATGCTCCCGTGTCCTGATTCCACCAGGCCGATGGCAGCCAGCGTATTCCACCCCAGCCCACAGGACGGCTGGTCACCCCGGATTGCCATGGCGGCCCCAGCATAGGCGGCGAGCGCCCGATCGGGGATCCCGGTGGCCTCTGCGGTGCGAGCCACCCAACCGGGATCGGCGAGTCCGGATACAGCCGGGACCGGGGTGTTGGCGTCTGGTCCCGGGGCTGCCGCAGGGATCGTGGCAGACGATCCTTGGCTCCCGGATTGCGGCCCAGCACCGCTCGCGGCGGAAGGGGCGGCAGCGCGGGCGCTCGAATCTGCGCCGGTGCCGATGTACGCCGCCGCAGCCAGGCAACCGGCGCCGAGGATGGCCATCAGGACGATGAGCGAGGGCAGCCACCACCGGGCCTTGGGTTGTCCTGCGCGGGGGACAGGGCGCGAACCGGTCATTGGCGGGCCTCCAGCATCGGGCTGGTTGGAGATGCCTGCACAGCCGGCTGCTCCGTCCCAGTACTACGACGGGCTTTGGCGATCAGACCTTGCCGGGGTGCAAAGAACCAGGCCAGAAGGAAGGCAACCGTCAGCGTGAGGACGATGATTCCACCCGTGGGCAGGTCAAAGGACCAGGACAGGTAAAGGCCCAACAAGGCGGAAACGGCTCCGATGACCGGGGCCAGGAACATCATGGCGCCCAGCCGGTCCGTCAGGAGCCTTGCCGTGGCGGCCGGGGTTATGAGCAGTGCCAGGACGAGGATGTTACCGATCGTCTGGACCGAGATCACCACGGCGAGAGTTACCAGTACGTAAAGAACCAGGTCCAGCACGAACACGTTGATGCCCAAGGCCCGGGCGCTTTCCCGGTCCAGGCTGATGCTGACGAATTCCTTGTGCAGCAGGAAGATCGTAGCCAGCACCAGCATTCCCGTGATGCCAACTACGTAGAGGTCCGAATCCGGGATTCCCGTGATGGAACCGAACAGGAACTGCTGGAGGGAGCCGGCGTAGCCCGGAGCCTGGGAGATGATGACGATCCCCAAGGCGAAGGCGGCGACGAAGAACACGCCGATCACCGTGTCTTCCTTGAGCCGCCGGTTCTGTGCAAAGACAGCTATGAGGATCGCGGTGATGATCCCGGCAATTGTGCCGCCGAGGACCAGGTTGCCGCCCACTACGAACGCCACAGCCAGGCCGGGGAACACCGCATGGGCTACTGTGTCACCGATGAAGGCCATTCCGCGCAGCACCATGTAGCAGCCCACCACACCGCAAACGATGGAGGACATCACTGCCACCGCCAGGGCCTTGGGCAGGAATGACAGGCTGGGATTCAGCAGGTCGGCAAAAAATTCGAAGAGTGACATTTCCGGTTACCGTACTTTCAGGATTCGGAGCATGGTGCTTTCGGCGCCAACACCGAAGGTCGCCATCCACGCGGCAGTGTCGGCTGCGATTTCCGATGACGGGCCGCTGGCTATGACGGTCCGGTTCAGCAGTGCGATCCTGTCGCAGGTAAAGAGGGCGCTGGCGAGGTCATGGGTTGTCATCAGCACTGCCCGGCCCTCATGCGCGAGATCCGTGAAGAGTTCAGTGAGCAGCTCCTGCGCGGGCATGTCCAGGCCGGTGAACGGTTCATCGAGTAGGAGGACTGATGGCTGGAGTGCCAACGCACGGGCCACCAGCACCCGTTGGCGTTGACCCCCTGAGAGTTGCCCAACCGGGCGGTCGGCCAGATCGGACATACGCACGCGTTCCAGGGCGTCGGCCACGGCGTGCCAGTCGGCTTCGTTGGGCCGCTTGAACAGTCCCAGGCGGCCCGTGAGGCCGGTCATGACAACGTTGGATACGGAGATTGGAAAGTCCCAGGCGAATTCGTGGCGCTGCGGTACGTAGCCAATCGGCGTTCGACCCGGGCGGGAATCCTTGCCGCTCACCTGGACCCGGCCGCCGGCCGGACGGAGCAACCCAAGAATGGTACGCAACAGGGTGGTCTTGCCTGCGCCGTTGGGCCCAATCAGGCCCACCAGTTCGCCGCGGTCCACACGGAGATTGGCGTGTTCCAGAACCAGGCGGCCGCTGAGTTCAACAGAAACGTCGGCCACGTTCAGCAGCGGCGTCTCGACAGTGATCGTCATTGGTCCGTCCCGTTCGCGGAGGGAGCCGTCCCGGCAGCGGGGGACCGGTTGCCCAGCACCCGGCGCCGGGTTCGGCTGCCGCGCACCAACACAATGCTGAACGCGATGATCAAACCGGCTCCCACCAGCCCTATCAGTCCCATCAGGACCGGTACCAAGGGGTCGGTGCCCTGTGCAAAAGGTTGCGCGCTGGATTGTGTGGCCGCCTGTGGTGCGGAGGTTTCCGAAGCCCAGGGGGATCCCTGCCATGTCGCGGCAAAAGCGTCCGCTGGTGCGGTATCCGATCCGACGGCGAAGCGAAGCACCTGGGTGTCGGAGACGGTGGATCCGTCAATCAGTTGTGCCGAGGACTTCAGCTGGACCAGGTAGACGCCGGGCTGGGTAAACACCCAGTTGGCGTGCGTGTGCGTGTTGATGTCCACCCATGCCGGTTGTTCACCTGCGTTTCGGGAATCGTAGAGCACCTGAGGCTCGCTGAAGGAACCGGATTGGAGGTAGGCGGTGAGCTCGCCGGGCCCTTCGACACCCGTCAGGGACAGCGTCATGCCGCGATCGATGGTCCTGAGGACCTCAGGGTCCTGGGTGTTCCAACCCAGCCATACGACGTCGGGGTTTTGTGTTTGCGGGATCACCCACACGGGGGAGCCGGGCTGGGCTCCAAGAAAGGAATAGGCGGGATCATCCGGAACCACCAGTTTGGATTCGTCGAAGACGTGCAGCACGGTTTCCGCTGGATAGCGCCACACGCTGGCGGCGTTGGCGTCAGCCTTGGCCACGTCATCGTGGATCAGGAACTTCCAGGCGCCGTCGTCGTACTTGGGACCCAGATCCACGTGGCCGGCGTCCAGCACTCGTTCGCCGTGGATGATTGCCAGCTCGTCAAGGGACTGGTCCAAGGCGGGATCGTCGTTCTCCACTGCGTAGGCGGGAGATGGTGCGGCGACGGCGGCCAGTGCCAGTAGTCCGGTCAGCAGGAGCCGGGTGGCGCGGCTGACCGTGGGAGTGGGTCGGACAGGGTGATTCATTCGTGTGGAGTCTCTCTGCTGTTGGTTGATGTGGTGCCGGTAAGGCAATTCCTCACGGAATCAGCGTTGAACCGCATCATCTGCACATAGTCATTCACGGCGCCGTCGAAGGTATCTCCGTAGATGGGGCACACGGCCACATCTTCCTCGCCGGCAACCTCCGTGAGCGTGGAGGACCGGGAGGCAAGGTTGGGTTCCAGGAAAACAGCGGGAACCCCAAGGGAACGGATGGTTTCAGTGAGTTTCCTGCGGTCCGCCAGTGAAGGCTCGGTAGCAGGGTTCGGTGTCACGAAGCCGGCGATTTCCAGGTCGTACGCGTCGGCCAGATAGCCAAAGGCGTCATGGGTGGTGACCAGATAGCGGTTGGCCTCCGGAATGCCCGCGATGGTGTCCCGGACGTAGTTGTCGAGTTCATCCAGTTCGGCCAGATACGCGGCAGCGTTGGCCTGGTAGGTGCCCGCGCCGGGCGGATCGGCTGCCATGAGGGTGTCGCGGATCATTTTCACGTAGGCCATCGCATTGCGGACGTTCTGCCACAGGTGCGGATCGATCTCGCCATGCACATGCTTTCCCAGGACTGCCTGCGCCAGTTGGTACACCTGCTCTCCAGGACGCCCCATAAACGAAAACTGGCTGCCGGCAGGAATCTCTGACAGTGCTTTGGCGGGCACGTCGATGACCACATCGCGGGGCGAGTGACGCTCCCGCGCGTGGCCGCCGCCGTCGGCGTCGTAGACCACGTTAAGTTCGCCGGCCTCAAGATTTGCCGTCAGGTCCGCGTGTCCAAGACCCAGGACCACGGCGTTGGGCAGTCCCGCCTCAGCCGGGTTGACCCCGACGGCGAACGTGAAGGTTCCAGTGTCCAGGCCCACGGGCCGGGAGGTGCCCTCTGCCTTGACCCGGGCCTGGAGGTCCACCGTGTAAATGCCGGGCGCCGTGAACGCCCACGAAAGGTGGGTGTGGGCATCCACGGGAAGGGTCATGGTGTCCGCCCTGTAGCCATCAGCGGCAGAAAATCCGTCAGATGAATTGAAGTACACATCTGTTTCGCCGAACGTTCCGGTCAAGTACGCGAACACGTCGCCGGGACCCGTCACTTTGGTGGCTGACAATTCCACCTCGGAGGTCCGCGTGGCGCCATAGCGGGCACCGTTCCCCTCCGCCCGAAGGCCAAGCCACACGGTATCGAGGTTCGCATTTTCAACGAGCGGGATGATTTCCGCGGCGTATTTCACTGCTTCCTCGGCGAGGGACACGTTCATGGCATCGTGGCCCAGATTCGAATCGAGGGTCTTGATGACATTGTGTTCCTCCAGGAGCGCATAGTTGCTGAAGGCCACGTCCGCGTACACGGCATTGCGCGCATCCCGCAGCGAGGGTTCGTAACTGTGCGGGTCGGCCCCGTTGGGCACCAAGGACGCGACCTGTACGCGGTCGCCGCCCACGTTTTCAACGAAATCGCGCAGGAGGCCCGTAGTTGTCACCACCTGGAGTTTGTCGCTGTGGGCGGCAAGGGCCGGCTTGGTGGCACAGCCGGACAGGACCAGGGCGCCGCTTGCCAGCAGGGACGCCACCCGCAGCAGGCGGGCGGACGTGGTTCCGTTCATGGTTGAATTCCCTGGTTCCGGCGTCGCCACCACAGGAACCCGGCACCCAGGGCGCCAATAAGCAACAAGGCGCCCAGAATCATTAACAGCAGGGGCACGGGATTGCCTTCAGAAAACGCCGTGAACGGATTGGCAAACGCGGCCTCCGGGACGGTGGACTCGCCGGGCAGCAACTTACGGACCGCGTGGTTGGCTTCCGCGGTTGCCTGCACTGCGGCTTGGAGGGTGGCAGCCTGGTCGTCGGATCCAAGCATCGCGTTGGAAATGGTTCCACAGCCCGTGCCGGGGGCGGCAGCCGAGGCTGGATCCACGTTCCCCACCGCGAGCGTGAGTGTTTCGGTATCGCTGCTGCGTTGGCCGTTCGGCAGGGTGACGCTCTGCGTCATTTTCAGGCGATAGATGCCCTGGGCGCTAAAGGCCCAGTTGGCGTGTGCGTGGATTCCCAGGGGTATGGAGTAGCTGGACCCGTTGCCGTCGAGGATCATCGATTGCACGCCGCCAAAAACACCTGACTGGAAGACCTTCACGCTGCCCGGACCGGACACAGAATCCAGGGTCCAGGAAACCGAGCCCCGGGCGTTGCCGCTGTTGAGGGCTTCTGTATTCCAGCCGAGCCAGACCAGGTTCTTGTCCTGCGTCTGGGGAACCTGCCAAATTGTCGATCCGGCGGGCCCCACGGCTGCGTAACCGGCGGGCAACGTGGTTTGGCTGGAGGGCTTGACCCACAGGATGACGTTGCCTGGTTCCCGGTAGGCCTTGGTTCCGGACGAGTCGTCACCTACGAGTGATTCCAGCTTTCCGCCGACGATTCTCGACGCGTAGTCCACGTGACCCGAAGCGAGGACCGTTGCGCCCGCTACGCACTGTGTGGCACCAACGTTCCGCGGTGGCGTCGGTTCGGCGGGCGCCGGCGCGGTGCCGGTTGGAGTTGCCGGTGCCGCCACCACGCTGAGGCTGTCCCAGCCGATGAGGCTGCCATCCTGGTTTTCAACCGCGATCTTGTGGGCGCCGGCTGCGGCATCAGCCGGAAGGCGCACCTGAATGGCGCCGGAAGACCCTACCTGAACCCAGCCCAGCCAGGCACTGCCCGGGTGAAGCCAGGCGGATACCCATTTGCCGGCGTGGGCTTTGCCTACCTGTACTGTCACCAGCTGTCCCGCGAAGAAGCCGTGGTCGCCGCTCAGCACCTGGACGGCCCCGCCAGTGGCTTCGGTGAGCTGCTCCGGTGCTACGGGAGAAGTGTCGACGACGGCTGGTTTACCGGGTGCATCGGTGAAGCACCGCGCGGGATTGATGGCCGTGACATCGACAATGCCCACAGCTACTGCCACCGTGAAGGCATCAGCGGACACCTGTCCCGAACTCAACGAGGTGGACCTTTCGAAGGCCAGGCAGTACACGCCTTCGGCCGAGAAAGCCCAGGTGCCATGCGCGTGGGTGTGCTTGGGTACGGTGGTGGTGTCCGCTGCCGTGATTCCGTCCCGGGTGTTGAACAGGACGCTGGGCTTGCCCATGACTGTCTGGAAGAGGGCGAATTCTCCCGGGCCGGACGCATTGGTCAGCTGCCACCGGAAGGCACTGGTGGTTTCTGCGTCGGCGATTGCTTCTGTGGACCACCCCGGCCACAAGAGCCGGTCGTCCTGGGTCTCCGGAAGGACCCACGCAGCCCTTCCTCCTGGGCCCAGGAAAGCATAATCCGGCATGGCCGCGACCTCGGTCCTGGATGCAGGGGACAGCTGCAGCACAACATCGCTTGGGTCCCGCCAGACGGGCTCTCCGGACAGGGAGCTGTCCTTGATTTTGGTGTCAAGGGCGCCGCCGGAAAGGACTGATGCAATGTCCACATGGCCGCGGTTGACGATCGTGGCTCCGGACACCGTTTTTGTTCCGTTGGGAACGTCCCAGCGGATGGGACCCGGCGTTGAGGTGCCAGGCTCCTCCGGCTTGGTTGCCTGGCCGCCTTGTGCGCAAGGCTTCACCGATGAGGGATCCGGGGCCCCTACGGCAAAGGTGAGTGTCCGAGTGGTGGTGACGGCCTTGCCTGAGTCCAGAACGGTGGACCAGGTCATCGGCACGCAGTAGGTTCCGGATGCAGAGAACGAAGGTGTGGTGGTGGCAAGGTACTGCGGCCAGAACGCAGCGCTGCGGGATTGCTCCGCCTCGGTACCGAAGGACTGGCCCGGGTAGTATTCGAATCTGACCGTACCGGGACCGGTTACGTCCCCTACCTGCACCGTCACATCCTCACGGGTGGAACCGGTGGGAAGGGCCAGGCCGGACTGAAACAGGGCCTGGCTGTTGCGGCTCTGCCAGTTGGCGCCGTTGTTGGTGAAGCCGCCAATGACCAGCGACTCCGGAGCGTGCCAGCTGCGTGGTTTTCCCGTTACCGCCAGTTGTGAGGCAACGTGGAGGTTTCCGTCCCGCACGAACGGGGTCAGCGCTACGCTGTCGTCCTTTGTTGCGGAGGTGGGGTTGCTCTGCAAAGCTGCCGGATCAAGCGGCTGCGCTGCCGTGGCAGGGCCCTCAGGGTTGGACCGGCCACATGGTTGGACTGTGGTGAGGTCCACCGAGTCGCCAATGGCAACCGTGAGCTGGTCCCGCACCACGGCGTCGGTGCCTGTGGTGGAATCGCGGGCATGGATTTCGAAGTTCAGGCAATAGACGCCTTCTTTCGTAAAGGCCCAGTCTTGATGCTGGTGACTGGTGGGACCGTCGAAGGAGGCCGGTACGTCTGCCGAACTGATTCTTTGCCCGGGCATGGCGAAGGTTCCGCCCTCAGGCCCGGAGAAGCCAGCCAGCGTCCAGGTGGGCTTGCGTTCCTTCCACTGTTCGGGCAGCCCCTCGTGGGTCAGGCCCGGCCACAGTGTTGATGTCACGAAGGCCGCACCTGCCGTAAAGCCGTAGTAGCTGGTTCCCGGCACCCCGATGAGGCTGTAGTCGGGCCCGCCCGGCCGGCTTTCAGGGACGGTGAGGGACACGTCAGGTCCGCGGCCTACCCAGACGGCGTCCTTGACGGACGGGAACTTGCCCGGGCTATGGACATCTCCGGTGTGCAAGGTCAGGTTGCCGTCACTAATTTTTGGACCCACATCCAGGTGGCCTTTGTTGAACCAGGTCACCGTGGGATCCAGGTCCTTATAGACATCCTCACCCGGATTCGTGGGGCCTTCGCCGCCGCTCTGCTGTGCACAGGGGCTGGTGGTTGACGGATCGATACCGACGGCGAACGTCAGGGTCGCGAAGCCCACCACCGGGTCTGAACCGCCGGTGAAGGATGCCCGGGACTCTACGGTCAGGCAGTACCGCCCGGGTGCCGTGAAAGCAAGGCCCAATGCGTTGTAAGGAACCGCAAATGGATAGTAGCCGCCGTCGAATCCGGAAGCTCCGATGGCATCCTTCCGGCCCCCAGGCCGCGAATCCCAAGCCGCAGCCGCGCTGGTGCCGGTGATGACCTCGTCGTTCTGGGTCTCGTAGCTGGACACATAGCCGCCGGATGGCGTTTCACTGCTGATGAGCCTGAGTTGGTAGGCGCCGTCCGTGAGCTGGGATGCCGCTGTTTCGTCCGCCCAAGGCGCGAGGGTAAGCGGCAGGCCGGGGTCTGAGAAGGGAGAATAGGATGTTGCGCCGGCCGTGCGCCAGAGGCGGCTGCCCGGTGCGGCGATCTTCTCCCACAACTGGCGGTCGATCCCGGTGGTTCCGGTTCCGGGCCATTCATCGTCTTGGGCGGGAATGGACAGCACGGTGGCGGAGGGGCTGAAGCGGGAGGTCTTCCCGCCTGCTACGCGGTTGAGGCCCAGGGCCAGGGTGCCGTCCTCTGCTGCGCGGGGGGATAAATGCACCATGCCGGAATCGATCACGCTGGTCCCGGTGTCAGATGTGGGAGCCGGCGCAGGGTCAAAAGGTGCCGAAGGGGCCGGTTGGGCGCAGGGCGCCACTCCGGCTGGATCGATGCCGACGGCGAACGTGAGGGTCGCTTGGTCATTGGCCATCAGACCGGTGGAGGAGTGGAGCATTTCGCTGTCCAGGGTGAGGCAATACCGCCCGGCTTTGGTGAAGGCGAAGCCCATAGGCTCGGCCTCACCCGGGTACTCCGCATCGGGGTACAAGGCAATCCGGTCGGATATTGCGCCCAGCTTGTCTGAACGCCAGCGCTGCGCGGGATATCCGCTGTCTGTCCGGAACGTGGTGAAGGCGGCACCGTCGGGCATCGACGCATCGGAAACGCCCATGAACAGCTCGCCACCGTCGTTGGCGGAGACGCCATGGGCGTCCGGCCGGATCAGCAGGCCGGCCCCACCTGCGGAGTCAGCTTGCCCCCGGGTCCGCCAGACCGGCCCGTGGGCGGGGAGCAGCAGGTCCCAGTTGAGGTACTCCTGGCTGTCTGCAGCGAATTTTTCGCCCGGCCAGGCTTCCACAGTGGGTACCGAGAGCACTGTTTGCCCGGGGTCCGAGGCCTTACCCTGCCCGTCAACCAGTTGCAGGAGGAGGTTGTTGTCCTGCCACTGGTTGGACACGCTGACATCGCCGGTATCCAGGACTTTGACTGCAGGTGCGTCTGCTGCTGGTGCGGTGGTCGTTGGGGGCGGGCCGGCGGGATCCCGCGCGGTTTCCGTTGCCTCAGGACCTTGCGGTGCCCGGGTAATGGCCTCTGCCGGAGCATCGGCCTCCGGTGATGGAGCTGCGACGTGGAAGCGGAAAGGCACCGCCGGCGCCTTTACTGCGACGGCGGCCTGGCCGGGCAGCGAATAGGAAACCGTGGAGCCGATCAGCAGCTCGTAGTCTCCCGGAGAAGAGAAGGTCCATTCCAACACTGTGTTGCCCGGAACTGTTTCCAGCATCTGGCTGAAGGCTTGGGCTGAATCCCACACCTGCTCGGGATCGGAATCCACGACGGCGGCCCGCACCTTGGCATTTTCGGGTAGCGACACCGGGGTGATGTCCGTACGCGCCCCGAGGAGCGTTGCCTCCGCAGGCAACCCCGCGGAGTCGATGGCCAGCGTGGATCGTGCCGTCCCCTCCGAAGGCACCAGGAACACGGTGTCAGGGGCAGCGGTGGTCCCTGACGTCGATGCCCCGAGTGCTGCTGCATTCTCTGTCACGGTGATCGCCGGAAGGGCAGTGCCATTGAGCCCTTGCTGGGCCGCAGCTGCAGCGGGAGTTACGCTGCCGCCTGCCAGGGATACAACGACAGCTGCCGTGGCAAGGATTCTGGCCAGGGGGGTAGCGCCTGGATGGGGCTTCATGAGGTGGATACTTCCTAGGGAACGGGGTTCGGCGCTGTTCGGGAACCGGCAGGAGCGGGGCCGGCTGCAGCCGGCCCCGCTGGGGTACTAGAACTTAAACAGGATGTTGTTCGTTTTTCCGGTGCTTCCCAGGTCCGGGCCGGTGACCTTGACGCCAATCTGGGCCTGGCTGGCAGAGCTGGTGAAGGTCCACGTGAAGTGCTCGTGGACGTCCGTGGTGGATCCCGCGGGCACCGTCAGGGTGTGAGTGGTATCGCCCACCGCGGTATTGATGACCACCTTGGAAGGATCCGCGGCATTGGCCACCTTGACACTTGTGCCGGCAGGAATGCCGGTGAGCTGGACGGTGTAGGTCCGGTTGGTGGAGGAACCGAAGCCGGCATCAATCCGGATTCCACCGCCACCCACCGGGGTGGTTGATGTGGCGTCATTCCCGTCGATGGTTTTGCCGGCCCCAACGGCAAACCATCCGTTGGGTGCTGCGACGTGCCGGTAGCCCGCGGTGGTGTGGTTGTAGTTGACAACCTCCAGCGGCGACTTGTCGACCGCCACGATGTCCCATTCGCCCGTCTGCGCGCCGGTGACAACTGTTGCGGCATTGGCGGCCCCCGCTCCGGAGAGGGCCAAGGCGAATGCGGCCGCCCCCGCGATGGTAGTGGTGGCCAAAGTGCGCTTTGCAGTGGCGCGGCGTGCGGTGGTGAGAGTCATGTCCGTCCTCATTTTCTATAGCTGTGCAGGTGGGTGATGCATCGATTCTCAATCGGATGGCTGTCTGATGGGCCCTAGCGGACAGCATCAAAGTTAATGAGAATCATTTGCATTAAGCAGCATACGGTTTTGTCGGGCAACAATCCATTCGAGGCAGCGCGGTACCCCGTCGCTCCACTGAGCCTGCTTCCATCACCGGAACGGCTACTTCGGCATGTACGCCGGCTGCACGCCGTCGAAGGTCCAGCAGGTACTGCAGCTTTTGGGAGTTGAGCTGGACAAGCTCGCCGCCGACGGCATTACCGACGAGGAACTGCGGAAGGCCGTGGGACGGCTTTGCGGCGGAATCGTCCTGGCCCTTGAAGACGCCGGTTCGCGCATGTCCAGGACCTGGCCCGTGAATTGGCGGCTGCGCCGCGGACCGTTACCGTGGTGGGGCCGTTCGAGGAAAACGAGACCTTCGGCCTATGACTCCGGCGTACCGCTAGGCTGCCTGGACCTCAACCTCTGCGGGGTTGCCGGCATCGGCGCCGAACACCAGCCTCTTGTTGGCGATGTTGTCGGTGAAGAACCGGTCATGGCTGACCAGCACCACGGCGCCGGGGAAGTGGAACAGCGCACGCTCCATGACCTGGGTGCTGGAGACGTCCAGGTGGTTGGTTGGTTCGTCCAGGATCAGGACGGATGCGCCGGAAAGCAGGCATTGGGCCAGGGCCACCCTGGCCCGTTGCCCGCCGGAGAGGTTGCCGATCCGCTGCTTGAGATCGGCGTCGGAAAACTGGAACATCGCCAGGAAGCGGTTCACGGACTTCCTGGTTGCGGTGAGGGCCAGGCTGTCCGGCATGGCGTTGACCGCGTGGGAGACCGTGTCATCGGCGTTGAGTTCCTCCAGGATCCGGTTGTAGGACACTACTCCGGCGCCCTTGGCCCAGGCCACGGTCCCGGCGTCGGCGGCTTCTTCCCCGGTCAGTGTCCGTAACAGGGTGGACTTCCCGCTGCCGTTGGAGCCGAGGATCACAATCCGGTTTCCCCGGCGGATTTCGAAGCTGAGCCCGCTGAACAGGGCCCGGTCGCCATAGGACTTGCCCAGGCCCTCCACCCGGCACAGGACGTCCTTGACGTGCAGGCCACCGTAGATTTCCGTGATGATCTGGTCAACAGGACGCGGTGCACGGGATTTCTTGATTTTTGCCAGCTGGTTTCCCAGCCCTTTCCCGGCTGCCTTGGCCGCTTCTCGCCGGTCCGAGATGCCCTCGGCCTCGAAGGCCAGGAGTTCGGCCTCATGCACAAACTGGCTTTCCAGGGTTTTGAGCCGGAAGTGCTTTGCCGTGACGTATGCGGCGTAGTTTCCCGGGTACTCGTGGAGGTGGAAGTTCTCCAACTCCACAATCCGGGTCACCACCGCATCGAGGAACTGCCGGTCGTGGGAGACGATGATCGCCGCGCCCTTGAAGGAACGGAACCAGCCCTCCAGCCATTCGACGCCTGCAACGTCCAGGTAGTTGGTGGGCTCATCCAGGAGCAGCACGTCCGGGGCCTCCAACAGGATCTTGGCCAGGGCTGCCCGGTTGCGCCAGCCGCCGGACAGGTCATCGATCGCGCAGGTGCGGTGGGCGTCGCTGAAGCCAAGTGTGGTCAGCACCTTGTCAATGGTGCGGTGATAGTCCCAGCCGTCCAGGCGGTCCATGTCTTCGAAGAGTGCGGACTGCCGGTGGATCAGGCGGTCGAGTTCATCGGAATCCGATAATTCAGTGGCGAGTGCGGCATCGATCTCCGCTAGTTCGGCTTCGATGGCCTTGATGGGTTCGAACAGTTCGTTCAGCACTTCCAGGATGGTTGCTTTGCCGTCAAGCTCGGAGAACTGGGAGAAGTAGCCCACGCGGGTACCCGCTTCGAGCGTGACCGTACCGGAATCCGGGGACACCTGGTCCAGGACCAGCTTCAGGAGGGTGGACTTGCCGGAGCCGTTTTTGCCGATCAGGCCCACCCGGTCGCCGGCGTCCAGCCGGAAGAACGCCTCACGGAGTACCTGCACGTTGTCGAATCGGACACTGACGTCGTTCAGCCGGATCAAGCTCATGGGGTGCTGTCCTATCACGGAATGGATGCGGATCCGCAGTGCCTCGCATGGCAGTACCGTCCTGTGGCCGGGGCGGCCGCAGCCAATTCTACTAGGGGCTGGAGCAACCGTTTATGTGCCCCGCTTTGCCAGTCCTTCTGCGAGTTAGCCGCCGGCAAACGGGGGCAGGACGTCAACGGTATCGTCCGGGTCCAGCACGGCCAGCGGGTTCCGCGCAGCCACACCATTAAGGAGGAAACTGCTGCGGGACAGGATCCGGGGGAGCGGTGGCGTGCCTGCGGGTGGCTCGTTCCGTTCCACAGCCACGACGGCGGCCAGCAACTCCTCGAAGGTGGTTCCAGCGGGCAGGTCAAAGCGTTCTTCATCGGCGCCGGCCGCGGCGCGCGCGGCGGCGAAGTAACGTACGTTCAAGAACTCAGCCTCCGATGGCACTCATGCTGCGGTCGGGCTGGATGAAGTCGGGCGCATCCAGGCCAACGTGGTCCATTCCGTGGGCCTTTGGTTTCACCCACATGGCGTCCTGCCAGCGGCGGGCGAGTTCGTCGTCGTCAGCACCGGAGCGGAGGAGCCCCAGCAGGTCGAACTCCTCGCGGGAGAAGAGGCAGCTCATGATCTTTCCCTCGGCCGTAATCCGGGTCCGCCGGCAGTCGGCGCAGAACGGCTCGGTGACGGAGGCGATAATTCCCACGGTGCCCAGCAGCGGACCATCGGTTTCCCCCACGGAACCGGACCCAGCGGCTGAAGATGTGTCCCGCCGTCGGACTTCAAAACGTTCTGCAGGGGCACCGTCCCGCGCCCGGGGATCGGGACTCAACACAAAGTCGTCCGAGAGCAGCCCGCGGATTTCCGCCGCCGTGATCATGTCTTTCCGGGTCCAGCCATGGTCCGCGTCCAGCGGCATCTGCTCAATGAACCGAAGCTCGTAGCCGCGGTCCACAGCCCAGGCCAGCAGCGAGGGTGCTTCGAGGTCGTTGATGCCGCGCATCAGGACCGCGTTGATCTTTACCGGACCCAGCCCGGCGTCCCGGGCGGCGTCAACGCCGGCCAGCACCCGGTCCAGGAAGGGGCGGCGGGTCAGTTGGGTGAAGGTTTCCTCGTGGAGGGAGTCGATGGAGACGTTGATCCGGGTGAGGCCGGCCGATTTCAGGGCAGCAGCTTTGCGGTCCAGCCCGACACCGTTGGTGGTCAGGGAGATCGGCAGGAGGGGGTGGTTGCTCCTGATGGCAGCGATGATGTCCACCAAATCCGCGCGCACCAACGGCTCGCCACCGGTGAGCCGCAGTTCCCGTACGCCTAACCTGTCCACACCGATCCGGACGATGCGTTCGATTTCCGCAGCGTTCATCACGGCCTGCTTTGAGAGCCATTCAAGACCCTCCGCGGGCATGCAGTACGTGCAGCGCAGGTTGCACTTGTCCGTGAGGGACAGCCGCATGTCCGTGGCGCGGCGACCGTAACGATCAACCAAGCCGGGAGGCGCGTCACCCGGGCGGCGCGGCGGGACGCCAGGCACGGCGGTATCCGATGCGTTCGGAGTGCCGTCCCGGGGCTGCGGGATACCCAGCTGAACAGTCATAAATTCAGGCTACGCCACGTTAGGAAAACCATCATCCCCCGTCCGTAATGCAGTCCGCGGTTACAGTTGTGCTGAGCCGCCACGAAAGAGTTTTCGCCGTGACACAATCCCATCCTCATACGGAAGGCCCGCATGCACAGCCAGTCCCACCAGCAGCATTCAGGTGCTACGCCCCAACAGCACAGGGAACGGGTCCGGGAGCTGCTTGCCGGGCTCCTGGCACAGGGTGCCACTGAAGAACTGCCGCTTTCCAAGGCGTTGGGCAGGGGACTGGCCACGGACATCATGGCGCCGGTGGACCTTCCGCCTTTCGCAAACTCCCAAATGGACGGATTCGCCGTGTCCAGCAGGGATATTGACGACGGCGGCACTGAGCTGCGCGTGTCCGCCGCCATTCCTGCGGGATTGGCTCCCGCGCCCCTGGAGCCCGGCATGGCCGCCCCGATTATGACCGGAGCCATGATGCCGGACGGGGCCGACGCCGTCGTGCCTGTTGAGCGGGCGGAACCGGCCGTATTTCCGGAGCCAGGAAGCAATTCCTCGGTCCGCCTCCCAAAAACGGTGGCGGGAACCTTCGTCCGGCCGGCGGGCAGCGACATCAGGGCTGGGCAGTTGGCCTTGCGGGCAGGAACGTTCCTGGGCCCCGGCCAGCTGGGTCTTTTGGCTGCCCTGGGCCTGGACAGCGCAGTGGTCTACCGGCAGCTGACCGTCCTGCTGATCACCACGGGCGACGAAGTGGTGGAACCCGGCCGGAAACTCGCAGCCGGCCAAATCTACGACGCCAACGCCGCACTCCTGGGCGCTGCCATGCGACAGGCGGGCCTCCGAGTCATCCACCCGGGCATCGTCCCGGATAAGCCCGGCCAGCTGCAAGAGCTCCTGCTCGAGCACCAGGCCAGCGTGGACCTGATTGTCAGTTCCGGCGGAGTCAGCAAGGGCGCCTATGAAGTGGTCCGCCAGGCACTGGCCGGGCAGCCTGTCAGTTTCGGTCACGTCAGCATGCAGCCCGGTGGCCCGCAAGGGATTGGCACCTGCCACGGCATACCCTTTTTCGGGTTCCCGGGTAATCCCGTGAGCTCTCTGGTGTCGTTTGAAATGTTCCTTCGGCCCGTGCTCTCTGACTTGTTTGGAGCTCCGCAGCCACGTCCGGTCACCAGGGCCCGGCTGGCGGAAGGGCTGTCATCCCCTGCAGGCAAACACCAGGTCCGCCGGGGTACCGTGGCCCCTGACGGAACGGTGAGGCTTGAGGGGGGCGAAAGCTCGCATCTGGTCCATGCGCTGGCGTTGTCCAACGCGCTGGTCCACGTCCCACTCGGGACCGCGTCGCTCGCTGCAGGCGAAGAGGTGGAAGTATGGATGTTGTGACTTCTCCAGCATCAAATGATCATCAGCAAGCCAACGCTGAGCGCCCCTCCGGCCTTACTCACCTGCGCCAGGACGGTACCGCCCACATGGTGGACGTTTCCGGAAAGGCCGAAACCACCCGCGAGGCAACAGCCACCGCCACTGTCCGCAGCACCGCGGAGGTACTCGGATTGCTGGGCAGTGGCGGACTTCCCAAGGGCGACGCGCTGTCAGTGGCCCGGATAGCGGGCATCCTCGCGGCCAAGAAGACACCCGAACTCATCCCGCTGTGCCACCCGCTTCCGCTGTCCAAAATTACAGTGGACTTCGAAATGCGCGAGGACAGCGTTGAAATCCTGGCTACAGTCCGGACCAGGGGAGTCACCGGCGTCGAGATGGAAGCACTGACGGCCGCGAGCGTGGCGGCGCTGAGCGTTTACGACATGATCAAGGCAGTGGACAAACACGCTGTCCTGACGGATATCCGCGTGCTTGCAAAGAGCGGCGGCAAGAGCGGAGATTGGACATTATGAGCACACCTTCAAGCAGCGGATCCAACACTCCGGTGCACCAGCATGGTCCGGTAGGCGGCAAGGCCGGCGTCGTCATCGCGTCAACGAGGGCAGCGGCAGGCGTCTATAAGGACGAGACCGGACCGGTAATTACCGATTGGCTCACCGAGCACGGATTCGAGACCCTCCCTGCTGTGGTGGTGCCCGACGGCGATGCCGTAGGTGCCGCCATCCGGGCACTCCTGATGCTGGATCCGGCAGTCATCATCACCAGCGGCGGCACCGGCCTGAGCGTCGATGACCGCACGCCCGAGGTCACACTGCCCCTGCTTGACCGCGAGGTACCCGGGATTATGGAAGCTGTACGCAGGGCGGGGGCGGAAAAGACCCCGCTGGCCGCGCTCAGCAGGGGCTACGCCGGTGCTGCCGGAACCACTTTTATTGTGAACCTCCCGGGATCGCCCCACGGTGTGATGGATGGGCTTGGAGTACTGGACCCTGTCATCGGGCACGTGTGCGAACAGCTGGCAGGCGGCCATGGGCACTGAGGCAAAGTTCGACGTCGTCGCCGCCATCCTGAGCGACGCCCCCATCTCCGTGGACCAGGCCATCGCCGCGGTCGAATCCGATACGGCCGGTGCGGTGGTCAGCTTCAGCGGGGTAGTCCGCAACCACGACGGCGGCAAGGCCGTCCAGCGGTTGAGCTACACGGCCCATCCAAGCGCCGAGCAGGTGCTCGCGGACGTTGTCGCCGGCTTGCTGGCGGACCATTCCACGGACCAAGGTGAAGCCCCGGTGCGGATCTGGGCAGCCCACCGCGTCGGGCCGCTGGAGATCGGCGATCCCGCGCTGGTGTGTGCTGTGTCCGCGGCCCACCGCGGCCAGGCCTTCGCGATCTGTTCCGAGCTGGTGGACCGGATCAAAGAGCAGGTGCCCATTTGGAAGGAACAGTTCTTCAACGACGGTACCGTCGAGTGGGTTGGCGCGGGGGCCTAGTCTTCCGCGATCTGCGGGGTCCGTGTGAGGTGAATCGCTCCGTCGCCGGGGCGTTGACACACTGCAAGGCGCTGCCCGTGGCGACTGTAGGGTTAAAGGCATGACCAAACTTCTCCACGTTGCCGTGCTGGGCGCAGGCGGCCGCATGGGCGCTGAGGCCGTCAAAGCCATCGAAGCCGCCCCGGACCTCACCCTGGTGGCCGCACTGGGCCGCAACGATTCCCTCGAAACCCTGGCCAATTCCGGTGCCGATGTGATGGTGGACCTCACCGTCCCCGCCAGCACTGAGGAGAACGTCCGCTTCGCCGTCGAACGGGGGATCCACGCAGTTGTGGGCACCACCGGTTGGGATGCTGGACGGCTGGCCAGGCTGGAGGAACTGCTTGCCGCACACCCGTCTGCGGGCGTGCTCATTGCCCCCAACTTCGCGCTGGGCTCCGTGCTCGCGTCTGCGTTTGCGGCCAAGGCTTCCCAGTACTTCGAGTCAGTGGAAGTGGTGGAGCTCCACCATCCCAATAAGATTGACGCCCCCTCGGGCACGGCTGTCCGGACAGCCCAGCTGATTGCCGCTGCACGCACCGAAGCCGGTGTTCCTGCAAGCCCTGATGCCACCGAAACCGGACTCGAAGGCGCCCGTGGCTGCGACGTGGACGGCATACGCGTTCACAGCGTCCGGTTGCGCGGCCTTGTGGCCCATCAGGAAGTCCTCCTGGGTGGCGAGGGCGAGCAGCTGACCATCCGCCATGACTCCTTTGATCGGGCGTCCTTTATGCCTGGCGTCCTGCTGGGCGTTCGCCATGTAGCCCGCCACCCAGGCCTGACCGTAGGCCTTGACGGCTACCTGGACCTGGGTATCTGAGCATGGCCGCTTTGAAGGCTTTCCAAGGCAGCAACCGAACCAAAATCTGGGTGGGTGCGGTCACGCTCCTGCTGGTGTTCTACCTGGTGGTTACATTCCAGCGCGCCTTGCTCCTGATCGCGGATCCTGACCCCATCGCCAAGGCCTTCGGCGCGGCCTACCTGGTGCTGCCGGTGATTGGCGCTTGGGCCATGATCCGCGAGCTGCTCTTTGGCGCCAGGACCGAACAGCTGGCCAGGATTCTTGAAGCAGAGGGCGGACTGCCTGTTGACGAGCTTCCACGCACCCCCGGCGGGCGGATCGTGCGGTCGGCCGCGGACCAGGAATTCGAGAAATACCGGCTTGAGGCAGAAGCCGCCCCTGAAGACTGGCGGTCCTGGTTCCGGCTCAGCTGCGCCTACGACGCCGCGGGGGACCGGAAGCGTGCGCGCTCTTCCATGCGGGACGCGGTCCGGCTCTTCCGCGCGGATTCCAGTACCGTCGGCTGAAAGTCCAGCGCCGCCGTCGGGAGCTTCGCCACCCGCAGCGCGGCCGCCTGCTCAACCGCCCGGCTTGGTTCCGGTTCCGTGTCCGGACCGCAGCGTTCCAGCGCCCAGCTTGTGGGCAGCATGGGCAACCTGCTCCAGCGGCCCGCGCCACCGCAGCACGGCGAACACCAACCCTACTGCCACGGCGGTGAGGGCTTGGGCCGTGTACATGCCTTCATCGGTCCAGCCCTGCGGCATGCCATCCACATACATGGCCCCGAGCACCCAGACATGAACCGTGTAAAGGGTCAGGGTCATGGCTCCGGCGCCCCGCAGGGGCAGCAGCAAATCAAGATTCAGCCATGATCCCAACGAACCCAGCAGCAGGCAGGCGCCCAGTGCCGCAGCAGCAGCGGATGAGGAATGCAGCAAGTCCAAGGTGGTCCCGGAATGCGGCGCCGCAGTAGCCAGCCACCACCATGATCCCGTTTGCTCAATGCCCGTGAGGTTGACCTGCAGGAGGCTTTCCAGCGGCCATCTGTCGTCGAGGACGGCCTCCAGGGCCTGCCGGCCTCCCCAGTCCTCCATTAAGGCGTTGCCAAGGGCCTTGGTGGCCACTGCAACCGCGGTACCGGTAACGAGCAATATCCCGGCCACGCGGGGCCTGGACAGCGGCAGCCGGCCGATCGCCAGGCCAACCAGCAGGAAGGACAGCCACTGGAAAGCCGGGTAGTATCCAGTGAGGAACAAGTCGCCCAGCAAGGGGCCGGGTGTGGAAAGGTCCTCCCATGACGGATTGTGCCCCAGGTGCAGGGGCGGGTCCCCGGCCAGGAGCCATGGCCGGAGCAGATACGCCACGACCGGGGACAACAGGATCCAGCCACCGGCCCACAACAGAAGGTGCTTGAGCCGAAGGCCCAGGAAGGGCAGGATGCACAGGAACAGCAGGGCATAGTGCACCAGGATGATGGCCACGTTCACGTCGAGCCCGCCCAGTGTGAAGCCGACGGCGGCGATCACCAGGGCCCGCAGCGCGATGCCGCGGCGTGCCCGGTTCAGTGTTTGGCCTGACAGCGGAGCCTCCCGGCCGGTGGCCAGGGCCAGCCCGACGCCGGCCAGCACGGCGAACAGCGCGGAGGCGCGGCCGGAGAACGCCAGCCCAACCCAGGTAGGAGTCAGATCGGCGTTTCGCTCGAACGTGGGCATCAAGTGCGTTGCCATCATTCCAAGCAGCGCCAGCCCGCGCGCCGCATCAACACCTGTCAGCCGCGGCATGACGCGCAGGGTGCCGGCGACGAGGGAGGGGGAGCGGGCCGTCATGGGCCGATACTCTCATATCCCCAGCTGTTGCAGCTGTGAACGGCGCTTGTATTCGAATATATGTTCGAATACTATGGCGGCATGCAGACACCAGCGCACAGGCTTCCCGGTACGGCCCAGGGACCCATGGACGGGTCCGTCGTCCACCCCGTCCGCCAGGCTGCCGTTCGCCGGCCGGATGGGCTGCCTGGAGGCGCGACTCCCGCAATCCAACCGGCAAGCGTGCGGGGCCACTCGGCGCCGCACGCAAGCGGGCTGATGAAGGCCATGAGCCCGGGCGTCGTTGACTACCTCTTCCGGCAACTCGTCACAGGCAGCCCCGCTGAGGATATTCAGTGGCAGCGTGAAGGCATTGCCCTGTCGGCCCAGAGCCCCGGCGCAGAATTGGCCCGGCGGCTGGCGGAAACCGATCTCGAAGCGCTGACGCCGACTGAGCTCTTCCACTATGTCCGGGCGGCGCAAAAGTTGGCTTCCTGGGCCGAGGGCCTGCGGGAAGCGGCGGTGGAGAAGTACTGCGACCCCGGTCCCAGCACTCAATCCATCAGCCAGGATTCGATGCCTAAGATGGACACGTGACCGACTCCCTGACTGTTTCCGCCGTCCAGTACCAGGCTGTCGACGGCGGTGTAGTGCCCAACGCGATGGAGCACATCCGACTGATTGAGGATGCCGATTCGCACGGTGCACGGCTGGTCGTCTTCCCGGAGCTTTCCTTGTCGGGGTACAACCTTGCATCCCTGGCCGGCCCGGAGTCTTGGGTCGAGGCGCAGGATCCGCGGCTGGACGGTATTCGTGAAATCTGCCGGCGTACCGGGATTACCGCCGTTGTGGGATGTGCCTACCGGGAACCGGACGGGACTCCGCGGCTTGCTTCGCTCGCCATCCACCCCGATGGTCGAACGGAGCCCGCGTTCAAGATGTACTTGCACGGGAAAGAGAAGGAGCTGTTCACTGCCGGGGAAGCTGTGGCGCTGACTGCCGTGGACGGCTGGAACATCGCCTTGGCCATTTGTTTTGACGCCGCCTTCCCAGCGCATTCCACTGCTGCGGCCGGCGCCGGCGCCGACATTTATGCAGTCTCGGCACTCTACCTTCGGGGTGAAGAGCACCGTGCGGCCCTGCATCTCGGTTCGCGGGCCATGGACAACCGGATGTTTTCCATCCTGGCCAACCTTGGTGGAGAGACAGGGCCGGGGCCTTCCTGTGGGCAAAGCGGGTTATGGAGGCCGGACGGCCTTCCCATTAAGCAGTCTGCCGAAACAGGAACCGAAGTCATCACTGCTGTCCTGGAGCGGAACGCCCTGCAGGAACTCCGGTGATTCCGGCTGGCCGGCAGTGCCCGCATCATGCGCTCATTTGACGATCATCACGTGTGGGCATTGTTCTAACCAGCCACCGACAGGGTAACGTTTTTTCCATGCCTGAAACTTCCGCGAACATTCCTGCACTTGGTACCCTCCTGACCGCGATGGTCACGCCGTTCACCAAGGACGGCGCAGTGGATTACAAGCAGGCAGCGGAACTGGCCAATAAGCTCGTTGATGACGGCTGTGATGGCCTGGTTGTCACCGGCACCACCGGCGAAACCTCCACCCTCACCGACGAGGAAAACCTGGGCATGTTCCGGGCCGTCAAAGAGGCTGTGGGAGACCGGGCAGTGATTATCGCCGGCACGGGAACCAACGACACCGCCCACTCGATCCACCTGTCCCAGGGCGCCGCTGCGCTCGGCGTTGACGGTCTGCTGATCGTGACGCCCTACTACAACAAGCCCAGCCAGGCCGGCGTCCAGGCGCACTTCGAAGCCATCGCCTCGGCAACGGACATTCCCGTTATGGTCTATGACATCCCCGGCCGCTCATCCATCCCGATCGAGCCCGAAACCCTGATCCGCCTCGCGGCCCACCAGAACATCGTCGCAGTGAAGGACGCCAAGGCTGATTTCGCCGCAGCTGCGCAGGTTATGGCCGAGACGGACCTTGATTTCTACTCCGGTGACGACGGCCTGACCCTTCCGTGGATGGCGCTGGGCGCCGTTGGCCTGGTGGGCGTTACCACGCACGTCGCCACCCGCCGCTTCCGGGAACTCATTGACGCCATCAACGCGAACGACCTCGCCACGGCCCGGAAGATCAATTTCGAGCTGCAGCCGGTCATCCGCGCCACCATGACCCGCGTCCAGGGTGCCGTTGCGGCCAAGCAGATTCTTAAATGGCAGGGAGTCCTGCCCAACTCGATTGTCCGTTTGCCCCTCGTGGAGCCGGACGAAACCGAGATCGAAATCATCCGCGAGGATTTGGCAGAAGCGGGGCTGGTGTTCTCCTGAAGGTGATCCCGGCACCCTTCCGCCTGGAAAGTAGTGCACTATGACCCAAACCGCCCTTCCCGGCCTCACCACTCCGCCCCGGCTGGCTCCGGACACCCTGCGGATTGTTCCCCTTGGTGGCCTCGGTGAGATTGGCCGCAACATGGCCGTCTTTGAGATCGCCGGAAAGCTGCTCATCGTTGACTGCGGTGTGCTGTTCCCCGAGGAGACACAGCCCGGCGTTGACCTGATCCTGCCGGACTTCTCCTACATCGAGGACCGCATGGACGACATCGTCGCCGTTGTCCTTACCCACGGCCACGAGGACCACATCGGCGCCGTTCCCTACCTCCTGCGGCTCCGAGCCGACATCCCCCTGGTGGGTTCACAGCTGACGCTGGCCCTCATTGAAGCCAAGCTGCAGGAACACCGGATCCGTCCCTACACAATGACTGTTGAAGAAGGCCAGGTCGAAAAATTTGGCCCCTTCGAATGCGAGTTTGTCGCGGTCAACCACTCCATCCCGGACGCCCTTGCCGTGTTCATCCGCACCGCGGGCGGCACCGTCCTGCACACGGGCGACTTCAAGATGGACCAGCTGCCACTGGACGGCCGCATCACCGACCTCCGTCACTTCGCCAAGTTGGGTGAAGAGGGTGTTGACCTGTTCATGTCGGACTCCACCAACGCCGACGTGCCAGGCTTCACCACTGCCGAGAAGGAAATCGGCCCTACGCTGGAGCGGCTCTTCGGCCAGGCCACCAAGCGCATCATCGTGGCCTCGTTCTCGTCGCACGTCCACCGCGTCCAGCAGGTGCTTGACGCCGCCGCCAAGCACAACCGCAAGGTGGCTTTTGTGGGCCGCTCCATGGTCCGCAACATGGCCATCGCGGCCAAACTCGGCTACCTGGACGTTCCCGATGGCCTGCTCGTGGACATCAAGAACATCGACAACCTGCCTGACAACCGTGTGGTCCTGATGTCCACCGGTTCCCAGGGCGAACCGATGGCCGCGTTGTCCCGGATGGCCAATGGCGACCACCGCGTAGTGGTGGGCGAAGGCGATACTGTGATCCTGGCCTCCAGCCTGATCCCGGGCAACGAGAACGCCGTCTTCCGCATCATCAACGGCTTGCTGAAGCTCGGCGCCGACGTCATCCACAAGGGCAACGCCAAGGTGCACGTCTCCGGACACGCAGCCGCCGGCGAGCTGTTGTACTGCTACAACATCCTCGAGCCGCTCAACGCCATGCCGGTGCACGGCGAGACCCGCCACCTGATCGCCAACGGCAAGATCGCTATCGAGTCCGGCGTCCCCACCGCCAGCGTCATCCTTGCCGACAATGGCACGGTGATCGACCTCAAGGCCCACCGTGCAGACGTGGTGGGCCAGATTGAGGTGGGCTTTGTCTATGTGGATGGCTCCAGCGTCGGCGAAGTCACGGAAGCGGACCTCAAGGATCGCCAGACGCTCGGCGATGAAGGCTTCATCTCCATCATCACCGTCATCAACCGCACCACCGGCAAGGTGGTCTCCGGACCCGAGATCCACGCCCGAGGCGTGGCCGAAGATGAGTCCGTCTTCGACGAGATCATCCCGAAAATTAACGCCGCCCTGGAAGAAGCCGTGCTCAACCGCACGGACCACACAACCCACCAGCTGCAGCAGGTTGTTCGGCGCGTTGTGGGCACCTGGGTCAACCGCAAACTGCGCCGCAAACCCATGATCATCCCGGTCGTGCTTGAGGCGTAGCGTCAACTTCTGCTGATTTGCCGGACCGCCGGGGGCGCTGAACACAGCCGCCCCCGGCCCGGAAATCCGCGGAATCACGGCCCGGCTGCGGTAGCGTGGCGGTATGGCCACACGCACTACTTCCGCGCCCAAGGGCAGATCCACGAGCAAAACGGGTGGTTCTGCACGTGGATCCGGAGCCACCACGTCCCGGACGTCCAAGACCGCCGGGTCGGGTTCCGCCCGCACCCGCCAGCTTCCCGCCGTCGAACACCGCCAGCCCTGGCTTGGCCGCGTCGTCGGTGGCGCATGGCAGGGCCTGGGACACCTGGTAGGGGGCGGCGTACGCCGCATCGGCCACGATGTCAGCGGCCTTGACCTCGAGGACCGCCGTGACGGCGCCGCGCTGTTCAACCTGGCGTTGGCTGTTTTTATCGCCACCTTCGCGTGGTGGGGCTTCACCGGATGGTTCCCGGACGCCGTCTACAGTGTGGTCAACGGAACCTTCGGCTGGGTTTCGCTGCTCCTGCCGCTAATGCTTGGCATCTGCGCACTGCGGCTCTTCCGCCAGCCCGCCGACAGCCGCGGCAACAACCGGGTGGGCATCGGATTCCTGATCATGGCGTTCTCCGGATCCGCACTCGGCCATATGGCAGGCGGCCAGCCTACGGTTGCCGCCGGCTTCGACGGCCTTCGCGAGGCCGGAGGAATGCTTGGCCTGCTGGCTGCTGCGCCGCTGGCAGCCATCCACCCGGCCATACCGATTGTGGTTTACGCCCTGCTGGCTTTTGTCTCCCTGCTGATCATTACGGCCACCCCGTTCGGAGCCATTCCGCGCCGGCTGCGCCAAGGGTACGAACACCTTGTTGGGCTGGATCTCCAGGACTCTGTCGAACCCGGGGACCCGCATGACCGCAGCTACCTCTTCGAGAACAACGGTGCCGCCGCCCAGGCTCCGAAGAAGAAGCGCCGCCGGCTCTTCGGCAAGGACCAGGACACCGACCCCGGCCTGGAAGGGTACGTCGGCGACGAAGCCTTCGAGCACGCCGTCATCGACGAAGACGCCTCAGCCGGCAGCAGCCGTCCGGCACCCGGAGTGCGTCGCCCCACGCAGGCGGAAATCGCCGTCGAAAAGATCAAGGCGGCGCAAGGCCTGGGCAAGGCCCCTGAAGGCGCCACCGAGGCGATCCCGCTGGTCACCCCGGGAATGGCCTCCCCGGCAGCCCCCGCGGCTGCTCCTTACGTGCCTGCCAAACCCGTGGTTCCCGCGCCGCTGCCCACGCCGATTCCGCAGCGGACCGAACAGCTGTCGCTGGCCGGAGACGTGACGTACACACTCCCGGCGTCGGACTACCTCACGCCCGGATCCATACCGAAGGAGCGCACGGAGGCCAATGACGCCGTCGTCGCCGCCCTGACCGATACCCTGCAGCAGTTCAATGTGGATGCCACGGTGACCGGGTTCAGCCGCGGGCCCACTGTGACCCGTTACGAAATTGAACTTTCCTCGGGCACCAAGGTGGAGCGGGTAACAGCGCTGTCCAAGAACATCTCCTATGCCGTGGCCTCAAGCGACGTCCGCATCCTGAGCCCCATCCCGGGCAAGTCTGCGATCGGCATCGAGATCCCCAACACAGACCGTGAGACGGTGTCCTTGGGCGACGTGCTCCGAAGCCAGAACGCCCGCCGCACGGACCACCCCATGGTGATGGGCGTCGGCAAGGACGTGGAGGGCGGCTATGTGGTGGCCAACCTTGCAAAGATGCCCCACCTGCTGGTGGCCGGTGCCACCGGTGCCGGTAAGTCCTCGTTCGTGAACTCCATGATCACTTCGATCCTGATGCGGGCCACACCCGATGAGGTGCGGATGGTCATGGTGGACCCCAAACGGGTGGAACTGACAGCCTATGAGGGCGTTCCGCACCTGATCACGCCCATCATCACCAACCCCAAGAAGGCCGCAGAGGCCCTGCAGTGGGTGGTACGTGAGATGGATGCCCGCTACGACGACCTCGCCAACTACGGCTACAAGCACATTGATGATTTCAACAAGGCCGTCCGCGCCGGCAAGGTTGTTCCGCCGCCTGATTCCAAGCGCGTCATCAAGCCTTACCCATATTTGCTGGTGATCGTGGACGAGCTCGCCGACCTCATGATGGTGGCCCCGCGCGACGTCGAAGACTCCATCGTCCGCATCACGCAGTTGGCCCGTGCCGCCGGCATCCACCTGGTGCTCGCCACCCAGCGTCCTTCGGTGGACGTCGTCACCGGCCTCATCAAGGCCAATGTGCCCTCGCGGATGGCCTTCGCGACGTCGTCTGTCACCGACTCCCGCGTGGTCCTGGATCAGCCCGGCGCCGAAAAGCTGATCGGCCAGGGCGATGCGCTGTTCCTGCCTATGGGCGCCAACAAGGCGATGCGTGTCCAGGGTGCCTGGGTCACGGAATCGGAAATCCACAAGGTTGTTGAGCACGTCAAGGGCCAGCTGAAGGCCGACTACCGTGATGACGTCGCCCCCGAAACGCAAAAGAAGCAGATCGACGACGACATCGGGGACGATCTCGAAGTGCTGTTGCAGGCTACCGAACTGGTGGTCACCACACAGTTCGGGTCCACGTCCATGCTGCAGCGCAAACTCCGCGTCGGCTTCGCCAAGGCCGGCCGCCTGATGGACCTGCTTGAGTCCAGGGGAGTGGTGGGCCCCTCCGAAGGCTCGAAGGCCCGCGATGTGCTGGTCAAGCCGGACGACCTGGCCGCCGTGCTGGCAGCAATGAAGGGCCAGGACGGCCCGGCGGTGGCCGACTCCCAGACGGCGGCGCTCAGCGACAACGCCAACGCGAACATGGTGCAGGGCGGATACGCGGAGGACCTGGTGGCCGCCGACCTTGACCAGCGCGCCCAGGCCGTTGAGTACTACGACGGCGCCGATGGCGGCTCCGGCAATGACGACGACGAGGACGGTTCCGAGGACGCCTGGTCACTCACCGGACGCTAGCGCGGTGATCTGAAGGCGATAGCCTAGAGATGTGACTAGCCCCGACGTGACCGCCCCAGGCTCCAACGCCTCCGGTATCTGGAACCTGCCCAATATCCTGACCATGCTCCGCATTGTCCTGGTCCCGTTCTTTGTGTGGTTCCTGGTTCTTGACGCGCCCGGACTCGAAAGCACCGCGGGAGCCTGGCGCTGGGCAGCTTTCGCCTGCTTCGCCGTGGCGATCTACACTGACAAGCTCGACGGCGACATCGCCCGGAGCAGGGGACTTGTCACCGACTTCGGAAAAATCGCCGATCCCATCGCGGACAAACTGCTGACCGGGTCCGCGTTGGTCATGCTGTCCATCCTGGGCGAACTGTCTTGGTGGATTACCATCGTCATCCTGGTCCGCGAGTGGGGCATCACGGCCCTGCGGTTCTTTGTGATCCGTTACGGGGTTATTCCCGCGTCCAAGGGCGGCAAACTCAAGACAGTCGTCCAGACGGCCGCCATCTTGCTGTATCTCTTCCCGCTGACGGTGGGCACTGCCTGGCTCGGGATCGTGGCCTTGGTTGTGATGCTGGCCGCGGTGGCAATTACCGTCTGGACCGGCGTCGATTACGTTGTGGAAGCCCTGAAGCTGCGCAATTCGGGACGGGCGGAGAAGGGCTCACAGAAGCCATGAGCAAGCTCCTTGAGCTCTCCACCGAGGTGGTCCAAACCGCACTCGACGCCGGATTGACGGTTGCCACCGCAGAATCACTGACGGCGGGACTCGTCTCAGCCGCAATCGCCGATGTCCCGGGGGCCTCCGGAGTACTTCAGGGCGGCGTAGTGGCCTACCGGAACAGTGTCAAAGCGAAACTGCTGGGCGTGCCGGACGATCTTCTCGCCAGTGCCGGATCAGTGGATGGCGGCGTTGCCGCTGCGATGGCCGGTGGCGTGCGGGAGGCCTGCGGTGCGGACATCGGAGTTTCCACCACGGGGGTCGCCGGGCCGGACCCGCATGATGGAAAATCCGTGGGAACCGTCTTCATCGGGGTGGCAGGGGCCATGGGGTCCAGGTCCTTCGAATACGCCTTTGACGGCAACCGTTCGGATGTCCGCTCACGGGCCTGCGAGGCGGCCCTGGAGCGATTGCTGGCTGAAGTGCGGACCGTTCTTTACCAGCGGTAAAGCTGCCGGGAACAAATTTTGAGGGCCAATAGTTGTTACTTTGTGTCGCCCCTGATCCGCCGGGGCGCCTAGGATGATTAAATAACCGGTTCACCCACAGCGGTGCCGGATCGAAGAGGGAGCAAGGCGATACAGATGGTAAAGCAGCCCGTATCCGTAAACGGCGTTGTCCGCTGGAAGGATGTGGGCCTCGCCAATCAGGGCAAGAGCGATCAGAAGGAGCGCAAGATGGTTGTACTTCGTCATGAAATCGGTGATGTACTGCGCGATGTCCGCCAGCGCCAGGGACGCACGCTCCGTGAAGTTTCCCACAGCGCCCGCGTTTCGCTGGGATACCTCAGCGAAGTGGAGCGCGGTCAAAAAGAAGCATCCTCGGAGTTGTTGTCATCAATCTGCTCTGCACTGGATGTTCCCCTGTCCAGCATGCTCCGCGAAGTGAGCGACCGGGTTGCTGTCGCTGAAGGTGTCGCTGTACCGGACACCGTCCCACAGGAATTCGCCCAGCGCTACGGCCGCGATCTTGGTGCGGAACTGGCAACGGACCTGAACGAAGAACTCTCCAAGGGACTGCTCTCCGGAGCCCGCTAAGCCGGATAAATACAGCCCTGTAAAGGAACAAAGAATGGGCCCCGCCACGCTGCTTGGATTCTAGGGGTCGTTGCAACACCTGTTGGTTAGGTGGTTAGTAGTAAATCACGTAGACGCTCGGCTGGGGTCTTCCAGCCGAGCGTTTTGCGTGGGCGGCCGTTGAGCTCCTGTGCGACGTGTTCGAGGTCTTCGGGTCCGTAGACGGACAGGTCGGTGCCTTTGGGGAAGTATTGGCGCAGCAGCCCGTTGGTGTTCT
>JAPSJV010000041.1 GCA_031178005.1 Pseudarthrobacter sp.
GGTCCAGCCATTCGCGGATCCCGGCAACACTGGTGTCCGCGGCCCAGTACCGCGCCCGGGCCATCTCGCTGGTGATTGGTGGCACCACGGTTCTCCAGCCCTCGAAGTCCTTCAGATTGATCAGCAAGGACCGGATCTGTAGGGACTCCTGTACGGCCCGCAGTACGCCCTGGGACGGGTCCTGCTCGAGGCCAAGGCCAGCCCCCACCACCATGTGCCTGGTGTCGATGGCCACGGCCATCCACACAGCGTGGCCGTGGGGCTCCCGGAGGAGGACGAGTTCCAGTTCGACGCCCTGTCCGGCGGCAGCGGTGGCGAGGCCCAGGGTCTGGGCACAGAATCCGTTGCCGTGCAGGTTGTAGCGGAGTGCCGTTTCAGGCTGATCCCATCCAAGCATCGCCGAACTGCGTTCGATGATTTCTTTGGCGGCGGACTTCTCTGCCATGGCCAGGTCGATCCCGGCCGCGGTCCCTGAAGGGCCTGGGTCAAAAAGGTCCAGGACACCGGGGGCGGGCGGAAAATCAACCGCCGCCGCAGGGACAGCGACGGCGGCTTCAATGCCGTCGCGCTCATACCTCGTTGCGGCGTAGGCCTTCAGGGCCGGAACAGTGGATGTGTCAGCCCAGCACGCGCCACGTGGCGCCAGCGGAAGTCCGCCGCCGCTTGCGAGGCCCTCCCCGGGAATGAGTGCGCTGCGCTCCACCGCTTCGCCTGCCGCACGGGCGAGAGTCGGGGCCCGCCGGATTCCGGCCGCGCCGACCCAGCTCATGTCGATGCCCGCGTCCGGACCGTCGAGGCGTTCCTGGCCGATGTCTACGGCGACCGTCCAGAGGAAGCTGTTTGTCCCGTCGGGACGCAGGATACGCACACTGCGCGCCAATCCGTTGTCCGGGTTCAATGTCTGCACGTAGTCAACTGCCATGTGGATCAATCCCTGATTCCCGCAAACCGGCTCGGATGGCAGCGGCAAACATCTCCGAGAGCTCCTCATGCCCCAATGCCCTTTTCATAGGACGTCCGCGGCCGAATCGGCGCAGGGTGTTCTTGGCCAGCAGATCTGGGAGTTCGGCCGGCGAGGCGCCACCGCTGCCGGGAAACTGGATCCAGGGGGGCCGGCTGTAGTCAGGGCCCAGCAGTGCGGCAGCACCTACCCCGGCAACGTCAGCGGACACCAGGGGCCACAGCTCCTCAAGCTTCCGCCGGCTCCCCCAGACCGCGCGGCCCCCGGTCACCGCGTCGAGCCACGGTCCCAGCAGCAGGGCGGATGCCTGGTTCTTCCGCAAGCCCAGCGCCATGGACAACTCGTTCGCCAGGAACCACAGCGATGACGGCGCGGGGCCACGGCCGCGTAAGGACCAACCCGCATGCGACTCCGCGCTCAGCAGGGCAGCATCCACACGCTCCGGACCGGACAGCCGGAACGAGCTTTCCCTGCCAGCGGCAAGATTCTTGCCAGCGGCTGCCAGGAGCCATCTGCCCTGGGCTTCCGAGTAGTCCAGGTCCGAATTTCCTTCCACGAGGGAGGTGAGGAGCCGGACTGCCGGTTCGAGCAGGCCCTCAGCGGTAAGCCACGGCGGCGCGTCAAGGAAGTCCGGGTCATAGGCCACCGCGGACGTTGCCATGCCGTCCAGCAGCACCAGGTTCTTGGTCGGGACCAGTCCGGTAGCGTCGCCCGCGCCTCCGGCCGATTCGTAGCAGGCCGCCGCATTGACTTCGGATCCGGTGCCAAATGTGGTGGGGATGGCGCAGAAATCGATGTGGCTTCCGAGCGGCCGAGGCAGGACCACCACCCCGGTCCGGCCGTCACTGCGTTCCAGAACCTGCTCCACCAACGGATCCGCCGCCATTGACACGGCCAGCTTTGCGAAGTCCATGGTGTTTCCGCCGCCGACACTGAGAATACGTTCCACAACGGACTGTTTCAGGCGCCGGGCGAGCCCGGACGCCGCCTCCACGGCGGCGGCGGGCGATGCGGCAGTCTCCACCCAGAGGAAGCCGCCGGACCTGAGGCTTTCGGCGCGGTCAGCCATGGCGGGATCGACCACCATGACCGCCCTCATGGCCTGGAAACCCTGCGACAGTTGCCGGGCAGACCCAGCTCCGGCAATCTGCAAGGGGGTGGAAGGCCTCAAAACAGTCGCCGAAATCACGCGAGCTTCCCGCCCAGGTAGTCCGCTACGACACCTTGGATCCTTCCGAAGAGCATGTCCAGCTCCGCATCGGGATAGTTGAGGGCGGGCACGAACTGCAGCGCCCCGGGAGAAGGCTGGACGATGGCCCCGCGCCGACGGCACTCTCCGACGAGCTCGAAAACCTTGTCCGTCCCGATGACTTCACCTTCCTCGTCAAAGAGCTGCACGGCACGGAACGACCCGCGTCCGAAGGCTTTGACCCTAGGTGACAGGCTCTCCAGCCCGCTAACAAAGCCTTCCAGCTTCCCACCCACGCGGGCTGCCGACGTCGCGATGCCCTGCCGTTCGATCTCGTCCAGCGTTGCCACAATGGCGGCGCAGGACTGCGGGGATCCGGCCTGGGTCTCACCGTGCCAGAACACCTGCTGTGCTTGGTCCAGGGCATCCACGACGCGGTGCCCCAAAAGGAGGGCCGAGGCGGCACAGGTGCCGTTGGTCAGCGCCTTGCTGAGGACCAGCACATCCGGCTGGGTCCAGTGGTGGCTGGCAAATTTTGGTCCCGTCCGGTGGAAGCCGGTGGCGACCTCATCAGCCACAATCAGGAAACCCTCGGATTCCCGGTACGCGTAGACGGCATCAACAATATCCGCGGGTACAGGCAGCGTTCCGGAACCCAGAACCGGTTCCATGATGATTGCGGCAACCTCCGAGCCGAACCTTTTCATCACAACGTCCAGGGCGCCTTGGTCATCATAAGGAATCTTTATGTGCAGGCGCTGATCCACCTGGTAGACATCCTGGAAGAGGTAGGAACCGGTGACGGCCATCGCACCCATAGTCACGCCGTGGTAGCTGCCGGTGAAACTGATGATGCGGCGGCGTTTGGGATTCCCGGCGATGTCATGGAACTGGCGGCTGAGCTTAACCACGGCGTCCAGCGCGGAACTGCCGGACGTTGCGTAGAAGACCGAAGCATATTCATGCGGGAGCGCAAAGTCGAGCAGTCGCGTCGCGGCTTCGCGCGAGTACGCGCTGCCCCGGCGAAAGATGGGCAGGGTGGCTGCGTTGAGGTTCGCTTCGTTGATGGCTTCCGCCACAGCCCGGTTGCCGTAGCCCAGGCTGGCGTTCCAAAGGCCACTGATCCCGCACAGGGCTTCGCTTCCGTCCGCGAACGTAATGGTGTTGCCCTGGACTGCCGTTGCCTCGACGTTGCCCCAGTCCTTGGACGGCAGATAAAACTCGAAGTAGTCGCCGCTAGACATTGGCCGTCCCCCCGATGGTGTCTCCGGCCGGAGCGTGCGCCCTGAAAAGTTTGTAATTGCCAATGGCACCGACCCGGTTCCGGGGTCCGACGTCGACTGCGCCTGTCACGGCAAGGCCTGCCGCTCCGAGCTCGTCCCTGAGTTCGCCCTCGGTAAGCAGATGCGTCGTCACGGAATACTCCGCAATTCTTTGCCCGTCCCCTGACCGCTCGACCAGCGTCGAGGTAAAGGTTCGGCCGACGGCGTCGAAGGTTTCCTCAATCGCCAGCTGCGGCGAAACCTCGTGCAGGTAGAAGTTGCTTCCGCCCAGCTCGGGCGTACGCAGGGAGAGCAGCAGTTCGCCTCCCGGGGCCAGCCACCGCCGGATGTCGGTCAGCAGCGAGCGGCGCTGGTCCGCGTCAAAGAGACAGAACGACGTCGTGCCCAGGACCACACAGTCGAAGATTTCATCTAGCTCCAGCGCGAGAATGTCGGCCAGCACGGTCTCTACTTTTGAAGCGGTCCTTCGGCGGTCCGGGCGAGCGAGTTCGTCTTGGAGTATCGAAAGGAGTTCGGCTGAGTTGTCGACTGCAGTGATTGAACGGGCGAATGGCAGGAGGGCAAGGGTTATCCGACCGGAGCCGGCCGCGAGCTCCAAAATCCGGGGGTCTTTCCCCCGGAGACTGTGGATGATCTCCCGCAGCTCGGAACTGTCCGACTGGACAACCGCATGGTAGAGCTCGGCGCCCCGCCCCGTGTACAGGGTTGCCTGGTGATTGCTCATGTGATGACTGCCGGGACAATGGTCAGGGCAGGGTTCACCGGTACTGCCACAGCGGGCGGGGGCACCGAATCTGTTTCACGCCCCATCTCGATGGACAGGTGGGAGAACAGCTTCTGCAGCTCTGTGCTGCTGCCAACCTGTGCCGCCGGTGAAAGGTCCTTGCCTGACAGTTTCAGGCCGAGCCTGGCCTGCAGGTCCCGGCCAAGCTCTGCGCCGGCCAGCACGGTTTCGACTGCTTCGGCGACGTCCCTGGGAACCTTACTCAGCCGTCCTGTGCGCAGATCGGTCACAAAATACTGCTCGTCGGCGACGATCACGAACACGCTGTCCCCGCGGGACCGTTCCAAGGCGGGTTCGCCTTGGAACAGCGACGAGCCGAACCCCGAGACCTGGGCACCGGCCCGGAAACGGCTCTGTGCGGCGCGGAGCACTTTGGCCGCCCCGAGAAAACGTCCAATCCCCATGTTCCCGGCGAGCAGTTCGGCGTTGTCCTCCCCCGCAACGGGGACAGCAGTGGAGTAAGCGTGGCCGGAAACCTCCACGACGCCGCCAGCCGGTCCGGAGAGCAGCGCGGGTTTCCCGGCAGGAACAAAAAGCCGCGCGGGATCGCTGCCGAGCCGGCCACTGCTCTGCCAGAACTGCTGGTCCAGGACCGTGACAAGCTGGGTCAGAAGGAACCGTGGAAACACCCCGGATTCGAAGGCCGTTTCGGCGTCGGCCGCGACAGACTCCCGGTCTGCGTTCTCCTCAATGGAGAAAACCGTGGGACACGAGATTGCCACGTACGGGGCCGTTGCATAGCCTTCAAGCTGCACCACGAAGCTGTCGCCGATGCCGATTTCGCCACCGTTGGTGGAGAACTCACCGTTGTAGCCAACGACGGTTGAGTCGGTCAGCTCCCGGGCCGCTTCCACCTGCGATTCTTCGACGAACACCAACGATGTGTCGGACGCCGGCAGCGACTGAATGCGTTCTTTGTCAACGCTCCCGGCTACCAGTGCATCCCGGATTGCGGCGCCAGGGCGTATTCCCTCCAGCCACAAACGCAGCCGCTCTGAAACTGCAGACTCCTGCGAAAACTCTTCACTCATGGTTACCCTCCTGGATATGCGTTTTTCATACTTCTACGTGTCAATGTCCTGAAGCCGCAGCAACAGGGCCGATCTCAGGTGCGCCATCGCCACGGGAAAACGGCGCTCCAGTACTGTCTCCATGCTTCGACCGTGGCTGCGGCTGACGATCGGTGCGGCAAGGCCCACCAGCCAGCCTTCACGGCCGCCAGGGAAAACAGCCAGCGTGAGCACCACGCCCGGCCAGCTGGATGCCGCGGTAAACGTATCCGTCACGCCGCCGGCGGCGGGCAGCCCGGCGTCAGGCCCGTATTTGTGGCACGGCAGCGGCAGCCTCGCTTGCGGGTCACCGTCGATCTCCGCAGCCCAACGACGGAAGTCTTCGGCAAAAACATCTGTCAGTCGTTCGCCCGCCCACTCACCGACCACTGCCTTGGCTAATGCCTCACTTGCGGTGTTGGCCAGCGGTGCCACCATCTTGTAGCCCAGCGAATTCCGCCGGGTTGATCCCGAGATAGAGACCACCGCACTCGGCTCGTCAACGGGCTGGAGAGCAATTCCCTGTGCGCCCATCCGCCACCAGAGGTCCCAGTCTTCCAGCCCACGGCATGCACGCCGCCAGCCGCCAGCCGAGTCCAGGACACCCTTGCGGTGGGCCACCCGGCTCGGCTCGGCATAGGGGTCCACGACGGCGAGCTCCGGGTGCCATAGCAGGCTGCGACCGCGCAGGATGGCCGAGGCGCCGTCCTGTTGCCGGTACTCAGCGCCGCTTGCGGCCAAGGGCGCACCGCCGTCCAATACAGCGCCGAGGACGGCCAGATGGTCTTCCCGCCACATGTCGTCGTGGTCAATATAGGCTACGTAGGCAGTGCCGAGGTCCCGGCACAGCCGGCTGCGGACCAGGCCGGGATCACCCGTGTGTTTGAGGCGCAGCAGCTTCACGCGCCGGTCACCGCGGGCGAATCCGGCAACGACGTCGTCCGTGTCATCTGTCGAACCGTCCGAGCCAACTAAGAGTTCAAAGTCCCCCGTGGTTTGGCCTATGACGCTTTCAATGGTTGCCTCAATCGCTGCTGAGCGGTTGTAGGCCGGGCAGACAACGGTGAACCGCGGGTGGGTCATGGCCGCGCCAGCCTCGCGACGACGTTGCCCACCCATTGTGCGATGGTCTGGCCCGGAACTTCCCAGACCGCCGTGCCGGTCCGCGGCGCCGTGCCGGCGTACTCAAGGCGAACGCAGAGCGATTCAAGGGCGAGTTCCGATTCCTTCACAGCCACCGTCGCGGCCAGCGGAACGGTGCAGGGTTCAGGCGCGCCCACTGCTGTTCCTGTACCGATGCTGCCCCCCGGAACGAGCCCGGGGCCAAAGAGCTCCACTCTTCCGCCGGTGGACCCGGTGGAGCCGCCGAGAAGGACAAAGCGCGGCCCGTTCCCGTCGGTGTACAGGCCGCCGTGGACATTGTTCGGGAACGGAACGGCGACTACCAAAACGGCGACAGCAACCAGCGCAACGGCAGCATATGCCCGGGCAGGGCCCTTGCCAATACCGGATTTCCGCAGTCCGATCACGTGCCCGATTCCGCGCAGCACCAGCCATGTGGCGAGGCCGCCAACCAGGAGCAGCTGGATCCACGCCGCCGGCTTGCCCAGGGATGCGAGATAGCTGCCGGCCGCCGACACAACGCCGATCAGGATCAGCAGTGGGAACACGATGCACAGGAGGCCGAACAGAAGCCGAAGCGGAGAAGTGCGCACGTCAGGCCGCGTACCGGTGCGGAATATAAGGCCCCTTGTCCAGGCCTGGAACTCGTCCATGCAGCGTGCCCTGAGGTTCGGCTTGTCCAGATATCCCACAAGGGCTATGTAGCCGTCCAGCTTAACGAAGGGAATCAGGTTGAGCACCCCGTAGAGGAAGCACAACATGCTGAAGGCAGCAGCCAGGGTGGCAAGATCCCGGGGCAGGATGAAAGCCAGGACACCGGCAATAGCCCCCAGGTTTCCCTGGGCGGCAATACCTGCCAGAGCAACTTTGGCGCGTTCGGCAGGCTTCAGTTTCCAAGCCTCGGTCACATCGCAGAAGAAGGCGGGAACCAGGTAAAACAGCATAAAACCAACACGGCGGGACCTCCCACCGTAGGCAACCAGTGTTGCCGCATGGGAAAGTTCGTGGACAAAAACAGCCAGATACAGGGCGACCAGCAGCCAGAGGTAGCCCGACACGGTAGTGGTGTCGTGAAGGGCGCTTCCCTGGTCCAGCAGCAGCATGGCCACCGCGATGACTCCCACGGCGTTTATGGCAGCGACCGCCCACCAGAAGGCGCGGGTAGAGATGATCTTTGTGATCCCGGGCAGACGGCCGAGCAGCCATGACGGGTCCAGCAGAGTCAGCTGGACGGAAAAAGGTTTGCGAAACTGAAGGCGCCGGTCCGACGACACGTCCATCCGTGCCATCGCAGGGTTCTTTGCCAGCGTATCGAGCAGCAACTGCACCTCCTCCCCGGTCAACGGCGAAGCTCCAGTTTCGGAATGGCCTGCCCGCCCGGCCCGAATCCTTTCAGCTATGCCATTTGCATTCACTCCGGGCAGTGACTTTTGCGCTTCCTGGACAATTTCCCCCAGGGCATAGGGCACGCGAAGGACTGGACCCGACGCATTGCTGATGAGGACGCGGCCGCCTTCATCCTTCTCAGAGAGCCGTATCTGGCTAAGCCACGGGTACTTAGTGCTCACAGGAGGTCTGACCGCTTGAGCCGGAGCGCAGCCGCGGCGTAAAGAACCACGAGCCAGCCCAGGTAGACGGCGTAGCCGCCGCCGACAGGAAGCATGTCATATGTGGCCGAAGCATCCAGACTCATTGCCTGGCCGGCGCCGCCGGGCAGGAACTTGCCCACGGCAGGAAGCAGATTGATGACGTTTGGCTCAAGGACCAGCGTCCATGCGATCAGGGCGATGACGACCGGGAGGGACTTCCGGCCCTGCCAGGCGATGAACTGGCCAAGGTAGGCCGCGAAAATGATGGTAAAGAAAACTCCCGCGAAGGTTGCTTGACCGTCGCCGTCCAGGATGAACTCGCCGCCATTCGACGAAATGGTGACTATGGCGACAACCACGACGGAAAGGGTGCCCGCCACTGCGAATGCGATCGCGGGGATCAGCAGGGCAAAGGCCCGCAGGGATAGCAGGCGCAGCGGCCCACCGGATAGGAACGAACTTCGGCCGATGGACGAGTTCCCAAAATCCCGGGTGACGCAGATGATCCCGAAGATCATGGAAAAGAGGCTGGCCCCGAATCCAAGGCCAACGAGTGCCGCAGTGGCCTTCTCCGAACCGCCGGGGGCAGCGAATCCTGCGGCGTCCATGGTGGTGGACGTGCCGTAGGCAGCCAGCACATTCATGGCGAGGGCTGTGAGGAGCAGGATCGGCAGTGACCATCCCCGGGACATACGAAAGGTTTCAGAACGGATCATGCGTGCTCAGCCTTTCCGGCAGCCACGGCGGTGCCACTGTCGGCCGTTGCGCCGTCATCAACAAGCGACAAATACCAGCGTTCAAGTTCGGACTCCCCAAGCTCAGGAATGGGGCCGTCGAAGCGCTGGTTCCGGCGGATTACAATGGCCCTGTCCGCCAGCCGCCGGACTTCGGCAAGGTTGTGGCTGGAGATCAGCGTTGTTTTGTTCCGGACTGTGCGTTCTTCGATTTTTTTCCGCAGCCAACGCGTGGACTCGATGTCCAGACCGTTCATTGGTTCGTCGAGGATCAGGATTTCCGGGTCGCCCATCATGGCAGCTGCCAGAGCCGCCCTTTGACGCTGGCCTGTGGACAGTTTTCGTACGCGCCGGCCCACGAACTCTGACAGTTCAAAGCCCTCCGTTGCCTTGCCAACGGCGCCCCGGCCGAGGTCCTGGCCCAGCGCCTCGATGGTAAGGCACTCCCGAACCGTGAGGTCCGGCGGGAGGCCCGCCGGATCAAAAACGAATCCCAAGGTCCTGCCCGGCTCCGCTACGGAGCATGGGTCCTGGTCCAGGATCCGCACGTTCCCTGCAGTCGGTCGCATCAGTCCACAGAGAATCTTAAGAAGCGTCGACTTTCCGGCCCCGTTCGGGCCGAGGAGCCCTACACACTCGCCCCGGCCAATGCCAAAGGTGATTCCTGCAATTCCTGTTTTCTGTCCATACCTCTTTTCCAGGCCTGTCACTGAAACCATCGGCTGCACGGCCATAGGGTTAGCTCCGCTTCCGCAGGAGTCCGATGAAAATGCCGAGCACAACAAGCAGGATCAGGCCGACAGCCAAGGTAATGCCCAGGAGGACGGGTTGGGTGCCGGTTACGGCCAGCATCGCGGTCAGGCCGCCCAGCGTTGCGACGAGGGCTCCAAGTACGGCGATAAGCGGGATGATTGCCTTGCCTTGCGTGATTCGCATGGGTCACTCTTTTCTGCAATTGATGTCTTGTCGTTGAAAATGCCTATGGGGGCGGAAATAAGATGTCCACCCCCATAGGGACAATCATTTCCTAGGTGATAGCTACGCCGATGCCGATGCCACCGGCGACAACGCCAGCGGCGCCAACTCCGATTGCTACGCCGCCGAAGAATTCGCCCCAGTTCCAAGCCGCGTCAAGCGACTCCAATGGTTCGATTCCAGCCACGAGGGCCGCGAATTCGCTGTTTACATTAAGTTCGGTTTCCATTTTCACCTCCCCAAAAGGCTTTATCTGACAGTCTGGACTTTCATCCTCAATGTCAGGTGATTGCGACGCCGATGGCGATCCCGCCGTAAACGAGACCGCCGCCAACAACTGCACCTACGCCGATTCCGGCCACCCATTCGCCCCATCCGGGTGCGTCGAGTTCCTCAAGCTGCTCAATCTGAGCGAGTTGGTTCTCCATGTTTCTTACCTCCCCCCGGTACAGAAATAGAACGATGAACTTATCCATTCATTGGACAAAATGAGTCTAGTAGGTCAAAACGCGAAGTCTTATCGAAGCAGCCGCCACCAGTCATGTGACTTGATGTTCCCCAAGGAGCATGAGATAAGTCGGGCGCGAACGGCGGGGTCGGCCCCAGAACTTGAGCAGTACGAGGATTCCGGACCTACCCCGCCCGGCATGATGCCTGTGTCGCCGTCTGCCAACGTTAAGTAACCCAACCTGTTTTAGCCGTAAGCGAAACCCGCAGCGGCTTGAGACCCTTAATCGTCCCCAGTGTCTGGAAAAGCAAGGTTCCCGTGCACAGGCCGGAGAATTACTCAGGCTGGAGAGTCGTCGTCCATGGTGACGATGATCTTGCCTTTAGCGCCGCCCGTTTCCAAAGCGGCAAAGGCGTCTGGGATCTGCGTCAGCGGATAGATGCTATCCACCACCGGCCGGACGTACCCTTCGTCCACCAGCCCGGCCAGGAACCGGAGATCATCACCGCTTGCGTGCATGAACAGGTACCGGTACGAAACCCCGGCCCTCCAGGCGCGCAGCCGAACCCCCAGGCTGACAACCCAGAACAGGATGGCGACAGCCCTGGATGCGTGCAGGTCCTCAAGGGCTGTCTTCGGCTCGGGGATGCCGGCCACGGAGACAATTCTGCCGCCGCGCCGGAGGATGCGAAAGACGCGTGTCAACGTCCGCCCACCCACTGCATCCAGAGCGGCGTCGAAGCCCTCGAGGGTGTGCGCGAAATTCTCCCGCGTGTAATCCACCACGCGGTCAGCGCCCAGCTCCCTGACCAGGGCATGGCCGCGGGGAGA
>JAPSJV010000023.1 GCA_031178005.1 Pseudarthrobacter sp.
GCGTTCCCCCGAAGGTGAGGATGACGAAGACCAGGACGAAGGTGCCGATGATTTCCGTCACCAGGTTCCACGGCGTGGACCGGATGGCCGGCCCGGTGGAGAAGACACCCAGCTTGTTGGCAGCCTCAGGCTCTACATCGAAGTGCTGCTTGTACGCGAGCCAGCAGGCCACCGCACCCAGGAACGCACCCAGGAACTCGCCGCCGAAGTAGGTCATGGTTGAAGCGAAATCAACTGCCACGCCCGGTGCGTATTCGTCCTTGCCGTTGACCAGCAGGCCAAGGGTCACGGCGGGATTAATGTGCGCGCCGGACTTTACGGCAACGTAAACACCCGCGAAGACCGCAAGGCCCCACCCGAAGGTCACCATCAGGAAACCGCCGTTGTTGCCTTTGGTCCCCTTCAGTGCCACGTTGGCAACCACGCCGCAACCCAACAGGGTCAGCATCGCGGTTCCGAACACCTCGGAGAGAAACACTATTCCAAGAGACATCTTTGACTCCATCTATTTATTTATTGGATCGGTTCCGTTCGGTGTAACGAACCGTTTGGCTGCCGCCGGTAAGGCAGCGGCAGCCGCAGACCAGTGGCCGTTTAGGCCACCAGGCTGTCGATCTGAACCCGGTGGAGGCGCTGAAGCACTTCCTGGGCATGCTTGATTTCGGCCGCGCAACGGTTGCGGTCCCAGCCGAGGGGCCCGGCCAGAATTTCTGCCGTTTCATTGAGCAACTCACCGGTCACCAGGCCACGGAAGGCCAGTGAGGTGCGCCGGATGAGCACATCGATGAGATGGCCGATCTGTTCGTGGCGGGCCATGAACTCAAGTTCCCGGACAGACAGCTCACGGGTAGAACGGAGCAGCCGGTCCTCTCCCCCATCGAGGTAGGCCATCACGTCCGCGGCCCGGGTGCCATAGCGCGTCAGGAGGCCGGCCGTCCGGTCAGCGTCGCGTGCAGGGGTCATGTGCGACTTGATCCACTGCTGGACTCCTGCCTCATCCGAGGGGAATCCAGCCCCGCCTCCGATGGGGAGCTTCGCCGTCGAAACCTTGCGGGTGAGCCCCAGTTCCTTGAGGACGTCGTTGCTGAGGTGTTCCGCCAAGGCCCGGAAAGTTGTCCATTTACCTCCGACGAGGCTGAGCACCGCGCCGGTTCCTTCCGTGCCGCCGGCAGTACGCCGTTCGATGCGGTAGTCGCGGGAGACGAAGCCGGGCTGGGTGTCGTCGTGGCGAGGCAGGGGCCGGACGCCGGAGAACGTGTAGACGATCTGGTCCCGGTTCACCGCAATAGTGGGGAAAACGTGGCCGATCAGTTCGAAGAAGTAGTCGATCTCGGCGTCGGTGCAGACGGCATCCTCAGCCATATCGGCGTCGATATCCGTCGTGCCGACCAGGACCCTGTCGCCCAGAGGGTAGATCAGGACGATCCGGCCGTCCGTGTGCTCAAAGAAAATCTCACGGCCGTTGCAGGCTGCCAGGAGTTCCGGGTGGTCCAGGACAATGTGCGAGCCCTTGGTGCCGCCCATAAAGGACGACGCCGCACCCATGGCTGTGTTGGTGTTATCCACCCAGGCGCCGGTGGTGTTAACAATGACGTCGGCACTGAAGTCGAAAGTCTCGCCGGTGAGCTCATCACGCAGGAGCACCGTGGGGCGTGTGCCCTCGGTGCCAGATCCCATGGATACCAGCGAAAGGTAGTTGCTGGCGCGTGCCAATGGACTTCCATCCGTCTGGCCGGCTTTTTCGCCGTCCTGCAGGACATCAAGGGTCAGCCGCTCGGGATTGTGCACGGAAGCGTCAAAGTAGGTGGCGGCGTACTTGATCCCCGGGTGCAGCTGCGGAAGATCAACGAGGGCTTTCTCGCGCCCCTTGAACTGGTGGCGCGGAACGGATCCCCCGTCGCGGGAGAACGAATCGTAGAGGCTCAGGCCAAGCTTGATCAGGAAAGCGCCGCGTTCCTTGGGCTTGCCCTGCTTGTGCGTGAGGAAACGTGCAGGCGCGGAAAGAATACCCGAGAAGGTACTGAAGATGGGGATGGTGGTCTGGAGCGGCTTGACGTAGTGCGGGGCAATGGTCATCAGCCGGTTGCGTTCCACCACCGATTCGCGAACAAGGCGGAACTCGCCGTTTTCCAGATAGCGGATGCCGCCGTGGATCATGTGCGACGACGCTCCGCTGGCACCCTGGCAGTAGTCGCCCCGCTCAACGAGGGCCACGTCAACGCCTTGAAGCGCGAGGTCCCGGAACGTTCCGACGCCGTTAATTCCGCCTCCGATGATCAGCACCTTCGCTGTGGGCCTGCTGCGCAACGCTTCAACGGAATTTCGATGTGTGGAACTCAAAACTTCTCCCTGCATGGCTGGTCCAGCGCGTGCCGGACATCTTTTGGCCGGTGGGGTTCCTTCTGTGATCCCGACCGCTCTTCAACTATTCTTTGGAGAAATGGAAAATGGAGTCAAGCGCTATGCACAAACGTGCAGAATGGATGGGAAATGTCGCGTTCAACCTCCTCACAATCGCTCCGAGCTGCACAGATGTACTATCTGCAGGACCTCACCATGGATGCCATCGCCAGGGAACTGGGGACTTCCCGGTCCACTGTTTCCCGCCTGCTGTCGGCTGCGCGGGAATCCGGGCTGGTTCAGGTCCAGATCAGAAACCCCACAGACACCGGGCCGGAGCTGGAAGGAATCATCCGCCGTCGCCATAATGTGGATGTCCACGTTGTGCCGGTCCTGGACACGCTCAACGAAGCCGAAACACTCGACAGGGTTGCCATCCAAGCAGCACGAACCATTGGCCCGCTGGTGGACTCCAACGCAATCATCGGCGTCGCCTGGGGTTCCACCCTGAGCGCAGTCAGCCGGCACCTCACCAGGAAGATCACACACGACAGCATCATCGTCCAGCTCAATGGCGCCGGAAACATGCACACCACCGGCATTACCTACGCCAGCGACATCATGCGGAGATTCGGCAGCGCCTACGGTGCGCGCGTAGAGCAGTTTCCGGTACCGGCGTTTTTCGATCACGCCGCCACCAAGCAGGCCATGTGGAATGAACGCAGCGTGCAACGCATCCTGGACCTCCAGGCCCGGATGTCCATCGCGATCTTTGGCGTTGGCTCTGTTGACGCCGACTACCCCAGCCATGTGTACGCAGGAGGCTACCTGGACCAGGACGACCTCCGTACCCTGGCCACCTCCGATGTAGTGGGCGATGTTGCCACCGTCTTCTTCCGACGGGACGGCTCTACTGACGGCATCACGCTCAACCAACGTTCCACCGGGCCGTCGCTCGCGCAACTGCGCCAGGTGCGCCGGCGGATTTGCGTGGTCTCCGGAGCCTCCAAGATCAACGGGCTCCAAGGAACCCTGGCAGCAGGCCTGGCAACTGACCTCATCCTCGATGAAGCCACCGCGCGGCGCCTGGTCAGCCTTGATGGAATGCCGACCTCCAGTCGGTAGAGTCAAAGGTATGAAAAACCCGCCCCGGATCCCCCTCAACAACGGCGTCCTGATCGAGCAACTGGGGCTGGGACTGTACAAGGTGCCCTCAACCACAGCTGCCGACATTGTCACGATGGCCCTGGCGGCCGGATACCGGCACTTCGACACCGCAGCCATGTACGGCAACGAAGCCGGGCTGGGCCGTGCAATCAGCGCCCTTGCCGGTTCGCCACGGGAACCCGGAGGATCCGGCGAAACGCCCCCTGGGACCGGCCGCGAAGACCTGTTCATAACCACCAAAGTCTGGAATGACCAGCAGGGCTACGATGCCACCCTCCGGGCGTTCGACACTTCACTGATCAACCTGGGACTTGAGTACGTGGACCTGTACCTGATCCACTGGCCCTGCGCCCGCCGTGGACTGTTCAGCGACACCTACAAGGCCATGGAAACCCTCTACCGGGAGGGCAAGGTCAGGGCAATCGGGGTGTCCAACTTCCAGCCCGAGCATCTGGACAGGCTGTTGGATACCGCCGAGGTTGTACCCGCAGTCAATCAGATTGAACTCCATCCCTGGCTGCAGCAGCATGAACTCCGCGCAAAGCATCAGGCCCTGGGTATCCGCACAGAGGCCTGGAGTCCGCTGGGCCGTGGCCGGGTGCTGGAAGACCCGGTTGTCCTCGCCTGCGCCGCCGCACACCAGAGGACACCAGCCCAGGTGATCCTGAGATGGCACGTTCAGGCGGGCAACATCGTCATTCCAAAGGCCAGCGCCGAGGCTCGGCTCAGGGAGAATATTGAGGTGTTCGACTTTGAGCTGACGCCCAAGGATCTGGCGGCCCTTGAATCGTTGGACCGTGGCGAACGCACCGGTTCCCACCCCGACCAGGTCCACTAGGAGGCCACCGTGACCACAACAGCTTCCTGGTTCAGTACCGGGCTGGCGGCACGCACCTCCTCATCCACGGTTGTGGTGGGCGGTTCCAGTGTTGCTTACTGGACCTACGAACCGGCCGATCCGGTCCCGGAGACCCGGACCGTCCTGGTGGCTCATGGCTTCCGGGGCGACCACCACGGGCTTCTCCGCGTCGCGGACCAACTGCCCGGGCTGCGCATCATCATGCCGGACCTGCCTGGTTTTGGCAGTTCGGCCGCATTTGCGTCCTCTTCCCATGACGTCTCGGCTTACGGCCGGTTCATCAGCGGATTTATGGCGGCACTTGGGCTGGGAACGGACACCGTCCTCCTGGGGCACTCCTTTGGATCGATTGTGGCCGCCCACTTCGTGGCAGCCAACCCCGGGGCGGTGGAACGCCTCATACTGATCAATCCGATCGCGGCCCCGGCATTGGAAGGGCCCAAGGGCCTGATGACCCGCATGGCTGTGCTGTACTACCAACTGTCCGCCCGGCTCCCGGAACGGCTTGGCCTGGCGCTGCTGCGCAACCCCCTGATTGTCCGGATCATGAGTGAAACCATGGCCAAAACGCGCGATCCGGATCTCCGCCGGTTCATCCATGGGCAGCACCATGCGTACTTCAGCGCCTTCGCAGACCGGAACAGCCTGCTGGAGTCTTTCCGCGCTTCGGTTGGATCCCACGTGGGTGAGGCAGCCGGCGAACTGAAACTGCCGGTCCTCCTCATTGCCGGAGAATTGGACGAGATCGCCCAACTGAAGGACCAGTACCGCCTGCTCGCCAAGCTGCCCGATGCCACCCTGAAGATCATTCCGGGCGTTGGGCACCTGGTCCACTACGAGACACCCCAGGCCGCTGCAGCCTTTATCAACGACTTCCTGACAGGCCCCGCCGCATGAAAATCGTCATCGACGCACGCTTCACCCGAACCGATCACCACGACGGCATCAGCCGCTACGGTTCCAGCCTGATTGCCGCAGCGGCCAAACTTGCCGACGTATCGATGCTGATCAGCGATCCCCGGCAGCTGACCCTGCTCCCGGACGTGCCGTACACACTGATCAACAGCCCCCTCTCCCCCATGGAGCTCTTTGTGGCGAGGAAGGTGAACAACCTGGGTGCCGACGTCGTTGTATGTCCCATGCAGACCATGGGCAGCTGGGGGCGGAAGTATGGCCTGGTCCTGACCCTGCACGACATGATTTACTACGAAAACCCCACGCCGCCCGGATTTCTTCCGGCCCCGGTCCGGCTTCTGTGGCGCCTTTACCACAAGGCCTACTGGCCGCAGCGGTTACTGCTGAACCGGGCGGACACCGTAGCCACCATCAGCCAAACCACCCGTGCACTGATGGCCAAGTACCGGCTGACCAACCGTCCCGTGCGGATTGTCAGCAACGCACCCCAGCCGGATCAACAGCCGCGCAACCCCGATGACGGCGCTGAACGCTCACTGCTCTACATGGGCTCCTTTATGCCGTACAAGAACGTGGAAACCATGATCACGGGAATGGCGTCCCTGCCGGGTTACACGCTGCACCTGCTCAGCCGGATCACACCGCAGCGGCTGGCCGAGCTGGAAGTGCTGGTTCCGCCGGGCGCGGACATCATCTTCCATAACGGCGTCTCCGATCCCGAATACACGGCAATGCTGCAACGGGCCACTGCCCTGGTGACCCTGTCGCGTGCGGAGGGCTACGGCCTGCCCCTGGTGGAAGCGATGTCCGTAGGCACTCCGGTCATCGCCAGCGATATCCCGATCTTCCGTGAAGTGGGCGGCGATGCAGTGCGCTACGTTGATCCCGGCTCTCCAGCAGCCTTCGCCGCGGCGGTCCGGGAACTCGATGATGACGTCCAGTGGCGTGAAGCGTCGCTGCTGTCAGTGAAGCGTGCCGGGCAGTTCAGCTGGGACGACTCCGCCCACCAACTTGTGGCGCTTGCCGAGGAAATTGTGGCCCGGCGGTCGGCCCAGGGGAAATAACTCCGGCTACAAGACGTCAGTGCCGTCCAACCGCAGCTGGACGGGGCCGGCACTGCGTTTTGCCGCGCTGGCCGACCTGACTGCGCGAAGGATCCTGGTCACCTCGGCGGCTTCGGCGTAAGGAATGAACAGGAGTGTCCGGACGTCTGCATCACCCGAGCCGGGTTGCCGGGCGGGCCGTCCCAACACTACGGGTGCCGGGCCCGCCGAACGCAGTTCCAGGCCCGCGGCCTTGAGCTGACGCTGCACGGCATCGGCGTAGTACGCAACGTCACTGGAGGTCCCTGTCACGGAAGCGATCCGGACGGCAGGCGGAAGATGGAGCTCCCGCCGCAAGGCCAGCTCACGTTCTGCGTAACCGGAGGGGTCCCAGCGCAGCAGGGCTCCGACGGCGGAGGTGTCCGACGCCGTGATCACCACCAGGCCGCCCTCTTTTGCCGGCCGAACCAGGGCGGCGGCATTGAACCACCGCCGGACCGTGTCTTCGCCCGCCCTGAGGTTTTCCCTGCGCAGGAGCGAGTCTCCATCCAGCAGAAGGGCAGCCGCGTAACCGCCGGACGCCACAGGTTCGGCCCCGACGGTGGCCACTACCAAGGTCTTGGCGTCCCCCACTGCAGCCTTGATGTGGTCCCCGGATGACGTAATAACAGGCCGGCCCGGGAAGGCCTTGCCCAGTTCCTCGGCCGTCCGGATGACTCCTGTGGCACCCCGACGCAGGCGAAGGCGTCCACAGTGGGTACACGTCCAGGTGGGGGCGGGAGTGGAGCACCACCGGCACTGTGGAATGGCCGAGGCGCCCGTGCCGCCGGCGATGGCCAGAGGGCCCTGGCAGTCGTTGCAACGCGCAGGCTCGCGGCAGGAATCGCACACCAGCGACGGCGCATAGCCGGCCCTGGCCACCTGTACCAGGACCGGTCCACGCAGCAGGCCATCCTGGGCAGCCTTCCAGGCGGCACCGGGGAGCCGGGCAATCCGGGCGAGGGGGTCGCGTTCCTGCTCGAAGCTGTCCGCCGTGTTCACGACCCGGGGCGTCACTGCCCTGGCGGCTGGACGGTCCGGTTCGACGGCGATTGCCCAGCCCTGCTCCACCAGCCGCTGGACCTCGGTGCTGCGGGAGTGGCCGGCCAGCAGGCACGCTGCTTCTTCCTGTTCAGCACGCAGCAGCAGGACATCCCGGGTATGTGCGTATGGTGCCCGTTGTTCAATGTGGAGGTCGTCGCCGTCGTCCCAGCACGCAAAAAGTCCAGGACGGATGACCGGGGCGTAGGCTGCCGATCGGGTACCGATGGCAACCCGTGCCGACCCCTCCAGGAGCCGCAGGAAGTTTCCGTAGCGGGCGCTGGGGCCGTCGTCGGCTGCGAGGCGGACGACGTCGTCCTTCGGAAGCACCGCAGCCAGCGCCTCCTCCAGCCGGTCAAGGTCCCGGTAGTCAGGAACCACAACGACGGCGCCACGGCCTGAGGCGCGGACCGCCGCTACCGCCCCGGCCAGGAGGGCCGGCCAGCCCTGCGGCCCGTAGCCCCGGAGGGAACTGACTGCTGCACGCGGTGAACCGCCACCTGCCAGATGCAGCAAAAAGGAGCCGCCACTGCGGTAACCAGCCCACGCGGACCCGGTTTCATCGGGTGCGGCAGGTTTCTGACTGTTGGACGCGGAAACGGATTCCTGAACGGGGATGCCTTTGGCGTGCCGCTCCAGGTATTCCTTGTCCAGGCGCGCCACCCGGGGCGGGACGGCCACCCTGAGGACGTCGCTGACTACGCCTGCATAGCGGGCGGCTACCGACTCCGCCAGCTTCCGAACGGACGGCGTCAGCACCGGAATGGCGGAGACAACCTTGCGCAGCGGAACGAGGGCATGGCCGGCGTCCGAGGTATCCCGGCGCTCCAAAAGGTAGCCCGCCAACTCCTGCCCGTTGAAGGTGACTTTGACACGCACGCCGGGGAGGGCCGACGTATCCATCGCGGCAGGAACGCTGTAGTCGAACGGACGGTCCAGGTGGGGCACTCCGGATTCCACCAGGACCCGTGCCACCGGATGGACCGGAGCCAGCGCAATTCCCGAGGAAGCCACAGCGCTGGCAGGAAAGCCCTGGAGGAGGGACAGCTGAAGTCCATCACCGGTTCCGGAACCAGTCACAGAAAACCGCCTCCACTCTTTCCCGGCTGCAGCCCGCGCATGATGTCCATCATGGTGGCAGTCAACCAGAATCCACCGACATTAATGCCTTTGCGGTGCTGCTCAGGCGTTAAAGAAGGCCTTGAGGTCTTCCACACGGTCCAGTCGCTCCCAGGTGAAATCGGGATCGTCACGGCCGAAGTGGCCGTGCGCGGCCGTCTTGGCGTAGATGGGCCGCTTCAGGTCCAGGGCATCAATGATGGCTCGGGGGCGAAGATCGAAGATCTGTGCAATTGCTTCACTGATCTTGGCCGGGTCAACGGTTTCCGTGCCAAAGGTCTCAACGTACGTTCCCACCGGGCGGGCCTGGCCGATTGCATAGGCGATCTGTATTTCGGCACGCTTGGCGAGTCCGGCGGCAACAACGTTCTTGGCCACCCAGCGCATTGCGTAAGCGGCGGAACGGTCCACCTTGGACGGATCCTTGCCGGAGAAAGCGCCGCCGCCGTGGCGGGCGAAGCCGCCGTAAGTGTCAACGATAATCTTGCGGCCGGTCAGCCCGGCATCGCCGACAGGGCCTCCGATGACAAACTCGCCGGCAGGATTAAGGATGTTGGCGGCCCGCGAAATATCCAGCTCAGCAGCAGCAAGGACCGGATCGATCACGAAGGTGGCAAGGTCTGCCCGCAGCCGGTCGAGGCTGGTGCCTTCGGCGTGCTGGCTGGAAATCACAACGGTTTCCACGGAAACCGGCCGGTCACCGTCATAGCCAACCGTGACCTGGGTCTTGCCGTCCGGCCGCAGGTACGGCAGCTGGCCGTTCTTGCGGACCTCGGTGAGACGTTCAGACAAACGGTGTGCCAGCCAGATGGGGGTGGGCATAAACGAAGCGGTTTCGTCGCTCGCGTAGCCGAACATCAGGCCCTGGTCGCCTGCGCCCTGGAGGTCGTAGTCGTCCTCCTGGCGACCCTCGCGGGCTTCCAATGAATTGAACACCCCGCCGGCAATGTCGTTGGACTGCTGGCCGATGGAGACGGAAACGCCGCAGCGGGCGCCGTCGAAGCCGTTGGCCGACGAGTCGTAGCCGATGCCAAGGATGGTTTCGCGGACAATCTGCGGAATTTCGACGTAGGCATCGGTGGTGACTTCGCCTGCAACGTGGACCAGGCCGGTGGTGGCCATGGTCTCCACGGCAACCCGTGATTCGGGATCGGCGGCAAGCAGCGCATCGAGGATGGCGTCGCTGATCTGGTCGCAGATTTTGTCCGGGTGACCCTCGGTGACCGACTCGGAGGTGAAGAGTCGAAGCGCGGCGGGGGTGTCCCCATGGGCGTGGGGAATATGCAGGGGTAAAGTCACTGAACTACCTTACTGGTTGGAATTCGCTGGGGCTGCGGCAGATGTCTCCGCGCTACGGAGAAGGCCTGGCCGGACGGCTCAAATGTGGGGGACAACACGGCCCAGTTCCGAGCCAATGCGGTGGATCACCGCTGCCGAGACCTCATCCTTGCTGCCGGACACAGATTCCGGTCCCGCGCCGGCTGCTGACAGAATCACTACCGAGTTGGAATCCTGCCCGAAGACTTTGTCCCTGCCTACCTGGTTGACCACCAGGAGGTCGCAGCCTTTGCGTTCCAATTTGGCCCGCGCATATGCCAGGACGTCACCGTGCTCATCCCCTGTTTCAGCTGCGAATCCAGCGATCAGCTGCGGACGGTTCGACGCTGCCCGTTCCTGGACCAGTTCCTGCAGGATGTCGGGATTACGGACCAGGCTGATGACGGGGTCATCGGCGTCGTCCCGCTTTTTGATTTTGGTGTCAGAGACCGCGGCGGGCCGGAAGTCCGCCACGGCAGCGGCCATGACAATGACGTCAGACGCCCGGGCCGCATCCAGCATGGCTTCACGAAGGTCCAGGGCGGTCTCCACTGTCACAACCTCAACACCAGCGGGAGCCGGAACCTCCATATGCGCAGCAACCAGGGTTACCTGGGCTCCGGCGTCACGGGCGGCTGCGGCCAAGGCAACACCCTGCTTGCCGGATGATCGGTTCCCCAGGAACCGCACGGGATCCAGCGGTTCGCGGGTGCCGCCGGCACTGATGGTCACCCTTTTGCCGGACAGCAGGCCAGCCAGCGGCTCGGGAGAGATATAGTCCGACGCCGGTGCAGCCAGTGCCAGCGCCGCTTCAAAGATCGCTTCGGGCTCGGGAAGCCGCCCAGGGCCGGAATCGGAGCCGGTCAGCCTGCCGCTGGCGGGTTCCAGGACGGTGATGCCCCGGCTGCGCAGGGTCTCAACATTCGCCCTGGTGGCGGCGTTCTGCCACATTTCCGTGTGCATGGCCGGGGCAAAGAGAACCGGGCCGCGGGCCATCAACAGCGTATTGGTGAGAAGATCATTGGCCTGGCCGGAAGCCGCCCGCGCGAGGAGATCAGCTGTGGCCGGAGCGACCACGATCAGGTCCGCTTCGTGTCCGAGGCGGACATGCCTGACCTGGTCGACGTCGTCGAAAACACTGTTGGTGACGGGATGCCCGGAGAGAGCCTCCCAGGTGGCAACGCCAACAAACCGCGTGGACGCCTCGGTGGGTACCACCGTGACGTCATGGCCGGCCTCAGTAAAAAGCCGGAGGAGGGACGCCACCTTATAGGCAGCAATCCCTCCCCCGACTCCCAGTACTATGCGCACGCGACGGAGGCTACTCTGCGGCTTCGATCGGAGTCGAAACGAGCTTGCCTTCGTTGATTTCGCGCAGTGCGATCGAGAGCGACTTTTCGTTCAGCTTGGTGTCAACCAGCGGGCCAACGTACTCGAAGAGGCCCTCGTGCAGCTGGGCGTAGTACGCGTTGATCTGGCGTGCACGCTTGGCACCAAAGATGACCAGACCGTACTTGGAATCCGCTGCTTCCAGCAGGGAATCGATCGGCGGGTTGATGATGCCTTCAAGGTTCGTGGACACGAATTCTCCAAATTCTAACGGGCGGGTACGTACCGGCGCTTAGCGCGGGTTCGGGGCCAGCCCCATGAGTGAAACAAGCTCGTCCGCTGCCCGGCGAACGTCGTCATTGATGACTGTGTGATCGAACTCCGGCTCAGCAGCAAGTTCCAGTTTAGCGGTTTCCAGCCTGCGCTGCTGTTCTTCCGGAGTTTCGGTGCCGCGGCCCACCAGCCGGCGGACCATTTCTTCCCAGCTTGGCGGTGCCAGGAACACAAATTGGGCGTCCGGTACGGCCTTCTTTACCTGGCGGGCGCCCTGCAGGTCGATTTCCAGCAGGACCGAGCGGCCCTCGGCAATGGCCCGGTCCACTGTGCTCTTCAGGGTGCCGTAGGTGTTCTGGCCATGGACCACTGCCCATTCCAGGAACTCGCCGGATTCCACCAGTTCCGCGAACTCTTCCTTGGACTTAAAGAAATAGTGGACGCCGTCCTGCTCACCCGGCCGTGGCGCGCGGGTGGTGGCCGATACGGAAAGCCATACCTGCGGATAGTTGTCCCGGATGTAGGTGGAAACGGTGCCTTTGCCGACGGCCGTCGGGCCGGCGAGGACTGTCAGTCCGGGTTTCTTGCTCACGTATTCCTTTGCGGCGGTATGCGGGTGGCAGGGCTTTACGCCCCACCACTACTTTTCGTCTATAAAATCTACCAGTGCCTGGCGCTGGTGGATTCCCAGCCCTCGCAACCGCCTGGATGCTGCGATACCCAGCTGGTCCATGATCGCGGCCGCGCGCACCTTGCCGATTCCTGCCATCGACTCCAGGAGTTCGCTCACCTTCATCCGCGCCAGGGCGTCATCGGTGCCCACGGCGGCCAATAGCTGGGCAGCCGTCAGCTCCCCTTTCTTCAGGCGTTCCTTTGCAGCAGCACGCGAGGCCCTGGCAGCCGCGGCTTTGGTCAAAGCATCGGCACGTTCGCGGGCAGTCAGGGGTCGAAGGCTCACTGTATTCGTCTCCCCGTGGTTGTTGGGTCAGGAAGCGTCCAGGACCGGCGCCCTCGACTGCTCCTGAACCTACCCCCGCAGGAGCCGGTTAATCAATGCGCAGGAGATCCAAAGTCCGCAGCGCCGCTTCCCGAAGGTTTCCGGCATCCGGTCCGGCCGCCAGGATCTCACGGCTGGAGGTCCCCAGGACCTGCGGATACGCCGCTCCGAATGTCGCCCGCATGTCAGCTGCCGTAGCACCCTGCGCGCCGAGGCCAGGCGCCAGGATGGGCCCAGCCATGGCGGCCAGGTCCAGGCCGAGCTGTTCGACGGCGGCACCAACCGTGGCGCCAACCACCAGTCCCACAGAACCCAGGGCTGTCCCTGCCGGAGCCATTGCCTCCGTCCCGGTTGAAGACAGCGCAGCGACGCGGCTGTTCTCCGAGGCCGCGGCCTCGGTGATACGGCGGGCGACGGAATCCCCCGCACCGACGTGCTGCACCGAAGGACCTTCCGGATTGGAGGTGAGCGCCAGCACGAATACGCCGCGGCCATACTGCACCGCGAGGTCAAGGGCGGGGCGGAGCGATTCGAAGCCAAGGTAAGGGCTCAGCGTGACGGAGTCGGCTGCCAGGGAGGATCCATCCCGGAGCCACGCGTCAGCGTAGGCGGCCATGGTGGAACCGATGTCGCCGCGCTTGGCGTCCGCAATGCTGAGGACACCGGCGTCGGTACAGGCCGCCAGCACCTCCTCGAGGACGGCCATACCGGCCGAGCCGTGCCGTTCGTAAAGCGCCACCTGCGGCTTTACCGCGGCAGCGACCGAACCCACGGACTCCAGTGCGGTGAGCGAGAACCGCCGCAGCCCGTCGACGTCGTCGTTCAGCCCCCAGCCCTTCAGCAGTGCCGGGTGCGGATCGATGCCCACGCACAGCGGGCCGCGTACGGCCATGGCCGTGGCCAGCCGGGAGCCGAATGGCTCCCGGCCAACCACGCCGCTGGATGCCGTTTCCGGGTTAGGCATGCTGCAGGGCTGCCTTCTGTGCGTCCGCCAGCTGGGAGGCTGCCAGGGCTGCAGCGTGTTCCTGCAGGCTGGTGACGGACCACTCGTACGTGCGCATCGCCTCAATGGCCTGCACGGCGGCATTGAACTCAGCCACGGTGGTGATGCACGGGATGCCGATCGAGGTGGCCGCCGCACGCAACTCGTAGCCGTCGCTGCGGGCTTCGCCGCCGGACGGCGTGTTGAAGACCATGTCGATCTCGCCGGCGATGATGAAGTCAGCGATGGTGCCTTCACCCTCGGCGCTGGAACCCTCGGCCACCTTGCGGACCGGCGTGGCCTGGATGCCGTTGCGGCGCAGGACGTCGGCGGTGCCGCCGGTGGAGACGATCTCGAAGCCGAGGTCGGACAGGCGCTTGACGCCCATGATGACCGAACGCTTGTCGCGGTTGGCCACCGAAACGAAGATCTTGCCTTCGGTGGGAAGTGCGTTGCCGCCGGCCGCCTGGCTCTTGGCGAACGCGGTATCGAAGTGCTTGTCAATGCCCATCACTTCACCGGTGGAGCGCATTTCAGGGCCGAGCAGCGAGTCAACGACCTTGCCTTCAGGGGTGCGGAAGCGGCTGAACGGCAGGACGGCTTCCTTCACAGATACCGGCGCGTCGAGAGGCAGCGTGGAGCCGTCGCCGGTTTCCGGCAGCATCTTGTAGGCGGTACGGAGCTGGTGGATGGTGACGCCGGTGCCGATCAGGGCAGCAGCCTTCGCCATCTGCACGCCCGTTGCCTTCGATACGAAGGGGACGGTGCGCGACGCACGCGGGTTCGCTTCCAGGACGTAAAGAACGTCGGAGGCCAGGGCGAACTGGATGTTGATCAGGCCGCGCACACCCACGCCTTCTGCAATGGACCGGGTGGCGGTGCGGACGCGTTCCAGGACGTTGCCGCCAAGCGTGATCGGAGGCAGGACGCACGCGGAGTCACCGGAGTGGATGCCGGCTTCCTCGATGTGCTCCATGATGCCGCCGACGTAGATGTCCTTGCCGTCGAAGAGGGCGTCGACATCGATTTCGACAGCGTCCTCCAGGAAGCGGTCGATCAGCACCGGGTGGTCCGGGGTAATCTCCGTGGCGTTGGCGATGTAGCGGGAGAGGTTGGCTTCGTCGTAGACGATCTCCATGCCGCGGCCGCCGAGCACGTAGGACGGTCGCACCAGGACCGGGTAACCGATCTCGTCGGCGATCTTCTTGGCGTCCTCGAAGGAAACAGCGGTGCCGTTCTTGGGCGAGATGAGCCCGGCCTTGTCCAGCACGCGGGCGAAAGCGCCTCGGTGCTCGGCGAGGTCGATGGCTTCCGGTGAGGTGCCCAGGATCGGAACGCCCGCGTCCGCGAGCTGCTGTGCCAGCTTGAGCGGGGTCTGGCCGCCCAGCTGGACGAACACACCCATCACGCCGCCGGTACGTTCCTCGGCTGCGATGACTTCCAGGACGTCCTCAAGCGTCAGCGGCTCAAAGTAGAGCCGGGTGGAGACGTCATAGTCCGTGGAGACGGTTTCCGGGTTGCAGTTGACCATGACGGTCTCGTAACCGGCTTTGCGCAGCGCCATGGAGGCATGGACACAGGAGTAGTCGAACTCGATGCCCTGGCCAATGCGGTTGGGACCGGAGCCGAGGATCAGGATGGACGGCTTGGCGTGCAGCGCAACCTCGTCCTCCTCGTCATAGGCCGAGTAGTGGTACGGCGTGTAGGCGGCGAACTCTGCGGCACAGGTATCCACCGTCTTGTAGACAGGGCGGATGCCCAGCGCCTGCCGCACACCGCGGACCACGGCCTCGGAGTTGTGCGTCAGTGCGCCGATCTGCTCGTCGGAGAAACCATGGCGCTTGGCGCGCTTCAGCATCTCGGAGGTCAGGGCCGGAGCCTGGCGGATCTCGTGGGAGATCTCGTTAAGCAGCTGCAGCTGGTCAAGGAACCAGGGATCAATCTTGGTGGCCTCGAAGAGGTCCTCGACGGTGGCGCCGCCCAGCATGGCGCGCTGGACCTGGTGCAGGCGCTCGGTAGTGGGACGCTTGGACTTCTCTATCAGCTCGGCAACTTCCCATTCCGGAACGCTGCTGAAGTCCAGCTGCGAGCCCTTCTGCTCCAGGGAGCGCAGGGCCTTCTGCAGTGCTTCGGTGAAGTTGCGGCCCATTGCCATGGCCTCGCCCACCGACTTCATGGTGGTGGTCAGTGTGTTGTCCGCGGCCGGGAATTTCTCGAACGCGAAGCGCGGCACCTTGACCACTACGTAGTCGAGCGTCGGCTCGAAGGAGGCCGGCGTCTTCTGCGTGATGTCGTTGGGAATCTCGTCCAGCGTGTAGCCCAGGGAGAGCTTGGTGGCGATCTTGGCAATCGCAAATCCCGTGGCCTTTGATGCCAACGCCGACGAGCGGGAGACGCGCGGGTTCATTTCGATAACCACAACCCGCCCGGTGGCGGGATCGATGGCGAACTGGATATTGCAGCCACCGGTGTCTACGCCGACTTCACGGATGACGGCGATCGAAATGTCGCGCAGGCGCTGGTACTCGCGGTCGGTCAGGGTCAATGCCGGCGCGACGGTGATGGAGTCGCCGGTGTGGACGCCTACGGGATCGAAGTTCTCGATGGAGCAGACCACCACGACGTTGTCGTTCTTGTCCCGCATCATCTCAAGCTCGTATTCCTTCCAGCCCAGGATGCTCTCCTCGAGCAGCACCTCGCTGGTAGGGCTGTACTGCAGGCCCTGGCCAACGATGCGGCGGAGGTCGCTTTCGTTGTACGCCAGGCCGGAACCCAGGCCGCCCATGGTGAAGGAAGGACGGACCACCATGGGGTAGCCGAGGTCTTCAGCGGCACTGAGGGCCTCGTCCATGGTGTGGATGATGTGGCTGCGGGCCGACTCGGCGCCGCAGCGTTCCACAACGCCCTTGAACTTCTCGCGGTCTTCGCCGAGTTCGATCGCCGCAATGTTGGCGCCGATCAGCTCGACGTTGTACTTCTCCAGCACACCGTTCTTGTCCAGCGCGATGGCCGTGTTCAGCGCCGTCTGGCCGCCCAGTGTGGGCAGGATGGCGTCAGGCCGCTCCTTGGCGATGATCTTCTCCACCACCTCAGGGGTGATGGGCTCGATGTAGGTGGCATCCGCAAACTCTGGGTCCGTCATGATGGTTGCCGGGTTAGAGTTCACCAGGATGACCCGCAGGCCCTCCTCTTTGAGGACGCGAAGCGCCTGGGTGCCGGAGTAATCGAACTCGGCGGCCTGGCCGATGACGATCGGGCCCGAGCCAATGACGAGGACGCTCTTGAGATCTGTACGTTTCGGCATTACTTCTTGTCCTCAGTCTTGTTGTCTGTCGTATTCGGTCCGGCGGGGTGCTTCGCGTCCACCGGTTCCTTGGAGAGACCCGCGGTCTTGCCGTCCCGGGTTCCTTCCATCAGGTCTATGAACCGGTCGAACAGGTACGCGGCATCGTGCGGTCCGGCCGCCGCTTCCGGGTGGTACTGGACCGAGAACGCGGGGATGTCCAGGCACGCGAGTCCTTCGACGACGTCGTCGTTGAGGCTCACATGGCTGACCTCCACACGGCCGTAACGTTCTTCCGGGGCCTGAGTGGCGCCGTCGAGCGGTGCGTCCACGGCAAAGCCGTGGTTCTGTGAAGTGATTTCCACCTTGCCGGTGCGGCGGTCCATAACGGGCTGGTTGATACCGCGGTGGCCGTAGCGCAGTTTGTAGGTTCCGAATCCCAGGGCGCGGCCCAGGATCTGGTTGCCGAAGCAGATGCCGAAGTACGGCAGTTTCTCGTCCAGTACGGAGCGAAGGAGCTTCACCTGGGCGTCGGCGGTGGCGGGGTCACCCGGACCGTTGGACATAAAGAAGCCGTCCGGATTTACTGCCTTAACGTCTTCCAGCGTTGCGGTGGCCGGCAGCACGTGGACGCGGACACCGCGTTCGGCGAAGCGGACCGGGGTCATGGCCTTGATGCCGAGGTCGATCGCGGCGATGCTGAAGCGGGCTTCGCCTTCCCAGCCGTGGTCCTTGGGCTCCACCACGTAGGCCTCGTCGACGCTGACTTCCTCAGCCAGGCGGGCGCCTTCCATGGGTGCGCTGGCCAGGACCGCATCGAGCAGCTCCTTGTCACTGCCCTGCGCTGCATCGCCGGAGAAGATCCCGGCCCGCATGGTCTTGTGCTCGCGCAGGTGCCGGGTAATGGCCCGGGTGTCCACACCCTGGATTCCCACGATCCCCTGGTCAACCAGTTCCTGGTCCAGGCTGCGCTCCGAGCGCCAGTTCGACGGGCGGCGGGCGGCGTCGCGGACAACATAGCCCGCCACCCAGATGCGCCGGGACTCGGCGTCGTCGTCGTTGACGCCGGTGTTGCCGATGTGCGGTGCCGTCTGGACCACAAGCTGGCGGGCGTAGGAGGGATCCGTGATGGTCTCCTGGTAACCCGTCATGCCGGTGGCGAAGACCGCTTCGCCCAAGGTGGTACCGATGGCGCCGTAGCTTTGGCCGCGGAAGATCCGGCCGTCTTCCAATACCAGGGCGGCCGGGGCGGAGGCTACGGGCTGTGCCGGAGCGGAGGTTGCTGTCACTGGGTTCGCTTTCGCTGCTGGGTCTGTTGGTTCTGTGTCTGTTGCTGTTGCTGTTGTGTGCGCTGTGCGGGGTTCCGTCACTGTATTACTTTCCACTGTGGGCATCAGCCGGGGGTGCCTGCGGGATCAATTCCTCGATGGCATCGAAGAGGATTTCCTTGTCTGCCGCGTGCCGGGTGCGGAAGCCGGTGTCCAAGCCCCGAGTGCCGTGCTGCCAGCTGACGACCAGGAGCCCGTCCTTCTCAACGAACTTCCCTGCCATGCCGCTGTCCTGCCGGACGCCGCGCAGGCTGGCAGCCGGGATGTAGACCGGAGGAGCCCCCGAGCGGTCAAAAACCGCCCCGTGCGGGTACACGGCGAGCTGGGCGTTGGTCCTGATGCCGAGTCCGTGGGCGGCGATCCTGTCCAGCCAGTCACCCGCGGTGGTGGTGGTGACGTACTGGCCCTCTGCTGCGACCAGCGGCTCACCCGGTGCCGCCGGCAGCTCAGGCAACGTTCCGACGTCGGCCTGCCGCTTCAGCCTGTTGCGCCAGCCGATGCCGATCAGGGCGAAGGCGACGACAATGAGGGCAACGGTAATGACGAGGGAGAGGAGCTTGGTGTCCATCAGGATGCACCTGCTGCGGTGGCAGCCGGGTGCCGGTACGGAGTGTTCAGGCTGCCGTTCAGGACAGTGGGGTGTCCCTTGAAGAAGGTAGCCACTACCTTGCCGGGCAGCTCCCTGCCCTTGAACGGTGAGTTGCGGCCCATGGTTGCCATCTTAGAAGGATCAACCGTCCACCGCGCAGACGGGTCCACCAGGATGATGTTGGCTGGTTCGCCGACTTCAAGCGGACGGCCCTGGTCCGCTACGCGGCCAATGGCTGCCGGGGTGGTGGACGTGATGCGGGCAAAACCGGCCCAGTCCATCAGTCCTGTGTCGATCATGGTCTGCTGCACCACGGACAGGGCTGTTTCCAGGCCCGTCATGCCCATGGCGGCCTGGGCCCATTCACATTCCTTGTGCTCGCTCGGGTGCGGAGCGTGGTCGGTGCCGATGACGTCGATGGTGCCGTCGGCCAGGGCTTCGCGCAGGGCCTGGACATCTGCATCCGTACGCAGCGGCGGGTTCACCTTGTACACGGGGTCGTAGCTGCGGACGAGGTCGTCCGTGAGGAGCAGGTGGTGGGGGGTGACCTCTGCTGTGACGTTGATGCCGCGACCCTTGGCCCAGCGGATGATTTCCACGGAACCGGCGGTGGAGACATGGCAGACGTGCAGACGCGAGTCCACGTGCTGGGCCAGCAGGACATCGCGGGCAATGATGCTTTCCTCAGCCACTGCAGGCCAGCCGGCCAGGCCAAGCACGGAGGACACGGTGCCTTCGTTCATCTGGGCACCGGCGGTAAGCCGCGGCTCCTGCGCGTGCTGGGCCACCACGCCGTCGAACGCCTTGACGTACTCCAGGGCCCGGCGCATCAGGACGGGATCGTGGACGCAAATGCCGTCATCGGAAAATACCCGGACCTGGGCACGGGAATCAGCCATGGCACCGAGTTCGGCCAGCTGCTCCCCCGCGAGGCCAACGGTGACGGCACCAACCGGGCGGACATCCACCCAGCCGGATGCGCGGCCCAGGCTGTGCACCTGTTCCACCACACCCGCTGTGTCAGCGACGGGGTTGCTGTTGGCCATGGCGTGGACGGCTGTATACCCGCCCAGCGCTGCTGCGCGGGTACCGGTTTCCACCGTCTCGGCATCCTCGCGGCCGGGCTCGCGCAGGTGGGTGTGGATGTCCACCATGCCGGGCAACGCTACAAGGCCGCCGGCTTCAACGACAGTGGCGTCTTCAGCTCCTTCGGCGGAGGAGGCATCAGCACCGCGGGCTGCAATCAGGCCATCGCGGATCATTAGGTCTTCGGCACCGGCACCCAGGATCGCGGCGCCGCGGATCAGGTAAACCCCGTTGTTCTCGGCCATCATTTGCTCTCCTTGGTGGTTGGGGCGGCGGTGGTGCCGGCAGGAACTGCGGCCGGCTCGCGGGTGTCGCCGGACAGCAGCAGGTACAGGGCCGCCATCCGGACCGATACGCCGTTGCGCACCTGTGCCAGGACTGTGGATCGTGGTGAGTCGGCCGCGGCCGAGGAAATCTCCAGGCCCCGGTTCATGGGACCGGGATGCATGATGATCGTGTCTTTGAGGCCCAGCGTGTCCAGTGAACGGAGCCTGTTGTCATCAAAACCCCAGCGCCGCGAGTATTCACGCGTGGAGGGGAAGAAGGAGGCGTTCATCCGTTCGCCCTGGACGCGGAGCATCATGACGGCGTCCACGCCGCCTTCGATGACTTCGTCCAGGTTGTAGCTGACCTTGCACGGCCAGGATTCGACGCCGATGGGCAGCAAAGTTGGTGGGGCCACCAGCGTGACGTGGGCGCCAAGCGTACGCAGGAGCCACACGTTGGAGCGTGCTACACGTGAGTGCAGCACGTCCCCGGCGATGACGACACGCATGCCGGTCAGGTCCGCGCCGATGGAGGCCGCGCCGGTGAGCTTCGTCCAGTGCCTGCGCATGGTGAAGGCGTCCAGGAGGGCCTGGGTGGGGTGTTCGTGCGTTCCGTCGCCAGCGTTGATGACCGCGGCGTCGATCCAGTCGGTGGCGGCGAGGCGCTGCGGCGCACCGGAGGCCCAGTGCCTGATGACAACCGCATCGGCGCCCATCGCGGACAGGGTCTGTGCGGTGTCCTTCAGGGACTCGCCCTTGGACACCGAAGAGCCTTTGGCCGCGAAGTTGATGACGTCGGCGGAGAGGCGTTTGGCGGCGGCCTCGAAGGAAATCCTGGTCCGGGTGGAGTCCTCGAAGAACAGGTTCACCACGGTCCGGCCGCGCAAGGCGGGAAGCTTCTTGACCTCACGCTCGCCTACTGCGGCCATTTCTTCGGCGGTATCGAGGATCTGTACTGCGTTGGCCAGGCTGAGGTCCTGGGTGGAGAGGAGGTGTTTCACGCGCCTGCCTCGATAACCACTTCGTTGACGGGAGCGCCGTCTACGAAGTCGGTTTCCGCCAGGTGTACCCGGACTTTTTCGGATGCGGCGGTAGGCAGATTCTTCCCGACGTGGTCCGCGCGGATGGGGAGCTCACGGTGGCCGCGGTCGATCAGGACGGCGAGCCGGACGATCCGGGGACGGCCAAGGTCCACCAGCGCATCGAGCGCAGCCCGGATGGTGCGCCCGGAGTACAGGACGTCGTCTATGAGCACCACGACCTTGCCGTCGATGCCCGACGCCGGAAGCTGGGTGGGGTATGGGGGCCGGGTGGGCTGGTGCGAAAGATCGTCCCGGAACATGGTGACGTCAAGCTGGCCGACGATGGCCGCAGCATCAACAGTGGGATCGGCTTCGGCGATTTTCCGGGCGAGCCGGACGGCCAGCGGATAGCCGCGGCGCGGGATACCCAGCAGCACAAGGTCCTGGGAACCCTTATTGGCCTCGAGGATCTCGTGGGCGATACGAGTAAGTGCCCGGTCAATGTCCGCCTGGTTGAGTACAACCCTGGCCGGCACCGGCACATTGGTGACAGAAGTCAACGCTCGTCTCCCCTTTCCCCGCCTCACAGGACGGAATTAAAAAAGGAATATTTGACTCTTCAAATTACCACATGCACGACTACGGCAGCCGTGTTTCTTGGCCGGCACCGTGTAGCCCAATAGGCTTTCGGCATGTCGAGCAACCAGTCACAGCCGTACCGGGACCAGCCACCGGGCGGACAGTACCCGCAGTCGGGGTCTGCCGGTCCAGGGACGGGCCAGGCCAATCCGAGCTGGCTGGGCCACATCAACCCCGCAGATTACCGGCCTGCACCAGGTGGGCCGTCAGGCGGCGTGCAGCCTATGATTCCGCCTGTCGTGGCGGCAAAGAGGCGCCGGAGCGCGGGAGTGTTGGTACTGGTGCTGGGCGGCGCCGGCCTGGCATTGCTCAGCCTGTTCCTGGTGGTTCCGTTCCTGCTCGCCAACACCGGCCCTGCCGGATTCCTGATCGGTTTCCTCGCCTCGCTGGTGCCCCTGGCTGTGGTGCTTCTCACGGTGTTCCTGATCGACCGATGGGAGCCCGAACCCAAGCGGCTCCTGCTCTTTGCCTTTACCTGGGGAGCTGCCGTGTCCATCGCGGTAACCCTGCTGATCCAGCCGCTCTTTGCCATGTCCAGGGACTTCAGCTCAGACGCCGAGTACTTCACCTTTATGGCCACGATCCAGGCGCCGATCGTCGAAGAATTCGCTAAGTCGCTCGGCTTGCTGCTGCTCTTGCTGCTGGCACGGAAGCACTTCGATGGCCCTGTTGACGGAGTGGTTTTTGCCTTCACGATCGCGGGTGGTTTCGCCTTCACGGAAAACATCCTCTACTTCGGCCGCTCGGTAGCCGACTCCAGCACGCCGGCGACGGACCTGGCCTCGGTGTTCTTCCTGCGCGGCATCATGTCCCCGTTCGCGCACGCGGTTTTCACCGGGACCACAGGCCTGGTCATGGGCTTCGCCGCCCGCCGCTGGCACAACGGGTTGTCCGTCGCAGCCTTCTTCGTTGGACTGCTGCCCGCCATGTTCCTGCACAACCGCTGGAACAGCATGGGGCAGGACTTCCTGCTTCAGTACCTCACGTTCCAGGTGCCGATGTTCGTGCTGGTGGCAGTCGCCGTCGTACTGATCCGCCTCGCGGAAAACCGCCTGACCCGGCAGCGCCTGCGGGAGTACGCCGCTGCCGGCTGGTTCACTCCCGCGGAAGTGGACATGCTGGCCACCGGATCCGGCCGGCGCGCTGCGCTGGCCTGGGCCGGCCGGGTCAACCGCCGCGGGCATATGAAGGCGTTTATCCGTGCCGGAACCCGCCTTGCGTTTACCCGGCAGCGGATCCTCGCCGGCCGGGATGTGGCCCAGCACCAGATGGACGAACAGCACGCCCTCCAGGACATCCTCAGCCTGCGTGCTGCCGTCGCGGGCTGACCCCCTCAGTGAGGGACAGCGCCTCGTCCAACACCTTGCCGAAGTTGGACGGGTCGTGGGCGAAGCGTCCCAGGAAAAGTCCGGAGACGCCGTCGAGCGTTGGCAACAGCCCGGGCTTGGCGGAGCCGCCATAAATGATGGGCGTTGCGTGACCGTCCAGCATGGTCTTCAGGTGATGAACGACGGCGGTAACGTACCCTGCGTCCGCAGGTTCCGCTGCGCCGATGGCCCACACGGGTTCGTAGGCAATGACCAGCCGGGAAGCAAGCCCCCAGTCGCCGCCGACGGCGGCCCCGACCTGCCCATGCACAAAGGCTGCAGCAGCTTCAGCCCGCGCGTCGCTACCGCCGGGGGCTGCCATGGTGCCTTCACCGACGCACAGCAGTGGAGTGATTCCGGCGTCGAGGGCCGCGCCCACCTTCCTGGACACCATGGCGTTGTCTTCGCTGAAGTGCCGGCGCCGCTCCGCATGTCCGACCTCAACCAGGCCAACGCCCAGCTCTGCCAGCATCGACGGCGACACCTCCCCCGTCCATGGACCGTCCGCCCAACCGCAATCCTGCGCACCCAGGACCACGGGAGAGTCCGCAAGGAGATCTGCGGCGGCGGGAAGGACGGGGAAGGACGGGATCACAAACGGGACCACCCGCCCGGCCGCAATGGCCGGACGGGAATCCACTTCTCGCCGTATACCGTTGAGCCACTCCAGGCTGTCCCGGTATCCGAGGTACATCTTGGTACTGACGCCTATGTACAGCGCTCCTGTGGTGGTCATTTGTTGTCGAGCAGATCGTCCGCTTTGTTGCGGAACCGTTTGGTGGCAAACATCATGGCCGCTGCAACGAACGGCAGGACTCCCAATGCGTAGACGCCCATGGTGCCGGTGTCCGAGGCAGTGATCTCGTTGACCGACGTGCGGAGGATCGGTGCCACGAATCCGCCCAGGTTTCCAAGGGAGTTGATGAGGCCGATACCGGCCGCGGCCGCCGTTCCGGTGAGGAACGCCGTCGGATAGGACCAGGCGATGGGTCCGATCGAGAGGAAGCTGCAGACGGCCAGGGTGATGAAGATAATGCCCACTGCCGGGAGGTGGTTGGAGCCGGCCCACGCGGAACCGAAGATGCACAGGCCGGTGGAGATAAACAGCCCGGTGCCCCAGACCCGCCGGCGGACGATCGTGTTGGCCGCCTTCCCGATGAAGTAGCAGGCAAAGATTCCGAAGAACCACGGGATCGCCGCCAGGAGACCCACCTCGATGCCCACCTTTTGGCCCGTCAGCTGGGCCACCTGCTGCGGCAGGTAGAACGTCACGCCGTAGACGGCGATCTGGAGGCAGAAGTAGATGGCCGTGAAGTACCAGACCTTGCGGTTCTTCATGGCAGCCAGGACACCCCGGGGGCCATCCTTTTCCTTGACGCCGTCTTCCAGTGCCATGACGTCCAACAGCGCCTTTTTCTCGTCCTTGTTGAGGAACTTTGCATCCTGCGGGGAGTTGATCAGGAAGAAGTAGGCAGCAATACCGGCAAGGACAGCCAACATGCCCTCGATAAAGAACATCACCTGCCAGCCCGCTACACCGGGAACCTGGTCGCCGATGTTGATAAGCCAGCCGGACAGCGGGGCACCCATCATCTGGGAGAACGGCTGAGCCAGGTAGAAGATGGCGAACATCTTGACGCGGACCTTGTTGGGGAACCAGGCAGCCAGGAACATAATGACGCCCGGGAACAGGCCGGCCTCGGTCACACCCAAGAGGAAGCGGAGGATCACAAACGACGTCTCGCCCTGCACAAAGGCGAAGCAGGCGGAAACGATGCCCCAGGTGATCGCAATGCGGGCAAGCCACATCTTGGCGCCGAATTTAGTGAGCAGCAGGTTGGACGGAATCTCGAACAGAGCGTAGCCGATGAAGAAGATTCCGGCGCCCAGGGCATATGCGCCGGCGGTAATGCCCCTGTCCACTTCCAGCGCGGCCTCGGCGAAGCCGACGTTGGTGCGGTCCAGGAAAGCGACCACGTACAGGATGACAAGCATGGGCATCAGCCGGAAGGACGCCTTGGAGATCGCCGATTTAAGGACCGGCGAATCCAACAGCTCCTTGGTACTGGAGTGTCCAGTAGTGACAGTCATTCAAACTCCTCGTTGAGTATGCAGGGTGGGGAAAGCTGGGACTGGCAGCGGATCCGTCAGAGCGGAAACGCGATCAGTCCGATGCCGATCAGGCAGGCAATGACGCCAACTGCCAGATAGATCCGGCGTTCTTTTGTCCAGGCGCCCATGGCGGTCCTTCCTAGTGCATGTAGAGCCCGCCATCCACATTCAGCGTCTGGCCGGAGATGTATCCGGCGTCCTCGCTGATGAGGAAGGCGATGGCTGCTGCGATGTCGCGGGTGGACCCGACGCGGTTGACCACGAGGTCCTTGGTGAGTTCGTCCTTGCGTTCCTCGCTGAGCGTGCCGCCCATGATGTCCGTGTCGATGGGACCGGGCGAAATGGCGTTGACAGTGATGTCGAATTCCCCCAGTTCACGGGCGGTTGCCCGGGTCAGGCCGATAACCCCGGCCTTGGCAACCGAATACGGCGTCTTGGAGAAGGTGCCGCCGCCGCGCTGCGCGGACACCGAGGAGATGTTTACGATCCGGCCGATCCGGTTGCGCACCATTGATTCGGCGACCCTGCGCGTGGCGTAGTGGACCCCGTTCAGGTTGATGTTCAGCACCCGGTCCCATTCCGTGGCCTCGAGCTCCAGGTAGGGAACCGGGGAGCTGACGCCGGCAACGTTCGCCAACGCAACGAGCTGCGGAAGTTCTGCTTCCAGTTCGTCAATCGCGGACCGGACTTCGGCCTCGCTGGCGACGTTGGCGCCAACACCGTGGGCCTTGACGCCGTATTCAGCACCGAGTTCCTTCGCTGCGATCCTGCAGGCGGCGTCGTCGAGGTCGATGATGCCGATGTTCCAGCCTTTGGCTGCGAGGTAGCTCGCCGTCGCACGGCCGATGCCGCGCGCCGATACGGCGCCGGTGACAATGGCCGTGCGTTCAATAGGGAAAGCAGTCATGGTGGCTCCTGGGAAGTATTGGGTTGCCTTCAGCTGATGGGGGCCGGGCCCAGTTCGTCGATGAGTTTCTGCATGGCCACGTACGCCTTGTTGCGGTAGGCGATGAGTTCCGGCGTGCGCTCTGCGGGGACGTTGAGGAAGCCCGCCCCGGACTTGGTGCCCAGCTTGCCGGCCTCAACCAGGTCGCTCAGGATTTTCGGGGTGGCAAAGCGCTCGGGGAATTCGGTCTGGAGCGACTTGTAGCAGAAGTTGTAGACATCCAGGCCTGCCATATCGGCAATCGCGAAGGGGCCGAAGAACGGCAGCCGGAAGCCGAACGTGGTGCGGACCAGCGTGTCCACGTCCTCGGCCGTGGCAATTCCCTGCTCGACCAGCTGGGCCGCTTCGTGGAACAGTGCGTATTGCAGCCGGTTCAGGACAAAGCCCGTGACGTCCTTGACCACGGCGGTCTGCTTGTTGGCAGCATGGACCATGTCGCGTACGGCGCCCACGGTCGCGGCAGAGGTGCCGGCGTGCGGGATGACCTCCACGCCCGGGATGAAGGGTGACGGGTTGGAGAAGTGCACGCCAAGGAATCGCTCCGGGTGGCTAACCGGCTCGGAGAGCTCAGCGATGGAGATGGTGGACGTGTTCGAGCCGATGACGGCATCCGGCCTGGCCGCTGCGCTGATCCTGGCCAACGTCTGGTGCTTGATGGCGAGGACCTCGGGAACGGCTTCTTCAATGAAGTCGGCGTCGGCCACAGCTTCCTCGATGTCCTTGGCAGCCCAAAGATTCTGCTTGAGGATATCCGTGGCGCCTTCGGGGAAGAGTCCGTCCGCAACGAACTGGTCCGACTCGGCAAGCAGCCGGTCGTAGTTCTTTTGCGCCACTTCGGCTGACACATCGGCGAGGGCCACCCGGGCTCCCCCAAGAGCCAATACCTGGGCTATGCCGCCGCCCATGTAGCCGGATCCGACGACGGCGATCTTGCGGGCGTTACTGGGTGTTGTGGTCATGATCAGACTGCCTTCGTGTATTCGGGTTCATAGGAGCAGATGGCGTCCACCTTGCCGGCGGATGCGGATGTTTCATCAAAGCGATACTCAAGCCACTCACCAACCAGCTTCTTGGCGAGTTCGAGGCCGATGACGCGTTGGCCCATGGTGAGGACCTGTGCGTTATTGCTGAGGACGGAGCGTTCCACGGAATAGCTGTCGTGGGCCGTGACCGCACGGATTCCCGGGACCTTGTTGGCTGCTATCGCCACACCCAGCCCGGTTCCGCAGATGAGGAGTGCCCGGTCTGCGCCGCCCTCGGCCACCTTCCGCGCCGCGGTCACCGCAACATGCGGGTAGGCGGTGGAATCATCGGCACCAACGCCGATATCCTCGACAGACGCTACCCGGCTGTCTGCGTTGAGGAGCGCTTTAAGCGCTTCCTTGTATTCGACGCCGGCCTCATCGTTGCCGATGATGATGCGCCAGCCTTCAGTGGCAGTCATGATGCTGCTCCGTTTCCGGCCACGGAGGCCAGTTCAGAATGGTCAGGTCCGGATTGGAAGTACACGGCCACCCGCTCGGCGATCAGCCCAAAGGAGACTGCGCCAGGATCGGGGTGGCCCAGGCTCTTTGCGGCCAGCGGACGCGCCCGGCCCTTCAGGGGACGCAGGCCTGCGGTCTGGGCTGCTGCGGCCTTCGCAACCTCAGCAGCGATGGTGAGGGAATCCGCCAGTGGAGTGCCGCCGTCGTGCTCATTGAGGAAGGCATCCCGGAACGGCAGGAGGGCATCCACCATGGTTTTGTCCCCCGGTTCCGCTTTGCCCAGCTCCGTGATGGCGTCCACAAATGCGGTCACGGCAGCCGCGGCGTCGCTGCCGCGGTAAGACTCCCGGTTGCCCAGGGCCAGCCCGGCAGCGATGACCGCCGATCCCCACAACGCCCCGGACGTACCGCCGGCGCGCTCGCTCCACGCCTCGCCGGCTGATTCCAGGACACGTCCCGCCGAAGCGCCGCCGGCGGCGGCCTGGTTGGCCGCGTCCACTGCCGCATCGACACCCCTGCGCATCCCGATGCCGTGGTCGCCGTCACCGGCAATGGCATCCAGGTTGCCCAGCTCCGCTTCATGTTCGACGACGACGTCCCGCATCTGCGCGAGGACGGCGGCTGCTGTCCTGCCCAGGTCCGCGGACGCTGCGGTTGGAGTTTCCGTCTCCGCCGCAGTTTCATCTTCCTTCAGCGCGTTCCGGAGGGCGCGTGGGGCCAAGTTGCCCTTCCGGTAGGCCGGAGTGTCCGCCGGGGCCGCCCACAACTGTTCGAGCTCCTCGTCCAGCCAAAACAGCGTCAAGGACAGGCCTGACATATCCAGGCTGGTCACGAGTTCACCACATTCAGGCTCGACAACGGTCAGCCCGGCATCGGTGAGCAGCTTTTCGATCTTGCCGAACAGCAGGAAGAGTTCGTCATACTTCACGGTGCCCAGTCCGTTGACGATCGCCACCACCCGGGTTCCCGACTTCTCAGGAATGTCCTCGAGGAGCCGGCTGACCAGCAGTTGGGCAAGCTCCGATGCCGTCGGCATGGGATGCTCCGAAATACCGGGTTCGCCGTGAATGCCCAGCCCAAGGGACATCTGCCCCACGGGTACGTGGAACAGGGGTTCGCCGGCGCCGGGCAGCGTGCAGCCGTCGAAGGCCACGCCCAGGGAACGGGTCCGGTCATTGGCCTTTTTTGCCAGGCGTTCCACCTCGTCCAGGTTCAGACCTGCTTCGGCAGCGGCACCGGCAACCTTGAACACCGTGAGGTCCCCGGCAATCCCCCGGCGTTTTTCCATCTGGTCCTGAGGCGCACTGGCGATGTCGTCTGTGACCAGCACGGTGCGGGTCTCGATGCCCTCCGCGTTCAGCCGCAGCTGCGCTTGGCCAAAGTGCAGCACGTCTCCGGCGTAATTGCCGTAGCTCAGCAGGACTCCGCCACCGGCATTGGCTGCCTTGGCCACCCGGTAGACCTGCCCGGCGGCGGGCGACGCGAACATGTTGCCGCAGGCCGAAGCCGTTGCGAGCCCGGGCCCCACCAGGCCGGCGAAGGCCGGGTAGTGGCCCGAGCCGCCGCCTACCACCAGGGCCACCTGGCCTGCAGGTACCTCGGTGGAGCGGACTACTCCGCCATTGACGCGGGCCACGTAGCCTCGGTTGGCGGCAACAAAGCCGTCCAGCGCCTGATCGGCAAAATCAGCGGGATTGTCGAAGATCTGGGTCATGGTTCCTCATTGAATCCGTGTTGGGTTGAGTCAGTGATGGGCGGTGTGTGGCTCAGGACGTGGCCAGTTCCAGGGCCGCCGGCTTCTGGCGTCCCTGCGCCACCTGGCTCCGGCCCAATGCGTAGCCGTCCTTCTTGGGCAGCACGTGGCGGCGCAGGTATTCCTGGTTGCGGGCGGTGACACTAAGGCCGTCCCCGCCATAGTGCTCGGCACAGATGATCCCCTGGTAGCCGGCAGCGAGTGCCACTTTAAACGCCTCGCGGTAGTTGATGAGGCCGCTTTCCATCGGGGCGGGCATGGTGACGTAGCTGTCCCGCGCCACGTCTTCATCCCGGATGTAGTTCTTCATGTGCCAGTAGTTTGAGTAAGGCATGGTCTTGGCGACCATCTCCCGCCAGTCCTCGATCGGCCGGTGCAGCCGGATCAGGTTTCCCAGGTCGGGGTTCAGGCCGACGTTGCTGAGTCCGATGTCCTGGACCAGCTGAACCGATGAATCGGCTGTCCCGAGGTAGGTGTCCTCGTACATTTCCAGCGAGAGCAGGACGCCGACTTCAGCAGCGTGCCGTCCCAACTCGCGGAGCCGTGCGACGGCGTTGCCCCAGGCCTCCTTGTCCCCTGCTGGATCCTTGTGGCCCTCGACCGTCCAGAACCACAGCTGTTGCTGCTGTTCGGGAGTCAGCGCCTGGTGCAGCCCGAAGGAGACCACCTCGCAGCCGAGCTCGGCTGCTGCATCGATGGTGCGGTGGCTGTAGGCCAGGTTGCTTTCCCAGTTGCCCTCTTCGATCACGCTGCGGCGGATCGCGGAAATGACGGGAATCCCTATCCCCACATTTGCGGCCGTGAGTTTGAATTCGGCGAGGCGTTCCGCACTCAGGTCTCCCGGACGCACCCAGCTGTCCGTCAGGTCGGCGTGGATAAATCCCGCTTCCTTGACCTCGGTGAGGACGTCCGCCCATACGGAAGCATCGGCGTCGTTGATGTTGTTGCCTTGCGCGTCAGTCCCCGGAAACTGCAGCAGTGCCGCAGTGATGGGCCAGTTCTCAGCTGTGTAAGCCACGATGCTTCACTCCTTCGTAATCCTGTTTCCTATAGGATTTACTATTGAGCGAAAGTTGTCAAGATCACAGCGGTTTCCCAACTGGGTAGCACTAAGTGCCGTTTTGAGCACTCAAAACGGCACTTAGTGCTACCTGCTTGGGGTTGGGCTAGCTTTCCGGAGCGTCGGCGATGGCCCGGGAACGGACGTTGCGGATGTGTTCGGCCATGGCGGCCTCGGCCCGGTCCGGATCGCCGGCGGCGACCGCGTCCAGAACCGCCTGGTGCTCTGCGATTGCTTGTTCGGCGTCGGTGATTCCCACTCCCCCGAAAAGGCGGAAGCGCTGGACCTGCCCGCCGAGGGACGAATAGGCAGCCTCCATAAACTGGTTGCCCGTCTGCCGGGCAACCAGTTGGTGGAAACGCTCGTCCGCTTCCAGGTAGTCCTTGAATTCAGCAAACGATGGACCACGGGGGGCGGATTTCAGGTCCGCCACGGCTTCAGCCAGTTCGTCCAGGCCGTGCCGGTCGATCCGGGTGCATGCCAGCCTGGCGTTGACCGGTTCGATGGCGAGGCGGGCTTCCATAAGCTCGGCGAAATCCTCTTGCGTGAAAACCGGCGCCACCCGGTAACCTTTCAGGGCCACCCGCCGGACCAAGCCGGTATGTTCCAGCCGCGCCAGTGCTTCCCGGACAGGCGTTGGCGATACGTCCAGATCCCGGGCCGTCCCGTCGATGCTGACAACCGCTCCGGGCGCCAGCCTGCCGTCCATCAGGGACTCCAGCAGTTCGGCGTAGACATGGTCCGCCAACACCTGGCGGCTGACCGCCCGCCCGGCTTTACGGCCATTAACCTGGGTCGCTGGTGAGTTGCCGGCGCGCGTGCCGTCGGACTGGGTATGCATGATCAGATCCTATAGGGATGCCAGGACCGCAGCTGCATCCGTCCCAAAAACAGGCGGGAACACGAAAAACCCCGCCGGTTCCAATGAACCGGCGGGGTTTATAGCCGTTTGGCCTACGCGAGCAGTGAGGGCTTCAACTGCTGCAGGCGGCCCAAAAGGCCGTTGATGAACGACGGCGACTCGTCAGTTGACAGCGTTTTGGCCAGGGCCACTGCCTCGCTGACAGCGACACCGTCCGGGACGTCGTCATTGAACAACAACTCCCAGGTGCCGATCCGCAGGATGATGAGATCAACCGATGGCATACGCTCCAGTGACCAGCCCTGCGAGTACGTCTCCAGGTATTCATCGATGGCAGTCTGCTGCGAGACGACGCCCTCGATGATGTCCACCGTGTACGGATTGATGACCTGGTCTGTCTTCTCCCGACGTGCACGCAGCACGTCGAAAGCCGAAAGGGAGCGCTGCTCCGCCTCGAAAAGTATGTCCAGTGCCCTGTTACGGGCTTTACCGCGTGCGCTCACTACTCGCTGACCCGGCCGAGGTAGCTGCCGTCGCGGGTATCCACTTTGACCTTGGTGTTGTTCTCCACGAACAACGGCACCTGGATCTCGTAACCGGTCTCCAGCGTGGCGGGCTTGGTTCCGGCGGAGGAGCGGTCGCCCTGCAGGCCCGGCTCGGTGTACGTGATCTCCAGGACAACGCTCGGCGGGAGCTCGATGTAGAGCGGGTTGCCTTCGTGGATGGCAATGTTGACCATCTGGTTCTCAAGCATGAAGTTGGTGGCATCCCCGACTGTAGCGCCGGAGACGGTGATCTGGTCGTAGTCCGAGGTGTCCATAAACACGAAGTCGGCGCCGTCCTGGTACAGGTACTGGTAGTCCCGGCGGTCCACGGTGGCGGTCTCGATCTTAAGTCCGGCGTTGAACGTCTTGTCAACAACCTTGCCGGACATCACGTTGCGCATCTTGGTGCGGACGAAGGCGCCGCCCTTGCCCGGCTTCACGTGCTGGAACTCGATGATGTTCCAGAGCTGGCCCTCGAGCTTAAGGACCGTTCCGTTCTTGATGTCGTTAGTGGTTGCCACTGATTCCCTCTGGTTCTCTCTGACTGGCCTGCGCTGCCAGTTGCTTATGCCAGGCAGGCGCGCACACGGCCCGCCAGTCTGTTTTTGTCAAAAATCCAAGAACCATTCTACCGGTAATTTGGCGGTCCCTGTCAGGAAGCCAGTTCCAGGGTGTCCCGGGCGCGCTGGAGAGCCACCGTGGACATGTAGATTTGGGCGGCTTCCGCGGCACCGGCAACCTGGAGGTCGAGGGCCCGGCTGAACGTCTCGACGGCGGCAGCCAGATGACCGGATGCGTAGTAGGCAGTTCCGAGGTGCTGCAGGATGAGGGCTTCGTTTGGAGTCCCCGCAACCTCTGCCACGAGCTGCCGGTACAGTACGACGGCGGGATCGTACCGGTGCGAGACCCGCAGCAGTTCGGCCTCAAAAATCCGCAGCCTCAAGGACTCGGGATCGGTGTAGCGCGCCTCCGCCAGGAGCTCGGCTGCATCGGCGGTGTTTCCCTGGACCAGGAGCACAAAGATGCGGTCCATCGGATTGTTGCCGGCTTCCAGTGCCGCCAGGCATTCGTCCTCGTTGGTGATCTCAGGCACCAGCGTCAAGGGATTGATGCGGATCCCCGGGAACCCGGCGGAAGGCCACTCGATGGTGGCAGCGGCGCGGTCCCACATCAGGATGCGATCTCCTGGTAGGCGGCAAAAAGGAGCGACGTATCCGGAACGTCAAGGATTCCCGGGCGGGCGATGCCATCCAGGACGACAAAACGCAGCAGGTCGCCGCGGGACTTCTTGTCCCGGCGCATGCCATCCAGGAGTCCCTGCCAACGGTCTTTGCGGTAGGTGACCGGGAGTCCGAGCGACTCAAGCACGCTCCGGTGCCTGTCGGCGTCGGCGTCAGTGAGCCTGCCCACGCTGCGTGCCAGTTCCGCGGCAAACATCATGCCAACCGACACGGCCGCTCCATGGCGCCAGGAGTAGCGCTCCACCAGCTCGATCGCGTGCCCCAGGGTGTGTCCATAGTTAAGGATCTCGCGCAGGCCGGATTCCTTGAGGTCCTGGGAGACAACGTTGGCCTTGACGCTGATGGCCCGTTCGATCAATTCCCGCAGCACGGCGGATTCCGGATCCGTGACGGCGGAAGGATCTTTCTCGACCAGGTCCAGGATGGTGGGGTCAGCGATGAAACCGCACTTAACCACCTCCGCCATGCCGGAGATGAGCTCGTTCTTGGGAAGCGTGGCCAAAGTATCCAGGTCGGCAAGGACGGCGGCAGGCGGATGGAAAGAGCCAACCAGGTTCTTTCCTTCGGCGGTGTTTATGCCGGTTTTGCCGCCAACGGAGGCGTCCACCATGCCCAGCAGGCTGGTGGGCATGTGAACCACCTTCACACCGCGCAGCCACGTTGCGGCCACGAAGCCGGCCAGATCTGAAACCGCTCCACCGCCGACGGACACAATGGCGTCCGAGCGGGTGAAGTCGTTCTGTCCCAGGACCTGCCAGCAGAACGCGGCCACTTGGATGTGTTTGCCTTCTTCGGCGTCCGGGATTTCCGCGGTGAGGGCCGTAAAGCCGTCTGCCTCCAGGGAAGCGCGGACAGCATCACCGGTCAGGCGCAAGGCCCGCGGGTGGATCACCAGAACCCGGCGCACCCGCTCCCCCAGCACGCCGGAAAGGTCGCCCAACAGGCCGTTGCCCACGACGACGTCGTAGTTTTGCCCGGCGCCTTCGCCGGTGATCTTGATGACTGTCGATTCGTTGCTCAATGTTCCACTTCCTGTTGGGCCACTGCATGGATGCGCAGGGCTTCTTCAACGCGGCCGGCGAGCTCCGCTACAGAACCCTCCCGAACGTCCACGACAACGTCCGCGAGGCGCTCGTACACGGGCTTGCGCATGGCAAAGAGGGCTTTCCAGGTCTCTATGGCATCCCCGGCCAGCAGGGGACGGCTGGAATTCCTGGTGATCCGTGCCGCTACGGTGTTGACGTCGCATTCGAGGTACACCACCGTGCAGAGGTCCAGCAGCTGCTGGGTGCCGGAATCAAGCACGGCTCCCCCGCCAAGGGAAATAATGCGGCCGGTGCTTTTGCCTTCTTCGATTGCTGAAGCGACCATCTTGGCCTCAATTTCGCGGAAGCCATGCTCGCCACGGGCCGCGAAGATTCCTGGAATGCTGCCGTGGGCCGCGACCACTAATGCGTCGGTGTCCACAAATTCCTTGCCAAGGCGCTGGGCAAGCTGGTAGCCGATGGCACTTTTGCCAACAGCCATAGGCCCGATCAGCACAACGGGCCGGACACCGGCGCCGCCGGGATTGCTACTTAGGGACACTACAGGCCAATCGAGTCCAGTGCCGCGGGAATGTTCTCGAGGTACCCCTTGATGTTGCGGGCCGTCTCCGCGACGGAATCACCGCCGAACTTCTCTGTTACGGCGTCGGCCAGGACCAGTGCCACCATGGCTTCGGCAACAACGCCGGCAGCTGGTACGGCGCAAACGTCCGACCGCTGATGGTGGGCCTTGGCCGGTTCTCCCGTGCTGACGTCAATGGTCTTGAGGGCACGCGGAACCGTGGCAATAGGCTTCATCGCCGCCCGGACACGAAGCACATCCCCAATGCTCATACCCCCTTCGATGCCACCGGCGCGGTTGCTGGTGCGGATGATCCTGCCCTCAGCATCCTTGACGATTTCATCGTGCGCTGCGGAGCCGCGGCGCGCCGCAGTGAGGAAGCCGTCGCCGACCTCCACGCCCTTGATGGCCTGGATGCCCATCAGCGCGGCGGCAAGCCTGGAATCCAGGCGACGGTCCCAGTGGACGTAGCTGCCGAGTCCAGGCGGAAGGCCATAAGCCAGGACCTCGACGATGCCGCCCAGGGTCTCGCCTTCCTTATGCGCCGCATCAACTTCGGCAACCATCGCATCGGACGTTTCGCGGTCGAAGCAGCGCAGGGGGTCTGCGTCGAGGGCAATCACGTTGTCCGGTACCGGAAGCGGCCGGCCCTCGGGAACAGACACACTGGCAATGGAGACGGTATGGCTGACCAGTTCAATTCCAAGCTGCCTCAGGAACTGTGCGGCGACCGTGCCGAGCGCCACGCGGGTTGCGGTCTCGCGGGCACTGGCACGCTCCAGGACCGGACGCGCTTCGTCGAAGCCGTACTTCTGCATACCCGTGAAATCGGCGTGCCCGGGACGTGGCCGGGTCAGTGGAGCGTTGCGGGCCTGTTCTGCCAGCAGGGCAGGGTCCACGGCGTCGGCAGACATAATCTGCTCCCACTTGGGCCATTCGGTGTTGCCCACCTGGATGGCCACGGGGCCACCCTGTGTGATTCCATGGCGGACACCACCAAGGATTGACACGGCATCCTGTTCGAATTTCATCCGTGCGCCACGGCCGTAGCCAAGGCGGCGACGGGCCAGGGAATCAGCAACCTGTTTACTCGAAAGTTCCACCCCGGCGGGGACGCCCTCGATAATTCCCATCAAAGCCGGGCCATGGGATTCACCGGCAGTCAACCAACGCAACATAATTTCCATCCTGCCACGTATGGCGGTCAGTTCGCCCGTCGGGGTAGGCCGACTGCGTCACACATCACATCTATGACAGCTGCGTTAACGTCTGCGCCTCTTCCCGTGAATAGACGTACTTGTTCAACTGCCTGGTACAGCAACATTTCCAGTCCGGGGACCACAGCACCACCGCCGCTGCTCCAGGCTTCGGCAATCCGGCTGGGCCAGGGATCGTAAGCAACGTCCAGAAGCACACCGCTGGTAAGCGCGCCAGACTCTGCCAGTTCCGCTGCCAACCCGTCCGCAGCACGCGGAGGGAGTGTAGAGATTACGACGTCGGCTGCCACAGCACTGCCCATGGCTTCGTTAATCGGGCATATTTCAAGCGCGAAGCCCAGCGCGGCAGCGGCAGCCTGGGCATCTGCGGCGCGTCCGGTGTCACGGACAAAAACCTGCACGGTCCGCGCTCCAAGGGAACCCAGCGCGGCCACTGCCGCAGCCGACGTGGCACCGCCACCGAGGATTACGGCCTTACCGGGAGTTTTAAGTCCGGCGTGCCGTAAGGCACCAACTATGCCCTCGACGTCGGTGTTGTAGGCAATCCGCCGGGCATCCGGGCCATGGCCTTCAAAAGCTACGGTGTTGACGACACCCAATTCACGGCCCACCCCCCGGACCTCGTGCACCTCGGCAATCATGGCAGTCTTCAGCGGCATGGTCACTGACAGCCCGGTCCATCCGATTTCGCCTGCGATCCGGCGCATCAAGGCCGGGAGTCCCTCTTCCGTAACATCAAGAGCTGAATAGTCAATGTCAACGCCCAGCTCACGGTAGGCGGCTCGATGCATTGCCGGAGACTTCGAATGGCTGATCGGATGGCCCAGAACCGCCGCGAACCGGGTCACGTGCAGCGCCCAGGGTTGGATTCACACCAGGCGTTGTATTGCTTCACGTAGCCGTTGTGCTCGGCAAGCGTGCTGGAGAACTTCGTTTCCTTGGAATCCAGGTTGATGGTCACCCAATAGAGGTAATCGTTGGCGGCAGGTTTGGCGGCCGCGTCGATTGCTGTCTTACCGGGCGAGCCGATGGGCCCCGGCGGCAGTCCCGGATTAGCGTACGTGTTGTACGGGTTGGACTTGTCGGCCCGCTGCTCATCCGTGAAGTTGAAGCTCTTCGTCCCCAGCCCGTAAGTGACCGCCGAGTCCACCTGGAGGTAGCCGTTGGTTTCGTCGTTTGGCTCCAGCCGGTTGTAGATGGCTCCGGCAACGTTGCCGTAGTCGGCCAGGCCGCCTTCTGCCTGGACAATACTGGCCACGATGACAGCCTCATATTGTTTTGCCGGATCCGAAATCCCTTGGGACACCAACTCGTTGACGGTAGCGCTCACCAGCTTCTGGAGAATTTCCTTGGCCGGCGTGCCAACTTCGAAGCGGTACTCCCCCGGGGCAAGGAAACCCTCAAGGTTCTTCGCTGCCGCTGGCAAGCCGAACTGGGAAGGTTGATTGCTCAGCGCCTCCAGTTCGGAAAAGCCAACCCCTGCGCCTTCGGCAATCTGACTTAACGACTCGTTGATCCGCAGTCCCGCGTTGAGCGCGAAGTAAACAACTTTGGCTCCCTCTTCGCCGGCCAACACTTCGATGGCACCTGCATTGTTCATTTCCTCCCGGAAGGAGTATTCGCCGGGCTTCAGCGTTTTCCCTGAGGCTGCGAAGGCACCCTCGAAGGTGCCGGCATCGGCAACTACGCCAGCGGCTTCCAGTTTCGCTGCCAGGGAACGTGTGCCTTCACCGGGGTCTACCGCTACCTGTACCTGGCCGGTACCAGGTCCCGGATAATCAGAGATCCTGTCCATGCCGAGCAACGGCCGCAGGAACTGCACGCCAACCACAATTGCGGTCACAAAGACGGCGAGGGTCAGGAGCAGGGCAAGGAGCCGACGGCGGTGGCGTACCTTCCGCGACGGCGCGGGGACCGGTGTCGCACCGGGGAGGACATGGTGCTCCTCGTGCTGATGATCCGCGTAGTGATACCCGGGGTAGTGCGCGTCCGCCTCGGGGTGGTAACCCTCAACAGGGTGGCCCTCAACAGCGTGCAGGTCCGCATGGCCGGCGCTCTCATAGGCGTAATGGCCGTGGTCCGGCTGTACGGCCCGGCTGTGGCTCCCGCCATCCGCATCGTGCAGGTGGTCCTCGCCTCCATGGGCAGGAACGTAGTAAGCCTCCGGCTCGTGGCCGGGTGCCGGGGCCGACGCCTCCGGCTGCGCGTAGTGGACTGCCTCTTCGTGCTCCACGGCTTGTACCTGCCGTTCGGGTTCCGCATATTGAACGGACTCCGGTTCCTCCGGGGCTGAACTGCTGGCCCCAGCTTCGGCTTTGGCGGCGGCTTCGGCTTCCAGGCGCGCACGTTCCCGCGCCCGGATTTCCCGGCGCGTCAGTCCGCTGCCATCATCATCGGTATTCGCGGGGCTCATGCTGGCCCTCCCGTTCCTGAAGTGGGGTCCACCCCGGCGGCACCAGGAACGCTGACGCGCTCCCCGACGTCGGCTCCGCGGGCTTTCTGGATATCAATGGCATGCTGCAGGATTCCCGCTGCGGCCATCTGGTCCACCACCTGGCGGTGGTCCTTGCTGTTCATTCCGGCCTCATGCAGTTTCCGATGGGCCGTGACGCTGCTGAGGCGCTCGTCCACGAGGTGGACAGGAATGTCGAGGCCACGGTCCTGGAGTTCACGGACCAGCAGTTCAGCGTAGTCGGTGGCCATCCGGGCTGAAGCATGTTCTTCGCCCTTCATGGTACGCGGCAGGCCAACGATAATCTGCACCGCCCCATACTCCTCGGCAAGCCCTGCCAGGATCCGGACATCGATGTTCTTTTTCGCGTTCCGCTGCAGTGTCTTCAGCGGCGTGGCCAGGATTGAGTCCCTGTCACATACAGCGACACCCACGCGGACAGTGCCCACGTCCACGCCGAGCTTTACGCCCTGCGGAAAGCCTCCCTGGGCCGGCGATACCGGATCGGACAACGTTTCCAAGCCCCTGTCAACGCCCGCTGATGGCGTGGACGACGGCGGTGAGGGCTTCTCCGACCTTAGAAGCGTCAGTGCCGCCACCCTGGGCAACGTCATCCTTGCCGCCGCCGCCGCCGCCGAGGACACCGGCAGCGAGGCGGACCAGCGCACCGGCCTTTACACCGGCGGCCCGGGCCGCTTCGTTGGTCGCCACGAGGATGACCGGACGATCGTTGCTGACTCCGGCAACCGCTACAGTTGCCGCTTCGGCGCCCAGCCTGTTGCGGAGGTCCAGGGCCAGTCCGCGGAGGTCGTCCGCGCCGCCAACCTGGCCGGCGTCGTGGGCAATCACCTTTACGCCGCCGGCGTCCTTGGCTGTCTCGGCGATCCGGACGGCGGCTCCGGCGAGCTGTTCCTTACGGAGCCGTTCCAGTTCCTTTTCGACGTTCTTCAGCTTGGCCAGTGTGGCTGCGATGCGGTCCGTGAGCTGACCGGATGGCACTTTGAGCATCTCAGTCAGTTCCGTCACCAGGGCACGTTCGGCGGCGAGGTGGCGGAATGCTTCCATGCCGACGAATGCCTCGAGGCGGCGGTTTCCGGAGCCGACAGACTGCTCGCCAAGGAGGGACAGGCTGCCGATCAGCGAGGTGTTGGCCACGTGGGTGCCGCCACACAGTTCGCGGGACCACGCGCCGTCGATCTCAACGACCCGGACCTCGCTGCCGTAATTCTCACCAAACAGGGCCATGGCGCCGAGTGCTTTGGCTTCTGCCAAGGCCATAACCTTGGTTTCCACCTGGTAATTGTTGCGGATGGCAATGTTGGAGACTTCTTCAATCTCGGAGCGGGTCGCGGTGCTCAGCCCTTCGCCCCAGGCGAAGTCGAAGCGCAGGTAGCCGGCCTTGTTGAAGGATCCGCGCTGGGTGGCCTCCGGGCCCAGAATCTGGTGGAGGGCAGCGTGCACAATGTGCGTACCGGTGTGGGCCTGCTCCGCAGCATGGCGCCGCTCCCGGTCCACTGCGGCGCGCACCAGGGCGTCAGAGGCGATTTCGCCTTCACGGACCACGGCCTTGTGGACGCTCAGGCCCTTGATGGGACGCTGCACGTCCAGGACCTCGACAATAAAGCCGTCACCGGTGATCAGCCCGGTGTCAGCAGCCTGGCCACCTGCCTCGGCGTAGAACGGCGTCTCGGCGAGGACCAGTTCGATCTCGTCTCCGGTGGATGCCTGCTGGACGGGACGACCGCCGCTGACGATGCCGCGGACCCGGGATTCGCCGTCCAGCTCCGTGTAGCCGGTAAAAACAGTCTCGCCCTTGGCCAGGAGCTCCTGGAACGCACTGACGTCCGCGTGCCCGCCCTTCTTGCCCTTGGCGTCGGCCTGGGCGCGCTGGCGCTGTTCGAGCATCAATGAACGGAAGCCCTGCTCATCAACCTTGAGGCCGGCCTCTTCGGCCATCTCGAGGGTGAGGTCGATCGGGAAGCCGTAGGTGTCATGGAGCGCGAAGGCATCGGCACCGGAAAGCGGCTGACCGGCGGCCTTCGATTCCTTGACGGCGTCTTCGAGCCTGGCGGTACCGGAGGCGATGGTGCGCAGGAACGCCTTCTCTTCGGCGTAGGCGATGCGGCTGATGCGGGCGAAGTCGGCCTCCACCACCGGGTAGACACCCTTCATGGCGTCCCTTGAGGCGGGGAGCAGGTGCGGGAGACAGGCTTCTTCGACGCCGAGGAGCCGCATTGAACGGACGGCACGGCGGATCAGGCGGCGCAGCACGTAGCCGCGGCCTTCGTTGGACGGTGTCACGCCGTCGGCTATAAGCATCAGGGCCGAACGGATGTGGTCTCCCACAACACGCATGCGGACGTCGTCTGTGTGGTGAGGATCGTCAGGAGTTTCCGCGGAAGTGTATTCCCTGCCGGAGAGTTCGGCTGCTTTGTCGATGACGGGACGGACCTGGTCGGTCTCGTACATGTTCTCGACACCCTGCAGGATCATGGCCAGGCGTTCCATGCCCAGGCCGGTGTCGATATTGCGCTTGGGCAGCTCGCCCACAACATCGAAGTCTTCCTTGGTGCGGACGTTCTCGATCTGGTACTGCATAAACACCAGGTTCCAGATTTCGATGTACCGGGTCTCATCGGCCAGCGGGCCGCCCTCGACACCGTATGCCGGGCCGCGGTCGTAATAGATCTCCGAGCAGGGTCCGGCCGGTCCGGGCTGGCCGGTGTGCCAGTAGTTGTCCGACTTGCCCATCTTCTGGATACGTTCTGCCGGGACGCCGGTGTTCTTGAGCCAGAGTTCCTTGGCTTCGTCGTCCTCTTCGTAGACAGTCACCCAGAGGAGCTCCGGGGCCAGGCCGTAACCACCATCGTCAACGCTGGTGGTGAGCAGCTCCCAGGCGAACTTGATGGCGTCTTCCTTGAAGTAATCGCCAAAGGAGAAGTTGCCGCACATCTGGAAGAACGTGCCATGCCGGGCCGTCTTGCCGACTTCTTCGATGTCTCCGGTCCGAATGCACTTCTGAACACTGGTGGCACGCGAGTAGGGGGCTTCCTCCCTGGCCGTCAGGTAGGGAATGAACGGCACCATACCGGCAACCGTGAACAGCAGGGAAGGATCGCTGGAGACCAGCGACGCGGAAGGAACCGCGGTGTGGCCCTTGCTGACAAAAAAGTCGATCCAGCGCTTGGTGATCTCCTGCGACTTCATGAGCTGTTTACTTACCCTTCTCGGTCCGCGCGTGGTGCCGCGCGAGCATGTTTCCAACAGGGAACCCTGACAGGGCTCCGTAATTCCAGTACGGGCAGGTCAGCCGCGCGCAGCATCCTGCGAATCGATGCCCAGGGCCGAGCGGAGCTCGCCCTCACGGTGGTTCATCCCCGCGCGTACAGCGTCAGCGAACTCATAGAGGCCATCGGCCACCCTGGCTGCTGCCCGGTTGAGGCCTTCGGGGCCGATTGTGGCGCGGGTGTCATTGATTTTTCGGACTGCGATGACGCCTATGGCGACGCCAATGCCCATCCAGATGATTCTCTTCATGTGCGTGTCCTCGAAGGAAGTCTCAGCGGCTGCGACGGCCGGCGGCAGGTTTCTTGCGGTTTCCCAGGGCCGAGCGGACGCCATAGCTGAAGGCGGCCACCTTGATCAGCGGCGAGCCCACCGTGGCAGCCACGAGGGAAGACAAAGCCGAGAGGTTCGCGGAAGCATCCGACACATTGGAGGCAATGCCGTCCACCTTCTTCAGCTGTTGGTTGGTCGTGGAGACCGTCGCCGTGACCTCATCCATGAGGGGCGTGGCGCCGTCGCTCAAGGAGCGGATGGAGGTCCGGACTTCATCCAGGACACGCCCAAGCTTAAGGATCGGCACCGCGAGCAGCAGCACCAGGAGTGCAAATACTCCGGCAGCAATCAGGCCGGCAATATCGCCACCAGACATAGACGTTCTTCTCCTTGAAACCTTGGTGTACCTGGTCATTCAAACGGACGCGGCACTGCCGCTCCCGAAGTTGTCCCCCAAGTACCTTACATACAAAGAAGCCCGCGGCGCTTGCCACGGGCTTCTTTGGATACGCTGCTGTTGTTTAGCGTGCGTAGAATTCGACGACGAGCTGCTCTTCGCAGGTCACCGGAACCTCGGAGCGCTTGGGGCGGCGCACGAGGCGGGCCTGAAGTGCTTCGAGCTTGACGTCCAGGTAAGCGGGAACGGCAGGCAGTACATCGCGGTGTGCGCCGGCTGCAGCAACCTGCAGCGGAGCCATGGTTTCGCTGCGGCTGTGTACGTGCACGAGCTGGCCTTCGCCAACGCGGAACGACGGGCGGTCCACGCGGACGCCGTCAACCATGATGTGGCGGTGGACAACCAGCTGGCGGGCCTGGGCGATGGTGCGGGCGAAGCCGGCACGCAGCACGAGGGCGTCAAGACGCATCTCGAGCAGTTCGATCAGGTTTTCACCGGTGAGGCCCTTGGTGCGGCGGGCTTCTTCGAAGGCACGGGTCATCTGTGCTTCGCGGATACCGTACTGGGCGCGCAGACGCTGCTTTTCGCGCAGACGTACGGCGT
>JAPSJV010000005.1:0-3201 GCA_031178005.1 Pseudarthrobacter sp.
TGCCCGGCGCGGTCAGCAGGACCCGGGCCACGCCCTTGCTCTGCAGGTGCTGGGAGAGTCCTTCGGCGTCGCGCCAGCGGCCCGTGTTGTCCACGACCAACGCGTTGTTGATGCCGAACGCGGTGTAATCAATGGTGGCCGGGTTGTCCGAGTAGATGACCTGGACCTGGACACCGTTGGCGGTGATGGTGTTGGCTTCCTCGTCCACGCGGATGGTTCCTTCGAAGGAACCGTGCACGGAGTCCCGGCGCAGCAGGCTGGCACGCTTGGAAAGGTCCTTGTCCGAGCCGCGGCGGACCACAATGGCGCGAAGGCGCAGGCCGTGCCCGCCACCGGTCTTTTCGATGAGGAGGCGGGCCAGCAGGCGGCCGATCCGGCCAAAGCCATAGAGCACAACGTCGGTGCTGGTACGGTCGTCCGCGCTGCGCTTGCCCACGATCTCGGCCAGTTCCGCACGGAGGAAATCTTCAAGGGTGGCACCGTTGCCTTCGGCCTTGAACTTCTGGTTCAGCCGGGCAATATCAATTGCTGCGGCGCCCAGTTCCAGCCCGGCCAAAGTGTCCAGCAGCGGGGCGGTCTCCTCCAGCAGCAGTTCGTCCTTGCTCATCCGGCGGGCAAAGCGGTGCGCCTTGAGGATGTTCATGGTGGACTTGTTGATCAGGCTGCGGCCGTGAATGCTGGTGACCACGTTGTTTTCGCGGTACAACCGGCCGATCACGGGAATCATGGCCTCGGCAAGAGCTTCCCGGCCCATCCACGTATCAAGACAAGAATCTGAAGTCTGTAGCATCGGGCTGCCTTTCCAAAAGAAGATGCGCCTGGCATCCATCCTCCTGTTCTTTGCGGGTGGGGGTAACGCCAATTCAGGGTGGTTTAAACTATCCGTTTGGGTACCTCTGAATCTCCAGCATTCATCCCTTGCGAAGTGACCGTTGCGAACTCTGCCTCACCCCAAGCAGGACTTAAACAAGGAAGCGTCCGTTCCTGTTGGTCCGGACGCTTCCTTGCTGGACGCAGTATCCCTAGACGGATACCTTTGCTGCGTCATCGTCAGCCGTAGGTTCTGCGGCCGGTAGTGTTTCGCTGGTCCGGTTGCGGCGTCCCTTGCCGTATTTGAAGTGGAAGAGCACGTAGCACCCGACGGTGAAGAGGGCACCGAAGTACAGCGCCGGAGCCTGGGTGGGATCGAAGCCGATGCCGATCATCGAACCCAGGCAGGCCAGGAACGCCACGATCGGGATCAGCGGGAACAGCGGCGCCTTGTAGGGGAGTGTGGAGAGTTTCCCACCGTTGCGGATGAAGGCGCGGCGGTGGAAGAAGTGCGAAGCCACGATTGACATCCAGACGGCGACTGTAGCGAAACCCGCCACGGACGTCAGGATCAGATACACGGTGGTGGGCGCCACCACGCTGCTGATCAGCGACGCGAGGCCGCCCAGAATGCTGACCACCAGGGCCAGCATCGGTATGCCGCGCTTGGTGAGCTTGCGGAACGCTTTGGGGGCATGCCCTTCGCTGGAAAGCGAGAAGAGCATGCGGGCGCAGGAGTACAGGCCGCTGTTGCCGGCGGAGAGCAGCGCCGTGATGACGACGAAGTTCATGATGTCCGCGGCATAGGGGACGCCGATGCTGGCGAAGACCGTAACAAACGGGCTTTCGTCGAGGCCGGCCTGTTCATAGGGAATGGTGGCGGCGATGACCGTGATGGCACCAATGAAGAAGATCACGAGGCGCAGGACAGTGGTGCGCATGGCCTTGGGGATGTTCTTGGCCGGATCCGTGGTTTCGCCGGCTGCCACGCCGATCAGTTCGGAGCCGGAGAAAGCAAAGAACACCACCAGCACCGTGACCAGCACGCCGGTGAAGCCGTTCGGGAAGAGCCCTTCTGTGGTGGTGAAGTTCTCAAAAAGGTGCGGGTAGTTGCCCTCGGCCATCGGGTGGAAGCCGACCAAGGCGGCACCGCCCAGGATGATCAGGCCGACGACGGCGGCAACCTTAATCATGGCAAACCAGAATTCGCTTTCGCCAAAGACCCGGGACGAGATGGCGTTCATGCTGAACAGCACCGAGGCGAAGAGCAGGCACCAGATCCATACCGGGATGTCCGGGAACCAGCGCTGCATCAACAGCCCGGCGGCGGTGAATTCGGAGCCGAGGGCAACTGCCCAGGTCAGCCAGTAGAGCCAGGCGGTGGTGAATCCGGTTGCCGGGCCGATGGAGCGGGCGGCGTAGATGTGGAAGGCGCCCGATACGGGGTAGGCGATGGCCAGCTCGCTGAGGCAGGCCATCACCAGGTAAACCACGACGGCGCCGATCAGGTAGGCGATCACCGCACCGAGGGGGCCTGCCTGGGAGATCGTGTAGCCGGAGCTGACGAACAGCCCGGAGCCAATCACGCCGCCGAGCCCGATCATCACAAGGTGGCGGGCCTCCATGGACCGCCGAAGGCCTTGTTCCTGCGGTGCGGGGGTGCCGGTCGGGGAACCGGATTGGACGTCGGCCGGGGCTGCTGTCCTGTCGGCTTCTGGGAGCGGGGCAACGCTCATGGGTCCTCCGTGGGTTAATGCGTGGGGCAAAGTCGGGCGCGCAGAATCGCGCGGCCGAAGCCGGAATCTGCAGGGGTCTGGTCTATAGGGTATGGGGCGTACACCCTGTGGAACCAAGTGCGGTGACCAAGCTAACACGCTGTTTTCGTCACGTGAGACGCCGGGCACATTGAAAAAGAACGTTCATCATTGGAGTCGACGACGCCCCTGTAAGCAACAGCAGCCCTGATGCTCACGGTGACATTGTTGCAAGTATTGCTGTTGTGTGCTGGACGGCTTCGTCTGCCGGGTTGCGGCCCCGCTGAGCTCCAGCCCACTTGCTTCCCGGAAGCGGCTAGAATCCGCGCCGGCCCGCCGTGTCGTGGCTGGTTCGCCGCGGGTAGTTGGGCGGGGAGCGTCACGCCGGGCAGGCTTTTGGACCCCCTCAGAAGGGCCAAGCCCGGGAATCCGGGGTTTTTGCCGGGCGGACCGCCCAAAAGGGTGCCTTGCGTGACGCGGGCGGCGGGGCGGAGTGCGGTAAAACCTGAACGTGGGGGGGGGGGCCGCCCCCCCCCCCGGCCGGGGGGGGTTTTTGGCGGCGGGATGCGGCCCGGGGGGGGCGCGTGGGGGGGCCCCCCCGGCGGGGGGCGCCCGGGGGGCGGGGGGGGCGCCCGCG
>JAPSJV010000005.1:3211-145178 GCA_031178005.1 Pseudarthrobacter sp.
GCCAACAGCCGCCGTCGAACGTTTCTCTTTTGCCCGGCCTTAGTCCGCCCGGGTCGGCACTGCTGCCGGAACCTCGCGGGCGTCGGCCATCTGGGCGCCGGTGAGCACGCCGGAGAGCCCCCGCTTGCGGGTCAGCGGGGCGGCAACAAAAGCAGCAAAGAGCACCAGGCCGGAAAACGGGTCAAGGACCGGTAGCGGAAGCACGCCAGCCAGGAAGGACAGCACGCAGTACAGCCCTCCGGTGATGCTGGCGCGCAGCAACCGCCGGGATAGCGTCGCCTCGGGCCAGACCGGCTTCAGCCAAACAGCCTGCTGGCCCAGCGACGCGCCGGACCCGGACAATGCGGGCAGGTAGAACACCATGAAGCCTGGGACCAGGAAGACAAGAGCTTGCGTGAAGGCGTCATCCGACGCGGGCAACTCGGTGCCGAGGGCCATCAGCACGATCCGGTACACAACGGCCAGGAAGAATCCCAGCAGGGACAGGGCGGCGTAGTCGATCGCCATGCCCAGCCAGCGCCGCCAGACCGTAACCGGCCGGCTCTGCCCGCGCGTGGCGAACAGCTCCTTTCGCTGCGGCATAAACCAGAGCAGGAACGGGGCAAGGAGGGCGCCGATCAGGGCGCCGAACGTGTTCGTCATGAGGTCGTCGACGTCGCCCACCCGGTAGGCACAGTCGTACAGGCCCCACAGGCCTGTGAACTGGGTCAGCTCAATGAGACCGGATGCGGCAGCGCCCGTCAGCACTGATATAGGGATGCTCCAGGACAGGTAGCGGCGCGCAATGACGCCCCAGGGGATGAACAGGATGACGTTAAACGCCACCTGCAGGGTGGCCCTGCTGGTCAGGGTTCCCGTGACGCCCAGTCCGGCGGTCTCACGCTGGATGTCGTCCACGAAGTTGAACGGGACGAGCTGGAACACGCTGCCGCCGGGCGGGCACCGCAGGGAGTCCGGGCTGGGAAGAGGAAGCAGTGTGTAGGCCACCAACGCCACGCCGTAGACACTCAGACCGGCGGCGCCGAGGAAGCGGAGCAGCGTGAAGCGGCCATACATCCTGTACTGGATCGCGATGATCGGCAGCATAAACGCCAGAAACAGCAGCACCCCGCCGATAATGCCCACATATGCCGGCCAGACCCAGTCGCCCACAGTTCCCCCTCGTTGCCTACTTCAAAACGCCTACCAGACTAGCGGGCGTGCGCCGGTCCCGCCTTGGACACGATGGCTATCGCTTCTTGCCGGCGCGCTTTGCCGCTGCATTCACAGCTGCCTTGGCGGCCGGCGGCAGCCCTGACGTTTCGGTTTCCGGCTCCGCGACCGTGCCACGCCAGCGCGCCAACGCCTTCATGCCGTGGTAAATCACCAAGGCAGCGGCGGAACCCAGCGCAATCCCGGTGAAGGTCAGTTCGCCCATGGTCCACGTGTAGTCGGCGATGCCGATGATCAAGGCGACTGCCGCCGTCGTGAGGTTGATCGGGTTGGAGAAGTTGACCTTGTTCTGCACCCAGATCTTCACGCCCAGGATGCCGATCATGCCGTACAGCATGGTGGCGGCGCCGCCCAGGACACCGGCCGGAACGGTCGCGATCAGCTCGCCGAACTTGGGGGAGAAGCTCAGCAGGATGGCGAAGACACCCGCAACCCAATACGCCGCCGTCGAATAGACCTTGGTTGCGGCCATGACGCCGATGTTTTCCGCGTAGGTGGTGGTGCCGGATCCGCCGCCGAAGCCCGCGAGCACCGTTGCGGCACCGTCAGCCATCAGCGCGCGGCCGGAGACATCGTCGAGGTTCTGCCCGGTCATCGCGGCTACCGACTTCACGTGGCCGATGTTCTCCGCCACGAGCACCAGAACCACCGGCACAAACAGGCCGACGACGCCGAGGTGGAACTCCGGCGTCTGGAAGTGCGGCAGGCCGATCCAGGCGGCGGCGTCCATCTTTTCGTAGCTGACTTCGCCGCGCAGCATGGCCACGATGTAGCCCACCACCACGCCTACCAGGATGCTCAGGCGGCCCAGGATTCCGCGGAACAGGACACTGACCAGGATGATCGTCACCAGGGTGATTAGGGCGGTGATGGGGGCTTTATCGAAGTTCATCTTCGCGGCCGGTGCCAGGTTCAGGCCGATCAGCGCCACGATGGCACCGGTGACGATCGGCGGCATCAGGCGGTTGATCCAGCCCGCGCCGAACTTATGAACCACCGCACCAATCAGGGCCAGTACGACGCCGGCAAGCACCACTCCGCCCAGCGCGCCGGCAACGCCGTACTGCTGCTGGGACGCCGCGATGGGGGCAATGAACGCGAAGCTGGAACCGAGGTAGCTGGGCACCCGGCCCTTGGTGATCACCAGGAACAGCAGGGTACCGATGCCGGAGAACAGCAAGGTGGTGGCAGGCGGCATCCCGGTGATGATGGGGACCAGGAAAGTGGCCCCGAACATCGCCACCACGTGCTGCATGCCGACGCCGATGGTCAACGGCCAGGACAGGCGCTCATTGGGGGCCACCACGTGGCCGGGACGGATGGACTTGCCGTTGCCGTGCAGCTTCCAGTTGGTTCCGAGCATGCTCATGGGCGATGGCCTTTCAAAAAATGTGGGGTGCACCGAGGGGTCTGGGGCTCGCTGCAACTTTACCTTTACCGGGCGTACAGGGCGTTGTGTGGAAGCTCACGCAGCCGTTCGGGAAGCTGGCGAAAGCTGCCGGGGTTGAATCCTCCGGAAGCGAATCATCCGGCCAGCCCCCTTGGGCGGCCCCGCGAAAGGGATCCTCTATGACCATTGCCCACGAAGAAGCCATCATCGATTCCGCTGCCGTGGACGCGATCTTTGCCCAGGGACGCACCGCCAACTCCTTCACCGGCGAGGTCACCGACGCCCAGGCCCGCGCCATCTACGAACTGACCAAGTTCGGCCCCACCGCCTTCAACTCGCAGCCGCTGCGCGTCACCTATGTCCGCTCCGATGAGGCCCGTGCCACGCTGGTTGATGCCCTGGCCGCCGGCAACAAGGCCAAGACCGCTTCCGCCCCGCTGGTCGCCATCCTCAGCTACGACACCGCGTGGGCAGAGCAGTGGGACACCTTCCTCCCCAGCTACAACGCCCCCAAGGCCATGTACGACGCCGCACCGGACTTTGCTGCCCAGACCGGCAACAACAACGCCCACCTGCAGGCCGGCTACTTCATCCTCGCCGTGCGCTCGCTGGGCTTCGCCGCTGGCCCCATGACCGGCGCGGACTTCCCCGCAATCGATGCCGCGTTCTTCCCGGCCGGCGACCAGAAGAGCTTCCTGGTGGTCAACATCGGACAGCCGGGCCCGGACGCTTTTGGTGACGCCAAGCCCAAGTTCTCCTACGACGAGGTTGTGCGCACCGTCTAGCGCTCTCTCACTTTCCTCAGGAAAGTGAGAGAGCGTCGGTCATTTAAGGGTCATATGTGAGAGAGCGTTGGGGGTGCGGTCAGGCGATGACGCCGTCCACCAGCTTCTTGGCTTCCGCCTGGACCTGCTTGAGGTGATCCTCGCCCTTGAACGACTCGGCGTAGATCTTGTAGACATCCTCGGTGCCGGAGGGCCGGGCCGCGAACCAGGCGTTCTCCGTGACCACCTTGAGGCCGCCGATCGCAGCACCGTTGCCCGGCGCTTCCGTCAGTTTCGCCAGGATCGGCTCGCCTGCCAGCTCGGTGGCGGTGACGTCCGACGCCGACAGCTTGCCGAGTGCCGACTTCTGCTCGCGCGTGGCGGCGGCGTCGATCCGGGCATAGACGGGTGCGCCGAACTGGTCGGTGAGCCCCTTGTACAGCTGCGACGGCGACTTCCCCGTGACTGCCGTGATTTCCGAGGCCAGCAGCGCCAGCAGGATGCCGTCCTTGTCCGTGGTCCAGACGCTGCCGTCCAGCTTGTTGAAGGACGCGCCTGCGGATTCCTCGCCGCCAAACGCCCCGTCGCCGGAGAGCAGGCCGGGAACAAACCACTTAAAACCGACGGGGACCTCCACGAGCTTCCGGCCCAGGCTTTCGGCCACACGGTCGATCATGGAGGAGGAGACCAGGGTCTTGCCGACGACCGAGGCCGGGTTCCAGCCGCTGCGGTTCCGGTAGAGGTAGTCGATGGCTACGGCCAGGTAGTGGTTGGGGTTCATCAGCCCGCCGTCGGGCGTGACGATGCCGTGGCGGTCCGCATCGGCGTCGTTACCCGTGGCGATGTCGAACGAGCCGCCGTCCGCCATCCTGTTAATCAGGGACGCCATTGCCGACGGCGACGAGCAGTCCATGCGGATCTTTTCGTCCCAGTCCAGGGTCATAAAGGCCCACTGCGGGTCCACCGTTGGGTTGACTACCGTGAGGTTCAGGTGATGGCGTTCGCCGATCTCGCCCCAGTAATCCACTGCAGCACCGCCCATGGGGTCCGCGCCGATCCGTACGCCGGCGTCGCGGATTGCATCCAGGTTCAGCACCGACGGGAGGTCATCGACGTAGCTGCTCAGGAAGTCGAATTTTCCGGTGCTGTCCGCGTTCAGGGCCTCGGAAGCAGGGACACGCTTCACGCCGCGGAGGTCGTTTTCCAGGAGTTCATTGGCTCGGTTGGCGATCCAGCCTGTGGCATCGGAATCGGCAGGGCCGCCATGCGGAGGGTTGTACTTGAATCCACCGTCGCCGGGCGGGTTGTGGCTGGGTGTGACGACAATGCCGTCTGCCTGGGGAGCGCCGTCTGCGGCCTTGTTGTTGTAGCTCAGGATGGCGTGGCTCAGGGCCGGCGTGGGGGTGTATCCGTGCCGGGCGTCAATGAGCACCTGGATGTTGTTGGCAGCGAGGACCTCCAGCGCGGAATTCTGGGCAGGTTCGCTCAGTGCGTGGGTGTCCTTGGCAAGGAAAAGCGGGCCTGTAATGCCCTGTCCTGCCCGGTACTCCACAATGGCCTGGGTGATGGCAACGATGTGCTTTTCGTTGAACGACGCCTTCAGGCTGGAGCCGCGGTGCCCGGAGGTGCCGAAGACCACCCGCTGGCCGGGATCCGATAAATCAGGACTGACGTCGTAGTACGCGTCGAGAAGAGCGGTGATGTCTACAAGGTCTTGGGGTTGGGCAACTGTGCCCGCTCGGCTAGCCATGGCACCAGCATGCCAGACAGCGTCCGGACTCAAAACGATCGGCACGAAATACCGCTCCTGTGACGAAACTGCATGCCGGCACGAGCCTGATCAGAAGATTGAGAGCCCCGTCCTGGTAGTGAACTCGTCCAGCGCGGCAATGCCCGCGACGGAGTTGCCGGCTTGCCCAGCCCCGGGCTCCATACGCAGACGGTGCAGTTGTTCGGGACCACAGCGATGATCCCGCCGCCCACCCCGCTCTTGCCCGGCAAACCCACCCGGTAGGCGAATTCACCCGCGGCGTCGTACGTGCCGCAGGTCAGCATCACGGCGTTGATCCGCTTGGTCTGGGCGGAGGACAGCAGCGCGGAACCGTCGACGCGCAGGCCGTTGCTGGCCAGGAAGCGGCTGGCAAGGGCAAGGTCGGTGCAGCTCATCTCCAGCGAGCATTGCAGGATGTAGTTGTCCAGCACGTCCTGCACGGGGTTCTCCAGGTTGCCGCAGCTGGCCAGGAAATGGGCCAGTGACGCATTGCGGTTGCTGTTTTGCGATTCGGAGTCTGCAACTACAGGATCGACGTCGATTCCCGTGTTGCCGCTCTCCTGGCGCAGCAGATCCAGGACGGCCCCCGACGCGTTGCCGGTGACGCTGAGCAGCCGGTCCGTGACCACCAGCGCGCCGGCATTGATGAAGGGGTTCCGGGGGATGCCGTCCTCATGTTCCAGCTGTACCAAGGAGTTGAACGGGTTCCCCGAGGGCTCGCGGAAGACCCGTTTCCAGATGCCGTCCCCGTCTCCGGCCAGCACCAGCGCCAGCGCGAAAACCTTGGAAATGCTCTGGATGGAGAACGGGACAGCAGCGTCCCCGGCAGCGAAGACCTCGCCGTCGCCGGTTGCCACCGAGATGCCGAACTGGCCAGGGTCCACGGAACCCAGCTTGGGAATATAGTTGGCCACTTCGCCCTGGCCCAGCCGGGGTTTGATGGTTCCGACGATGTCGTCGAGGAGATTCTGGATATCCATGGGTCTGTTTCTGTGAGGCGGAGCGACTGTAAGTCTGGAACTGAGGGGCAGCAGGATCAGTATTTTCCGGACCGCGTCCACAGTACTTCCAGACGCCCGCAGACCCGTCATGGACACGGTTCGCGCTCCTCGGCGGGTGTTCACGGGCTAAGCCCAGTGGCGACGCGCGGCCTGCAACAGGAGTGCTTCCGAGCCCGCGGGCCCTACCAGCTGGATGCCCATCGGAAGTCCAGAATCAGGGGGCGGGGCAGGTCCATTTGGCGCCATGCCTTGCCCGCGAGAGGACCAGGACCGGCTTGATGGATGGCGCGGCGGCCACGTGCGGCAGCAGAACATAGGACGTCATATTTTTCGTGCGGTTACCTCTGGCATTGTGACACAAGACACCTTATGGTTGTAGGACGTCGTATGTAGAAGGAGCGGCGCCACCCCCGGTGGCGAGCTGCAGCGATGTCTCCATGTAGAGCCGTGAAGCGGCGTCCAGAAAGGGCAGTGGATTTGAGAGATATGACAAGGCGCAGCAGAGAACGATCGATAGGCCGGGCAGCGGGAGTCGGTGCACTGGCGCTGGCCCTTCTGGCCGGAAGCGGGATTGCCGCCCAGGCGACCCCCATTCCATCCAACAGTCCAACTGCCCCTCCCGGGTCTTTCCAGGAAGTAAACCTGGCAGCGGACAGGACAGCGGACAACTTCTTTTACCGCATCCCCGCCCTGACGTATCTGGGCAACGGGGTGGTCCTCGCCGCATGGGACGGCAGGCCCGGCAGCGCCGCCGATGCACCCAACCCCAACTCCATAGTCCAGCGGCGCAGCACCGACGGCGGCCGGACCTGGGGCCCGCTGCACGTCATCGCGGCCGGACACGCAGGCGACGCGACCGGTCCGAAATACGGCTACAGCGACCCCTCCTACATCCACGACGCCGAGACCGGCAAGGTCTTCGCCTTCTTCGTCTACTCCAAGGACCAAGGCTTCTTTGGCAGCCAGTTCGGCAACGACGACGCCGACCGGAACGTCATTTCCTCCGCCGTTATCGAATCTTCCGACGGCGGCCTCTCCTGGAGCGAGCCCCGCCTCATCACCGCCGTCACCAAGCCTGGCACCAACAAAACCGCCCCTGCAGCCGGTGATATCCGCTCCAACTTCGCCTCCTCCGGGGAAGGAATTCAGCTGAGGTACGGTCCTCACAAGGGACGGCTGATCCAGCAGTACGCAGGGGACGTCCGCCAGCCGGACGGCACTAACCGGATCCAGGCCTACAGCGTCTACTCGGACGACCATGGTGCAACGTGGCACAAAGGCGCCAACGTGGGCGACCGAATGGACGAAAACAAAACCGTGGAACTCTCTGACGGGCGGGTGTTGCTGAACTCCCGGGACAACGCCAACCGGGGCTACCGAAAGATCTCATACTCCACCGACGGTGGCGCCACCTACGGCCCGGTTACCCAGGACACGGAACTGCCGGATCCGGCCAACAACGGCGCGATTGCCCGGATGTACCCGTCTGCGGCGCAGGGATCCGCCGAGGCAAAGAAGCTCATCTTTACCAACTCGAACTCAAAGACAGCCCGGGAAAACGTCTCCGCCCGCATCTCCTGCGACGACGGCGCCACCTGGCCCGGTGTCCGGACCATCCGTCCGGGCTTCTCCGCCTACTCCACAGTGACCCGGCTGGAAGACGGCAAATTCGGCGTCCTCTACGAGGCCAGCTACACCGACAACATGGCTTTCGCCACCTTCGACGACGCTTGGCTCAATTATGCTTGCGCCCCGCTGTCCGTTCCCGCCGTCACGACAGCGTCCGGCGCAACCCAGCAGGTGCCCGTGACGGTCACCAACCAGGAAGCCAGCACGCTGATCGGTGCCACCGCCACGGTCTATACCCCCAGCGGCTGGTCCGCCAGCACGGTACCCGTGCCCGACGTGGCGCCCGGCACCTCGGTTACTGTCAACGTAGCCCTCACGGCTCCCGCCAACGCCAGCGGCCCGCGCAGCCTCAACGCCGCGTTCACGACGGCGGACGGCCGGGTATCGCAGTACACCTTCACCGCCACGGTGCCGGTCGCACCGCAAGTTGGCCTCACCATCAATGGATCGGCTCCGGCCCGTGACGTGACAGCCAGCCCCTACAAGGCCGGCGACGTGCTGAACTACACCTTCACCGTCAAGAGCACCGCCAACGTCACCGCCAACTCCGTACCGGTTTCCGGCTCCATCGATGCCGGTTTCCTGCCCCCGACAGCCCCAAACTGCCGGTACAACAACCTCTCCGCCGGTGCCAGCTACACCTGTTCCACCGCCAAGCATGCCGTAACCGCGGAAGACATGGCTCGCGGCTACTTCGTCCCCGAGGCGGTGTTCTCCGTGACAGCCAGCGCGACTCCCACCCTGACTAAGACGGTGGCCTTCGCCGGCGCGGCCGTTGCGCTGCGCGATGGCCTCGTGGCGGCGGAGATAAAGGGCAGCCGCAACGACGGCGGTCGTGATCTGGCAGCCCAGCCGTACGTGGCGGGTGAGGCATTCCCTTACAAATTCGACGTCACCAACACCAGCCCGCTATCGGAGAAAGTCGTCCCCACGCTCGGGAACTTCAGCCCCTTCGTCCCTGACGGGCCGGGAAACTGCCGCTACAGCGTCCTGCCGGCCGGCCAGGGCTACATCTGCGCCACACCACGCCACACCATTACTGCCGACGAAGCCGACCAGGGCTTTTTTGTCCCCAACACCACCTGGGAAGTCAGCGCCGCCGGCCAGACCACCCGAAGCTATGCCGTGAATGGCGGCGAAGTGGACTTGAAGGTCCGCGACGCCGAACTTGACGGCACGGTTGCCGCCGAATGGAAAGACGCCGACGATGACAACTACGCGTCAGCAGGGGACACCGTTACCTACACCTACACCCTCGGCAACGCCGGCAACGTCCTGCTCACCGATGTCAGCGCCGCATTCGCGGGCATCGGCCAGGAACGCCTGGCTGCGGGTGACAGCATCACAGCCACCCACGCCCACACGCTAACGGCTGAGGACATCGCCGCGGGCAGCCTCGGCCCGGTGTCGTTCGTAGCCACTGCTGCCAACGGTTCCAACAGAGTCTCCGCGACGGTGGCTGGCGGCGCGACAGAGCTTAACATCCAGCCCGCACAGCCTGAGACTGTTCCGGCCCTGACCATCCAGGACCTCGACGGGATGACCGCACCGTCGGATCTGGGTACAAGCGACAAGTACCGCAACGGCCAGAAAGTGGTCCTGGACGGCCTCGGATACGGGCAGTGGTACTACGTTTACCTCAACAAGCACAGCTACCGGATCGGCTGGATTTTCCCGACGACGGACAATACCGTCGAATTCATCCTCCCTGCGGGCGTCCAAAGCGGCCGGGACGACGTTGTGGTCCTGAACAAGGACGGCGATCAGGTCTCCTTCGACCGTCTGCACGTCACCCCGAAGGGATAACGAGGCAGGACATGTGAAGCTTTGGCAAACCTGGAGTTGCCCTGAAGCAGGATCAGTCGGCGGGGATCCCGTCGGCTGATCCTCTCTGAGGGGACGACGTCTCCGGACCTGCGCTGCGAGGTGTTCACCGGCTAAAAGCCCAGCTGGGCCGCCACCTGCAGCAGAAGCAGTTCCGATCCGGCCGGCCCCACCAGTTGGATTCCCATGGGCAGCCCCGCGCCGTGGGCGCCGCCGGTCCAGTGGACGGGAAGCGTGATGGCGGGCAGGCCACAGACATTCACCATGGAGGACCACGGCGCGAACTGGCACTGCTTGCGGTAGTCGTCGTCGGCGTCGCCGGTCCATTCGGCGCCGGTGAACCAACCCACCGGCCGGGGTGTCTGGGCCAGGGACGGCATCAGCATCAGATCCCAGGCGCCGTACTGCGTGATGGTATCGCGCTCGAACTGGCGCAGGAACGCCAGCGCCTCATTGAGTTTGGCGGGGCTGCGCTGCTGGGCACGGCGCCTGAACGTGCGGGCCAGCGGGGTGAGCAGCGCTTCCCGGTGGGGGCTGATCCGGGCAGTTCCGACGCCGGCAGTCCAGGCTGTGGTGAACGCACCCGGGTAGCGGTTGTCGTAGCGGATGCCGGCCTCGCTTACGACGTGTCCGGCATGCTCCAGCATGCTGGTGCCTTGTTGGAGGGCCGCCAGCGCCTCCGGCTCCGTCTCAAACGGGAAGGTGGCGGACCAGGGGCTGTCCAGGGTCAGTCCGATCCGCAGGGGTGGCGGCGCCTCCCCGACGGCACCAAGATATCCACTGCTGCCGGACGTCAAAGCATCCATCATGAGGGCCGCATCGGCCGCGTTCCGTGCAATTGGGCCCGCCACGACCAGGCGCGCTGGATCGCCCGAGCTTTCGCCGGCGGACACTACACCGCGGCCGGGTTTCAGCCCCACCAGCCCGCAGGCCGCGGCCGGAATGCGGATAGACCCGCCGCCGTCGGTCCCGGGTGCGAAGGGAACCAGTCCCGCCGCCACCGCGGCAGCGCTGCCTCCCGAGGAACCGCCGGAGCTGCGTGCCGGAGCGTAAGGATTGCGCGACGGCGGTGCGATGCGGTTTTCGCTGTAGGCAGTCAGTCCGAACTCCGGAACCTGCGTCTTGCCGAGTGAGATGACCCCTGCGGCTTTCAGGACCGCGGGCATGGCACCGTCGGTGGGTGCCGGTTTGTGGTCCAGGGCGGCGCTGCCGTGGGTGGTGGCAACGCCTTCGACGTCGGTCAGGTCCTTGAACGCCACCGGCATCCCGTGCAGGAACGGGAGGCCGTCCGTCCCGCTGCTCCTGACATAGCCGGCATCCGCAGCCGCGGCATCCGACAAAGCCCGCTCCGCCGTGACCGTGACGAAGGCCCCCAGCAACGGATTCTGCTGTTCGACGCGGCTGAGGAAATGGGCCGTGACCTCGCGTGCTGACAGTTCTCCCGCGAGGAGTGCAGCCCTGAGCCCGACGGCCGGGAGCTGATGGATCTCCGTGGACCCGCCGGATGTGTACTCAGGGCGCAACTGCTCTCCTCGTGTTGCCATCAGCGGGAGTCTAGCGGACGCCTGCCATCAGTTTTTTGATGGCAGGTGCGCCGGCCGCAAGGCCCGCGGCCAGTACCACCGCGGCCCCGCCGATGCCCAGGAAGTACGGCAGCTCATTGTCAGGGTTGTACAGCCCCGCAAGGATGCCGGCCAAGGTGGTGCCCAGGGACACCGAGAGGAAGAACAACGCCACCATCTGCGTGTGGAACGCCTTCGGTGCCAGCTTGGTGCTCACGGACAGGCCGATCGGTGAGAGGAACAGCTCCGCCAGGGTGAACAGGAACAGGATTCCCACCAGCGCCAGCAACGGAGTTTTTCCTGCGCCGGAGAGCGGGATGAACGCCAGGAAGGCCAGCCCCATCACCAGCAGGCCCACGGCGAACTTCATGGGGGAGCTGGGCTGCTTCTTGCCCAGCTTGGTCCACAGCGCTGCCATCACGCCGGCGAAGATGATGATGAACACGGGGTTGATGGACTGTACCCACGCGGCAGGCATTTCCCAGCCGAATACGTTCCGGTCCAGCTTCTCCTCCGAATAGACAGCGATGAACGTGAACTGCTGCTGGAACAGGGCCCAGAAACCGGCCGAAGCGATGTACAACGGGATGAAGGCGAGCACGCGGCTCCGCTCCACGGCGGTGACCTTGGGGCTGCGGAAGATCAGCGTGAAGTAGATGACCGAGGCGGCGATTGCCGCGTAGGCCATGGTCCGGGCCAGGTTCTCGGCGTGGACGATCCCGGTGACCAGCACCAGGACGATCGCAGCAAGGATGCCCAGGAAGATCAAGCCATAGCGCTTGCGGTCTCCGGCAGGCAGCGGGTTGGGCACGTGGTGTGCCTCCTCCGGGAGGTTCTTCCGGCCGAGCGAGTAGATGGCAAGGCCAAGCGCCATACCGACGGCGGCGGCACCGAAGCCCCAGTGGAAGCCGTGGCTTTCCTGCAGCCAGCCGGTGACCAACGGGCCCACCAGGCCACCGATGTTTACACCCATGTAGAAGATTGAGAAGCCGGCGTCGCGGCGTTCGTCCTTTTCGCCGTAGAGCGTGCCAACCAACGCCGTGGCGTTCGCCTTCAAGCCGCCGGAACCCACCGCTACGAGTACCAGCCCGGCAACCAGTCCGGGAATGCCGGGCAAGAGCGCCAGTGCAACGTGGCCACCCATGATCAGGATGGCGGAGCCGAAGAGGACCCGCTCTGAGCCGAAGACCCGGTCCGCCAGCCAGGCACCCAGGATCGTGGAGAGGTAGACGCCGCCGCCGTAGGCGCCTACCAGCGTTGCGGCCAGGGCTTTGTCGATCGACAAACCGCCCTGGTCGGCCGTGAAGTACATGTAATAGAGGAGGATTCCCTGCATTCCGTAGAAGGAGAACCGCTCCCACATTTCAACGGTGAACAGGTTGGCCAGCATCTTCGGATGACCGAAGAATGAGGTGTCGCCCGGGCTTTTGGCCGCGACGACAGTGTCTTGGGAAGTTGTCATTTACCCCATGCTGGCACTTTGGGGCGGGCATTGTCACATTTTTGGCTGTTCCGGGCAACCATTGACCGGCTGCCGGAAGGGGAGTTTTCGGCCTCCGCTGGTGCCGTCGAGCCCTTTGGCGACCGGCCCTTCCATTTCCCTGTTCCCGACGTACAACGGGCTGGTACGCCGCTGTAGTCTGGGGGAAATAAGACTTTTCCGAGGGGGAAATCATGACCGAACAGCCGAACCAGCGTCCTGAAGGGACCGGCCCGGCGGACTCCTCGCCGTCCTACGAACCGCCGGGCTTTATCCCGCCGCAGGGCCCGGAGATCCCACCGCCGCCTTTCAGCCAAGGCCAGCATGGCCCGGACCAATATGGGCAGGGCCAATACGCTCCGGGCCAACACGGGCAGGACCAGTACGGCCAGACGCCTCCGGCCGGCCAATACGGCCAGGATCAGTATGGTCAGGCCCCTTACGGTCAGGGCCCCTACAACCAAAGCCAATACGCCCAGGGCTACGCACCAGGCCCTGCAGGGTCGCCGTACGCCCAGCCCGGCCAGTATGGCCAGCCCATGTACTACGGGATGCAGCCGCAGCCCAAGGGCCTGAGTATTGCCAGCATGGTGCTCGGCATTGTGTCCCTGCTGATCGGCTTCATTATGGTGACGCAGATTGCCGCGATCATTACCGGGCACCTCGCGTTGAAGCGGGAACCGGCAGGCAAGGGCATGTCCATCACCGGCCTGGTGCTGGGTTACCTGTGCCTGCTGGGATACGGTGCCTTCTGGCTGCTGCTGATCGTCGGCCTGGGAATGTACGAATCAAGCTATAACTACTAAACCGGAGGACTTGAATGAGTGATTTTGAAACCGTAAGCGTCAACGAACTTCCGGCCGACGCCGCCCTGCTGGATGTCCGTGAGGATTATGAATGGGTGGCCGGGCATGCTGAGGGCGCCCTGCACATTCCGCTGGACCAGCTGCCGGCACGCCTCCCCGAGCTGGACCCGGACCAGGACCTCTACGTCATCTGCCGGACCGGTGGGCGTTCCTTCCGGGCGGCCCAGTGGCTGGTCGGACAGGGCTACTCGGCCGTGAACGTGGCCGGCGGCATGGACCACTGGCTTGAAGCGGGTAAGCCGCTGGTCTCCGACAACGGCCTCAAGCCCATGGTCCTCTAGCCACGGAACCAAGCGCGTAACCAGGCCCGCGCCACGCATCGCGGGTACTTCCTTGGCATTCAAACAATGCGTATGCTTACTTGATCCAATGGGGGAAGGACCCCAGCGAAGGGAGTACGTCATGCCGGAAATGAGCATCGACAACAACGACGGCCAGGGAATCATCGTGAATCCAAAGCCGACGGCGGACAACCAGGACTGGGATGGGGACGAAGCCGACCGCGCTGACCGGCTGCGCTTCGAAGAGGAACAGGCCATGATCCGCGAGCAGTCCGAAGCCCGTGCCGCCGCGAAGGCCGCAGCCGAGGCTGCGGAGAAGAAAGCCGCGAGCTAGAGCTCCTGCAGGCCCGCGGATTCCGCTCCCGCCACCAGCGTCGGCCCCACTACGGTGGGCTTGACCCTGATCAGCAAGGACAGCGGATCAACGTTGACGGTGACCTTTGTGGCCTCGCCATAGGGGTCGCCGTCGAGCTGGGTTGGCATCGGCTCGGCACATTTGATGACCACTGTGCCGGACCGGTAGACCGTCATGAACGGCAGGGTGCCGGCGTGCTTGAAGACGATCTTGAAGTACATGATCAGCCAGCCGGCGAAGCTGCGGGGGCTCATCACCACAACGTCCAGCATGCCGTCGTCGATCATGGCCTGCGGGATGAAATCGATCCCGCCGGGGATCAGGCCGCAGTTGGCGAAGAGCACGCAGCGGATCTTCCGCACCTGCTCCGGACCGCCGTCGAGCGCGATCGATACCCTCTTGCGCCGCCCGGGCAGATGCCGTACTCCTGCTTCTGTGTAGGCGAGCCACCCCACGGCCTTCTTCAACTGCGCGTTCGTGTCGCCCACTACCTCGGCGTCCATCCCGATTCCGGCAATCACCAGGAAGCCGTGCTCCGAGGACGTGCCTGCCTGTGAGTTTTCGATCCGCATCCGGGCCGTATCAATAAAGCGTTGCTGGCCGTGCAGGGCGGTCTGGATGTTGGTGTGGAGATCATTCAGGTCCACGCCAACGTTCCGGGCCAACAGGTTCCCGGTGCCCAACGGAATCAGGCCCATGGCCAGGTTGGTGCCGGCCAGGACCTCGGCCACGGCGCGGACAGTGCCGTCCCCGCCGCCCACGAGTACGACGTCGGACCCTTCCTTCAGCGCCTGGCGCGCCTGTGAAAAACCGGGGTCCTCAGCCGTGGTTTCGTAAAAGCGCGGGGGCTCCCAGCCCGCGGAGAGGCAGGCGCGCTGGATCAGTGCCTTGGCCTCGTCCGCTCGGTTCTTGATGGGGTTGAGGATGACGGCCACGCGCTGTTGATCCGGCGCCAGGCCGTGCGGATCATCCTGTACCGCACTTCGGACGTGGCGGGCCTGGAGCCGGCGCACGCCCCACCAACTGGAGACGATGAACACCACGCCCCCAGCGATCAGAAGGAAGATGATCCAGTCGCTCATGGTGGTTCAACACTAACCCGCTTACGGCGCGCCGCCGGGTTCCGGGGCGGAGGACGGGTGACGGCCTTCGGATTCGATACCCTTATCTGGTGATCGACGTAAAAGACCTCAGCGAAAACCCGGACAAGTTCCGTGCCAGCCAACGCGCCCGCGGCGCCGACGAATCAGTGGTGGACGCGATCATCTCCGCTGATTCCAGCCGCCGTGCCGCGCTGATCCGCTACGAGAACCTTCGTGCCGAGCAGAACGTCTTCGGCAAGAAGGTGGCGCAGGCCAAGGGCGAGGAGAAGCAGGCACTCCTGGCCGAGGTCCGTGAACTGGCCAACGCTGTCAAGGCAGCTTCCGCGGAAGCCGACGCCGCCCAGGCCACACAGGAGGAACTCCTGCGCGTGATTCCCAACCTCATCGAGGACGGCGTTCCCGAGGGCGGCGAGGAAGACTACGTGGTGGTCAAGCACGTCGGCACACCCCGCGAATTTACTGACTTCGAGCCCCGGGACCACCTGGAAATCGGCGAGCTCATCGGCGCTATCGACATGGAGCGCGGCGCCAAGGTGTCCGGCTCCAGGTTCTACTTCCTCCGCGGCGTAGGCGCCCGCCTGGAGATGGCGCTCCTGCAGATGGCCATGGAGCAGGCCATCGATGCAGGCTTTATCCCAATGATCACGCCCACGCTGGTGCGCCCCGAAACCATGCAGGGCACCGGCTTTGATGTGAAGCACGACGCCGAGATCTACCGTTTGGCCGAGGACGATCTGTACCTGGTGGGTACTTCGGAGGTGGCCCTGGCGGGTTACCACGCCGACGAGATCCTGGACCTGTCCGCAGGCCCCGTCCGTTACGCCGGGCAGAGCTCCTGCTACCGCCGCGAGGCCGGGTCGCACGGCAAGGACACCCGCGGCATCATCCGCGTCCACCAGTTCAACAAGGTGGAAATGTTCATCTACACCACCGTTGAGGAAGCCGCGGCAGAGCACGCCCGCCTGCTGGCCTGGGAAGAGGAAATGCTGGCCAAGTGCGAGCTCCCGTACCGCGTGATCGATACCGCGGCCGGCGATCTTGGCATGTCCGCCGCCCGTAAGTTCGACTGCGAGGCCTGGGTCCCCACGCAGGGCGCCTACCGCGAGCTGACGTCCACCTCCAACTGCACCACCTTCCAGGCCCGCCGCCTGAACATCCGCGAGCGTACGGTCAACGCCGAGGGTGTCACCAAGGGCACCCGCGCCGTGGCCACCCTCAACGGCACCCTGGCCACCACCCGCTGGATCGTTGCCATCCTGGAGCACCACCAGAACCCGGACGGCTCGGTCAACGTGCCCAAGGCGCTGCAGAAGTACCTCGGTGGCCTTGAGGTGTTCCCGGTCCTGTAGGTCCCGCCGTCGGGCGCTGCTTGGCGTGGCGTTCCCAGGCTTGTCCGTAGCTCGGAGCCTTGAAGCTTAGGTTTCGCGGACCAGCTTGGGATCCGTGCGGTGCTGAGCCGGGGCTGACTGTTCCTCCACCCGGGGCGTTTTCCACATAACGACGGCGGAGGGCAGCATTGTGCCGCCGGCACCAGCACTCTGGTGCAATGAAGATACCCCCTGGCCTGATCGATTCCTCCGCTGTGCTGCGAAGCGGAGCCGGAAGAGACGCAATCCACCGCGACTTCCGCGCGGGAAAGTTGGTCCGGATCCGGCGCGGCTTCTATGTGCGCACTGACGAATGGAACAAGGCCTATCCGTCAGATCGCTTTGTCTGGACTACGGCGGCCATCTCCCGGTCCGTACCCGATGCGCTCTTGTGCGGACACACCGCTGCTCTGGCCAGCGGCTTGCCCGTACTGGGCATCCCGACGAGCGTGGACCTCGCCACCGGACAGCCTGGCCGTTCCGGACTCCGGAAGTCCCCGTTCCTGGTTCTTGGCGATGCGCCTGAGGCAAGGGAGGCCCGGAGTAAACGCAGTTATCCGCTCCGGTACTGCCTGAAACCAGCGGTGGCAGACCCGGACGTATATGGGGAGTTCCGATGTACCGATCTGCTCCGGACCATCACTGACGTCATGGCCGGCGGACAGCTCAGTCAGGCATTGGTGGTGGCGGACGGCGCGGCAAGGAAATTCCAAGGGGACGGCGCTATCGCGGAAAACGGAAACCTGCTGATGATACCCGGGATGGAAGCCTTGATCGTGGAACTGCCCTTCGCCTCGGCCCGCGACCGCGCAACCCGGGTGGCATTGCTGGCCAACCCGTTGGTGGAATCCGTGGGAGAGTCCTACAGCCGGGCCATTTTCGAGTTCCTCGGTTTTGAACAGCCCACGCTTCAGGTCTCCTTCTGGGACAGCGACGGCAAGATCGGCAGGAGCGACTTCTTGTGGAAGGCCCAGGGAATTGTTGGGGAGTTCGACGGCAAGGACAAGTACATCAATGCTGCCCGGATGAGCGGTATCACGCCCGAGGAAGCGCTATATCGGGAGAAGCTCCGCGAAGACCGTATCCGCGCCCTTGGCTACGACGTGAAGAGGTGGGCTTGGGCGGATCTACAGGATCCGAGCCGGGTGAAAAGGAAGTTGCTCGCGGCCGGGCTCCGGCCCGCTGGGTCAAGCGTTCCCAGGCTTGTCCGGAGCTCAGAGCCTTGAAGGTTGGGTTCTGCGGACAAGCCTGGGAACCGTGCGGGGGCCGTGTGCTGCCAGCCGGGCCAGGTCCCACCCGCTCGGTATTTCTCCGCAAGCCGGGGTTTTTTGGGTAAACACTCACACTGTGGGCAGCCTGTGGGTATTAACCAGGTGTTCACGCGGGCAGTGGTGCAGGTCCTAGGCTCCCCGCACAGGTTTCTGCTGTACTGGAGGCATGACTATTTTGACTGAATCCTCAGTCGCTGGCATCGAAGACCAGCGAAATACCGAAATCCGCACCACCCGCAAGGCCGCCCACAACGGCAAAGCCTCGCCGCGCCTCATGATTGCCCTCGACGTTGACGGGACCCTGGTGGACCATGACGGCCACATGACGCAGGCCGTCCGCGAGTCCGCGCAGGCCGTTGTAGCCGCCGGCCATGAGGTCATGATCGCCACAGGCCGCTCCCTCAACGCCGCGCTGCCCATTATTGAGCAGATCGGCATCGACCGTGGCTACGCTGTTTGCTGCAACGGCGGCGTCACCCTGCGCCTGGACCCTGAGCTGGAAGACGGCTACGAGGTTATCCACAAGGCTACTTTTGATCCCGCCCCGGCCCTGCGCGCTCTGCGCAAGAAACTGCCCACGGCCAAGTACGCGCTGGAGGATGAGGACGGCAACTTCCTGGCCACCGAGCGCTTCGAGGATGCCAGCTTTGGCGTGGAGGCAATCGGCGTCGACTTCCAGACCATGCTTGAAGCCACGGCCGTCCGCGTCGTGGTCTTCAGCAGCCAGAACACCTCGGAGGAGTTCCAAGAGGCCATCGCGCAGATCGGCCTGGCCGGCGTGACCTACTCCGTCGGCTGGACCGCATGGCTGGATATTGCTGCAGCCGGAGTAACCAAGGCCAGCGCCCTGGAATCACTTCGCGCGCGGCTGGGCATCGACCCGGCCCACACCGTGGCAATGGGTGATGGCCGCAACGACATCGAGATGCTGACCTGGGCCGGACGCGGGGTGGCCATGGGCCAGGCTCCGGATGAGGTGCTCGCGGCTGCGGATGAGGTCACGCAGACAGTGTTCGACGACGGCGCCGCCACCGTGTTGCGCGGCCTCCTCTAGGCGCCACACGGGGCTTGGCGTCTGACAGCCGGACGCGGGACGCCGGGCCGGACCAGAGCCCCAAAGTTGTGCAGAATCCGGCCGCTACCTGACCTCGAGGATCAGGGCCAGCAGCCGGGCCGCCGCGGGCCGGGCGGCGTGTTCTTCGTTCCATTGCGACCGGGCCACTGCCTTGCTGACAGCCTGCGTTGTGATGCCAAGTTCCTGTGCCACGGCCTTCTGCTGCCCGCGGACGCCAGGCGTCAACAGGTCCAGGACCCGCCACTCGGCGTCGCTCCGGTCCCGGACAATGTGGCCCAGGAGGCGCAGCACCGCTTCGGCTTCGGTAGTCAGCTCCAGCAGTGGCCCGTCGACGGCCACGGGCACCCGGTCCTTGCCCTGGCGGAGCCGGTCCACGGCACGGCGGGCATAAATCAGGCCGTGCCCGGAGGCGTCCTTGATCTGGTTGGGCAGCGGCTCGTTGACCGGGCCCACGCCGATGCCTACAAACCAGGCCCCGGACCGCAGCGCGATCAGTGCAGCCTCCACGGCCTGGTGCGGGCAGTCAAGGACACCTTGGACCTCGTCCTCAACCGAACGGTCAAAGTCCAGGCGCGCAGGAATATGGCGCAGGTCCTTCAGCAGCTGGGGAACCAGGTCGCCGTCGCGCCGGCTGTCCGTCTGGTTGATCGTCAAGGTGAACATGGTGGATCACAGACTACCGGCTGGTAGCACTTCCACGGTATGGGGAGTACTGCCGGGGGTTTTATCCCGTCACGTGATGTGGTCCGATGGGAAGACCAGTGCCGCCGCCCGCCAAGTGGAGGAGAACCGATGAGCCACGAACCAGTCCAGAAGGCCCCGCAGGATGAACTCGAACTCGTGGACCGCTGGTGGCGGGCCGCAAACTATCTGTCCGTCGGCCAGATTTACCTGCGCCGCAATCCGTTGCTCCGGACTCCGCTGGAGCCGGAGGACGCCAAGGCCAGGCTCCTGGGCCACTGGGGCACCACGCCCGGCCTGAACTTCATCTACTCGCACCTGAACCGGGTGATCCGCCGCGACTCCCAGGAGATGCTCTTTGTGGCAGGTCCGGGCCATGGTGGTCCCGCCGTCGTCGCCAATGCCTGGTTGGAGGGCACTTACGCGGAGATCTACAGCCATGTGGGGAATGACGAAGCCGGACTTGCCGAGCTTTTCCGCCAGTTCTCCTACCCCGGCGGAATTCCCAGCCACGCGGCGCCCGAAAGCCCCGGCTCCATCCATGAAGGCGGCGAACTGGGATACGCCCTGGCGCACGCCTACGGAACGGTGTTTGATAACCCGCAGCTGGTCACCGCGGCGGTAATTGGCGACGGCGAGGCGGAGACCGGACCGCTGGCGGCCAGCTGGCATTCGCACAACTTCCTGGATCCGAAGGCTGACGGCGCGGTGCTGCCCATCCTGCACCTGAACGGCTACAAGATCGCCAACCCCACCATCCTGGCCCGCATGCCGGAGGAACAGCTGGCGGAGCTGCTTCGAGGGTACGGGCACCGGCCGCATTTCGTCACGGTCAAGGACCCGCGGGATACCGCCACCGCGCACGCGGATTTCGCCGAGGCCCTGGACGACTGCCTGGCGGAAATCCGGGAGATCCAGACGGAGTTTCGAGCGCCCAGGGGAGAGGATGGGAACCAGAACGGGGCCGCGCAATGGCCCATGATCGTGCTGCGCTCGCCGAAGGGCTGGACCGGGCCGCGGGAGGTTGACGGCAAACCCGTGGAGGGGACGTGGCGCAGCCACCAGGTGCCGCTGTCCGAGGTGCGCAGCAACCCTGAGCACCTCCGGCAGTTGGAGGAGTGGATGCGCAGCTACCGTCCGGAAGAATTGTTCGACGACGGCGGGCGGCTGAGTGCCGACGTCGTCCCGAACGCCCCGGAGGGAAGCCTTCGGATGAGCGCCACGCCCTATGCAAACGGCGGCGTCCTGCTCCGGGACTTGAAGCTGCCTGACTTCCGCAAGTACGGCGTCGAGGTTTCCAGTCCCGGCGCGGAGAAGGTGGGTCCCATGGTCACCTTTGGAGGCTGGCTGCGGGACGTTATCAGCCTGAATCCGGAGAACTTCCGATTGTTCGGCCCGGATGAAACGGCGTCGAACCGGCTGCAGGACGTTTACGACGTCACGGACAAGGTGTGGCAGTACCGGATTGACGACGTCGATGAGCACCTGGCACGGGCCGGCAGGGTGATGGAGGTGCTCAGCGAACACCTGTGCCAGGGCTGGCTGGAGGGATATTTGCTGTCCGGGCGGCACGGTGTCTTCAGCTGCTACGAGGCGTTTATCCACATTGTCGATTCCATGTTCAACCAACACGCCAAATGGCTGAAAGTGCACCGGGCCCTGCCTTGGCGGCAGCCGATCGCGTCGCTCAACTACGTGCTGTCCTCACACGTGTGGCAGCAGGACCACAACGGTTTCAGCCACCAGGACCCGGGCTTCATCGACCATGCCATCAACAAGAAGGCCGAGGTGATCCGCGTGTACCTGCCACCGGACGCCAACACGCTGCTGAGCGTGATGGATCACTGCCTCCGGTCCAAGGACTACGTGAACATTGTGGTCAGCGGAAAACAGCCGACGCCGGCCTGGCTGGGCCCGGAGGACGCGTCGCTGCATTGCCGGCGCGGACTGGGGATCTGGGACTTTGCCGGTTCCGAGGTGGCGGGGGAGGAGCCCGACGTCGTCCTGGCCTGCGCCGGTGACGTCCCCACCGTCGAGACAGTAGCCGCCGCCCGGATGTTGAGGGAAGGCGTCCCGGGCCTGAAGGTGCGGGTGGTGAACGTTGTCGACCTGATGCGACTGCAGGACTCCAGCGAGCACCCGCACGGGCTCCACAGCCGAGACTTTGACGGGATCTTCACCGTGGACAAGCCCATCATTTTCGCCTACCACGGCTACCCGTCGTTGATCCACCGGCTGGCTTACCGGCGGACCAACCAGGCTGGGCTGCACGTCCGTGGCTACCAGGAGGAAGGCACTACCACCACGCCCTTTGACATGGCCATGCTCAACCGGATCGACCGCTTCCAGCTGGCGATCGATGCCATTGACCGGATTCCGGGCCTCGCCGCGAAGTGCGCCCAGCTGCGCCAGTCCCTGCAGGACCAACGAACCCAAGCCCGTGAATACACCCGGACCTACGGTGAGGATCCCGACTGGCTGTGACTTGCTCCCCCAAGCAACGCAGGGTCACTTACGGCCTGTGGGCACGTAAGTGACCCCGCCTTGCGGGAACAGCAGGATAGTCGAAGCGTTGCTCAGAAGCGGATCGCGTCGATTACCTTGACCCGGACGGCCACCAGCGCAGGAATGGCGCCGGCGAGGGCGCCCACCAGGATGGCGGCACCGAGGCCCAGCATGGCCGCTTCCAGCGGGAATGGCGGGAACTCGGTCAGCCCCGGCGCGATCTTCGACTCGATCCATGGGTTCTTGACCACGGCCACGGCCAGCATCACGCCCACAACCCCGGCTACCGCAGTCGCCACCACTGACTCCATCATCACGCCCACAAACACCCGCTGCGATGTTGCCCCGAAGCTGCGCCGGATGCCGATTTCACGCACCCGGTATCGCACGGTGACCATCGAGATGTTGAGCATGCCCACCGCGCCGAGGAGCATCACCAGGCCCGCAATGCCGCCAACAGCCAGCTGGACCATGGCGAACGGATCGCCGTGGCTGGCGTAGTCGCCACGGTTTGCCTGGGCTTCCATGCCGGGGAACTGCTGCTGGAGGTCCGCCGTGATGGCGGCCTGGAGCGATTCCGCCTGGGCGTCCTGCACCCAGATCTCGAATTGGCTGGACATTCCATAAGCCCCGGCCGTAACCCCGGCCTTCTCCGCGGCGCCCGTCAACATATAGGCCGACGGCGGCATGCCGGGATACGGGTACTGGTCCGGAACCACGCCAATAATCACCGCGGTCGTCTTCTGCGCGCCCGCGAGCGTCACCACCGGATCCGTCGTGAGATTGGGGCGGCCGGCCGCGTTGTAGAAGGTTTCGCTTACCACCAGAGCGGGCGCGAAGCGCTGCTCGTCCGAGTCCGCAAACCAGCTGCCGTGGTCCACTTCAATGCGGTGGATGACGCCGTAGCCAGGATCCACCACGTGGAGCTGGACATCCTGGACGCCGTTCGGGAACTGGAAGCCATGCTGCGCCTGGGACACGTTGGTGGAGTACTTGATGCCGTACCGTTCCTGGATGCCACGGTATGCCTGGCTCAGCTTCTCCGGGTCCGGCATGGTTGGCCCGTAAACTCCCAGATTGAGGGTTGCAGAGCGGCCGCCGTTGCGTTCCGACGAGGCCTTGTAGCCTTCACGGACCAGGTTTCCCATGCCCACCACGGTGGTCAACGCGGCTACTGACAGCGCCACGCCGATCAGCGCGAGGAGGATCCGGGTCTTGTTGATCCGCAGTTCCTGCCAGGCCTCGACAATGGTCGATACGAGGCCGGTCATGCGCCGGCTCCCGCGGAGGCACCGACGGCTTCGTCCGAAGCGGAGGTTTCGGCGCCTGGTGTGCCAGGCCGGAGCGGGACGTCGACGGCGGTAAGCACGCCTGCTTCCAGGCGGTAGCAGGCGCGGGCCAGGGCGGCCACGTTGGAGTCGTGGGTGATGGTGATTAGCGCCGAGCCGGATTCCGTGGCGACGGTATCCAGCAGGGCCATCACGGTCTGCCCGGTTTCGACGTCGAGCGCTCCCGTTGGTTCGTCCGCCAGGATCAGCCGCGGCTTCCTTACCAGGGCCCTGGCGATTGCCACACGCTGCTGTTCACCGCCGGAAAGCATATTCGGCAGCACATCGGCACGGGCGCTGAGGCCCACGCGGTCCAGCATTTCCATGGCGAGTTCACGGCGCCGCCAGAAGCCTGAGCCCTTGGCGTAGAGCAGGGGAGTGATGACGTTGTCCAGGGCGCTGCGGCCGGGCAGCAGGTTGAACTGCTGGAACACAAAGCCCACGGATTCGCCGCGGAGCCTGGCCCGGGCATTGTTGCTCAGGTGGTTGACGGGCTCGCCCAGGAACCGGATTTCACCGGTTGACGGCAGATCCAGCAGGCCGATCAGGTTCAGCAGGGTCGACTTTCCGCCACCGGACCGGCCGATGATGGCCGTATGGTCGCCGGCATGGACAGCGAGGTCGATGCCCTTGAGGATATGCAGTTCGGCATCGTCAGGGAGCCTGACCGTCCGGGTGACAGCTGTGAGGGAAACCAATTCCTCCATGGCTAGCCGCCCATCGGGAACGCCATGCCCGGCTGGCCCCCGGGAGGCATCTGAGCCGGGGCGCCCGGGACGAATTCCAGGACAAACTCGCCTTCCTCCAGCCCGGATACAACCTCAACGCGGGAACCGTCATTGAGGCCCAGTTGGACCTTTCGTTCCTCGGAGGGGCCCGAAGCGACCGAGCCGCCCGGAGCGCCAGGCATGCCGCCGGCGGGGCCTTCAACAGGACCTTCGGCTGCAGCGGCGGCCGTCGGGCCGCCCACGGGAGCGCCGCCGTCGACCATTGCACCCTCCGGGCCGGGTGCGTTCCCGGCCGGATTGCCCGCGGAAACCCAGACGATGCCATCCGTCACGCTGCCTTTGACAGCCGTGAGCGGAACCGTCACCACATCGGCTGCCTGCCCCGCGGTTACGGTCATGGTGGCACCGAGCCCGGCAAAGACCTCGACGCCGGTTGGTACGGCACAGCTGATGGTGCCGGTGGGAGTACCGCCCTCCGGAGCGCCGCCCCCGCCGCCCATCATGCCGCCGCCGGACTGCGCCACGGGGACGCTCCGGCTTACGCCGCCGGCGCCGCCACCGGAGCCACCGGCGCCACTGCCGCCGGTGCTGGCGGCGATGCTCTTCAGCGTCACCGAGGGGCAGGTGAAGGGAGCCGGACCGCCGACGACGGAAATCACCGCGGAGCCTGGCTTGGCCAGGAGCCGGTACTGCTGGGCGGCGTCGATGGAGCCGCTGACGGTGTAGGTGCCAGGGTTCACGGATCCGGTGGATTCGCCCACGCTGACCTGCTGGTCCACCAGCACCGCCAGCGTTTCCACGGTGCCCGAGGTGGGGGCGTAAACGTCGGTGTAGGTGTAGACGGGAGCTATCCGGACCGGCGCGGCCGGGGCCTCGTCTTTCGCGTCCGACGGCGGCACGTTGACGGGTGCAGCCGGCGGGTCAGGCTGGACTTCGGTTCGGACCTGGTACAGCGGGGCGTTGGCAAGCACCTCATCGCCGGGCGACACGAACAGGTAAACCACAGTTCCCGCCGTCGTATTCTTCACCGGAACGGCGGCGTCGCTGTCCACTGTGGCCTGGACTTCCACGGTGTTGGTCACCGTGGCCCTGGTGGCTTGGACTACCGGAATGGCGACCTCAACCGACGGGCCGATTGCCGCTCCCTCGGGCTTCATTCCGTCGATAAACGCGATTTTCACCAGGGCTACGGCGATCACCGCAAAAACAACCAGCCATGCCACCGGCAACACAATGCGCCTGAAAATCCTCATACTGCCCCCATCAGTAACTCCCGTCAGACGAGCTCCGCGGGAGTGTGTTGCTCCACACCATATACTGAGTACGCACGATGCGCACGTCACACGGAAATGTGTCCGGGGCTAAACCTCGAGGCATTCCAGGACGCCTGGAATGTTGCCGGCTGGCCCGGGTTCCGTGCCGCGGGCGAAGTCCGCCCAGATCCGGCGCACCCGCTTCCCCGTGCCATCGATCTGCTCCCAGGACAACCCCGCCAGCAGGCCAACACCCTCCCAGGTCTTCCGGGTGCCGAACAGCAAGGGCAGGTCCACGGTATGCGCGGCGCCGAAGATGGTGTCCGGGGCGTGCCAGCTCAGGAGGTACCGGTGCGCTTTGCCGCCGGCCTTGGTGTGCCGTTTGGCGAACCTCCGCGCGGCGAAGCCGTAGACGGTCTCCGTCACCACCTTGTTGACGGCCCGCAACGCCGCCGGGCCAACAACGGGCACCCGGTGCAGCCGCATGAGCGCAGGGCTGCGCGGCAGGAACAGCCGTGCTTCGTCGGAGGTATGTCCAATCAGGATCTCGATGCCGGGGGCCGTCCGGTTCCAGGCGGCTTCTATCTCGGATTCCTCCGGGAGCGGTGCGTGCCCGTACTGGGTCCCAAAGGGCATGGCTGCCAGCATGCCGAACTTGCGCGCCACCTGGACCACGTCCTGTTCCAGGGCCACCATGTCCATAGCGGGCGTCTGTTCCGTGACGGCTTCGGCGGCGACGGCCATCGCAGCGTTCATCTTGGCCCGGCCGCGGGCAATACCCAGCGGCGCGCTCTGGATGATGGCGCGCTGGAACAGCGAGGGGGCCTCCGGGACTGCCATCAAATGGGCCACGGCGTCACCACCGGCGGACTGGCCGAAAGCCGTCACCAAGCTGGGGTCGCCGCCAAACGCGCCGATGTTCCTTTGTACCCAGCGGAATGCCTCGAGCTGGTCCAGCAGGCCCAGGTTCCCGGGCCGGTGGTTGCCCACTGCCAGGTACCCGAACAGGCCCAGCCGGTAGGTCACCGAAACCACTATGACCCGGTTCTCCGCCACCAGGCGTGCTGGGTCGAAGATCGCGAGGTCGCCCGAACCCGTTGTGTAGGAGCCGCCGTGCAGCCACACCATCACGGGCAGGCGTTCGCCGCCGGCAAGGTCTGCCGGCATGGTGATGGAGAGGTTTTGGCAGTCTTCGCTGCCGGGGAGTTCTCCGTAACGGGTGCCCAGGACATCATCCAGGAACGGGACCGGGCCTTGCGGACAGGCGGGTGCCCACGACGTCGCGGCCAGCGGGTCGGTCCAGTCGGCGGCCGGAACGGGCGGCTGGAACCGGGACGCGGTTGCGTAGGGGATTCCGGTGGCGCGGAGGACATCGCCGTCGCGCCATCCGGTCACTGGCCCGCAGGGCGGGCTGAAGCTGGTGGCCCCGGTGGTCGGGCCTGCCGAGACCGGGGTTTCGACAGGCTCAACCACCGGGGTTTCGGCGGGCTCAACCACCGGACTGGGCTCGACCACCGGGCTCTGGACTAGTGTCCCGCAGCCGGAACGTAGCGCTTGATGGAGGCTTCCAGTTCGGCTTCGGCGGCGGCGCGGTCGCCCCAGCCCTCGGCCTTGACCCATTTGCCGGGCTCCAGGTCCTTGTAACGGGTGAAGAAGTGCTCGATTTCCTTGATCAGGAATTCGCTGACGTCGCTGATCTCCTGGATGTGGTCAAAGCGGGCGTCCACCGGAACGCACAGAACCTTGGCGTCGCCGCCGCCGTCGTCAGTCATGTTGAAAACGCCGATGGGGCGGGACTCCACGATGACGCCGGGGTGGAGGTCGAAGTCCTGGAGGAGCACCAGTGCGTCCAGCGGATCGCCGTCTTCGCCCAGGGTGTTCTCGAAGAACCCGTAGTGCGTGGGGTACTGCATGGAGGTGAAGAGGACGCGGTCCAGGCGGACGCGGCCGGTCTCGTGGTCAACTTCGTACTTGACGCGCGATCCCTTGGGGATCTCGATGGTCACGTCATGCTTCATGGAATGCTCCTCGGCTTGTGCAGGGGGTTCGCGGCAACGGTGACGCTTGTTTGAACAAGGGATGCCAGTGCCGCCGACTACTATTGAGGATATAGCGACAGTCCCTGGTTTCAGGAACTTGTGGGGAATTCAGGACTGAGGACCAGCAGCAGTATGACGTCAACAAAGGGGGCAGGCGCCGCCCGTGCGCCACGCCGTTTCCTCGGCTCCGACTGGCCGCTGGCATTGCTCCTGCTCCTTGCTGTTGCCCTGGCAGTTCCTGCCGGCGTCTCGCTGATCCCTGGGTTTACCGGACCGCCCGCCCCTGCCGTCGTGGAACCCGTGCCCACTCCCGCGTGGCAGCAGCTGCCCACGGCACCCGCCGCCCGGACCGGCATTTTGCCGCTGCAGGCCAGCGCCCCGGTGCCGGAACCTGCCGTCCTGGCCGCTGCCTTGGAACCCCAGTTGAAGGCCGACGGCGACGGCGACTTCACCGCCTACGTCCAGGATGCGCTCACCGGCGAAGTCCTGTTCAGCCGCGGCGGCACGGACGCCCGGGTGCCGGCGTCGAACACCAAGCTCCTCACAGCCGCGGCAGCCCTGCACGCCATGGACCCGGACCACCGTTTCAGCACCACCGTGCTGCAGGGCGCGGAGCCCGGAACAGTAGTGTTGCGTGGCGGTGGCGACGTCCTGCTTTCCTCCGGCGAATCAGCCCCTGGCCAGGTACTGGGCCGCGCAGGAGTGGCCACCCTGGCGGCGGACACCGTCGCGTCGCTGCAGGCAGCCGGGGTCACCGGCACAGTGACCGTCCATGCGGATGACTCCCTCTTTTCCGGCGCCGCGCTCAACCCCTCCTGGCTGTCTGGTGACGTGGAAGCCGGCGAAGTCGCTCCGCTCTTTCCGCTCGCCCTGAACTCGGCGCGGTACAACGCCGCCGTCACTACCGGCCCGCGGCCCCAGGATTCAGCGATGGCCACGGCGGAGGTGTTCGCCGCTTCCCTGCGCAACCTGGGTGCCGCAGCGGGACTAACGGTGACTTCCGACGTCGGACGTTCCGTTGCGCCCGCGGACGCGCCGGTGCTGGCGGAGGCGCAGTCCGCAACAGTGGCCGAACAGGTTGCCCTGATGCTGCAAACCTCAGACAACTACCTGGCCGAGGTGCTGGGCCGCATGGCCGCGTTGGCGGCGGGACTGCCGGCGAGCAACGACGGCGCCACGTCAGTGGTGCTGGCCGAGGTCGGGAAGCTGGGGATCAGCACGGACTCCATGGTGCTGGCTGACGTCTCCGGCCTGACCATGGACAACCGCGTTTCCGCCGCCCAGCTGACCGCGGTGGTGCTGGCCATGACATCCGGCCCCGATCCCCGCCTGCGGGAGGCCCTTCCCGGCTTCCCGGTGGCTGCGCTGACGGGAACGCTGGACGACCGCTATGTCGCCGGACAGGACTCCGCCGGGGGAGCCGGCCTGGTCCGCGCCAAGACCGGAACCCTGAACACCGTGCTGGCCCTGAGCGGCTACGTGGTGGACGCGGATGGCCGGCTGCTGGTCTTTTCGTTCGTCGGCAACGGACTCAAAGCCGGAGCAACCGGGAACAAACCGGCACTGGACCGGGCTGCCACCGTCCTGGCAGGGTGCGGCTGCCGCTGACCTGCGCCTCCCGCCGGTCTTTAACGGTTCGCCGGTCAGCGAACTTAAAGGCGGATGCACATGCGGCTGTGATGTTATGGGGGTATGGCGACTCCCCAAGCTAGTCCTGTGCCCGCGCCGGCCCTCATCAACTGGGAGCTGGCCGCCTCCACCGCCGCCCGGCTCACCCCCGCCGGACCCCAGCTGTCCGCACGGGAGATGGGTGACGCCGTCGACAGTCTCCGGCTGATGGCCGACAGGTCGGTGGAGTACGTCCACCAGATCACCAAGCTGGAAGCCGCGCGGGACCTCCGCGATTCCGCCGTGCTGGTGGTTGACCGCGCCACGTGGGCCAAGGCCAACACCCAGAGCTTCTCCGTGATGCTCAAGCCCGCCATCGAAAAGATGCTGGAGAGCCGCAAGGGTTCGGTAGGGCCCACAGCTGCGGCCATCAGTGGCGCCGTGACCGGCAGACAGCTGGGAGCCATCCTGGCGTTCCTCTCCAGCAAGGTCCTGGGCCAGTACGATCCCTTCGCCGCGCTCGCCGAAAACTCCCACGCGCCAGCCGCCGGCCGGCTGCTCCTGGTGGCTCCGAACATCATCTCCGTCGAACGCCAGCTCAACGTCAACCCGGAGGACTTCCGCCTCTGGGTCTGCCTCCATGAGCAGACGCACCGCGTCCAGTTTGCCGCAGCGCCCTGGCTCCGGCACCACATGCTGGCGGAGATCGACGGCCTCAGCGGGCACCTGCTGGGCAATGTGGATTCCTTGATGGAGCGCGCCACGGCTGCCGCCAAATCCCTGAAGGACCGCACCGCCACAGGGCATACCCCGGACCGCGGCGCCATCCTGGACCTGCTCCAGGATCCCGAGGAGAAGGCCGCACTGTCCCGGCTCACCGCCGTCATGAGCCTGCTGGAAGGGCATGCGAACGTGGTGATGGACGCCGTCGACGCCAGCATCGTGCCGTCCGTCAAGACCATCCGGCAGCGCTTCAATGCCCGTGGCAAGGACCGTGGCGCCATCGAGAAGTTCCTGCGCAACCTGCTGGGCCTGGACGCCAAGATGAAGCAGTACTCGGACGGCGCCAAATTCGTCCGCGGCGTGGTGGCTGTTGCCGGCATGGAGGGTTTCAACCTGGTGTGGGAGTCCGCCCAGAACCTGCCCACCGAGGAAGAAATCCACGATTCCAGGTTGTGGCTGGACCGGATGGGACTGCGGTGACGGAAGGTTCCACTGCTGGCTCTGATCCCGCGGACGCGCCCACTGCCGCTCAAACAAGCGGACGACGGCGGCCCGGACGTCTGGCACCGGTCGTCGGCACTGCGCGGAAAGCGTTGGCGGACGCCCTGGCGGCGGCGGGTTTTCCCGAACGGGTCCTCGTGGCCTGCAGCGGCGGCCCCGATTCGATGGCCCTCGCTGCCATCGTCGCCTACTTTGCCCGGCGCGGCAATGTGCAGGGCCACCCGATCACGGTAGGCGCCGTGGTGGTCGACCACCAACTGCAGGCCGGATCGGCCGGGGTAGCCGCGTCCACCGCCGCCGCATTGAAGGAACTTGGGCTGGACCCGGTGCTGGTCCGGGCGGTGGACGTTGTCTCAACCGGAGTGGGCCCGGAAGCGGCTGCCCGCGATGCCAGGCATGCCGCCCTCGAAGCCGCCGCCCGCGAAGTTGATGCAGACGCCGTGCTCCTTGGCCACACCCTGGACGACCAGGCCGAGCAGGTGCTGCTGGGCCTTGCCCGGGGCTCAGGAACCCGTTCGCTGGCTGGCATGCGCCCCGCCCGAGGCCTGCTCCTGAGGCCCTTCCTGGGCCTGCGCCGCGCCGACACCCTGGAGATCTGCGCTGCCGAGGACCTCGATCCCTGGCACGATCCCACCAACCTGGACCCCGCCTACGCCCGGTCCAGGACCCGCGTTGAGGTCCTCCCTCTCCTCGAGGAGAAGCTGGGCCCCGGAGTTGCCGAATCCCTGGCCCGGACCGCATCAATCCTCCAGCTGGACGCCGACTACCTGGATGACACCGCCGCCGCCGCCTATGAGCAACTCGCGGAACGCGGGGAAGGTGAGGTCAGCCTCCCCGAAACTGCCCTCGGCGGCCTTGCCCCGGCCATCAGGTTCCGGGTCATCGCGAAGGCCGCTGCCGACGTCGGCGGTCAACAGCCCAGTTATCAGCGGCTCCTTGCTGCCGAGGCGCTGCTGCGCCGGACGGGATCGGCCGGTCCGGTGGAGCTTCCGGGCGGCGTCAGCGTGTTCCGGCTCTCACTTGCGCAGCTGGACGCCCAATCCGCGGCAGCCGGGCGTGAAGCTGTTCCCCGGGGAGCCGCCCGCTGTGGGAAGCTAGTATTCCGGCCTCAAAAACCGCCCCAAAGATAGTCCCCGCATCTATTCAGGAGCCATTGGTGGATTCAAACGACGTCACGGCAGATCTCAAGCACGTTCTCTACACCAGGGAGCAGATCCAGCAGCGGATTACGGAGCTCGCTGCGCAGATCGACAAGGACTACGAAGGCCGCGATCTGCTGATCGTGGGCGTGCTCAAGGGCGCCGTTATGGTCATGGCGGACCTCGCCCGCGCGCTGCACAGCCACGTCTCCATGGACTGGATGGCCGTCTCCTCCTACGGCTCCGGCACCCAGTCCTCCGGCGTGGTCCGGATCCTCAAGGACCTGGACACTGACCTGATGGGCAAGGACGTCTTGATCGTCGAGGACATCATCGACTCCGGCCTGACTCTGTCCTGGCTCAAGACCAACCTGGAATCCCGCGGCACGGCCTCGCTGGAAATCTGCACCGCATTCCGGAAGCCCACTGCCGCCAAGGTCGAGCTCGACGTTAAGTACGTCGGCTACGACATCCCCAATGAATTTGTAGTGGGCTACGGCCTGGACTACGCCGAGAAGTACCGCAACCTGGACTTCGTGGGCACCCTGGCTCCGCACGTTTACGAGTAGGCGGCTGGCCGCCCGCTGCAATTCTGCACCACTTTGCGTCTTATCGTCCGGGCTGGACCGTGTGAATCCGGGCCGGGGGAACCGGGTCGGCGGCAAAGTGGTGCAAAGCTGCTGAGACTCCGGCCGGCGGGCCGCGGATTTGCGGCCACAATTGGCTTCAGGCGGACTGTCAGCGCGGCGGACGCGGTGGCGTTGCCAGGGTTTGCCGGATTTGTGCCAGCATCTGCTCTGGCCGGTGCAGCACGTCCTCGTAGGCGTATCTCAGGCTGCGGTAGCCCCTGGAAATGGCCGTGTTGTTGCGGCGGAGGTCCTTCTTGAACTGCTTCTTGTCCATATGGAATTCTGCACCGTCGATCTCCACGATCAGGCAGCCGTTGATCAGGAAGTCCACGTAGCCGATTCCGTCCAGATACACCTGTGTCTCCACTGTTAACCCATGCCGTCGGAACAACACCCGGGCAACCGTCTCAAGCAGTGAATCCGAGCCCCGCTCCACCAGGTCCAGGACGTCCCTCGCCCGGCCGTTCCTTGGCCCGGGAAGAAGGCCCCGCAGGAACGCAGGACTGGACTCACCACGGTTGCAGGCGCATTCCACCATCACGAGGGCTTCCAGCTCGGGGAGGCACTGCAGGGCGTGGACCAGGACGTCCTTGAGTTCCAGAACAGGCGGCTGCAGGGCGGTAATTCTCCCGTTGGTCCGGTGCGGCACGTGGTCCGGTTCCACCCGCCGGTGCGCTGATGCGAGATGCAATTTTTCCGCCGGATTGATGTTCCACAGCCTGTAGTGGCCTGCCGCAGACAGGCAGGTCAGGGCAGCGTTCGCCGTCATGGCGGCGAGGTAATCCTGGCGGACGCCAGGCAAGTGGTAGACGCCTTGCCTGCTGCGGAGAATCCGGCCCGCGCCCAGAGCTAAACCCACCCGATGCCTGGTAATTCCTGCGCCGCAGAGATGCGCCAGCCTTGCCGCCCCGCCTTGCCGTGCCAGGAACTCCACCGCATCCATGGCTCCAACCATCCACCGAAGCCCGGCAGCACAACACTCCTCTGCCGGGCTATGTGGATAACCCGGCAGCACTTCTGCTCTGCTTTGGACGTGTCCACGCACCCTGTCCTGGAGTCCGCCCAGCTGTGGCCAGGAGGCCACCGAGCGACTTGGAACAATATGGTGCAGAAGTGTTGAAGCGTGCACGGTGGCCGGGCCGGCTAAACCTCGGCCACGCTACGCCCAGAGGGAACTTTTACCTCTGACCATGCGTGAACTACTGCGGACGGTGTATAGCTAGAAGCTGACGCAGCACCACACGCGTGCACAGGAGACGTGCCGTGCAGCACTACCAGGAGGGACGGGGCCAGCCCCCGATCAGATGAAAGCTAAGAGTTTCTTCAAGGGTCCGGGCATCTGGATTGTGGTTGTAATCGGCCTGCTGCTGATTGCCTTTGCAACGCTGGCACCGGGTGGTTCAGCCCAGGTGGACACGGACAAGGGCCTTGAACTCCTTGCCAAGCCGGGAGCAGTGGAACAGGCCAAGATTCTCGACGGCGAGAACCGGGTGGACCTGATCCTGAAGGACCCCCTGGTAATTGATGATCAGGACAAGGGCAAGAACGTCCACTTCAAGTTCGTGGATGACCGCGGCGCCGCCGTCGTCAAGGCTGTCACCGACGCCGAACCCCCGCAGGGCTTCACGGACCAGCCGCTGGAGAGCAACTGGTTCTCCGGCCTGCTCTCGCTGTTGATTCCGGTCCTCCTCCTGGGTGCGCTCTTCTGGTTCCTGATGACCCGTATGCAGGGTGGCGGTTCCAAGATCATGCAGTTCGGCAAGTCCAAGGCCAAGATGGTCAGCAAGGACATGCCGCAGGTGACCTTCGTGGACGTCGCCGGTGCCGATGAGGCAGTCGAGGAACTCCAGGAGATCAAGGAATTCCTCCAGGAACCGGCCAAGTTCCAGGCCGTTGGCGCAAAGATCCCCAAGGGCGTGCTGCTCTACGGTCCGCCAGGCACGGGTAAGACCCTTCTGGCCCGCGCTGTCGCAGGTGAAGCCGGCGTTCCGTTCTTCTCCATCTCCGGCTCGGACTTCGTCGAGATGTTCGTCGGTGTTGGTGCTTCCCGTGTCCGCGACCTCTTCGAACAGGCCAAGGCCAATTCACCGGCCATCATCTTCGTGGATGAGATCGACGCCGTCGGACGTCACCGTGGCGCCGGAATCGGCGGCGGCAACGATGAACGTGAGCAGACGCTCAACCAGCTCCTGGTGGAGATGGACGGCTTCGACGTCAAGACCAACGTCATCCTGATCGCCGCTACCAACCGCCCGGACGTCCTGGACCCCGCGCTGCTGCGTCCCGGCCGCTTTGACCGCCAGATCTCCGTGGAAGCTCCGGACCTTGTGGGCCGCGAACAGATCCTCAGCGTGCACGCCAAGGGCAAGCCCATGGCGCCCGGCGTGGACCTGCGGGCCGTCGCCAAGAAGACCCCCGGCTACACGGGTGCGGACCTGGCCAACGTCCTCAACGAGGCTGCCCTGCTGACGGCCCGCTCCAACGCAAACCTGGTTGACGACCGCGCGCTGGATGAAGCGATTGACCGCGTGATGGCCGGCCCGCAGAAGCGCAGCCGCGTTATGAAGGAACACGAGCGCAAGATCACCGCTTATCACGAGGGCGGCCACGCCTTGGTGGCAGGTGCCCTGCGCAACTCCGCTCCGGTCACCAAGATCACCATCCTGCCCCGCGGACGCGCGCTGGGTTACACCATGGTGGTTCCGGACAACGACAAATATTCGATCACCCGCAATGAGCTCCTGGACCAGATGGCATACGCCATGGGCGGCCGGGTGGCCGAGGAAATTGTCTTCCACGATCCATCCACAGGAGCGTCGAACGACATCGAGAAGGCCACCGCCACAGCCCGCAAGATGGTCACTGAGTACGGCATGAGCGAACGCGTTGGAGCTGTCCGGCTGGGACAGGGCGGCGGCGAGCCGTTCCTGGGCCGCGATGCCGGCCACGAGCGCAACTACTCGGACCAGATCGCCTACGTTGTTGATGAGGAAGTACGCCGCCTGATCGACCAGGCGCATGACGAGGCCTACGCCATCCTTACCGAGAACCGGGACGTGCTGGACGAACTGGCCCTCGAGCTGCTGGAACGCGAAACACTGAACCAGGCCGAAATCGCGGAAATCTTCACCAACGTCCGCAAGCGGGACTTCCGTGACGTGTGGCTCTCCAAGGAATCCCGGCCCGTCCAGGATTCCGGCCCGGTGGAATCACGCCTGGAAAAGGCAGAGCGCGAAGCCCAGGAAGAAGCAAAGCAGGCCCGCCTGGAGGAACCGCTGGATGCGCAGCCGCCGCACCCCCAGGGCGTCCCGGACGATGACGCTTTCCAGACCCCCGGCAACAACCCTGAGAGCCAGCAAGGTTAAGCTGTTTCTGTGACTTCCTTCGACGACGACGACGCCGACTTCCCCGCTGCCTCCTGGGCAGACGGGGAAGACCTGCCCCAAACACCCGCCAACGGACTTCCGCTAACAGCGGTGGACAAGCCCCGAATTGAGGCGGCTGTCCGCGAGATCCTCCTGGCTATTGGCGAGGACCCTGACCGCGGTGGTCTTCTGGACACCCCCAAGCGGGTGGCCAAGGCGTACTCGGAGGTATTCTCCGGACTGCACCGGGATCCTGCGGAAGTCCTGGCCACTACCTTTGACCTGGACCACGAGGAACTGGTCCTGGTCAAGGACATTCCGTTCTACTCCACGTGCGAACACCACCTGGTTCCGTTCCACGGTGTGGCCCACGTAGGCTACATCCCGTCCCATGACGGCAAGGTGACCGGGCTGAGCAAGCTGGCCCGCCTGGTGGATATCTACGCACTCCGTCCCCAGGTCCAGGAACGGCTGACCACCCAGATTGTTGAAGCCCTGGTCCGTCACCTCAAGCCGCGCGGTGCCATCGTCGTTGTTGAATGCGAGCACATGTGCATGTCCATGCGGGGTGTCCGTAAACCCGGCGCGAAGACGGTGACCAGTGCCGTACGCGGGCAGTTGCATGATCCGGCCACGCGTGCCGAAGCAATGAGCCTCATACTTGGAAGGTAAGTACCAGACCATGGATTCCCTAGCTGCAGCGCCCGGAACCGGCCCCGCCACCAGCCCCATGCCCGTTCTGCGGAAATCCCGCCGTCCTGCGCAGATGTCCGATCTTCCCACCGACCGCACCCTGGTCATGGGTGTCCTCAACGTCACACCGGATTCATTCAGTGACGGCGGCAAGCATCCCACACCGGACTCAGCCATTGCCGCGGGCCTGCGGATGTTTTACGCCGGTGCGGACATCATCGACGTCGGCGGTGAATCCACCCGCCCGGGCGCTGAGGAAGTCAGCCCGGAGGAGGAACAGCGCCGGGTGCTTCCCGTGGTTCAGGCGCTGGTGAAAGCGGGCGCATTGGTCAGCATCGACACCACCCACGCCAGCACCGCGGCCGCGGCCCTTGACGCCGGCGCCACCATCATTAACGACGTTTCCGGCCTGAGCATCGAGCCCGGCATGCTGGAACTCGTGGCCCGTTCCAAGGCGCCGTACATCCTGACGCACCGCCGCGGTGATGCCCGCTCCATGACGTCCCTGACGGACTACACGGACGTCGTCTCCGAGGTTGTCGCAGAGCTGTCCGGGGTGCGGGACAAGCTGTATGCCGCCGGTGTGGCACCGGAACAGATCATCATTGATCCGGGTCTGGGCTTCTCCAAAAACGAAGACCACAACTGGCAGCTTCTCCATGGGCTCGATGACATCAAGGCATTGGGCCATGGTGTCCTCGTAGCGGCCTCGCGCAAGCGGTTCCTGGGCAGCCTGCTCACGGTCTCGGGCAAGACTGCCGCTCCCGAGGAACGTGACGGGGCGACGGCGGCCATTACGGCCATCAGCGCCTTCAAGGGCGTTTGGGCTGTGCGCGTGCACGACGTCGGACCCAGCCTGGACGCCGTCAAGGTCGCCGCCCGCATCGCAACACCGCGCCCGAAAGATTGACCATGGACAAGATCACGCTGTCCGGGGTAACTGCGACGGGATACCATGGCGTGTTCGACTTCGAGCGGCGTGAGGGCCAGCCCTTTGTGGTTGACGCCGTGCTGTTCCTGGACTTCAGCAAGGCCGCTGCCTCGGACGATGTCCTGGATACCGCCCACTACGGCGAGGTGGCGGAGCGGATCACCAGCTGGATCACCGGCAGGCCGTTCAACCTGATTGAAGCCCTGGCCGTTGGCATGGCGGAGGACCTGCTGGCCGGCTTCCCGCTGCAGGCTGTGGAGATCACCGTCCACAAGCCCAAGGCACCCATCGAAGTACCGTTTGGCGACGTGGCCGTCACCGTTCACAGGAGCCGTGCGTGAGCGGATACACCAAGGCGGTCCTGGCGCTGGGCAGCAACCTGGGCGAGCGCAACGACACCCTGTCCGGTGCTGTCGCGGACCTGGTGGATCCACCTGAGGTCCGGCTCCTCGCCGTGTCCCCGATTGTGCAGACCAAGGCCGTGGGCGGCCCTTCCGGCCAGCCCGACTTCCTGAACATGGTTGTCACGGTGGAAACCTCGCTGTCGCCAAAAGAGCTGCTGCAGCACTGCCAGGCCGTGGAGCACAAGCATCACCGCGTCCGGGAAGTGCGCTGGGGTCCGCGTACCCTCGACGTCGACATCATCGTCTACGGGAACGTCACCAGCGATGATCCCGAGCTCACTTTGCCGCACCCGCGTGCTGCCACCCGGGCCTTCGTACTGTATCCCTGGTCCCTGATTGAACCCGCGGCCACCCTGAACGGTGAGCGCATCAGCGACCTCGCTGCGCGTGCCGGGGACTACCACGACCTCGAACCGTTTGATGGCTTCGGCGACTTTGACGGGCTGCCCACCGCAGGGGCGGTTGAATAGTTTTATGAAGCCCATTGAACCCGTGAGGCTGCTCCTGATAGGGCTGCTTCTGGCACTGGCGGGATGGTTTGCTACCGTCCTCTCCAGCCGGTTCAGCTGGCCCACACCCGTTCTGCCGGCCACGGCCCTGGCCACCATGGGCGTCATCATTGTGATTACGCTGGTGCTCGGCCTGCGGGTGCTCCGCTGGCGGAACAGCCTCAGCGACCGGCAAAACAACGGGGCCGACGGCGGCAATCCGGTCAAGCGCGGAACACCGGGAACTTCCCGTAAACCAAGTACCCAACGCTCAGCCAAGAAGGCCATGCTCAACCCGCTCCTGGCCGCCCGCACCGTGGTGCTGGCCCAGGCGTGCGCCTACGCGGGCACTGTCCTGCTTGGCTGGCACGCCGGCATTTTCCTGGACCAGCTGCGCGTGTGGAGCCTGGGTGCCGGCGGCGGAATCATGTGGCTGGCCCTGGCCATGGTTGGTGGCGGCCTGGCAATGATGGCAGTAGGCCTGCTGGTGGAGTGGTTCTGCAGGATCCCGCCGGATGACGCCGAAGGGGACGGCCCCGGGGTGCCGGGCGAAACTGAGGGAGAAGGCGAATATGCCTACCGAGGCGATTGATCCAGCGGGGATTGCGTGGCAGCGCGTATCTCCGAACTACCTTAAACTCCGGCTGATTTCGTGGGCCATCGGATCGGCGATTGCGCTGGCCGTGCTGTCCCTGCCGTTGGTGTTTGTGCAGCTGGGCTGGTGGCGCTGGCCGCCGCTGTGGGTTGCCGTGGCCCTTCCGGTTATTGTCCTGGTCATCGCCATCTGGGAGCTGCTGCTGATTCCCAGGCAGGTGCGGGCGCTTGGCTACGCCGAACGGGAGGACGATCTGCTGATCCGCAGCGGAATTATTTTCCAGCGCACCATGGTGGTGCCTTACGGGCGGATGCAGTACGTAGACATTGGAGCCGGGCCCATCGAGCGGTCGCTGGGCCTGTGCACCCTCAAACTGCACACGGCGGCCGTTGGTACCAACGCCACCATCCCCGGACTCCCGGCTCCGGAAGGGGCCCGGCTGCGCGAGCAGCTTACCGCCCGGGGTGAAGCCAGGCTGGCAGGCCTGTGACACAGCCGGACTCTGGTCCCGAACAGCAAAAGACTGACGACGGCGAGTGGTCGCGGGTACACCCGGCATCACCGTTCGTGCGCGGCTGGCTGGCCCTGGTTGCCATTGTCTTCTTTGTGGGCCGGGACTCTTTCGAACGGTTGATCCAGGGCGGTTCAGCCTTGGACGACGAACTGATGCGGCGCGGACCCTGGCTCCTGGGCATCGGCGGCGGGCTGCTGCTCCTGGCCGTCGGCGGCTTTGTACTGAGCTGGTGTTTCACCCGCTATCAGGTTTCTGAAGGGTACGTGCGGGTCAACTCGGGGTTCATCTTCCGTCAGCAACGTCAGGCCCGGTTGGACCGGGTCCAGGCGATCGACGTGGTGCAACCGTTTATGGCGCGGATTTTTGGCCTCGCCGAGCTCAAATTCGAGGTAGCCGACGGCGGCGAATCCGCTGTCCGGCTGGCCTTCCTCAAAATGGACCAGGCCCGCCAACTGCGGGCCACCATCCTGGCCCGCGCCGCTGGTGTTCCGCATAACCCCGAACAGCCAACGGTGGTGGCACCCGAGGCGCCGGAACTTCGGGTACTGTCCGTGCCGCCGTCGCGCCTTATCGGTTCTTTGGTGCTGGGTGAACAGACCATCGCCATCCTGGTGGGTGCCCTGGCCTCGGTAGTGGCGGCGAACCTGACCGGCAGCTCGGCTTTCTATCTGTATCTGGTGCCGGCCGGGCTGGGCATGGCGGCCTCCTACTGGTCGGCGTTCAACAAGGGGTACAACTTCACCGCAGCCATTTCGCCGGACGGCATCCGGCTCCGCTATGGGCTGCTGGATACGCAGGCGCAAACCCTGCCGCCGGGGCGGATCCAGGCCGTCAAGATCGTGCAGTCGCCGCTGTGGCGGCCGTTTGGCTGGTACAAAGTCCAGGTGAACGTTGCCGGTTACGGTGCCGGAAGCGGTGGGGAGTCGGCCCGCACCACCATCCTGCCAGTGGGCACTTTTGATGATGCCCTCCGGATCCTTGCCCTGGTCCTGCCGGACGCGGGGACCGACAGGCCCGCGGAGCTCTTCAGCGCCGGGATGCACGGGCTGGATTCCGACGGCGGATTCGTCACCTCGCCGCGCCGGATCCGGCTGCTGGCACCGCTGGGCTGGCGCCGGAACGGTTTCGCCCAAACGGACACCGCCCTGCTGCTGCGCTCCGGCCGGTGGTGGCGGGACCTGGTGGTGGTCCCACACCAGCGGACCCAGTCCATGGCCTTGCAGCAAGGTCCGCTGGCCCGCCGCTTCGATGTCGTCGACCTGGTCCTGCACACCGCGGCAGGGCCGGTCTCTCCGAGGCTTGTCCAGGCGGACCGGGCTGTTGCGGCGCAGCTGTTTGACGAGCAGGCGGCGCGGGCCCGGACGGCCAGGGGGAAGCAGACCAGCGAGCAATGGCTGGCAGCGGTCGGTGCCGGGCCGGAGCTGGAGCGGCTGAAGCAGGAGCAGGCGGCTGAGCAGGAACCGCCGTTGCCGGGCCCGCTGGACCCGTCGTTGCACGAACCGCAACACCCGCCGAAGCCGCTGGGCCGGCAGGATCCGGAGCAGGCTCCGCACCCGCAGAACATGTACAACGATCGACAGGAACACGGCAGCAATGGCTAAACCCGGACGGCTGGGCATCGGAATCATTGGCGCAGGAAAGGTTGGCGCCGTGCTTGGCGCTGCCCTGCGGGCGGCCGAACACGCCGTCGTCGGGGTATCCGCGGTGAGCGATGCCAGCCTGGAGCGCGCAGCGACGCTGCTTCCGGGCGTTCCGGTGATGGCCGTTGAGGACATCGTGGAGCGTTCCGAACTGGTGATACTGGCGGTGCCGGATGACGCCCTGGAAGGGCTGGTGGAAGGCTTGGCCAAGCTCGGCGCGTGGCAGCCCGGGCAGTTGGTGGCGCACACGTCCGGCCGGTTCGGCGTCGGCGTGCTTCGTCCCGTGCGCGTCGCTGGCGCCATCCCACTGGCCCTGCATCCCGCCATGACATTCACCGGCATGAGCCTGGACCTGACGCGGCTGCCCGATTGCACTTTCGGGGTCACCGCCGATGCCGCCATGCTGCCCATCGCCCAAGCCCTGGTGGTGGAGATGGGTGCCGAGCCGGTCGCCATCGCAGAGGCGGACCGGGTGCTCTACCATGCGGCGCTGGCCCACGGCTCCAACCACCTGGTCACGCTGGTGGCGCAGGCCTCGGAACTGCTCCGCACCGTGGGGGTGGAGGAACCCGGGCGGATGCTGGGACCGCTGCTGCGTGCCACGCTGGAGAACGCCCTCGCATCCGGCGAATCAGCCCTGACGGGTCCCGTGGCCAGGGGCGATGCCGGAACAGTTGCGGCACACACGGAGGCGCTGGCCGAATTCGACGACGGCGGCTCCGGGGACGTGCTGCAGGCCTACCGGGCCATGGCGGAAGCCACAGCCCGCCGTGCAGAGGCGCGCGGCCTCCTCAAGCCCGCACAGGCCGCAACGGTCCGCGACGCACTGGAAACCAGTGAACCGGAAGCCGGCGGATCCGGTACTAAAAGATCCGGACCACAGGATCCGGAATCACCCGAAGGGAAGCCGTAAATGGGCATCAAGCTGGTCACCACCGCCGCCGAGCTGCGGGAGGAAAGCTCCAGGCTGTTGGCGGCTGAAGCCGCTGCGGGAAGCTTCGCACGCGAAGACCGGCCCACCCAGGCGCTGGTGCCGACTATGGGGGCACTCCACGCGGGGCACGCACAATTGGCGCGTACCGCCGTCGAACATAATGACGTTGTGGTGGCCAGCATTTTTGTGAACCCGCTGCAGTTCGGCGAGGCCGCGGACCTGGACCGCTACCCCCGGACGCTGGATGCGGACCTGGCGCTGCTGGAGGCCGAAGGCGTGGACCTGGTGTTCGCGCCGTCCGTTGACGAGGTGTACCCGGACGGGATGCCGCTGGTGCGTGTCACGTCCGGTCCGCTGGGGGAGAAGTGGGAAGGTGCATCGCGGCCGGGGCATTTTGACGGAGCCCTGACCGTGGTCGCCAAACTGCTCCATTACGGGCTGCCCGGCCAGGGTGAGGCCGGCTACCGCGCCTACTTCGGGCAGAAGGACGCCCAACAGCTCACCCTGGTGCGCCGGATGGTCGCGGACCTGAATTTTCCGGTGGAGATCGTCGCGGTTCCCACCGTCCGTGATTCCGACGGCCTGGCCCTGTCCAGCCGCAACCGGTTCCTGTCCGACGCCGAACGGGAGGCCGCGCTGGTGTTGTCGCGTGCGCTGCGGCTGATCGAGGGCCGCGCCAATGCCCGCCAGCCGCTGGACCTGGATTCCGCCGTCGGGCTCGTGGAATCCCAGCCCCTGGTTGAGCTGGACTATTTCGACGTCGTTGATCCGCGCACCCTGGAGCCGCTCGCGGAGAACTGCAAGGACACCCCGTTCCGCGGCGAGGGCCTTGCCTTGATTGCCGCCAAAGTGGGCCCGGTCCGGCTGATTGATAACGTGCCGCTGAACTCGTAGCTCGGGTGGGCCGTGCCGCCGGGATAATCAGGTTGCTTATCACTTGGTGCTTTCCTAGGCTGGATGCTGTCAGGCAACAACTCCCAATCGAATCTCGAACCGAGGAGGAACCATGGCAGAAAACATCTCAGGCAAGAAGGTCGCATTCCTGCTGACGGACGGCGTGGAGCAGCTGGAACTCACCAGCCCCTGGCAGGCGGTGACCGAAGCGGGCGGCCAGCCCACGCTGATAGCGCCGTCCAGCGGCCGGCTGCAGGGCTTCAATGGAACGGACAAGGCGGACACCTTCCGGGTGGACCTCACCGTCGCCGAGGCCAACGCTGCCGACTTCGACGCGCTGGTCATCCCTGGCGGTGTGGTGAATGCGGACCACCTGCGTGTGGACAAGGATGCGCAGCGGTTCACCCGGGACTTCTTCGAACAGCACAAGCCGGTGGCGTCCATCTGCCACGGACCGTGGCTGCTGATCGACGCCGGGGTGGTCCAGGGCCGGAACGTCACCTCGTACCACACGCTGGCTACGGACCTGAAGAACGCCGGCGCCAACTGGAGCGACCAGGAAGTGGTGGTGGACCAGGGCCTGGTCACCAGCCGCAATCCCGGCGACCTCCCGGCTTTCTGCAGCGCCCTGCTGGAGGAAATCCGCGAGGGACAGCACGCTGGGCAAACCGCCTAGCGCCCCGCAAATGCGGAAAATGTTCCCCCAGGGTTAATAAATTTTCCTCGCTGAGGAATTACTCCGCCGGGTAGAGTGTTGGAGTCTGCAGCGACCACGCGAGCACACTCATCACAAAACTCCCTGGGGGAACACCCATGTCTACAGAAGTCTCTTCAAGCGCCCGAGGCAATCCCGCGGAGCAAACGGGAGCCAAACCCGCCGCACCCGGCAAGATGTCCCGGGAATCGGTCACGATCATCACCACCCTGCTGGTAGCCACGTTCGTCGTCATCCTCAACGAGACCATCATGAACGTGGCCCTGCCGCGCCTGATGGTGGACCTGGGTGTGGATGCCCCTACCGTGCAGTGGCTGTCCACCGGCTTTATGTTGACCATGGCCGTTGTTATCCCCACCACCGGCTTCATCCTGCAGCGGCTGTCCACCCGTGCCGTGTTTATGCTGGCCATGGGCCTGTTCTCCTCGGGGACCGCGCTGGCCGCGATCTCCCCGGACTTCACCATCCTGCTCCTGGCCCGCATCATCCAGGCCGGCGGCACCGCCATTATGCTGCCGCTGCTGATGACCACCATCCTCACGCTGGTGCCCGTGGAACGCCGCGGCTCCGTGATGGGCAACGTCAGCATCGCCATCTCGGTGGCGCCCGCCATGGGACCCACCGTTTCCGGCCTGATCCTTGAGCACTTCACCTGGCGCTTTATGTTTGTGTTCGTGCTGCCGGTTGCCATTGCGGCCTTCGCCATTGGCGCCAAGTACCTCACCAACGTGGGCGAAACCGAAAAGGGCAAGCTGGACTTCCTTTCCGTCTTCCTGACCGTCCCCGGCTTCGGCGGACTGGTCTACGGACTCAGCCAGATCGGCGGCGGCCACGGTGGCCAGGCCGGCCCCAGCCCTGTAGCGATCGGCGCCCTGGTAGTGGGCGTCCTGGCCCTGGCAGCGTTCATCGGACGCCAGCTGGGCCTGCAGAAGGGGAAGTCGCCGCTTCTGGACCTGCGCGCCTTCAAGTTCCGGATGTTCACCGTTTCGGTGCTGCTGATGGTCGTGGCCATGATGGCACTGTTCGGCGGCGTGATCCTGCTGCCGTTGTACCTGCAGGAGATCCGCGGCCTGGGTTCGCTGGAGACCGGGCTTTCCCTCCTGCCAGGTGGCCTGGCCATGGGCTTGCTGGGTCCGGTCATTGGCCGCTTGTTCGACAAGGTGGGCCCGCTGCCGTTGACCGTCACCGGCTCCATCCTGATGGTGCTGGCCCTGTGGCAGTTCTCCATGCTCAACGCCGATACGCCGGTTCCGTGGATCATTGCCCTCCACGTGGTGCTGAGCTTCGGCCTGGCGCTGCTGTTCACGCCTGCGTTCACCACCGGCCTGAATCCGCTGCCGCCGCACCTGTATTCGCACGGCTCGGCAATCATGAGCACCACCCAGCAGGTTGCCGGTGCTGCCGGAACGGCGTTGCTGGTGTCCATCTACGCGGTGGTTTCAGCCTCGTCCGGAATCGTGGCGGGGATGAACGCGGCGTTCCTGACGGCTACGTTGATCGCCGTCGCGGCCATTGTGTTGTCGGCCATGATGCGCAAGACCGAAGGTGCCGGGCCGGGTCACGGAGCCCACTAGTCCCTACTGCTACCTACTTGGGCGGGGCAGCGTGCGGTGACGTGCGCGCAGGAAGTGACCCCGCGAAGCGCCGCGGGAATGATCTTGTGGATCAGCCTGCGAAGAAGTCGCTCAGCTCCGTGACCAGCTTGTCCGGCGCCTTCAGTACGCCGTCGTGGCCGTAGCCGGTGAGGATGGTGTAGCTGGAGCCGGACAGGACGTCGTGGATCTGGCCACACGCCACCCCGAAGTGCGCCGGGCTCTTCTCGCCCACCACAATCAGCGTCTCCAAGGGAAGCTCCTGGAACGGTTCGGCCGGCATGTCCGCGGCAATAATTGCCTTAATTTCGCGCACGCCCGCGCGCATGAGTTCGCGCATCTGCTTGCCGGTGTGGGTTCCGGCCGTGAGCTTGTGGGCGATGGTCAGCATGGACAGCGGCATCCGCGCGAAAGTCCCGCCGGTCTCCAGTCCCTTGGTCAGTACGGCAAGTGCGCGGTCGTCGTCGCCTGCGGCGGCCAAGCGTTCGTATTCGTCAGTCCAGTCAGCCTTGACGCTGTGGTTCACGGACACGGCCGGGTCATAGACCGCCAGCCGCTCCACCGGAAGGGTGCGGGCCGCGTGGAGTGCCAGCGCGCCGCCGAAGCTGTGGCCAAACACGTCAGTGCTGGACGTGTGTTTCATAACGGCGTCGAGGTCGCGGATGTCCGCTTCAAGCGTGTAATCGTCAGTCTGCGGGCTGGAGGCCCCGCGGCCACGGCGGTTGAACGTATGCACCGGACGGCCGAGCTCGGCGCTCAGTTTCTGCGCGAACCGGGTGTAATCGGCGGCCGTCACCATGGAGGCGGCAACAACCACGACGCCGGAACCTGCGCTGGCCAGTTCGGCGCCGGTTGAGAACAACTCCAGGGAGCCGGCGTCGGGTGTGGTGATAATCTCGCGGGTCATGCTCCGAGCCTAACCGAGCAGGCCGGGTACCTGCACGATGGCAGGGCGGGCTGTGCGAAAGTGTCTGGAACTTTCAGCCCTTGAAGTACTCGGAAATGTCCGTGACCAGTTCCGCAACGGCGGCCGGGATGGAGCCGTGGAACTGCTTGGGCGAGACCTCGAACGTGCTGCCGGGAACTGCCGCGTGCAGGCGTTCGGCCGTTACCCGGTAATAGGACGGGCTCTTTCCGCCCACCATAAAGTGCGTCCCGGCCGGCAGGACCGAGAACGCGGAGACATCCTCAACCTCGTTGTAGGCGGCCTTTAACTCACCCACGCCGGAGGGCATCAGCTCGGTGAACATCCGGTTCACGCGGGTGCGGGAGGTCACTGCCATCAGCCCCGCGAGGATCGGCTCCGGAACCCTGGCCAGCGCGCTGCCCGGCTGCATCCCTTGCTTGAGCCGGGCGAGGGCATGGCCCACCTTGCCGGCGTTGACGGCATCCTCGAAGTCCTTGAGCCAGGCCCTGTCGATGCTGCCGTCGATGTTGACCGCAGCATCGTAGACCGCCAGCTTGGCTGGTTCATGGGCGGTGCCGGCAAATTCCTGCACGGCGTTCAACGCGACTGATCCGCCCAGGCTGTGGCCCAGGATGTTCCGTGCGCCGGTGGCGTCCAGGACTGCCCGGACATCGGAAATCTCGGTTGCCATGGAATAGTCGGAGGGCTGTTCACTGGAATTGCCTCGACCGCGCCTGTCGTAAACGTCCACCGCCCAGTCATCGCCCAGGCCCTCGGCAAGTGCCATGGAGAACGGCCGGTAGATCAGCGCGGTCAGGAAGGCACCGCCGATCACCACTACGCGGCGATGGCCCGGCGCATCCGCGGTGCCGTAGCTGTACACAGCCAGCTTGCCGCCGTCGTCAGTGGAAATAACCTGTTCATTCACGTCCCCATCCTAGGTGGGGCGGATTGCGCGTCCGTCAGGGACCGTTGTTGAGGAACCGCGCCATCCGCATGGCCAGCCGTTTCCCCGGCCGGAGCGGACCCTCGTGCAACTGCCCGGGCACTACGGCAAACTCGACGGCGGGGGCGATGGCGGAGAGCTGCCGGCCGGTCTCCGCGAAGTATCCCGGGCTCCAGCCGCCGGTCAGCATCAGGGTGGGTGTTGCCAAGGCCTCGAAGTCTGCGGCCCCGGCGTCGGCATCCAGGACGGCCCGCATCTCCAGCACGGCGGTGGGGAGCAGTTGCCGCATCTCGGCACCCAACCTGGTCCGCGCGGAGAGGATACTCAGCATCCGAAGCGCGCCCATGGGGAGGTAGGAAACCGGCCCGGCCGTCCCCAGACCCTGGATCAGGTGGGCCCAGGCATGGTCCAGTTGGCCGGCCGTGACGGCAACCTCGAGTTCGGGGCGCCACCGATGGTGCAGGCTGCCGTCCAGGGACACTGCGGCGTCGTAGGTCACCAGCCGTCGGATCGGCAGGGTGAGTGCCGCCTGGAGTGCCACAAACCCGCCGTAGCTGTGCCCCACAACGTCCGTGGATCCGGTTGCCGACATCACGGCAGCTAGGTCGTTGATCTCGGTCCGCACCGAGTAGTCCTCCGGCTGGCCACCTGAGCCGGGCCGTCCGCGGCGGTTGTAACAATGCACGGGGCGATTCAGGAGAACCCCCAGGTTGTGCGCAAAAGGGCGGTACAGCTTGTCCGTCACCAAAGTTCCGTGGATCAGTACGACGCCGGCAGGCGGGGGCGGTGATGGCGTCGCCGTCCGCGGTGCTTCAGCCAGCGCGGGATGGTTGCGGCGCCTGCCTCCGGAGCGGAAGGAACTTTGGGCGGGCCTTCGTGGTTCTGTTCCCGGGCGGGGAAAGGAGTGCAGCAGCAGCCGGCCGCCGTCGTCGGAATCGACCGTCCACGTCTCCACCTTTTGAGTGTATGCCCACGCGGTGGTGCTGTGCCCGGTGGCCTCCGGCGGAGGGTGCGCGGGAGTGCGCCGGCACCGGGCCTGCGGTTGCGTTACTACCGGTAAACTTGGGGATTGTGACTTCCCAAAACGCCCCCGGTACGGCCCCTGCCCCGAAAAATGCTCCCGAGCCCGTTGATGCCAGCGAACAGATGCGCATCCGGATGGAGAAGCGCGCCAAGCTGATCGAGCGTGGTGTTGAGGCCTACCCCGTGGGAGTTGAACGCACGCACTCGCTGGCTGAAATCCGCGAGAAGTACTCGCACCTCGAAGCCGACGACACCACTGGAGACATTGTGGGCGTCACCGGCCGCGTTGTCTTCATCCGCAACACGGGCAAGCTCTGCTTCGTCACGCTCCAGGAGGGCGGCACCGACGGAAAGGGTGCCCGCCTGCAGGCGATGCTCAGCCTGGCCAACGTGGGCGAGGAATCGCTCGCTGATTGGAAGGCCCTGGTTGACCTGGGCGACCACGTTTTTGTCCACGGCGAGGTCATCTCCTCCCGCCGCGGTGAGCTCTCCGTGATGGCCGGTTCCTGGGCCATGGCGTCCAAGGCGTTGCGTCCCCTCCCGGTGCTGCACGCCGACCTGAACGAGGAAACCCGCGTCCGCCAGCGTTACGTGGACCTGATGGTCCGCGACGAAGCCCGCGAAATGGTCTACACCCGGGCCGCCATCACCCGCTCCGTGCGGGAAACGCTGCACCGCCACCAGTATGTTGAGGTGGAAACCCCCATCCTGCAGCTGGTCCACGGCGGCGCCACGGCACGCCCGTTCGAGACCCACATGAACGCTTTCGACCAGCGCATGACGCTGCGCATCGCCACGGAGCTGTTCCTCAAGCGCGCCGTGGTTGGCGGCATTGACCGCGTCTATGACATGGGCCGCGTGTTCCGCAACGAGGGCGTGGATTCCACGCACAGTCCCGAGTTCAGCACCCTTGAGTGCTACGAGGCCTGGGCGGACCAGTTCGTTATGGCCGAGCGGATGAAGGAAATCATCCTCGACGCCGCTGATGCGGCCGGCGTGGGCCGCACCCTGCAGACGGACGCCGGGGAGATCAACCTCGACGGCGAATGGGCATGGCTGGCTGTTTACCCGGGACTTTCGACGGCGGTGGGCCAGGAGATCACTCCGGAGACCGGCGTCGAGGTGCTTCAGGAACTTGCTGCCAAGCACGAGGTCAAGGTTGATCCGAAGTGGGACGCCGAGAAGCTGGTGGTTGAGCTCTTCGGCGAGATCGTCGAGCCCACGTTGCTGAACCCGACGTTCGTTTACGATTACCCGCCCTCCGCGCAGCCCCTGGCCCGCCAGCACCGCACCGATGACCGCCTCATTGAAGCCTGGGACCTCATTATTGGCGGCATGGAACGCGGCACGGCCTTCTCCGAGCTGATCGATCCCGTGATCCAGCGGGAGCGGTTGACCGAGCAGTCGCGTCGTGCGGCGGCAGGTGACGATGAAGCAATGCAGCTAGACGAGGACTTCCTGCGTGCCCTGGAATACGGCGCCCCGCCCATGGGCGGCATCGGCCTGGGGATTGACCGCCTGGTGATGTTGTTTACCGGCGCCGGAATCCGCGAGACCATTCTTTTCCCCTTGCTGAAGCCTGAGGCCAACTGATCATGGAATACGTAGCAGTACTGCTGCCATCATTGGTGGTTGGCTTGTTGTTCTGGTTTGCAATGAAGTCGATCTTTAATGCAGACAAGGCCGAGCGTCGTGCTGAAGCTGCCGCCCAGGCCGAAGCCGACGACGCTGCGAATTTCGGCAATGGCAAGGAATCAGGCAGCGCGAAATAGCCGGGCAGGCGCTAATCCCTTGTGGGGTTTCCCACAAGCTTTGAACGTTCACTTTGACGTGGCCCCATTTACGGGACCATAATTTAGGCGTTAAGCATCCAGCTTTTCTGACAGCTCAAGTTTCCACAAAGGAATAATTACATGGCACAGAAAGTAAAAATCATCCTCGTTGATGATCTGGATGGGGGATCTGCGGACGAAACTGTTCGCTTTGGACTGGACGGCGTCAATTACGAAATTGACCTGTCCTCGGCCAACGCGGAAGAGCTTCGCTCCGGTCTGGAGCGCTTTGTCGCTGCTGCGCGCAAGGCTTCCGGAACCAAGGCGCCACGCGGTAAGTCTGCCGCGGCACGCAACCAGGATTCAGCACAGATCCGCCAATGGGCGCGCGAACACGGTTACACCGTGAACAGCCGCGGCCGGATCCAGGCCGAAATCCAGGAAGCGTACCAGAAGGCAAATTCCTAACGGAGTTGCTTATTGATGGTTGCACCGTGAACAGGGGTGTTCCGCCGAAAGGCGGAGCGCCCCTGTTTTGTGTGCCGGCGTTTTTATGTCCGGACCATGCCGCTGGTTGCCCAGGCCGCGCACAGGCATAGCAGCGCAGCGAAGGAAATCCAGCTTCGATGAATATTCCAACGGGTCCACGGGGCTTCGAAGGAACTCCGGGCTGTGGCGGCATCCATGGTCTTGGCGGCCTCGTCCAAGCGATTGTTCAGCGGTATGTTGATCCTGGCTGTGATTACCAGGGTGATCGAATACAGAACCCAGGCAGCTGTTGCCGGTATTGCGGTACTGAGCCCATTGAGCCAGGCATAGATGGCGGCTCCGCCGAGGGCCAGGAATGCGCCGACGAAACTGAGGGCAAACCACGGGTTCTGGATGGCAACGTTTATCCGGGACATGGTGCTGACGAAAGCGGCATCGTCAACGCGCTTCAGTCCGGGCATTATGGAACATGCGAAGGCATAGTAGAGTCCGCCAATTCCCGCGAGGGTAAGGGACGAAAGGGTCAAAAGGAAAACTAGCATTTGAGTTGCCTTATTTTTCTATTCGCTGGAGCCGTGATCCGAGGAAACTCCTCCTAGGGATACAGGAAATGCATGGGCCTGCAAAGCCGGTTCGTCGTCCTGATACGAGGGCGAATGAAGCTGAGCGCCTGGCGTATGTCCCGGTGGCGTCGGAATTGGTTCGATGGCTCTATGGAAAACAATCACCCCAATGCTGCAACCGGTCCTGCCAGCAATGGCACCATCCTTGTCACGGGAGGCACGGGCAAAACCGGCCGTCGAGTGGCCGAACGCCTCACGGCACGGGGCATTCCCGTGCGCATCGGTTCCCGGAGCGGGCGCCCGGCTTTCGACTGGGACGAACCAGCCACCTGGGAGGGCGTACTGAAGGGTGCCAGCGCCGTCTACGTGACCTATTATCCGGACCTTGCATTCCCTGGCGTCGCAAAGCTCATTGCAGAATTCTCCGAGGCAGCCGTCGCCCAGGGTGTCAACAAGATCGTCCTGCTCTCCGGCCGGGGCGAGGACGGCGCGTTGGCCAGCGAGGAGTCGGTGCAGAAATCCGGAGTTGACTGGACGATTGTGCGCTGCAACTGGTTCAACCAGAATTTCACCGAGAGTTTCTTCTTGGACCCCGTCAGGCAGGGCGTTATCTCCATCCCCGCCGGAGCAGCCGTAGAGCCGTTTGTTGATGCCGGGGACATCGCCGACGTTGTGGTCACGGCTCTGACCGAACCAGGCCACAACGGCCAGGTCTACGAGCTTTCCGGCCCGCGGCTCCTGGGATTCGCTGATGTAGCACGCGAAATCAGCCTCGCCAGCGGCCGCGAAGTCCTTTACGCGCCGGTGACCGCCGCCGAGTACGAAATCATGCTTGCAGGGGAGGGGCTACCGCGGGAGTTCGTGGATTTGTTCACCTTGATCCTGGACGGACGCAACGCATCATTGACCGACGGCGTTCAGCGCGCCCTTGGACGTGAGCCAAAGGATTTCAGGCAATTTGCGCAGGAGGCCGCGGCATCCGGTGTCTGGGGCCGGCCCGCCTAGACTTCGGGTTATGGATCCCCTTGCTGACTTCCTGGATGGGCCACGGGCACGCAACGCATTCCTGCTTGAGGTAAGGATGTCGCCGCCCTGGGCCGTCAAAGTCCAGGACGACGCTCCGCTGACTGTGGTGGCAGTCCTGGCGGGCTCAGCGTGGTTTTCCCACAATGGCGGGCCTGCCGTACTGCTGGAGCCGGGCTCGGTCATGGTGGTCCGTGACCACTCGGCATATGTCCTCGGACATGATCCGGATCAGCGCCCTGCCTACTTCATCGGTGTGGATCAGCAGTGTTCAGGTGCGAACGGTGAGGAACTGGCCAGGAGCCTTGGCCTCGGACTCCGTGCATGGGGAAACGATCCCGCAGGCAAGGACGCCATGCTCGTAGGAACCTATCGCAGCAGTGGTGAGGTGGGGGACTTGCTCCTGGCTTCCCTGCCTCCGTTCCTGGTAGCCAATGCGGAGGACAGTCCACTTATCGGGATGCTTGCGCAGGAAGTCCATAAGGACGGTCTCGCGCAGGCGAGCGTTCTGGACAGGTTGCTGGACCTGCTGCTGATTGACGCCATCCGCAGCTGGTCCGCTGAACAGCCTTCGGCCGGTTCCACCTGGCTTACGGCGGAAAGGGACGACTCCGTCCGGCAGGCGATCCGCCTCATCCATAATTCGCCGGAAGTACCCTGGACTGTAGGTGCACTGGCGCTCAGCGTCGGTACGTCCCGCGCATCGCTTGCCCGGCGGTTTACCGAACATGTGGGCAAGCCGCCCATGAGGTACCTGAACCAGTGGAGACTTGCCAAGGGCGCTGACCTGCTGCTGGACCCCAAATACACGCTGACTGCGGTGGCGCGGCGGGTGGGTTATGCCAGCCCTTTCGGTTTCAGCGCCGCCTTCAAGAAGCGTTACGCGGCAAGTCCCCAGGAGTATCGGAGGAGGGCCGGCGCGGTGCAGCCGGCGCCGGAAGCACTGGCACCGGTTTCCCCTGTGGCGAACACGCTCCACAAGTCGTAGCCAGCCACGTAGCATCAAAGTACGTCGTAGCTAGGAGTGTGGCGAAATGTTTGAGCGATTTACGGACCGTGCCCGTCGCGTAGTTGTGCTTGCCCAAGAAGAGGCACGCATGCTGAACCACAATTACATCGGAACCGAACACATCCTCTTGGGTCTTATCCATGAGGGTGAAGGTGTTGCCGCCAAGGCTCTGGAGTCCTTGAGCATTTCGCTCGACGGCGTCCGCGAGCAGGTTCAGGAGATCATCGGACAGGGCCAGCAGGCGCCGTCCGGCCACATCCCGTTCACGCCGCGCGCCAAGAAGGTGCTTGAGCTCTCGCTTCGCGAAGCGCTGCAGCTGGGCCACAACTACATCGGCACGGAGCACATCCTGCTGGGACTCATCCGTGAGGGTGAGGGTGTTGCGGCGCAGGTGCTGGTGAAGCTCGGCGCTGACCTGAACCGTGTGCGCCAGCAGGTCATCCAGCTGCTCTCCGGTTACCAGGGCAAGGAAACCACTGGTGCCGGTGTTGGCGCGGGCCAGGCTGAAGGCACCCCTGCCGGTTCCGTCGTGCTGGACCAGTTCGGCCGCAACCTGACCCAGGCTGCGCGTGAGAACAAGCTGGATCCTGTGATCGGCCGCGAGCAGGAAATGGAACGCGTTATGCAGGTCCTTTCCCGCCGCACCAAGAACAACCCCGTCCTGATCGGTGAGCCCGGCGTCGGCAAGACCGCCGTCGTTGAGGGCCTGGCCCAGGCGATCGTCCGCGGTGACGTCCCGGAGACCATCAAGGACAAGCAGCTGTACACCCTGGACCTCGGGTCCCTGGTGGCCGGCTCCCGGTACCGCGGTGACTTCGAAGAGCGCCTGAAGAAGGTCCTCAAGGAGATCCGCACACGCGGCGACATCATCCTCTTTATCGATGAGATCCACACCCTGGTCGGTGCGGGCGCGGCTGAAGGAGCTATTGACGCTGCCTCCATCCTCAAGCCCATGCTGGCCCGCGGTGAACTGCAGACCATCGGCGCCACCACGCTGGATGAGTACCGCAAGCACATCGAGAAGGACGCCGCGCTGGAGCGCCGTTTCCAACCCATCCAGGTCAAGGAGCCTTCGGTTGCGCACGCGATCGAAATCCTCAAGGGCCTGCGGGACCGTTACGAGGCACACCACCGCGTAACGATTACCGACGGCGCCCTCGCCTCGGCGGCCAGCCTCGCCGAGCGCTACATCTCGGACCGCTTCCTGCCGGACAAGGCGATCGACCTGATCGATGAGGCCGGCGCACGCCTGCGCATCCGCCGGATGACCGCTCCGCCGGAGCTGAAGGCCATGGACGAGCAGATCGCCACGCTCAAGATGGAGAAGGAGTCCGCGATTGACGCGCAGGACTTTGAAGGAGCCGCGTCACTGCGTGACAAGGAACAGAAGATGATCACCGAGCGTTCCGAGAAGGAACGCCACTGGAAGTCCGGCGGCATGGATGACATCTCGGAGGTGGATGAGGATCTCATCGCCGAGGTGCTGGCCAACTCCACCGGTATTCCGGTCTTCAAGCTGACCGAGGAAGAGTCCTCGCGCCTGCTGAAGATGGAAGAGGAACTGCACAAGCGCGTTGTTGGCCAGGACGAGGCCATCAGGGCCATGTCGCAGGCTATCCGCCGCACCCGGGCGGGCCTCAAGGACCCCAAGCGTCCGGGCGGCTCGTTCATCTTCGCCGGCCCCACCGGCGTCGGCAAGACCGAGCTGGCCAAGGCACTCGCGGAGTTCCTCTTCGGTGAAGAAGAAGCCCTGATCACCCTGGACATGTCCGAGTACTCGGAGAAGCACACTGTCTCGCGGCTCTTCGGTGCCCCTCCGGGCTACGTAGGTTACGAGGAAGGCGGCCAGCTGACCGAGAAGGTCCGGCGTCGTCCGTTCTCCGTGGTGCTGTTCGATGAGGTTGAGAAGGCCCACGCGGACCTCTTCAACTCGCTGCTGCAGATCCTGGAAGACGGCCGCCTGACCGACTCCCAGGGCCGGGTGGTGGACTTCAAGAACACCGTGATCATCATGACCACCAACCTGGGTACCAGGGACATCTCCAAGAGCGTTGCCACGGGCTTCCAGTCGGGCACGGACACGCAGACCGGCTACAACCGGATGCGCGCACGGGTCACGGAGGAACTGAAGCAGCACTTCCGCCCAGAGTTCCTGAACCGTGTTGACGACGTTGTGGTGTTCCCGCAGCTCACCCAGGACGAGATCATCGAGATCGTGGACCTGTTCGTGGGACGTCTGGAGAAGCGCCTCAAGGACAAGGACATGGGCATCGAGCTGACCACTGCTGCCAAGCGGCTCCTGGCCACGCGTGGCTACGATCCCGCCATGGGTGCCCGGCCGTTGCGCCGAACCATCCAGCGCGAGATCGAGGACCAGCTCTCCGAGAAGATCCTCTTCGGTGAGCTGCACGCCGGCGACATCGTGGTGGTGGACGTGGACGGCGAAGGAGACGACGCCAAGTTCACGTTCCAGGGCAACGCCAAGCCGCGTATCCCGGAGATCGCTCCGAGCGTCTAGCAACAGACAGCACAAAAGGCTCCGCTTCACTCCGTCACAGGAGGGAAGCGGGGCCTTTGTGCGTTGGCGGGAGCGCCCTAACCAGGGCGGCAACCATAGGATAGGCGTGTGACTGATTCCTTCCACATCCGCCCTGCCCGCACCAGCGACGTCGCCACCATCAAGAGACTGGTTGCACCGCTGGCCGAGCACAGGATCCTGATGGCCAAGGAAACGGTGGCGTATTACGAGAGCCTGCAGGAATTCCGGATCGCAGAGGCCGGCGATGGCACCGTGGTGGGCTGCGGAGCACTGCACGTTATGTGGGAGGACCTCGCGGAGATCCGCACCCTGGCGGCGGCAGAATCCTGGCGCGGCCAGGGCGTTGGCCACGTGCTGGTGGAACGGCTCCTGGAAGAGGCCCGGATGCTTGGCGTCTCCCGGGTGTTCTGCCTGACCTTCGAGGTGGACTTCTTCAAGCGCCACGGCTTTGAGGTGATGGCGGATCAAAGCGCCGTTGACCCGGAGGTTTACTCCGAGCTGCTGCGCTCCCATGACGAAGGCGTGGCCGAGTTCCTTGACCTCGCCAGGGTCAAGCCGAACACCTTGGGCAACACGCGGATGATCCGCCAGTTGGAAGCCTAAGGAACCGGCTGGACCGTTCACACACGCGCCATCGGGTAGTAGGGTCAAGAGCACACTCTCCAGGAAACAACCGAGTCCCAGGAGCACCATGAAGAAGCTCATTAATGATCCCAAAGCCGTGGTCCAGGAATCCGTTGAAGGATTTGGAATGGCGCATTCTGACCTTGTGACCGTCAGTACCGATCCGGCCTATATAACACGTAAGGACGCTCCGGTGGCCGGCAAAGTGGGGCTGGTGTCCGGTGGCGGCAGCGGCCATGAACCGTTGCATGCGGGATTTGTGGGCAGGGGAATGCTCGACGCCGCCGTGCCGGGAGCGGTGTTTACCTCGCCTACGCCGGACCAAATCATCCCTGCAACGCTCGCCGTGGACTCAGGGGCGGGCGTGGTGCACATCGTGAAGAACTACACGGGCGATGTCCTGAACTTTGAGACTGCCGCTGAGATGGCTGAGGCCGAAGGCGTGCAGGTCCGCACCATCCTGGTCAATGACGACGTCGCGGTGGAGGACTCGCTGTACACGGCAGGCCGCCGCGGGGTTGCCGGGACTGTGTTGGTGGAAAAGATTGCCGGAGCCGCTGCCGAGCGCGGGGATGACCTGGACGCGGTGGCCGCGGTGGGCGGCAGGGTGAACAGCAACGTGCGCAGCATGGGCGTTGCCCTGTCCGCGTGCATCGTTCCGCATGCCGGCCAGCCCAGCTTCGACCTTGAAGACAACGAAATCGAGATCGGCATCGGCATCCACGGTGAGCCCGGCCGGCATCGGATCCCCATGGAAGCCGCGGACGGTATCACGGACCGGCTGCTGGAGCCCGTCCTGTCGGACCTGGACGTGAAGCAGGGGGAGAACGTCCTGCTGTTCGTCAACGGGATGGGCGGCACACCGCAAAGCGAGCTGTATATCGTCTACCGCCGGGCCGCTAAGGCTCTGGAAGAGCGTGGAATCACCGTGGCCCGCTCCTTGGTGGGCAACTACATCACCGCTCTGGAAATGCAGGGTTGCTCCATTTCCGTACTCCGGCTGGACGACGAACTCACTGACCTGTGGGACGCTCCTGTCCTCACGGCCGCACTGCGATGGGGAGTGTAAGCATGGGGCTGGATACCAAGTGGACGCTGAAATGGCTTGAACTGTCCGCAGAGGCCATGAAGGAAAACCGGAGCAGGCTGATCGACCTGGACAGGGCTATCGGCGATTCGGACCATGGCGAGAACATGGACAGGGGCTTCCAGGCGGCCATGGCCAAGCTCGCAGACGCACCGCCGGAAACTCCCGCGGCGGCGCTGAAGATGACGGCCATGGCCCTGATGTCCAGCGTCGGCGGGGCAGCCGGGCCGCTCTACGGCACTGCCTTCCTGCGCGCGTCAACAGCGATTGGCGACGCTGCCGACGTCGAACCTTCCCTCTTGGTGGATGCGCTGGAAGCGGCGCTGGGCGGGATCGTCGCGCGTGGCAAGGCGGAGCCGGGGGACAAAACCATGGTGGACGCGTGGACCCCTGCCGTTGAGGCAGCACGGAAGGCAGCGGACGACGGCGGGCTCCCGGAGGAAGTGCTCCGGGCAGCGGCTGATGCCGCCGCAGCCGGGGCCGAAGCGACCGAACCGCTGGTGGCCCGGAAAGGACGCGCCAGCTACCTGGGCGAACGCAGCGCCGGCCACCGCGATCCCGGGGCCGAGTCCAGCGCGCTGATCCTGCGGGCGGCGGCAGAGGCGGCTCTGTGAGCGTGCGTCTGGTAGTGGTCTCGCACAGCGAAAAGATTGCCGACGGCGCCGTGGAGCTCGCTGCGCAAATGGCGCCTGATGTGCAGATCCTGGCCGCCGGTGGAACTACTGATGGACGGATCGGCACCAGCCTGGAGAAGGTCATGGAGGCCTTGGACAAGGCGGCGGGCGGGGACGGAACCGTGGTCCTGGCGGACCTTGGCTCTGCCGTGATGACCGCAGAGTCCGCCATCGAATTCGCTGAAGAAACCGGCGGCATCCTGCTGGCCGACGCACCGTTGATCGAAGGCCTGGTGGCCGCCGCCGTGGCTGCACAAAGCGGCGCTGATGCCAAGGGGGTCAAGGACGCTGCCGAGGCAGTGGCGGCCGCGTTCGCGGGAGCGGGAGGCGCCGCGGCTGAGCCGGCGGACCATGCGGCAAGCGCGAGACAAACCGCTGCTCCGGACGCTGCCGGCGACTTTGAGCTGGTGAACCGGGCCGGCATGCATGCCCGTCCGGCGGCGAAGATTGCCGGAGGGATTTCTGCTCTGGATGCCGAGGTCACGATTAACGGGATTGACGCCTCATCGATGACAGGCCTGATGACCCTGGCTGCAGGAAAAGGGTCGGTGCTGCGGGTGGAAGCAACAGGTCCGGACGCGGAAAAAGCCGTGGAGTACGTGGGTGGACTGGTCCGCTCAGGGTTCGGGGAGCCGTGAACTCAGCCCATCGTCGTCGAGGTTAACCGCAGCGGAGATAAACTTCCCGCACTGTTCGCCATAGGGCGTGGATACGATGGGCATGATGGTGTGGGTACGGACCGGCAGCGCCGCACCATCAGTCCCCATGCCTGTCACTGTCACGTCAACGGGTGATTCGGTGAGGCGCTCCAGCATCAGCGTGCCGAGCATGGTTCCGTCCGGTGACGCGGTGGCAGAGCAGACGCCGTCCGGGCCGGCATCCGGATTGCAGTCGTCGCCGATGCTCACGGATCCCGGCATCAGTTCCAGCGGGCCTTCCGTGCAGGTCCCGTCCTGGCAGGCCTTCATGTGCAGTGACTGGACCTGCGGGACGTAGTCGCGCACCACCGTCAAGGAAACCCCGGGCACCGCCGCAATGGCCGGGCACCCCGCCTGCTCAGGCGAACACGCGGAGGCGAGCAACGCCGTCGTGGTTGCCATCAGCATTACAGCGGTCCTGGACATACGTTGATGGTATTCCTGGAAGGCAGGGCTACGGCAGGACCTGCAGGAACATTCCCAGCCCGGCGGCTCCGAAGACCACCATCATGAGCCCGACGGCTAGCCGCCCGCGGGCGGCCGGCATGCCCGGTACTGCGGAATGTGCGGGATCGGCCGGGTTGTAAAGCACCCGGAGCGGCCCGCCGACGATGTGCTGGTCCGGTCCGTAGACGTCCGCCTGGCCAAGCCGGAGCGTGCCTGTGCTGTCAACGAATTCGTAGGTGGGAGCGAAGCGGTGCCTGCCGCTGGTGGGGCCGTCCGGCCCGTCCAGGTTCCCCGTGACCGTTCCCATGGTGGCTGTCCAGCCGGCCGTGGAACGCCTGCGACGCAGTGAAATGAGCAGTGCCGAGCCCACCAGAATCATCCCGATGGCAAGGATGACTGCGGGAATGGCCAGCAGTACGGAGGTGATAGTCATGGCTACTCCGGAAAGAACCCGATGAAGAAGTAGAAGGCCACAGCCAGGGCCACCATAAACGGAATCGCGCAGCCAAGCGTCTGCCTGGTCTTCGCGGACTGGTGGAAGGACTGGTTTGGATTCACCGGATTGTAGGCCACCTCGATTATGCTTCCGGGAACCGGGACTTCCCCGCCTGGGATCTCCGACTGGCCTGCGAACAGGGTTCCGTGCGAGTCCAGGAACTGGTACGTGGGGAAATAGCGGCGGTTCCGGTTGGCCCCGCCCGTCCCGCTGCTCCATCCCGAGATGTGGCCGGTGACGGTGGCATTTGCCCGCGGCCAGTCCGCCGTTTCGCGCTCATGCCGCCGGGTCTTGCGGACTATCTGGAAGATCGAAAAGGCGGCAACCACCACAAACACCGCCCACGCGACGTACATTACGGTTCTCATGAAATTGTCCCGGGCAAAACAGCGGCAGTCTCAGTCACCCAAGAAAGTATGCCAGCAGCCACGGCAAAGGCAGCGGTCATGACGGAAGGGTGTAACCGCCGTCGGACATCTCCGCCAGGCCGTCCGCCAGCAGTCCCAGGAGCGCACGGTCCAGCTGTTCCACCGGCGCGTTCAGCCGGTGGAGGGCGCCCAGCGGAACGGCGACGCCCTCCGCCGGCAGCCCCAGGTCCGTCGGTGGAGTCAGGAACAGCTCCCCGGTGACCGGCGAATCAGCCTGCCGCAGCACCGCCATCACGGCGCCGCGCACCTGCCTGTCCGTGCCGTGCCATGCCTGGCCTTTAGGGACGTACGACGGCGGCGGCTCACCGGCCAGCCGCCAGGCACATTCCGCCCGGACCGGGCAGTCCGCGCACTTGGGGGAGCGGGCGGTGCAGACCACTGCGCCCAGTTCCATCACCGCGGCGTTCCAGCGCACCGAGAGGCCGGCGTCGTCAGGCAGGAGCTCTGTGGCCAGCCGCATTTCCGCGGCGGTCAGCGCCTGTGCGGGGAGCGCGGTCCCGGTGAACAGGCGGGCATGGACGCGGCGGATGTTGGTGTCCACCACAGTCTGGCGGCGGCCATAGGCAAAAGCGGCGACGGCGGCAGCGGTGTAGCTGCCGACGCCGGGGAGGGACAGCAACGCGTCGTAGTCGGCGGGAACCTCGCCGTTGTGGTCTTCCGTGATGGCTACCGCGGCAGCATGCAGGCGCAGTGCCCGCCGCGGGTAGCCCAGGCGGCCCCAATGGCGCACGGCTTCACCGGCCGGTTCCGCGGCCAGGTCCGCTGGCGTGGGCCAGCGGGCCATCCAGTCCTCCCACACCGGCAGCACCCGGACCACCGGCGTCTGCTGCAGCATTACTTCGCTGACCAGGATCCCCCACGGTGTGCAGTCCGGCAGGCGCCAGGGGAGGCTACGGGCTTCCATGGCAAACCAGCCTGTAATGGCTTGGTGGATGGCCGGCAGCGCCGGGAGAACGGAGGTTGAGGGCATCGACGGGGAGGAGGGTAGGGCGTTAGTTTTGATGCACACACTGTAGTTGATGCTCCGCAGTTGATGCACAGGACGAGAGGCGGACGAACATGCCAAACACACCGGGTGCTGCATCACGGCTGGCCAGAGCGCTGGCGATCGTCCTGGGAACCGAGGATCTTCCCGTCCGGCTGAGGGCCTGGGACGGCTCCGAGGCCGGGCCGGAGGATGCTCCACTTATTGAGTTCACCTCCCGGAAGGCCTTGCGGAGGATCCTGTGGTCGCCCGGCCAGCTTGGCTTGAGCAGGGCCTACGTTGCGGGCGAAATTGTGGCGCACGGGGATATTTTTGCCGCCTTCGCCGCCGTGAGTTCCACCGGCAAGTTCGCGGAGCCGGGACCCTTCCGGATGCCCTCCCTGGGGGAAATCCGGACGCTGCTGGCAACGGGAGTCCGGCTTGGTGCCCTGGGTACCCAGCCCGTGCCGCCGGCGGAGGAAATAAGGATCGAGAAACACGGCCACCTGCATTCCAAAAGGCGCGACGCCGCGGCAATTTCGCACCATTACGACGTCGGCAATGACTTTTACGCACTGGTCCTTGGGCCGTCCATGGTTTATTCCTGCGCAGTCTTCGACAACCCAGGGACGAGCTTGGAGGATGCCCAGGCCGCCAAACTGGACCTGGTGTGCCGGAAGCTGGGGCTGAAGCCGGGAATGCGGGTGCTGGACGTCGGCTGCGGCTGGGGCAGCTTTGCCCTGCATGCCGCCGAACGCTACGGGGTGAAGGTTGTTGGCGTGACGCTCTCCAACGAACAAGCGGACCGCGCCCGCAAGCGTGTAGCGGAAGCCGGGCTGACCGATCAGGTGGAGATCCGGGTCCAGGATTACCGGGACGTGGCGGACGGGCCGTTCGATGCGATCAGTTCCATCGGCATGTCCGAGCACGTAGGCCGGGCACCGCTGGGCCGATACGTCGCACAGCTGCACGGCCTGCTCCGCCCAGGCGGCAGGCTGCTCAACCACGCCATTTCCTGGAATGCAGGCCCCACCCCGGAGGACCCGGATTCATTCATCCCGCGCTACGTCTTCCCGGATGGCGAGATGCTCAGCCTGTCCGAGATGGTGGTTGCCCTGGAAGGCGGCGGCTTTGAGGTGCTGGACGTCGAGGCGCTGCGCCGGCATTACGCCCTGACGCTCCGCGCCTGGGTACAGAACCTTGAGTACAACTGGGACGAAGCCGTGCGGCTGACCTCGCCCGGGCGTGCACGGGTATGGCGGCTCTACATGGCAGCAAGTGCCCTGGGATTCGAGGGTGGCCTCACCGGGGTGAACCAGGTCCTCCTGCAAAAGCCCGGTGGCGAAGAGCCGCCGCTGCGCCGGACGGAATGGCTGTAGCGTCTTGTCCCTGCTCCCGGCTTTTTGTGTTCCGCGGCACCGTTAGGCGCTGTCACGGCGTGGGAGACCCGCAGAGCGGGCGGGCATCCCTAGCCTAGGAGAATGGTCAGGCAAGGTAAGCCCACAAGCGGTACGTCCCGAACAGCGGCGAAGCGCCCCGTGAGCGCGGCCGTCTACCGGCGCCGCCGGCTTTTCGTTGGCCTGGTTTTGCTGCTGGTCCTGGCAGTCGCTTTCGGTGCGCTCGCGGCCGGAGGCGTTTTCCGCGGATCCACGGAGCCGGCCTCGTCGACGGACGGAACCACCCCTGCGCCCGGCGATACAGCGGCAGCCGGGGACCCGGCGTCGACCCCTGCTCCTGAGCCGACTCCGACCGCGCCCGCCACGCCCACCTGCGACCAGAACCTGGTGACGGTTGCTGCGGCTACGGACAAGACGATCTACGTCGACGGGGAGAATCCGATGCTCACCCTGCAGGTGACCAACGGCGGCACGGTGGCGTGCGAGGTGAACATGGGAACGTCGCAGATGGAGTTCCTGGTGACCAGCGGCACGGACAGGATTTTCTCGTCCAAGGATTGCCAGGCCAAGAGCGAGGACCTGGTGAAGGTCATCCAGCCCGGGCAGAGCGAGAGCGCCAACTTTCCGTGGCAGCGGAACCGCAGCGTAGAGGGATGCCAGCCCGTGGCAGCGGTGCCCGGAGCCGGCGGCGCGTATTACGTGTACGTGGCCAAGCTGGGGAACCGGACCAGCCAAAAGGCGGTCTTCCAGCTGCAATAGCCCAAGTAAGTCGCAGTTGTTGCCCTTTACAGGCCTGTGAAGGCCAACAACTGCGACTTACTTGGGGGCGGCGGGCTAGAGGAAGCGGTCCAGCAGGCTGGCTTCCGCCATCCGGCTGAGGCCTTCGCGGACCGTGCGGGCGCGCTGGTCGCCGATGCCGTCCACGGTCATAAGGTCCTCGATGGTGGCTGCCATCAGGTGCTGCAGCCCGCCGAAGTGGTCCACCAGCCTGTCCGCCACGGCCTTGGGGACTGCCTTCAGCCCGGACAGCAGCCGGTAACCGCGGGGCTGCACGACGGCGTCGAGGGTGTCCACGCCACCGGCGAAGCCGATGATCCCGGCGATCTTGCTGAGGTCGATCAGTTCCGTCGGCCCAAGGTTGACGAGGGCGTTGACGGCGGTGTCGATGTCCTCGGAGGAGGCATCGGGACCGGCGTAGTCACGGATGATGACGTCGCTCCCTGGGCCGCGGCCCACCGTGAGCTCATCCAATTGCAGGGAGAGCAGGCGGCCGTCTTCGCCAAGCTCCAGGACATACTGGGAGATTTCCTCGGAGATCCGTCGCACCATCTCGTGGCGCTGCAGCGTGACGGCGACATCCCGGACCGTGACCATGGCTTCGATTTCAAGTGCGGACAGCGAGCTGGTGACCTGGTCCAGCCGGGAGCGGTAGCGTTCCAGCGTGGCGAGGGCCTGGTTGGCACGGGCCAGGACTTTTTCGGAGCCTTCCAGCACGTGGCGGAGGCCGTTGACGTACAGCGCGATGATCTGCATGGACTGGCTGACGGAGATAACGGGCACGCCGGTCTGGATGGCAACGCGTTCAGCGGTACGGTGCCGGGTGCCGGATTCCTGGGTTTCGATGCTGGAATCGGGGACCAGTTGGACGGCCGCCCGGAGGATGTTCCCGGCGTCCTTGTCGCAAATGATGGCGCCGTCCATCTTGGCCAGTTCGCGGAGCCTGGTGGGGGAGAAGTCGATCCCGATGTCGAAGCCGCCCGAACAAATGGATTCGATGGTGCGGTCGGATCCCAGGACGATCAATGCACCGGTCCGGCCGCGGAGGATGCGTTCCAGGCCATCGCGCAGAGGCGTGCCGGGAGCCACCCTGCCCAGAGTCGCCTTGAGCGATTCTTCGGGGCTCCGAGCCATGCGTGTTCCCTTCAACGGTGCAGGCCCACGCCCACAAAGATGCCGTTTCCGGCCGTCTGGCAGCGGGAGGCCAAAGTGCATGGTTTCCCGCAAGCACCATGATAGAGGTAAAGCACCCCAACAACCGCACGGACAAGCCGCAAAGTGCCCCATAAGATAGTTCCGGGAGCATCCGTTGAAGTCAGTACGACGGCGGGTGGCCAGGGGGCATTTTGCGCGCCTTTCGCATCAGGCGGCGAGAGCTGCGCACCGAGGGCGTTTCAGCGGACTGTACTGGTACCCAGTGCGACCGGATGGACGACGGCCAGCGGCAGCCGCCCGCACGGCATGACGAGGAGCTCCGCGCCCGCGTACCAATCACCTCGCGGCCGTACGGTCCGACCTGCAGCCAGGCTGTAGGGAGCCAGAAGGGTGCCTGCAGCCAATTGGGCATCTGCCGAGACCACCACCCTGCCTGCTTGGTTGACAAGGCTGGCAGCCGGGTGCAGCACCCTCAGCATCGGGAGAAGGTGGTGTTCCAATGACTCAACAAACACATCCGCACCTGCAACTCCAACCCTCCGGCCTGCTGCCGCCACTGGTACTGTCATGGTCACGGTGTATTCATCCGTGCACAGGAAATCGACGTACGGGCCTGTGATGTGTGACTGTCCGGTTTCCATCGGCTTAGTGAACCATTCCCTCCGAATGTAGGTATCTGAGGCGGAAGTCGCTGACAGCGGTACCAGCGGTTCCATGGCTTCTCCCTGCCACCAGGCCATGTGCCAGGCGGCGTCGGCCAAGGCATTTTCTGCGGCTACGAATCCAGCTCCAACTACAGGCGAGCGGCGGCCTTTCACCAGGGCGGCTGCTAAGGGCCGCGTGATTACATTGAGCTGTTTGGCCCGCGGGGGATGGCCCGGATCTTGAAACAGGTCTGCCAGCACAGGCACCCAGCCCGAGACTTCGACGAGGATGTTCTCGAAAAATCCCGTTACTTGGCTAAGCGGATCCACCGGACCTTCCTCGGTCCATTCGGTCACGGAGCTCATCCTGTCCTCCTTTTAATGTCATCCGGTTGAGAGTCGACAAGCCGGGCGTGTTCGTTGATAAGAGCAGTCAGGCCCGTTCGGATCTGGATAGTCACAGCCTCGCGCGCGGCGGCGGCATCTGCCGAGGCCACCGCATCGGCGATACGTTGGCACAACTGAACCATGGTGGCGTCGAACTCTCCGTCTTCCTGCAGCAGCAGCATCAGCGGACCGAACTCCTTATGAAGCCGGCCGAACTCACGCGTCAGCCGCGCAGACTGGCTCAATGCGGCCAGCTCGAGGAAGAACTCTCCCACCGCGGCTCCTCCGAAGCCGCGACCGCGTAACATCCCGTGCAGTACTCCTGCGTCCTCCGGTCCCGCAAAGTCGGCTGCGAGTTCGGCCGCTGTCGCTGCAATGGCCCGGTAATGAATCGCGAGGTCGCGAACCTCTACCCGGCTCATCCCCCGAAGTCGGGCGCGTACCAGTTCGGCGCGGCGCCCGGCAGGGACAGTGACGTAGGTGCCGCCTTCACGTCCTCGGCGGGTCATCACGAGGCCGTGCGACCTAAGTCCGACGAGGGCCTCCCTTGCCGTAACGGTGGCAACGCCCATCAGTGAAGCCAATTCAGCTTCGCTGGGGAGGCGGTCACCGTCCCGCAGTACGCCGGCCGCGATGCCCTCGACGATCCTGTCCTGCACCCGCTGCGCCTTACCCGCCTCGCCTAATGGGGCAAAGACGGTCGAGAGCATGCGCTGACGCGGCGACGAGTTCTGGGGCATAAGTTCAATCCTTCCTGAGTCGCCGCCACTAAGTGCACATTGCACTACCAAATTTACATGCTGTGATGCTCTTTACATATAGCCTCTGGTTCCATATGTTTAACCTCCTGATGTGTAGCCCGCATCACAGTCATCGTTGGGAAGGACCTAAGCCGTGCAAGCCACAGCATCCGCCGCTGCTTCCGCAGCCTCTGCCCCGGAAACTTCGGACCCCTCTGGCAGGCCCGCAATTGCTATGCGCAATGTGGTGAAAACCTTCGGGGAGTTCGCTGCCGTCAAAGGCCTGGACCTGGACATCCGGAGGGGCGAGTTTTTCTCACTCCTGGGGCCTTCGGGTTCCGGCAAGACCACCGTGCTACGTATGGTTGCCGGCTTCGAACTGCCCACCTCTGGCAGGATCGAGCTGGCTGGACGCGACGTAACCCGTCGCGCACCGTTTGAGCGCAACGTCAACACCGTTTTCCAGGACTACGCCCTTTTCCCCCACCTGAGCGTGGCGCAGAACGTTGAATACGGACTCAAACTGCGCAAGACCCCTCGAGCAGAGCGGCGCAGGCTGGTCAACGAGGCGTTGGAGATGATCCGGCTGCCGCACGTAGCGGACAGGCTGCCCTCACAGCTTTCGGGTGGCCAGCGGCAGCGTGTGGCCCTCGCCCGCGCCCTGGTATTGCGTCCGCAGGTGCTGCTGCTGGATGAGCCGCTCGGCGCCCTGGACAAACAATTACGCGAGCAAATGCAGGTCGAACTCAAACAAATACAGCGCACGGTGGGTATCACCTTTGTTTTCGTTACTCACGACCAGGAGGAGGCGCTCACGCTGTCTGACCGCGTTGCCGTCTTCAACGAGGGTGTTGTCGAACAAGTGGGCACGCCTGAAGACCTTTACGAACGACCCGGCACCCGCTTCGTCGCTTCGTTTCTGGGCAGTACCAACCTGGTGGAGGGCGACCTGGCACGCCAATTGACAGGTTCCACGGGGCTGCTAAGTATCAGGCCGGAGCGGATCCAGGTTCGGAACCTCAATGACTCCTCACCTGATGCGGATCATGTCTCCAGCCTGGAAGCGGTGATCGAGGAGATCGTCTACACGGGTCCCGCTACCCGTTACGTGGCGCGCACCGACGGCGGGCAAACCCTCATTGTTCAGGAACAGAACGATTCCCGCGCGTCCGGAGCAGGCCGCGGCGACCGCGTCCGGCTCCAGTGGCCGTCCCGCTTCAACTACACCGTTTAGTTTCTGCACCATCTCTGTTATTACCCCGCACCACCACGAAAGAAGGTACCCATGAATACCACCAAAGCCCTGCCGCTCGCGGCACTAGCCGCACTCTCCCTGGTCCTGGCCGGATGCGGCGGCTCAACACCCGCGGCATCAAGCGGCGGCATCCAGGTCCCCGACATCGCGGCCGCCACTGAGGTAGGGGCGTCCGAGGGCGAAGTCAACATCATTGCCTGGGCCGGTTTCGTTGAAGATGGCTCTACCAACCCCGACGCCGACTGGGTCACCGAGTTTGAGAAGCAGACTCAATGCAACGTCAACCGCAAGGTCGGCGCGACCAGTGATGAGATGGTGCAGCTGATGCGCACCGGTGAATACGACCTCGTCTCGGCCTCCGGGGATGCGTCCCTTCGCTTGATCGCGGGAGGTGATGTGGCGCCTATCAACACGGATTTGATCCCCAACTTTGGCAACATCGTTGATGGCCTCAAGGGCCAGATTTACGACACTCTTAACGGCAAGAGCTACGGAGTTCCCATCGGGCGTGGTGCAAACGTGCTGATGTACAACACGGAAGCGGTTCCGGAGGCTCCGGACTCGTGGGAAGCGACGTGGGATCCGAACAGCGAGTATGCGGGAAAGGTCATGGCCTACGATTCCCCGATCTTCATCGCCGACGCCGCCGTCTACCTGATGGCGACCCAGCCTGACCTGGGCATCACCAATCCCTACGCGTTGGATAAGGAGCAGTTGGCTGCGGCCGTTGAGCTGCTCAAGTCCCAGAACAAGATTGCCGGCGAGTACTGGAACGATGCCCTGAAGGCAGCCTCTTCCATCTCATCCGGTACCGCTTCACTGGGTACCGGATGGCAGGTAGTGGTAAATATCGCCCAGGCCGACGGCGGCAAGGTCGGCTCTGTCCTGCCTAAAGAAGGTGCTACCGGTTGGTCCGATACCTGGATGCTGTCCGCAAAGTCGAAGAACGCCAACTGCGCGTACAAGTGGATGGACTGGGCCTCCAACCCGGAAGTAAACGCCAAGATCGCCCAGAATTTCGGCATGGCCCCGGCGAATGCGCTGGCCTGCGAGGGCTCTAAGGAGAACGAGGAGCACTGCGCCACCTTCCACGCTACTGACGAGGACTATTACAAGCAGGTCTGGATGTGGACCACTCCGGTCGAGCAGTGCATTGACGGCCGGACTGACGCAACCTGTACCAACTACCAGGAATGGACCAAGGCCTGGACCGAGGTCAAGGGCTAGAAGTAATTCGTCCGGTTCCCCATTCAGGCGGGGGTAAGGCGGCGCGCTGCGCCGCCTTACCCCCGCGGCCAGCATCCACACCAAAGGAGGAACGGCGGTAAGCCGCCGAAACCGCCATGGCAGCATCAACTATCGAGCCGGAGATAGTATCCGGCACCCCCACGCCGGACGGTCACCACCACCGACGCGGCGACGGTATCTCCAGGCTCCTTCACGCCAGGCCGAAGCTCAGGCTGACCGCGCTACTGACCCTCCCGCTGGCATGGCTCGGCGTACTTTACATAGGGTCGCTCGTCCTCTTGTTCGTCACTGCGTTCTGGACTACTGACACATTCACCTCGAAGGTGATCCCAGCCTTTACTCTGGAAAACTTCGTGGAGATCCTCACGGTCCCCGCCTATCAGCTGACTGCCCTGCGCACGATTGGAATCGCGTTTGCCGTGACCGCCTTGTGCGCAGTGGTGGCACTGCCGCTTGGCCTTTACATGGCGAAGGTGGCATCTCCGACGGTGCGTGCGGTGCTCGCAATCGGCATAACCCTGCCACTTTGGGCAGGCTACCTGGTGAAGGTGTTCTCGTGGCGTATCACGTTCATGAATGGTGGCCCGCTCGATTGGCTGCTGGCGCCCTTGGGTATGACCGGCCCCGGCTACGGCACCCCGGCCCTGATAGTGACTTTGGCGTACTTGTGGTTCCCTTACATGGCTGTTCCGGTGTATTCGGCGTTCCGCCAAATCCCGGACAATCTTTTTGACGCCTCTTCAGACTTGGGCGCGAAAGCCTGGGCAACCGTCAGGACCGTCGCCATCCCGCTCCTCAAGCCGGCGTTTATCGCCGGGTCGATCTTCACGTTCTCCTTGAGCCTGGGAGACTACATCGCGGCGCAGTTCGTAGGTGGCAAGACGCAGGTCATTGGCACTGTGATCGCCTCGAACATCAACTTGAACCCTCCGCTTGCGGCCGCATTCGGCACGGTGCCGATCGTCGTCGTTGTTCTGTATCTATTCCTGGCCCGCAAGTCCGGCGCCCTCAAGCAGCTTTAGGAGCCCGAGTCCATGAGATTTTCATCCTCCGCCATATTTTCCTTGCGGCTCTTCGCCGGCCTGATTATGGCAGCCATCTACCTGCCGTTGATTCTGGTAGTCCTGAACTCTTTTAATGCCTCAACCTCCGGAACGTTCCCCATTACTGACTTCACCACCCGTTGGTGGAGCGCCGCGTTCCACAACGAAGGCGTGCGTGAGGCTCTCTGGACCTCCCTGCGTGTTGCCGCACTGGCCACGACCATCGCACTCGTGTTGGGTACCATGATCGCCTTTGCCCTTTCGCGCTACGAATTCTTCGGCAAGAACACTGTGAATCTGTTGGTGGTACTCCCAATCGCATTGCCAGGCATCGTTACGGGTGTCGCTTTGAACAACACCTTCAAGACGGTGCTTGAACCGATTGGCATTGGGCTGGGGCTGTTCTCCGTGATCGTGGGGCACGCTACGTTTTGCATCGTGATGGTCTTCAATAACGTCCAGGCCCGCCTGGGGCGGATTAACAGGGGTCTGGAAGAGGCGGCCATGGACATGGGCGCGAATGTTGTGAAGACCTTCTTCACGGTTACGTTCCCGGGCTTTCGGTCCGCTTTCGTGGCGGGTGGGGTGCTGGCGTTCGCGCTGAGCTTCGATGAGATCGTAGTGACTACATTTACCGCTCCTCCCGGGACGGAGACCCTGCCGATCTGGATTTTCAACAACATGGCCAGGCCCAATCAGGCCCCTGTCGTCAACGTGATCGCAGCCCTGCTGATTCTCGCGTCCATGGTTCCGGTTTATCTCAGCCAGCGCATGACCGGAGACCACAAGAAATGACTCCGCGATAACGGGAACCTGGCTTTTCGTCAGCCCGCTACCCTCTCCGCGGGGCGGCTGTATCCACAAGGCACTGAACTCCTGGACAGACCGGCCACAACGAAGGTGGCGCCGGTCAACCTGTCTCAGAAGGGGTCTGGAAGTCCGCTACCGATATCCACACGGCGCTGGCGGGCAGCCGTTCGGAGATCGTCGAGGACTGCGGCCACGGCATCCCCCTGCAGCGACCGGACTGGTTCAGCCAACGGTCGGCGCCTGGCTCCGACGGACATAATGATGTGGCAGGTCAGAGCCGTTGGCTCGTGTCCCGCCGACGGGACAGACGCTCAAGATCCCTGCGGACCTCCAGCAGGGAAGCTGCCCTGTTCTCCAGCCGGTGCGTCTTCTCCGGCCCGCGGGTCAGAGGCGGTTGCTGGCCGCTCCGGCGCTCCGGAGCAGGTGCCACGGAAGCCAAGACCGGCGGAGCATCCGGCGCAGGCTCGCTTTGGGCGGCAGGCGCAGCGACGGTGGCTGCCGCCGGAACAGCAGCGCCGGACATAGCCAGCGGGTCAAAGAAGAGGCTTGAAAGGGCGGCGGTGGACATGGCGGATCAGTTCCGTTTCCAATGTGAAATAACGCCAACAATTGTGTTCACGGGATTAACGTATCGGGACAATATTTCACCGTCTTGAATTCCGCGTTTCGCCGGGGTTAAGTGGCCCCTTCGGCTGCAGGCGCGCCCCTGCGATAAACTGGAACTTGGCTTGTCAGCCGGACCTCTCCTGTCACAGCCTCCCAAACACAATTCAGAAACAAGCCTGATGGAATCCAGCCAGGCGCCCCAACAGGCGGCCGGTCCGCCAGCCGCAGCGAAAGTAGCACCGTGTCCCAAGATGTCCTGAGCCCCGCCCGAGTCCAAGAGATTCACAAAGAGGCGGCCCGGCGTCGGACCTTTGCTGTTATTTCGCACCCCGACGCCGGCAAGTCCACGCTCACCGAGGCGCTGGCGCTGCACGCCAAAGTCATCGGCACTGCCGGTGCGTCCAGCGGCAAAGCCAACCGCAAGGAAACCGTGTCCGACTGGATGCAGATGGAAAAGGACCGCGGTATTTCCATCAGCTCCGCGGCGCTCCAGTTCTCCTACCGGGACACCGTGATCAACCTGCTGGACACCCCCGGCCACGCGGACTTCTCCGAGGACACCTACCGGGTGCTGGCCGCCGTCGACTGTGCAGTAATGCTGGTGGATGCCGCCAAGGGCCTGGAAACCCAGACCATGAAACTCTTCGAGGTCTGCAAGCAGCGCAACCTGCCCATCATCACCGTCATCAACAAATGGGACCGTCCGGGCTTAGATGCTCTGGCGCTCATGGATGAAATCACCGAGCGCACCGGCCTGCAGCCCATGCCGCTGACCTGGGCCGTGGGTATTTCCGGCGACTTCCGCGGCGTCTGGGACCTGCAGAACGATCGCTTTGCCCGGTTCGAGCGCAACAACGCCGGGGCAAAGATTGCCCTGACCGAATACCTCACACCGGAGGAAGCCGCGGAAACCCAGGGCAACAACTGGACGGACGCGGTGGACGAGGCTGGCCTGGTGATCGAATCGAACCTGGAGTTCGACGTCGAGGCCTTCCACGCCGGCCAGGCCACGCCCATCCTCTTCAGCTCCGCCGCGCTGAACTACGGCGTCAAGGAACTGCTGGATGCCCTGGTGGACTTCGCGCCGCCCGCTGCTCCCCGCCCGGACATCGACGGCGAAGCTCGTCCGGTGGAGTCCCCGTTCTCCGGTTTTGTCTTCAAGGTCCAGGCCGGCATGAACAAGGCCCACCGCGACCACGTTGCCTTCATCCGCGTCTGCTCCGGCGTCTTCGAGCGCGGCATGGTTGTTACCCAGACCCGCACCGGTAAGTCCTTCGCCACCAAGTACGCCCAGCAGGTATTCGGCCGCGAACGCGAAGTGATTGACGAGGCCTACCCCGGCGACGTCGTGGGGCTGGTCAACGCATCATCGCTGCGGGTGGGGGACAGCCTTTTCATCGAGGATTCCGTGGAATACCCGGCCATCCCGCTGTTCGCCCCGGAACACTTCCAGGTGGCGCGGTCCAAGGACCCCAGCCGCTTCAAGCAGTTCCGCCGCGGCATCGAACAGTTGGAACACGAGGGCGTCATCCAGGTGCTCCGCTCCGACGTCCGCGGTGATCAGGCGCCGGTGCTCGCCGCCGTCGGACCCATGCAGTTCGAGGTGGTGGAGGACCGCATGGCGCATGATTTCAGCGCGCCCATGCGGCTGGAGCGCCTGAACTACTCCATGGCGAGGATTACGACGGCGGATGCCATGCCTGTGTTGGCCAACGTACCGGGCGCCGAGGTGCTGCTGCGCTCCGACGGCGAATACCTGGCCTTGTTCAACGATGTCTGGGCGCTGCGCCGGATCGAGAAGAACCACTCAGACCTCAGCCTGGTGCCGATCGGCACGCACAACCCGGCGAAGTAGCCCCTAGCCTGGCTGGTTTTCCTGGCCTGGTTGGAGCTCCTGAGAAAGCGCATCCAGGATGGTCAGTTGGCCCTTCACCAGCTTGATGCGGGCGTCTGCCTCGCTGAACCAGCGGGCGTCGTCGATCTCCGGGAAGTCCTGGATATTGCCTGAACCCTTGGGCCATTCGAGCGGGAAAGTGTTGCTGTTGATGCTTTCCGGCTGGAAATCCGCCTCTGCCGTGAAGACTGTGATGAGCTTGCCCGAGGGCTGCCGGAATTCGCCCAGCAGGACGTAATTCGCGGCAGGAGCAGGCGTGCCCATCTCCTCCTCGAACTCGCGGAGGGCGGCAACCAAGGGATCTTCACCTTCCAGGTACTCGCCCTTGGGGACAGACCACGCCCGGGCATCTTTCCGGGCCCAGAACGGCCCGCCCATGTGGGCGATCCAGACCTGGAGTTCGGCGTCCTGACCCGATCTGTCTTGTCCCGGGCTCACCCGCCGGTACAGCAAAATGCCCGCGCTGCGAACTGTCATGGATTCCTCCTGGCGTCTGTAAACCTAGTTCCCGATCAGCAGGCTCAGCGCCTCCGTCAGGTGTTCCACTTCCCGCACGGAGAAGCCTGTCGGAACAGGGCCGGGGCCCGTGTGGCTGGCGGGAACAACGGCGTGAGTGAAGCCCAGCCGGTGCGCTTCCTGGATGCGCTGGTTGATGCCAGGTACCGGACGGACCTCGCCGGCCAGGCCCACCTCGCCGAACGCGATCAACCGGATGGGCAGTGGCTTGCGGGCCTTTGCGGAGGCCACGGCCAGCGCCACCGCCAGGTCCGTGGCGGGCTCGCTGAGCTTCACGCCGCCTACCGTGGCCACGTAGGAATCGTCCTTGTGCAGCTGGCAGCCGGCGCGCTGCTGCAGTACAGCCAGGAGCATGGAAACGCGTGAGCTGTCCAGGCCGCTGGTGGCCCGGCGGGGCTGCGAGTTGGCGCTTTCCGCCAGCAGCGACTGCACCTCCGCCAGCAGGGGACGCCGGCCTTCCATGGTGACCGTGATGCAGGTGCCGGAGACGGGCTCCTTGGTGCGGCTGACAAACAGGCCACTGGGATCGGCGAGTCCCTCAATGCCGTTCTCGTTCAGGTCGAAGCAGCCCACGTCATCTGTGGGCCCGTAGCGGTTCTTCACTGCCCGCAGCAGCCGAAGCCGGGAATGCCGCTCACCCTCAAACTGGCACACCACGTCCACCAAGTGCTCCAGCAGCCTGGGCCCGGCGATGGAGCCGTCCTTAGTCACGTGGCCCACCAACAGGGTGGTCATGTTGCGGCGTTTGGCGGCGGCGATGATGGAGGCTGCCACCTCGCGGACCTGGGAAACCCCGCCCGCGCTGCCATCCACGTCAGCGCTGCTCAAGGTCTGTACCGAGTCCACAATGAGGAGCCGCGGTTCGATCTTCTCCACCTGGCCCAACGCCTGGCCCAGGTCCGTTTCCGCGCTCAAGTAGAGCGATTCCGCGACGGCGTCGATCCGCTCTGCACGCAGCTTCACCTGCGCGGCGGATTCCTCGCCCGTCACATACAGGACGTCCTGGGCTGTGCGGGCAAACTTGGCGGCGACGTCCAGCAGCAGCGTGGACTTGCCCACGCCCGGCTCGCCGGCCAGCAGGATGACGGCGCCCGGAACCAGGCCGCCGCCGAGGACCCGGTCCAGCTCGTCAACGCCGGTGGGCAGGAAAGCGGCGGTAGTGGCATCCACCTCGGCAATCCGGCGGGCGGGCTCCAGAACTGTTGTTGCCGCCGTCGTGCGCGCTACAGCGACCCCGGATTCCTCAACAGTGCCCCAGGCCTGGCACTCGCCACAGCGGCCCACCCACTTGACGGCCGTCCAGCCGCATTCGGCGCATTTGTAGGCGGGCGCCTTGGCTGCCCGGGATGTCTTTGTTGCCATGCGTTCCACCCTAGCGGCGGGGACCGACAACCATTGCCGACGGCGGCGCGGCGCCAGCTCAGCGGGACGTGACCGGACTGCGTAACTTTCAGGGGCTGCCATGACGTGCACCCCTGGATTTGCGCGGGTCGGGAAGCACCAGAGGCCCAAAAGTCACGCAATCCGGTCAACCTCGGAGCGGACATCCACAATGCGCTCCAAAAAACTCAAGAGAGCGCTCTCTTGACAGTGATTGGTATCACCTTTAGGGTTAGTGGACTTGGTGAGAGAGCGCTCTCTCAGCCTTCCAGCAATATTCCCCACAAAGGAGTGACCGTGAAATTTGCACGCCGAAAAACAGCAGCCGCGATAGCGGGAGCAGCAGCCCTGGCCCTTCTGGCTTCAGGTTGCTCCAGCGATTCCGGACAGACAGCAAGCGCAGACAACCCATTGGAACTGACCGTCACCACCTTCGGAACGTTCGGTTATAACGACCTCTACGGGGAGTATGAGAAGGCCAACCCCGGCATCAAGATCAAGGCCACCAACATCGACCGCGGCTCCAACGCCCGCACCGACGCCTTCACCAAGCTGGCCGCAGGCTCCGGGCTCAGCGATGTCACCGCCCTCGAAGAAGGCTGGCTGGGCTCCATCATGGAGGTCTCGGACCAGTTCGTTGACCTGAACGATCACGGGGCAGCGGACATCAAGGACAACTGGGTGGACTGGAAGTTCGAACAGGGCACCGACCCGGACGGCCGCGTCATCGGCTACGGCACGGACATCGGCCCGCAGGGCCTCTGCTACAACGGCAAGCTCTTCGAAGCCGCCGGCCTCCCGAGCGACCGCGCAGCAGTGGCCGAACTCTTCGGCGGAGAAAACGCCAGCTGGGAGAAGTACTTCGAGCTGGGCAAGCAGTACAAGGCAGCCACCGGCAAGGCCTGGTATGACCAGTCCGGCTTCGTCTGGAACTCCATGGTGAACCAGATGGAAGAGGGCTATTACACCAAGGACGGCGAGCTCAACGTCGACGGCAACGCGGAAATGAAGGCCAAGTTCGAGATGCTGGCCGACGGCACCGGCGCCGGCCTCTCCGCCAACCAGACCCAGTTCGATTGGGGCAACGGCAAGGCGTTCACCGACGGTTCCTTCGCCACGTTTGTCTGCCCGGGATGGATGCTTGGCACCATCAAGGGCCAGCTTGAATCTGCAGGCGGCGGCGCGGACAGCGGCTGGGACTTCGCGGACGTGTTCCCCGGCGGTGCCTCCAACTGGGGCGGAGCTTTCCTCTCGGTCCCCAAGACGTCCAAGCACCCGGAGGAGGCCGCGAAGCTTGCTGCATGGCTGACCGCCCCGGAGCAGCAGGTCAAGCAGTCCGCTGCCGCCAACAACTTCCCCAGCACGCTTAAGGCGCAGGAAAAGCTGGTCCAGGATGCCACTCCCAATGAGCTCTTCAACAACGCACCCACCGGCGTCATTCTCGCCAACCGTGCCAAGGGCGTCGTAGCCCAGTTCAAGGGCCCGGACGACTCGGTCATCCAGGAGAACGTGTTCCTCCCCGCACTGAAAATGCTCGACGCCGGGACCTCCAACGCGGATGCTGCCTGGAAGGAAGCACTCACGCTCCTCAACGACCTGGTGGTCAACAACTAGCGAAGGCCCTTCCGCGGGTCCTCCGGCCTGGAGCGCCGGGGGACCCGCAATGGACTGCGAAAGAGTGACATGACAACCACAGTGAACCGCCCGGCCGGGCCTCCTTCAGGGAGGACGGTTGCCAAAACAAAGCCCACCTTCAAACAGCGCCTGAACGTCTTTGACGTCAAGGCATCCCCCTACTTCTACGTCGCCCCGTTTTTTATCCTTTTCGCCCTGGTCGGCCTGTTTCCACTGGTTTACACCTTTGTGGTCAGCCTCTATGACTGGCACCTCCTTAAGGGCCAGGGGGATTTTGTGGGCCTGGGCAACTTTGTGGAAGTGCTGCAGGACCGTTTTTTCTGGAATTCGCTCTTCAACACCATGAGCATCTTCCTGCTCTCGGCGATCCCGCAGCTGGCGGTCGCTTTGTTCCTGGCCGCCATGCTGGACCAAAACCTGAGGGCAAAGACCTTCTGGCGCATGAGCGTCCTGCTGCCGTATATTGTCACGCCGGTGGCTGTGGCCATGATCTTCACCAACATGTTCGGCGAGCAGTACGGCCTGATCAACAACATCCTGGGCAGCCTCGGCCTCGATCCGGTGATGTGGAAGAACGACACTTTCGCCAGCCACGTGGCCATCGCCACCATGGTGAACTGGCGCTGGACCGGCTACAACGCGCTGATCCTGCTGGCAGCCATGCAGGCCGTCCCCCGCGATCTTTACGAATCAGCAGCGTTGGATGGAGCCGGTGCAGTGCGTCGGTTCTTCAGCATCACGCTGCCCAGCATCCGGCCCACCATGGTGTTTGTGGTCATCACGGCCACAATCGGCGGACTGCAGATCTTCACGGAACCGCGGCTGTTTGATCCGGTGGCAGCGGGCGGTACGCAGCGCCAGTTCCAGACGACTGTCCTCTACCTCTGGGAGATGGCTTTCCAGCGCCAGAACTTCGGCAAGGCCTCCACCATCGCTTGGCTCCTGTTCCTGATCATCGTGCTGTTCGGCGTAATCAACTACCTGATTTCACGGAAAATCGCGACGGCGGATGGTCCACGAGGTGCCAAAGTCCGCCTTAGCCGCGCCGACCGGAAGCGCATTGAAAGGACCAACCGATGAGTGTCACCGACCGCACCCGGCCCCGCGCCGCGGCCGCTGAGGCAGCCGTGCCCGCCAGGCCTGCCGCGCGTACTCCGCTGCGCCAGCGGTTCCTGGGATCCGGAACCCGCCCTGGATTCCTCAGTTACGGCCTGCTGATTGCGTTCCTGGTGTCCTCGGCCTATCCGCTGTGGTGGTCCGCCGTCATCGGCAGCCGCTCCAATGAGACCCTGGGCGAGACGTGGCCTCCGCTGCTTCCTGGCGGGAACTTCTGGAAGAACGTGGGCGAAGTATTCGACACGATCCCGTTCTGGCTGGCCCTGGGCAACAGCCTGCTTATCTCAAGCATCATCACGCTGTCAGTGGTGAGCTTCTCCACCCTGGCCGGTTATGCCTTTGCCAAGCTGCGGTTCCGCGGCCGCAACGGGCTAATGCTGATGGTTATTGCCACCATGGCCATTCCCACGCAGCTGGGCATCATTCCGCTCTTTATGGTGATGCGGACCCTGGGCTGGACCGGTGAGATCGGCGCCGTCGTGGTTCCCACCCTGGTTACAGCCTTCGGTGTGTTCTTTATGCGGCAGTACCTGGTGGACGTGATCCCGGACGAGCTGATCGAATCCGCGCGCATGGACGGCGCCAGCATGATCTCCACGTTCTGGCACGTGGCAATCCCTGCCGCTCGCCCCGGCATGGCGATCCTTGGCCTGTTCACCTTTATGACGGCCTGGACGGATTTCCTCTGGCCGCTGCTGGTGCTCGACGCCGGCAATCCCACCCTCCAGACAGCGCTCAGCCAGCTTCAGTCAGCCAGGTATGTGGACTACTCTGTGGTCCTGGCCGGTGCTGTTCTGGCCACGCTCCCGCTGCTGGTGCTCTTTGCACTCGCAGGCAAACAACTCATTTCAGGAATCATGCAAGGAGCAGTGAAGGGCTAATGCCGGAATCAGTAAATACAAGGCGGTGGCCGGAAGGCTTTATCTGGGGATCCGCGACGGCGGCAGCCCAGATTGAGGGGGCCGGGCACGAAGGCGGCAAGGAAGATTCCATCTGGGACCAGTTTGCGCGAGTCCCGGGCGCCATCGCGAAGGGCGAGAACCTGGAGCAGGCCGTGGACCACTACCACCGTATGCCGCAGGACGTGCAACTGATGAAGGAACTGGGGCTGGATTCCTACCGCTTTTCCACCAGCTGGGCACGGGTTCGTCCGGGAGACACGGCCGTTAATAAGGAAGGCTTGGACTTCTACTCGCGCCTGGTGGACGAACTGCTGGAAGCAGGAATCCTGCCTTGGCTGACCCTCTACCACTGGGACCTGCCGCAGGCTCTTGAGGACAAGGGCGGCTGGGCCAACAGGGACACCGCCTACCGGTTCGCCGAATACGCCAATGACGTATATGCGGCACTGGGAGACCGGGTCCAGCATTGGACCACCTTCAACGAGCCTTTCTGCTCCTCCCTCCTGGGGTACGGTTCCGGCGTCCATGCACCGGGCCGGCAGGAACCGCGGGCAGCCATTGCGGCGGTCCACCACCAGCACCTTGCCCACGGGCTGGCCGTTAACTCCCTGCGGGAACTGGGCGCACAGAACCTCGGCATCACCCTGAACCTGAGCAACTCCATTCCGCGGGACAGCAACGATCCGGTGGACCTGGATGCCGCCCGCCGCTTCGACTCGCTGCAGAACCGGATCTTCCTGGACCCGATCCTGCGCGGCAGCTACTCCGAGGATTCCCTCGAGGACCTGGCCCCGTGTGGCCTGCAGGACGTCATCGCGCCCGGGGACCTGGAGATCATCAGCGCCCCGCTGGAGTTCCTGGGCGTAAACCACTACCACGATGACCTCATCAGCGGACATCCGGCCGATGAGGGCGGAGACGGTCATTCCGGCGGTGCCGAACGCGCCACGGCGTCACCCTGGATCGGATCCGAGCACATCTCATTCCCCAGCCGGGGACTGCCACGGACGGCCATGAACTGGGAAGTGAACCCGGATGGGCTCCGGAAACTCCTGGTCCGGCTGGGCGAGGAATACCCCACCCTGCCCCCGTTGTACATCACGGAAAACGGCGCCGCTTATGAGGACACCGTCAGCCCGGACGGCTCCATCCACGACGAGGAACGGACCAGGTTCATCCTGGACCACATCGCGGCAGTGGGCGAAGCAATCGACCAGGGCGCCGATGTCCGTGGCTACTTCGTGTGGTCCCTTCTGGACAACTTCGAGTGGTCCTGGGGCTACGGCAAGCGCTTCGGCATTGTCAGGGTGGACTACAGCACCTTCGAACGGACTGTGAAGGACAGCGGCAAGGCCTATGCCAAGCTGATTGCGTCTACGATCACAGAGTGAGCATGGTGAAGCAGGACCACAGCGGAAACCGGCCGGCGCCCACCCTTGAAATGGTGGCGGCGCTGGCCGGGGTATCCCGCGCCACGGTTTCGCGTGTGGTCAATGAAGTACCCAGTGTGGATCCGGAGATTGCCGCCAAGGTGCGGCAGGCCATCCAGGCAATCAACTACACGCCCAACCGCGCTGCCAGGTCGCTGGCCAGCAGGCGGCCCAATTCGGTGACCCTGATTGTGCCTGAATCCACGTCCAAGGTCTTTGCCGACCCGTTCTTCGCGTCCGTTGTGCAGGGTGTTGCTCTCTACCTGGCGGACACCGACTACACGCTGAACATGGTCATTGCTTCGGAAACCAAACCGGAGAAGACCCGCGCATTCCTCCTGGGTGGAAACGTGGCAGGTGCCCTGGTGGTCTCGCACCATATGGGCGACCGCTCCTGGACACACCTGAGCGAGCAACTGCCCATGGTGTTTGCCGGCAAGCCCTTCGGGGAATCCGCCAGCTACTACGTGGAAGTGGACAATGAGGCTGCGGCCGAAGGCGCCACCGACGTCCTTGCAGTCCGGGGCTGCAGGCATATTGCCACCATTGCCGGACCGCAGGACATGCCGCCCGGCGTGGACCGGCTCCGGGGCTGGAAGAACGCCGTGGCGAAGGCAGGACTGGACGATTCCCTGGTGGAGTTCGGCGACTTCACCCTGGCCTCCGGCGCCACGGCAATGCGCCGCCTCCTGGACCGGGACAAGCCGATCGACGGCGTGTTTGTGGCCAATGACCAGATGGCCGCCGGAGCGTACACGGTCCTGCACCAGCGGGGCCTGCGCATCCCGGAAGACATTGCCGTGGTGGGCTTCGACGACGACTCCTTTGCCACCTCGGTAACCCCGCCACTGACCACAGTGCACCACCCCATCGTGGAACTGGGCAAGAAAATGGCCCAAACCCTGGTGAACCTGATCGAAGGAAAACCCGCGGAGCAGGTCACGCACATCAATACCTCACTGGTGATCAGGGAATCCGCCTGACGCCTGCGGGCTCCAGCAGCAGCCACCGAAAGGCACGTCCATGACCTTCCCGCTTGACCGTCCCCTGCGCTGGGGTGTGGTGGCCACCGGCCGGATTGCCCACCGGGTGACCGCCGATCTGGCCCGCCTCGAAGGCGCGGAGCTGCACGCTGTCAGTTCGCGCGCTGAACCTGCAGCGACGGCTTTCAAAGACAAGTTCGGATTCGCCGCCAGCTACCACGACCAGGCTGGAACCACCGGGTACCAGCAGCTGTTTGATGACCCGCTGGTGGACGTTGTCTACATAGCCACGCCACATGCCCAGCACCTCGAGGTGGCCCAGGCCGCCCTGAAATCGGGCAAGCATGTGTTGTGCGAGAAACCCTTGACGGTCAACGCACGCGAAGCCCGGGAACTGGTCAGGCTTGCTGAGAATGGCGGCCTGTTCCTCATGGAGGCCGTCTGGACCAGGTTTCTGCCGGCCACCCGGCGGGCCCTGGGCTTGGTCGGCGGCGGCGGAATCGGCGATGTCCGGTGGGTGCAGGCAGAGCTGGGTTTTGCCGCCACGTACGATCCCGCAGACAGGCTGTGGGACCCGGCTGCCGGTGGCGGTGCGCTGCTGGACCTGACGATCTACCCGTTGACCTGGGCGATCGGAGCCCTGGGCTTCCCGGACACGCTCACCGCGGCCGGCCGGCTGAACCCGGACGGCGTGGACATCCACAACACGATCACCCTGGCCTACCCGAGCGGCGCCTCAGCCCAGCTGACTTCCTCGCTGCAGGCAAACGGACCCGGAATGGTCACCATCGGCGGCAGCCAGGGCTGGCTCAGGACAGGCTCGCCGCTGTACAACCCCCGCCGGCTTGAGATCTGCGGCCCGGACGGCGTGCCCAGGATTGAGCGGTTTGAGGAGGAAACCGAGGGATTCATCCACGAACTCCGTGAAGTGGGCCGCTGCATCCGGGCCGGGCTCCAGGAGAGCCCGTTGATGCCGTGGGCGGACAGCATCCGGACCATGGAGCTCCTGGATGAGGCCCGGCGTCAAATGGGCGTCAGCTACGCGAATGACGACGCACACTAAAGGTCCGGCAGCAGGTCCCGGGCCTCATCGGGATTCATCCCGGTGGCCTCCAGCAGGTCGACCATCAGCGGCCGGAGCAGCATCACCACGGTTTCGCCCTCCAGCCGCTCCACGTTCAGCATCTTCGGATGCACGCGCATGGCTGCCTCGGCCAGGTTCCGCCGGGCCGTACGCAGATGGGCGCGGCGGGCGCCGTCGTGCGTTTCCGCAAGACCAAGGGAGAGCTCATCAATCGCGGCAGCGGTCTCCTGCAGCACCTCCGCGATCGAGTCGATGGCCTCATCGGTGAGTGCCGCATGGTTGATGGCGCTGGTGAGCCTGCGGGCGAAGACCCGGCTGTTCCTCAGGGCCAGATCGATGTATTCGAGGGACCGCTCCAGCCTGTCCAGCTCGTCCCGGTGCCTGCGGTAGGCGGGGGAGAGGGTGGCAACTTCACCGGAGGAGCGCAGCGACTGGCGCATTCCGTCCACCAGCGGCTGGCAGCTGCGGCCGCGCACCAGGGCATGCCAGGCGAGGGTTGAATCGCTCTTGACCAGGCTTTCCGCGCACTCCCGGAGCACCTCAGCCAGTTCATGGAGCAGGTTCCGGACATCTTTTCGAGGCTCGCGGCGTGGATCGCGGGGGATCAGGATGGTCACCAGCAAGGCAAACAGGCCGCCCACCACCGCGTCCAGGCTTCGCGTAAACGGCCCGCCATCCGGGGCCGGCAGCAGCACTACCAGCAGGGACTGGAGCGCCAGTTGCGTGGTAAAAATCGAGCCGCTGTCCAGGAACCGTGCCAGCAAGATGGAGAAAAGCAGTACGACGGCGGCCTGCCAGATTCCGCTGCCCAGCCAGTGCAGGAGCAGGTCACCTACCGCGATTCCGATGGTGCAGCCCAGCCCAACTTCCACAACGCGGCGCAGGCGCGGCTCACGGGAGAAGCCGAGCGCGATCAGTGACGACGTCGCTGCGAAAAGCGGCCCGGAATGTCCCAGGACGTATTCGGCGAACGCATAGGCTCCCACCGCGCAGACAGTCATCTGGACCGCGGGAAGGAGGGAATTCCGGCTCCGGATGACGCCCGTGCGGAAGCGGCCACGCAGGAAACGCCTGCTGGTGTTCAGACGGTTTGCGAGGGCCATGCCCCCAGTGTATTTGTTGGGAAGGAACAGCTTGCCCTATGCTCAGACCCCGCACCGGGAGATACTAGGCATTGCGTGCCATAGATCCTCGAATGTGACGGATGCAATAGCAACCCGGCAGATGTAACCCAGTGTCCTGCGTTCGTTAACCTTGCGTTCACTCTGAGAGGCCAGTCTCGTAACCCTGCACGCCTAACTTCGATTGAGGTACAAAACCTATGCATCGGCGTGGCGGGCAACTCCGGATCCTCCACCCACATGAGATTCCCTGGAAGGGGCACATTCAGTGAAGGCACAACGCTTTGGCCGCCACGCGGCACTCGCCGTTATCGCAGCCGGCGCACTCGCGCTTACCGCCTGTGGTTCAGACAACGTCACCGGCAGCAACGCGCCCACCAACAACAACACCGGTGCCGCAGTCACCGGCACGCTGACCGGCATCGGCTCCTCCGCGCAGGGCGCGGCCATGGACGCCTGGAAGACCGAGTTCGCATCCGCCAACCAGGGTGCCACCGTGCAGTACTCCCCGGATGGCTCCGGCGCAGGCCGCAAGGCCCTGCTGGACGGCTCCGCCCAGTTCGGCGGCTCCGACGCTTACCTGAAGGACGAAGAGTTTGAGTCCTCCAAGGAAATCTGCGGCCCCGATGGCGCACTCAACATCCCGGTGTACATCTCCCCGATCGCCATCGCGTTCAACCTGCCGGAGATCACCGAGCTGAAGCTGGACGCCCCGACCGTTGCCAAGATCTTCCGCGGCGAAATCGCTACCTGGAACGATCCCGCAATCCAGGCCCTCAACGAGGGTGTTTCGCTGCCTGACCTCAAGGTCACCCCGGTGAACCGTTCCGACGATTCCGGCACCACCAGCAACTTCACCGACTACCTGTCGGCAGCTGCTCCTGAGGCCTGGACCGACAAGGCTTCCGGTGTTTGGCCGGCCGCCCTTCAGGGCGAGAACGCCAAGGGCACCTCCGGTGTTGTCAAGACGGTTACCGACACCCCCGGCGCCATCACCTACGCTGATGACTCCGCTGTCAGCGGCAAGCTGGGCGTTGCACAGATCAAGGTAGGCGAGACCTTCACGAAGATCTCCGCCGAAGCCGCTGCCAAGGCTGTTGACGCCGGCACGGCTGTTGAAGGTCGCTCCGCCAACGACCTCTCCATCAAGCTGGACCGCGCCACCAAGAATGAGGGCGCATACCCGATCGTCCTGGTCTCCTTCCACATCGTGTGCTCCTCCTACGAGGACCAGCAGACCGTAGACCTGGTCAAAGCCTTCGAGAACTACGTAGTCTCGGAAGAGGGCCAGCAGGCAGCTGCTGACTCGGCCAAGTCTGCACCGCTCTCCAAGGAGCTCGCGGAGAAGGCTGCCAAGGCCATCGACACGATCAAGGTCAAGTCCTAATATTTCGCATTGAACCAAGTTCCCCGCCGCGCCGCCAGGCGGGGCGGGGAACTTGGCTATGTCCGCCAGCATCCAGCTGTCCCAGCGCCACCATCACAATGAAGGGTCGGGAATGACCGCCACCTCCCTGACAAGTTCACAGGCTGCCGCAGGCCGCGCTGGTGACAAAGTGTTTTCCGGAGCAACCCTGGCCGCCGGCTGCCTCATCCTGGCAGTCCTGTTTGGTGTTGCTTTGTTCCTGGTGGTTCAGGCCATCCCTGCGCTCACTGCTCCCGCCTCGGAAATCCAGGGCGGCGAAGGCTTCTTCGCCTACATCTGGCCGATTGTCATCGGCACACTCATCGCCGCGCTGATTGCGCTTATCATCGCCACGCCGGTCTCCATCGGCGTCGCGCTGTTCATCTCCCACTTCGCGCCGCGCCAGCTGGCGTCGGGCCTCGGGTACGTCATCGACCTCCTGGCCGCGATTCCCTCAGTGGTTTACGGCGCCTGGGGTGCTGCCTTCCTGGCCCCGCAGATTTCGCCGGCGTACAACTGGCTGGCCGAGAACATGGGCTGGCTGCCGATCTTCGCCGGGCCGGCCTCGGCCACCGGCAAGACCATCCTGACGGCAGGCATAGTCCTGTCCGTGATGGTCATCCCCATCATTACCTCGCTGTCCCGGGAAATCTTCCTGCAGACGCCCAAGCTTCACGAGGAAGCCGCACTGGCGCTCGGAGCCACGCGTTGGGAAATGATCAAAATGGCCGTGCTGCCCTTCGCCCGGCCGGGCATCATCAGCGCCATCATGCTTGGCCTGGGCCGTGCCTTGGGAGAGACCATGGCAGTGGCCCTGGTGCTTTCTTCCGGGGCTCTGACCGCCAGCCTGATCCAGTCCGGCAACCAGACCATCGCCGCCGAGATCGCGCTGAACTTCCCTGAAGCATCCGGGCTCAAGGTGAGCACACTGATCGCCGCCGGCCTGATCCTCTTCGTCATCACCCTCGCGGTGAACATGCTTGCCCGCTGGATCATCAGCCGGCACAAAGAATTCTCGGGAGCCAACTAAATGACCTCCACCCTTACTCCCGTTCGCAAGCGTTCGGCCCTGACCAAGGGCCAGCTGCCCAAGGCTGCGCCGTACATTGTGCTCGCCTCGGCGCTGATCCTGGGCGCCGCAATCCTTGCCCTGATCGGGTTCAACGCCTTCGGTTGGGGCCTGGTTTCCGCCATCCTGTTCACCATTGGCCTGGTTGGCTGGAGCGCCGGCGTGGAAGGTGCGCGCAAGGCCCAGGACAAGCTGGCCACCTGCCTGGTGGTTGGCGCGTTCCTGCTGGCCCTGCTTCCGCTGATTTCCGTGATCTGGACTGTGCTGGCCAACGGCATTCCCGGCCTGGTCACCCCGGGGTTCCTGTCCAGCTCCATGAACGGCGTCACCGGCGTTTATGACAACCGGGCAGTCGAGGACGGCACTCCCGTGCTGGGCGGCATTTACCACGCGCTCATGGGTACCATCCAGATCACGCTGCTGGCCACTGTCATCTCCGTGCCGGTGGGGCTCTTGACCGCCATCTACCTGGTGGAGTACGGCAATGACGGCAAGCTGGCCCGTGCCATCACGTTCTTCGTGGACGTTATGACCGGCATCCCGTCTATCGTGGCCGGCCTCTTCGCGGCCGCGTTCTTCTTCGCAATCGTCGGCCCGGGAACCAAGACAGGTGCGGTGGCCGCCGTCGCGCTTTCCGTCCTGATGATCCCGGTGGTAGTCCGTTCCGCCGAAGAGATGCTCAAGATCGTGCCCAACGAGCTCCGCGAGGCAGCCTATGCACTGGGCGTCCGGAAGTGGCGCACCATCCTCAAGGTGGTTATTCCGACGGCGATCTCCGGCATTGCGTCCGGCGTCACCCTGGCAATTGCCCGCGTTATCGGCGAGACGGCGCCCATCCTGGTCACCGCCGGATTCGCCACCAGCATCAATTCCAACGTGTTCGGCGGCTGGATGGCATCGCTGCCCACGTTCATCTATACCCAGATCCTGAACCCGACGTCTCCGTCCAACCCGGATCCGTCCACCCAGCGCGCCTGGGGTGCAGCCCTGGTGCTGATCATCCTGGTGATGGTCCTGAACCTGGCCTCGCGGCTCATCGCCAAGGCATTCGCTCCGAAGACCGGCCGCTAGAAAAAATTCCACCTGCCGCAAAAGGCAGATGGCTAGACTTAATTCATACCTCTCAGCAGTGAAGGAACACCATGTCTAAGCGCATCGACGTCAAGGACCTGAATGTTTACTACGGCAGCTTCCTTGCCGTGGAAGGCGTCAACATCAACATCGAGGCCAAGTCCGTCACGGCCTTCATCGGCCCATCCGGCTGCGGCAAGTCAACCTTCCTGCGCACCCTGAACCGCATGCACGAGGTCCTTCCGGGCGCCCGTGTTGAAGGCGAAGTGCTGCTCGACGGCGACAACCTCTACGGCCCGGGCGTTGACCCTGTGACGGTCCGCTCCCAGATCGGCATGGTGTTCCAGCGGCCCAACCCGTTCCCCACCATGTCCATCCGGGACAATGTGCTGGCCGGCGTGAAGCTGAACAACCAGAAGATCTCCAAGGGCGAAGCCGATGCCCTGGTGGAGCGTTCACTGCAGGGCGCCAACCTGTGGAACGAGGTCAAGGACCGCCTGGAGAAGCCCGGTTCCGGACTTTCCGGCGGCCAGCAGCAGCGTCTCTGCATCGCCCGCGCCATCGCCGTCGAACCCCAAGTGATCCTGATGGACGAGCCCTGCTCCGCACTGGACCCGATTTCCACCCTGGCCGTTGAGGACCTCATCAACGAGCTCAAGGACCAGTACACAGTGGTGATCGTGACGCACAACATGCAGCAGGCTGCGCGTGTATCGGACAAGACCGCGTTCTTCAACATCGCCGGAACCGGCAAGCCCGGCAAGCTGATTGAGTTCGCTGAGACCTCCACCATCTTCAACAACCCGGCAGTGAAGGCCACCGAAGACTACGTTTCCGGCCGGTTCGGGTAATTCCCACCGCCGCCCTAACCTCGCAAGTCCCCACCGCCGCCCTGACCTCGCAAGTCCCCACCGCCGCCCTGACCTCGCAAGTCCCCACCGCCGCCCTGACCTCGCAAGCTCGGCCAGGGAACCCTGGCGGCGTGGGCCCCTACGTCGATCGATTGCTCCGTAGGTGTCGTTTTGGCACCCCAAAACGACACTTGTGGAGCAATCGATGAGAGTTGCTACTGGGAGATGGTGGACATCGCCAGCTCGATGATGAAGGCCCAGAGGGCGGTGACCACCGGGGTCAGCAGCCAGTAGCCCAGGATCTTGAAGACCAGGCGCCGGTTGGTGGACGCGAACCGCTGCGTCTCTCCGGCGCCCAGCACGGCCGCGGTGACCGTGTGGGTGGTGGACACCGGCCAGTGGAGCCCGATCGCGCCGAGGAACAACACCACGGAACTGAAAGTCTGGGCCACGAAGCCACGCATGGGGTCCAGCCGGGTGAGCTTGTGCCCCAAGGTATGGGAAATCCGCCAGCCGCCAAACAGTGTCCCGGCGGTGATGGTCAGCGCAGTCAGCAGGACCACCCAAAGCGGGATGCCGCCGTCGTAATATCCCGCGGACATCATGGCCAGCAACAGGACCGCGCTCACCCGCTGGCCATCCTGCAGGCCGTGCCCGAACGCTACTGCGCCGGCGGCGACGGACTGTGCCCGTCGGAACCGCCGGTTGATGATGCTGGGCTGGGCAAACCGTGTGGCCCACGCAATGGGCACCACGGACAGGTAGGCGCCCGCAAAAGCGATGATTGGCGAAATCAGCAGCGGCAGCACTACCTGGAACAGCAGCGAATGGTCCACCCCGCCTACAGTGTTGCCGCCCACCACCACGCTGGCCAGGCCGGCACCGGCAAGGGCGCCCACCAGCGCATGCGTGGAAGAGGAGGGGATTCCCCGCCACCAGGTCAGCACACCCCAGGCAATGGCGCTGGCCAACCCGGAGATGACGATGCTCAGGCCGTTCAGCCCGGCGGGGAGGGTCACCCAGGTGTGCGCGACGATCACGGCAAGCATGGCGCTCATCAGGGCGCCCACCAGGTTGAAGAAGGCGGCCATCAGGACCGCGATGCTGGGTGTGAGGGCACGTGTCCGCACTGCCAGTGCGACGGCGGTGGAGACGTCCCGGAAGCCGTTCAGGAAACTGAACGCCGCGGTGAACAGGATCACCACGGCGAAAAAGACAGGAACCACGTCAGGATTCCTTGACGATAATGCTGCCCACCTGGGTGGCGATCCGTCGCATATCCCGGGAGACGTCCAGCAACTGGTTGGCAATGTCCCGGTGCCGGGCGTACTGCGTGCCCTTCATGTCCGAGAGGAGATCGGCTACCCAGATCCGGTGCGTCCGCTCGGCCCGCTTTGCCAGCCGGAGGATCTCGATCCAGTAATCCTCCAGCTCCTCCAGATCGTCCAGCCGGCGCATGGCGTCCACGGTGAGTTCGGCCTGGCGGCTGATGATTTCCACCTGGTCAGCGGCCCGCTTGGGCAGCCGTTCCAGCTTGTAGAGAGCCACCATTTCCGCGGTGGAATCGAGCCGTTCCATGGCTTCGTGCAGGAACCTGGACAGGGAGTACATGTCCTCGCGCGGCAGCGGATTTACAAAGCTGGTGCGCATATGGGTGAGCAGCGCGAAGTGGAGCTCGTTGGATTTGGCCTCATGATCGTGCATGGTGTCCACCAGCGGTCCGTGCTCACTTGCCGGAACGCCGAGGATCTCAGAGAGCGTACCGGTGGCCAAAACAACCTGCCGCGCCATATGGGAGAGCAGTATCAGCCCGGCGGGCTCCTGGGGAAAAAGGCGCAGCTTCACGTGGTTACCGGTCTCCGGAAGGGTTACTAGGGCTGGAACATTGCGGGATATGACTTGACGCCGCCCGCAAACTGTTGCTTACTTTACCGCCACTCAATGAACCGGCAGCAAATTATTCAGCTTCTTCAGGAAACGGGGGAGGGCGGTGCGATGCGTCGGTGGACCGCTGTGCTCCGGCGGAGAGGCCGGGCAGAAAAATGGTGCCGAACCGGATACGCCTCTCGGCGGTAGGCCGCTCTAGGCGGCTAATTGTTGAAGCCCGGGGGTTTCGCGGTTCGGCACCGATTTCAGTTTTCTACTTTGGGCGGGCCAAGTCAACATTGACAGCAGCCGGGTCTTGGGCCACGCTCTAACGCCTAATCGAGTTCGCCCAGCCGCCACGCGTTGGCTGCATGTTCAAGGTCTTCGGCCGTCTTGACCAGTTGGTGGGAGTTCCGGGTGAGCTTGCTGGCATGGGCTTCGTTGCTGTGTTCGGCTCCGTCGGCCACTGTTGCCTGGCCCAGTGCAACAACCCGGCAGAACGCAGCGGAGCGTTCCAGCGCAACGTCGAACTCGCCGTCGAACGCTCCCGAAAGGATGGCGTCCGCCATGGCCCGCATTTCCTCGGCCCCAGGCGGTTCTGCCGCCCCTGCCACAACGTTGGAGACCTGTGCCGTTTCCCGGCCTTCCCGGAAGTACACGGAGATCCGTTCCGGGTCCTGGACTGTGGCCGCCCGGATGGCGTACAGGCGCCACAAGGCGCCAGGGAGGGACCTGGCGGGGCTTTCCGCCCACATTTCCGCGATGGCATCCAGGCCCTGCTCATCGGCCAGCTTTACCAGCCGCTCGGTGATCTGGGGGTCATCGTTGTCCCGGCCGTGGCGGACCAATGCCTGCGCGGCCAGGTGTGCGGCTTCGGATACCCTGGCGGGATCCGCGCCGCCGGCGAAGGGCTCAAAGTCGATGGGCGCGAAGAGCTTGGGCTTGTGCTGGCGCGGCGCATTGCCGCCGGAGCTGGTTGCTGGTTGCTCATTCATGCCCCCACGGTACTCCTGCACCCCGGGTGAATCGAGCGCTGCGGCGGTCCGCAGTGCCTCCAGGTCTGGGGTACAGTATTAACGTCCAGAAATGGACTGGGCTGAGTGTGTTTTTCCACCCTCAGTTGGGGCCTTTAGCTCAGTTGGTAGAGCATCGGACTTTTAATCCGTGGGTCGTGGGTTCGAGCCCCACAGGGCCCACCCAGTTATACGCGCAGGCCGGAGTCCCAGGACTCCGGCCTGCTGCCGTTTCCGGCCAAATGTGGGCCGACCACCTCGATCAAAAAAGCGATCATATGATCATGTGTTGATATCTCCTACTGCTTGAGGCCTGCGCGTCATCCGATTGCCTCATCCCGATAGGGCTGTCGTATAGCCGTCTTGGGAATGAATCGAAAGATACGAAAGTTAAAGGCTGGTGCGATTCCGCCTCCCGGTCTACCCTCAGTGATGCAGCTCACGTCACCCGAGGCCCCAAGTGTGGTGCTGCATAAGTTTCAGCAGTCCTAACGAGAGGCATCCAATGACCACATCTGATTCGACGCCGGCAGCCGGTTCTGTAGCGAACCGTGCGCTGTCCCGCCGCAGCCTGCTTATCCTGGCAGGTGGCGCAGCCGCTGCCGCCGCACTGGCCGGACAGCCCTTCTGGGCCCCGCCCGCCCGCGCAGCCGATGAATTCGATGGCCTCCTGAAGCGCTGGGCGGATTACCTGACCGGTGGCCCAGGACTGGACACCAGCCACCCGACGATTGCCGCGCAGCTGGGCGCGCTTTCCGCGGAAGCGGCCGGGCACTGGGCTTCCAGCACCAGGAATCCCGCTGTCGACGGGTCGATTTGGGCTGACCTGCCGCTGTCCAAAACCGATGCGGCCAATACGAGCCTGGCCTACAGCCGCATCTTCTCGATTGCCAAGGCGTGGGCGACGGTAGGGACGGACCACTACGGCAACGCCGAAATCGCCGCGACCCTCCTGGTCTGGTACCGCCGCATGTACACGGATTGGTACACGCCCAACAGCAGCCGCCGCACTGGCAACTGGTGGTTCTGGGAAATCGGCATTCCGCGCACCCTGGGTGACCTCTCCATCGTTATGGACTCGCTGCTGACACCCGAGGACCGCAAGACCGCCACGGATGCCATCCGCAAGCAGGCGCCCAACCCGAACATGCGCACCGGAAGCACGTTGTCAGAGACCGGCGGCAACCGCGCGGACAAGGTCCTTGCCTGCATCCTCCGGGGCATCGTGGCCCGCAACGCGGACGACATGATCCTGGCCCGGGACGCCCTCAGCGATATCCAGGGCGGCGGCAAGGCCAGCCTGTTCAAGTACGTCACCTCCGGCAACGGCTTCTACGCCGACGGCTCCTATGTCGACCACGACAGATTGCCCTACGTGGGCACATACGGCAACGTCGCGCTCATTGGCGTCTCACGCTCGCTCATGGTCATTGCGGGCAGCACCTGGGACGTGGCGGATCCGAACAAGACGGTAATCCTGGATGCGGCCACCAAGTCCTTCGCTCCGTTCATCTTCAGCGGCCGGATGATGGAGACGGTCCGCGGACGTGCCGTGTCCCGCCAGAAAGAGCGCGATTTCCACGACGCCTGGACCACTGCCAGCGCCCTGATGCTCCTCGGCACGCAGATAGCCGAACCGTACCGCGGCACCTACAGGTCCCTGGCCAAGGGCTGGCTGACCAGCTGCAGCGAGGACTACGCCAGGTTCGCCGGCCTCTCCGACCTCTCCCGTGCCCTGCCGCTGCTGGCGGATGGCACCGTCACTGGAACCGGCGAAAAGCCCGGCCACCTGCAGTTCGGCGCACAGGAGCGCATGGTGCACCGCAGCGTCTCCAACGGCGCTACCTGGGCCTACACCGTGTCCACCTCGTCCAAGCGCATCGGCCGCTACGAATGGGGCAACAACGAGAACAACCTCGGCTGGCACCACGGCGACGGCGCCGCCTACCTGCACCTGGCCTCGGACCAGGGCCAGTTCGCCGATGACTTTTGGCCCACCATGGATCCCTACCGCCTTCCGGGTACGACGGCGTCACTCACCACCCGCGCGTCCGGCGCCTCGGGTGCCGGGACCGGTATTCCACGGGCAGCCAACAACTGGGGCGGTGGCGTGGGGCTCGCCGGAAAGTGGGGCACGGCCGGCATGGACCTGACCAACAGCCTCGGCAACGTGAGTGCGAAAAAGTCGTGGTTCCTGCTGGAGGAGTTCGTGATCGCGATCGGTTCCGGCGTGAACGTCACAGGCGCGGATGCCGAAACGATCGTCGAAAACCGTTCGTTCCCGGCGGGAAGCTCGCCGTTGCTCACTGTTGATGACGCCCCGGTGACATCCATCGCTACCGGGCTCACGCCGTCGTACGCCCATCTGGACGGGATTGGCGGATACATCTTCCTCGGTGAACAGCCGGTACGCGCCGGTGTGGCCGAGCGGACAGGAACGTGGTTCGACATCAACTCGGGCTCGGACACTGCCGGCAGCAAGGACGCGGTGACCCGGACCTACGCGGCCCTCTCCGTCCAGCACCCGGCCGGCACCATCGGTGGCAAGTACGGCTACGTGATCGTGCCTGGCGCCACCGCTGAACGCACCCGTGACCTCGCCGCGGAACTCGAGATCGACGTGCTGCGCCAGGACGACACCGCCCATGTGGTCCGCGTCAGCTACCAGGGCCGCTGGCATGTGTTGGCGCACCTGTTCGCCGCCACGGACACCGGCCCTGTGCGCTCCGACGCTCCCGTGGCCGTGCTCGCCTCGGGCATGGAACTCGACGCGCAGGTGGCAGTGTCCTCGCCGACCAAGTCGATCACCACCGCGAAGATCGAGCTCGAGCTGGACAAGCCGTTCCGCAATGTCGTCTCCGCGCACGAGCGCCTCAGGATCAAGGGCGGCGGCGTAGTCACAATCGACGCGACGCTGTCTGCAGCGGCAGGCGCCTCCTTCGAGGCAACGCTCAAGGTCGTGTAGCGCGCACCCCAACTGACGCGGACAAACGGAGCGCCTTCCGGCTAAATGACCTGCTGGTCCGGCCCGGGAGGCGCTCCTGTTTCCGGGCCGGCCCGCCCCTTCGGGTGGTTACGGCCGCGCTCCGCTGCGTTTTCAGCCGCTGGTCACCCAGAATGGGTACATGACCAAGACCAGCAGCGGCCGGCTGCCCCGTTTGGAGGACGTCGCCCTGCGTGCCGGCGTATCGCATCAAACCGTTTCCAGGGTGGTGAACAACCACCCGAATGTCAGCGCTGCCACGCGCGAAAAGGTCGAAGCCGCAATCGCCGAACTGGGTTACCGCCGGAACAGTGCCGCCCGGAGCCTGGTCACCCGGCGCTCCCAGACCATCGGCGTGCTGGCCAGTGAACTCTCGCAGTACGGCCCCGCGCACACACTCCTTGGTGTTGAACAGGCCGCCCGGGACGCTGGCTACTTTGTGAGCATCGCTTCCCTGCGGACGGTCAGCAGCGAGGCGATTGCCGATTCCCTCCGGCACTTTATGGACCAGTCGGTTGACGGGATAGTGGTGCTGGTGCCGCACAGCCAGACCCTGAACGTCCTCGAGGAATTCAGGACGGGGGTGCCGGTGGTGGTGGTCGGTTCCACGGGAAATGCCGAGGTCAGTGGCGCCATGGTGGACCAGCAGATGGGAGCGGAAGCCGCCGTCGGGCATCTCATTTCGCAGGGCCACCAGCGCATAGCGCACCTGTCCGGACCCATGGACTGGATTGACGGTGCGGCCCGTGCAGAGGGCTGGCGGGCTGCGTTGCGCCGGGCAGGGCTGGCGGATGACCTGCTGTTGGAAGGCGACTGGAGTGCCGGCAGTGGCTACGAGCTGGGCCGTCGGCTGGCTGCCGAACGCAGCGCCACCGCGGTTTTTGTGGGCAACGACCAGATGGCGCTGGGTGTGCTCCGGGCCTTCAACGAGGCAGGCGTTGCCGTGCCCGACGACGTCTCCGTAGTGGGATTCGACGACCAGCCGGAGTCCGGCTACTTCAGCCCGCCGCTCACCACCGTCCGGCAGGACTTCGAAGAGTTGGGGCGGCGCTGCATCGACATCATGGTGCGAGAGATCGAGGACGGCGCCGCGGCGAGCTCCACGGTGGTCCCGCCGGAACTGGTGGCGCGGGAAAGCACTTCACGCCCCGCAGCTTAGTTCTTCATGGTCAAACTTCGATGGGTGTCTTGACTAACATCTTGTTAGCGCTCACAATTAACTCAGGCCATCACCCGGCCGCGGTTAATGGAGGATTTATGGACGGCAGCGCAGGCGTCGCTAACGGCACTGACAAGTATGTAATCGGCGTGGACTACGGCACGCTGTCCGGCAGGGCCGTGGTGGTCCGGGTCCGCGACGGCAAGGAACTGGGCAGTGGCGTCTTCAACTACCCGCATGCGGTAGTCACCGAAACCCTTCCCGTCGGGGACGCGGCAGCGTCCGACGGCGGAACGCGGCTGCCGCGCGAATGGGCACTGCAGGTGCCCAACGACTACCGCGAGGTGCTTCGGCGTGCTGTACCAGCCGCCGTCGCCGACGCCGGAATTTACCCGGCAGATGTGGTGGGAATAGCCACCGACTTCACCGCCTGCACCATGGTTCCCACGCTGGCAGACGGCACGCCGCTCAACGAGGCCGACGGATTCGCGGACCGTCCCCACGCCTATGTGAAGCTCTGGCGCCACCATGCCGCACAGCCCCAGGCGGACCGGATCAACGCATTGGCTGCCGAGCGCGGCGAAAGCTGGCTGCCGCGCTACGGCGGGCTGATTTCTTCAGAATGGGAGTTCGCCAAGGGCCTGCAGCTGCTCGAAGAAGATCCGGAGCTCTACGCCGCGATGGACCACTGGGTGGAAGCCGCCGACTGGATCGTCTGGCAGCTGTGCGGTGATTACGTCCGCAATGCGTGCACCGCCGGTTACAAGGGCATCTACCAGGACGGCGCCTACCCGTCCGTGGAATTCCTGGCCGCCCTGAACCCGGAGTTTGCGGGCTTCGTGAGCGACAAAGTGGAACACCGGATCGGCAGGCTGGGCGAGGCCGCCGGCCGGCTCACCGCTGAGGCCGCGGCCTGGACGGGGCTCCCCGAAGGGATCGCAGTGGCTGTGGGCAACGTCGACGCGCACGTCACCGCACCCGCGGCCAGGGCCGTTGAACCCGGGCAGCTGGTGGCCATTATGGGCACCTCCACCTGCCACGTTATGAACGGCTCCGAGCTCCGGGAAGTCCCGGGTATGTGCGGAGTTGTTGACGGCGGCATTGTGGACGGGCTCTGGGGATACGAGGCAGGGCAGAGCGGCGTTGGCGACATCTTCGGCTGGTTCACCAAAAACGGTGTGCCGCCGGAATACCACCAGGCTGCGGCGTCCGCGGGCCTTGGCATCCATGAGTACCTGACACAACTCGCCGCCACGCAGGCAATCGGTGAACATGGCCTGATCGTCCTGGACTGGCACTCCGGTAACCGATCGGTTCTGGTGGACCACGAACTTTCCGGCATCGTGGTTGGCCAGACGCTGGCCACCAAACCCGAAGACACGTACCGTGCGCTGCTCGAAGCCACGGCATTTGGCACCCGCACCATCGTTGAGGCATTCCGCGATTCCGGCGTCCCGGTCAAGGAATTCATTGTAGCCGGCGGGCTGCTGAAGAACCGGCTCCTGATGCAGATCTACGCGGACGTCACGGGGCTGCAGCTCTCCACCATCGGCTCCCGGCAGGGCCCGGCTTTGGGTTCGGCCATCCACGCTGCCGTAGCCGCGGGGGAGTACCCGGACATCCGGGCCGCAGCCGCCGCCATGGGTGCCGATCCTGGCGACGTTTATATTCCCATTCCGGAAAACGTTGCCGCCTACGACGCCCTGTTCGAGGAATACAAGGCATTGCACGACTACTTCGGCCGCGGAACCAACGACGTAATGCACCGGCTCAAGGCCATCCAACGCAACGCACGTTCTTCCTCGCCACTGGATTCAGCAGCGGAAGCGCCCGCCGAATCACGCACCGAAGCGACCGCAGGAGTCTCCGCATGAGCGCCCTTATGGAGACCATCGCAGCAGTGCGCCACCAGGTCTGTGCGCTGCACGCTGAGCTTACGCGCTACGAACTTGTGGTCTGGACAGCGGGCAACGTCTCCGCCAGGGTCCCGGGCCAAGAGCTCATGGTGATAAAACCGTCCGGTGTCTCCTATGACGACCTGACGGCGGAAAACATGGTGGTCACGGACCTCTTCGGGACTCCCGTGGACGGCGACGCGGATGGCGAGTGGGGCAACCCGGCGTTGTCGCCGTCGTCGGATACTGCGGCGCATGCATACGTCTACCGGAATATGCCCGACGTCGGCGGGGTAGTGCACACGCACTCCACCTACGCCACGGCCTGGGCTGCCCGGGGCGAGGAAATCCCGTGCGTCCTGACTATGATGGCCGACGAATTCGGTGGGCCGATCCCGGTGGGGCCGTTCGCGCTGATCGGTGATGATTCGATCGGCCAAGGCATTGTGGAGACGCTCAAGAACTCCAATTCGCCGGCCGTCCTGATGAAAAACCACGGTCCGTTCACCATTGGCAAGGACGCAAAATCGGCAGTGAAAGCCGCGGTGATGTGCGAGGAAGTGGCCCGCACCGTCCATATGTCCCGCCAGCTGGGTGAGCCCCTTCCCATTGAGTCGTCGCAGGTCAGCTCGCTTTTTGACCGCTACCAGAACGTCTACGGCAACTGACGCCGTCGCCTACGAAACTTTCCAGGAGACTTTTTCATGAATACAGCAGCACGCACCTCCCTTGACCACTACGAAGTCTGGTTCCTGACTGGCAGCCAGCACCTATACGGCGAAGACGTCCTTAAGCAGGTGGCCTCCCAGTCGCAGGAGATTTCGGACGCCCTCAACGCCTCCTCCGACGTGCCGGTGAAGCTTGTCTGGAAGCCCGTCCTGACGGACTCGGATGCCATCCGCCGTACAGCCTTGGAGGCCAATTCCAACGACGCCGTGATTGGCGTGACGGCTTGGATGCACACGTTCAGCCCGGCCAAAATGTGGATCCAGGGCCTGGACCTGCTCCGCAAGCCGCTGCTCCACCTGCACACCCAGGCGAACGTTGAGCTGCCCTGGGCGGACATCGATTTCGACTTTATGAACCTCAACCAGGCGGCCCACGGAGACCGGGAATTCGGCTACATCCAGACCCGTCTGGGAGTGCCGCGGAAGACCGTCGTCGGCCATGTTTCCAATCCCGAGGTGACCCGCCAGGTTGGCGTGTGGCAGCGGGCAGCGGCCGGCTGGGCAGCCGTCCGCACACTGAAGCTCACCCGTTTCGGCGACAACATGCGCAACGTTGCCGTGACCGAGGGCGACAAAACCGAAGCCGAAATCCGCTTCGGTGTCTCCGTGAACACGTGGTCCGTGAACGAGCTCGCAGACGCCGTCCATGGCGCCGCAGAGTCCGACGTCGATGCCCTGGTGGCCGAGTATGAGCGGCTTTACGAGGTGGTTCCGGAGCTCCAGGCCGGAGGCGCCCGCCATGATTCGCTGCGCTACAGTGCCCGCATTGAACTGGGCCTGCGCGCCATGCTCGAAGCCAACGGTTCGGCTGCCTTCACCACATCCTTTGAGGACCTTGGCGAGCTGCGCCAGCTGCCCGGCATGGCTGTCCAGCGGCTGATGGCGGACGGTTACGGCTTCGGCGCGGAGGGCGACTGGAAAACGGCCATCCTGGTCCGTGCGGCAAAGGTGATGGGCTCCGGACTGCCCGGCGGCGCGTCCCTGATGGAGGATTACACCTACCACCTGGTGCCCGGCGAAGAGAAGATCCTGGGCGCCCACATGCTGGAAGTCTGCCCGTCCCTGACGGCCGGGAAGCCGCGCGTCGAGATCCACCCGCTGGGCATCGGCGGCAAGGAAGATCCCGTCAGGATGGTGTTCGACACGGACGCTTCCCCGGGTGTTGTAGTAGCTCTCTCCGACATGCGGGACCGCTTCCGCCTGGTAGCCAACGCAGTGGACGTGGTGGACCTGGACCAGCCGCTTCCCAACCTGCCGGTTGCCCGGGCGCTATGGTCCCCGAAACCGGACTTTGCGACGTCAGCCGCAGCCTGGTTGACCGCCGGCGCTGCCCATCACACAGTCCTCAGCACGGCAGTGGGCATGGACGTTTTTGAGGACTTCGCCGAGATCGCGGAAACCGAGCTCCTGACCATTGACGAAGGCACAACCATCAAAGCATTCAAGAAGGAATTGGCCTGGAACGCTGCATATTACCGGTTGGCCGGAAAACTTTAATCCGGACAATCATGCGGTATTTCAGGCCCATACCCGACACGAAAAGAGAATGTCAACTATTAGTTTATAAAAGAGCTTGACTTGAAAATTCAGACGGGCGTAATCTCCAGCTTGGGATCACCAGTTGATCCCACCAGATTTCCCAGTCCCAGTCCGGTAGCAACCGGTGGGCTGGGTGGAGGCTAGCGTAACTGCCGCTTCGTTTGCGGCAGTTAGCGTCACCGACTGCGTTGTGCAGTGGTGCGCATTTGGGGATTTACGAGTCCATGGGGTTATTCCGTCATGAGTCTTTCCGTGCTACAGCTCGCCCTGCAACGGGTCGTATCCGTTGCAGTGGCGCTGTGCATGGTCCTCGCCTTCAATCTCCCCACCATAAATCCGGCAATTGCCAGTGACACTCCTGAGCCCCGGGTAGTGACGATCGAGGTGGTCCTGCCCACGGATTTGCAGGGCCTGCCGTCAGTACTTTTCGAGGGTGAGCACCAGGACGCCGCCTACTCAGCCAGTGCCCAGGCGGGAATCACCATCAGCGGCGCCGAGCTTGGCCAGGTGGCCGGTGCGGCCGCCGCCCAGTGGCCCGGCTGGGCAGTGGGCGGCGCAGCCGTCTTCGTCCAGGATCTTCCGGGTAATGCCCTCGCCATCACCTCCGGGAACAGCATCGCCGTGGACCCCACGGCGGCTGGCTGGGGTTGGTCAGTGGGCGGGCCGGCTCCCGGCACCATGGATCTCTTTACGGTCCTGGCCCACGAGTACGGGCACATCGCCGGCTTTGGGGACATCGAGGGCGGCGCCGACCTGATGACCCGCACGCTCAGCCCGGGCGAACGCCGCTACAACTCCCAGGACCGGATGTACCCGGTTCCTGAACCCGTGGTTGAGCCGGTTGTCGAGCCCGTGGCTCTGGCCATGGCGGAAGAACCCGTCGCTGAACCGGCCCCCGTTGTGGAGCCGGTCGCCGAAGCGCCGGTGCCCGTGACCGAGCCAGCCGCAGAAGCGCCTGATGCCACAGTGGTTTCCGAGCCCGCACCGGCTGATGAGCCGGTGGTAGACCCAGCGACGGATCCGGTGCCAGCAGACGATGCGCCGGCTGAGGTTCCCGCAGGGGATGCAGCTGTACCGGCCGAGGAAGCTCCCGTCGGCGGGAACACCACCGCCGACACCACCGGCGGCGCGCAGACCTCCGGAACTGAAGCTCCCGCCGTCGGGCCGTCCGCGGAAACTGCCGGCGACGCAGAAGCAACCGCAGCCGTTGAAACCACGGCCGACGCGGAAGCGGATGCAACCCCCGGCCCCTGGAACGTCGTGATGAGCGGCACTTCCACCACCCTGACATTCAACGCAGACGGCACGGTGACCTTCGGCGGCGAGACCCGCAACCTGGCGGACCTCACCGCCATCACCGTTACGGGCACGGCCGGCGACGACACCTTCACGATCGACCGCGGCACGGCGAACCCGGCCATCACCGTCACGTTCGACGGCGCGGCAGGCTTCGACACCCTGGCTACACGGGGCACCACGGCCAGCAGCCGTTCCGTGGCGGTGGACCCGCACTCCGGAACGCTGTACCTGGATTCCACGGTGGTCCACTACCTCAACATCGAACCGATCGTGGCCGGTGACGCCGCCAACGCGGTCTATGAACTGACGTCGGGGGACGATACTGCCACCCTGGCGCTGAACGGAAGCGGTGTCCTGGAACTGAGCGGGGCCACCTTCGAGACTGTCGCCTTCGCGGCACCAACGGTGTCACTGACCATCCGAGGCGGCGCCGGCACGGACAAGATCACTCTCTCCGGCACCATCGCCCTGATGGCCGCCTGGCTCCTGATCCAGATGGAACTCATCGAGATAGCCGACGACGCCGTCATCACCACCACCGGCGACGTCACCCTTGAAGCGGCGGATTCTGCCAGCGGCGGACCTGAGCTGGGCTGCCTTCTGGCCTTGGCCACGCATTGCACCAACGCAGCTGTCACGGTCAACGGCGGCAACATCAGCGCCAACAACCTCAACCTCACGGCAACGTCAACGGTTGTCCCGGACGCGGCCCACGCAACCGCCTACGCGGTGAACGTCGATTCAAAGGCGGCAGTCGCCGTCGTCGGGAATGCCGTCCTGAATGCCACCGGAGCTGTTGTCCTCGCCGCCACCTCAACCGTTGGTCCGGTCACCCTCAACAAGGACTATGGCGACCTGGCCATCATCTCCTCCGACGCCGCGGTTACCGTAGGCGGCAGCGCCGTCGTCACCGGCGGCGGCGACGTCACCATGACGTCCACCTCAACTGTCGACGCCGCAGCGACCCCGGGTGCCACGGGCAAGGACGAAGGGGAGGCGGACTCTTCGGGAGCCAGCAGCTTCGACGCCTCGGTGGCCATCCTGACGGTCACCGCAAAGTCGATCGCCAAGGTTACCGGCACGGCACACCTGGTGGTCACCGGAGACCTCGGACTCGCCGCCGTGAACAATGCGACGCTGACCGCCACCGGCGACGCCAGCGGAGCCAATTCGGGAGCCGGCATCGCCGTGGCCCACATCAACCAGACCACAACGGCGTTCATCGACTCCACCAGCACCGCACCCACCACGGCCGCCACACTCACCATTTCCGCCGACTCCGATGCCACCAGCACCACCGCCGCCAAGGCAGGACTGGAAGGCTCCACACAGAATGACAAGGCGCCGAACGATTCCAGCCGCGCCAACGGACAGGCCAGCACGGCTGACGGCACCATCGGCGTTGCCGGCGCACTCGCCGTCAACGTCCTGACCAGCACCACCGGCGCCTACATCAACGCGGCCCGCGTGAACACCACCGGCGCCCAGACCATCCACGCAGGCTCCCGCAACAACGCCAGCGCGGCGGCCGACGGCAGCACCACCTCCGGCAGCGGAGTCGGAGTTGGCGTGGCGGTCGGCATCAACGTCGTCACCCTGCTGACGGAGGCCTACCTGGCCGGCGGTGCCATCCTCCACGCAGGCTCGGTGGTGCTGGAAGCCTTCGGCCCCGCCACCGGCAAGAACGCCTTCACCGCCAACTCGACCTCCGGCGCAGGCGGAAGCGCCAACGTGGGCGTAGCCGGCAGCCTGGCCCTGAACCTCATCACCGCCACCACCCTGGCCAACGTGCGTGGCGCCGGTGCCAACGTCAACGGCGCGGACCTCACCCAGACCGCCAGGGTCAACCACGAGAACAAAGCCAAGGCGGACGCGAAGCAGTCCGGCGGCGGAGCGGTAGGCATTGGAGCCTCCGTGGCCATCAGCATCATCAACAGCAAGGCCGAGGCGGGATTGACTACCAACGGCATCCTCACCGCGGTCCGGAAACTCACGATCAACGCCACCACTACCGATGCCACGACCACCGAAGCCCAAGGCGCGGCTGCAGGCGGCGACACAGCTGTCCTCACCGGCGTAGTAGGCATCACCATCTCCAACGTCCTCACCTCCGCTTCCATCAAGGCCGGAAACGCGCTGGCCACCACGGGCGACATCATTGCCAAGGCAGACCAGACGGCCACCGTGGACACGAAGGCCTTGGGCGCCACCACCGCCGGAGCCGGCGCCACCCTGGCGGCCGCAATTTCCTTCGCCCTCACCTCCGCGGACCACGTCGCTGATTCCTCGCTCTACCGGAACACCACTTCGGGCGGACTCATCACCATGCAGGCGCTGGGCACGTCCACCACCGCAACAACGGCAACAGCAAGCTCCGCCGGGGCCAAGGGCGGGGCCAGTGCGGGCGGCAAGGACTCCTCCAACAAAGACACCAAGGAAAAGTCGGACCAGCAGCTCGCCTTCGCCAGCAACAAGTCAGCGACCGCCAGCGGAACCGGCGCCAAGGACACCAGCACTCCCGCCGCCAAGAATGAGGACGGCACCACAGTCAGCGTCGCCGCCGCGATCGCCATCAACCTCGTAACGTCCACGACGACGGCGCTCGCGGCGCCGGCGATCATCGTCACCGCTGCCGGGCCGGTAACCTTCGCAACGCAGAACAACACGGACGCCAAGTCGGTAGCTGACGGGTCCGCCAGCAACGGCAGCTCGGTGACCATTGGGGCAGGCCTGGCGATCAACAAGGTGATCCTGCGCAACGAGGCCAGTACCGGCGTCGGAACCTCCATCACGGCGGGCGGACTGACGCTGAAGGCGGAGATGCGGCCCATCGGTGCGGGCGGCACGGACACCACCCATACGTTCGAAGCCGACGCCAAGGCAGGGGCCTCCGGCAGCAGCGGAAACCTGGGAGTGGCCGGAGCGTTCGCCCTGAACATCGTGGACCAGTCCACGCTGGCCGCCATGCACGCCGATCCCGCCCCCGCACCCCAGGATCCGCAGGCACCGGGCGCTGCCATCACCGCCGCCGGAGCCGTGGGCATGACCGCCAACTCCAAGTCCTCCTCCAGCGCCAAAGCCAAGGCCAGCCAGTCCGGCACCGGCACGGTAGGAATCGGCGCCGCGTTGGCCATGAACCTGGTCAATGAGACCGTTTACGCAGGAATAGACCAGGTGGGCGACCCGACGCGCGGACCCCCAATCACCGGAGCCGGTTCCCTCACCATCGTCGGAACCACCGCGCACACCCTGGTCACTACAGCCGAAAGTGGCTCAGCGGGCGGTTCGGTCAGCATCACCCCGGCAGTGGCGATCACCATCGCCAACATCAACACCAGCGCTTCCCTGGGAGCCAGCGCAGCGTCCCTCACCGTCACCGGTGCGGTTGACGCCCAGGCCACCCAGACGGTCAAGGCCACCACCACCGCCAAGGGCGATACCAAGGTGGGCAGCAGCGCCGGAATCGGCGTCTCACTGGCCTTGGCAATCCTGGACACCACAGTCGATTCAGGCAGCGCGCGAAGCATCACAGCCGGCGGGGCCGTCAGCTTCAAGGCCACCGGCACCACCGACGCCATCACCACCGCGGAAGCCGCAGCCAAGGGCGCTTCGCCCAGCGAGGGCCGGGACGGCGGCGGCAAGGACGTCAACCAGAAGGCCGACGCCAACCTGGGCCAGGCGAAGACCACCCAGTCCACGGAGACCGGCAAGACCTCCAATACCAGTTCCACGCCGAAGGCAGCCAGCAATGACGACGGCGGCGCCTCCCTCTCCATCGCCGGGGCCATTGCCATCAACGTGGTGGAAACCACCTCACGCGCCTGGTTCGGCAACGGCGTCACTATCAGCTCCGGTGGCGTAGTGACCCTCAAGAGCCTGGCCAACACCGATGTCCTGGCCAACGCCAAGGGCGACAGCGCGGCAGACGCCAGCGTGGGAATCGGCGCCGGCGTGGCCGTGAACAAGGTGGACATCTTCAACACCGCCGCCACCGGCAGCGCCACGATCACCGGCACCGGCCTGGTCCTTAGCGCGGGAATGGCCGGCGGGGACACCAACGATGCGGTGCGCCGCTGGACCGGCACCGAATGGAAGCTGGTTGAAACGGGCGCCGAACTGCCCGGCCCGTCCAAGGACGACCTGGCCTACGTGAAGACCAACGGCGGTCCTACCGGTAACCCCGGCAACGACGGCATCTACAAGTTCGACGGCAGCGACTGGAATATGGAAACGGATGTCACCATCGCCAGTGGCGCCGCTCTCCCTGGAAGCCCGGCATCCGGAGACTACTTCCTGCTCACCACCGCCCACGACGGCCACCCGCGCAACAGCGTCTACAAGTACAACGGCACTACCTGGGAGTTCATCACCGCCGATACCTACGGCCAGAAGGTGGAACTGCCCAAGAACGAGATCGCAGAAAACGAGTGGTTCCAGCTCACCGCACAGGACGGCAGCAAGGCCCCGGGCTTCTACAAGCGCAACGGATCCCAGCAATGGATCCTGCAGTCCGCCACCCTCACCGACGGCGCACACTTCCCCTCCAGCCCCACCGTTGACCAGGTGTTCCGGCTCTGGGAGCACGAGATTTCCGCCACCGCCCGCGCCGGAGCCAGCAAGGCAAGCAGCGTGGGCATCGCCGGAGCCCTGGCGCTGAACATCCTGCACAACACCACAAGTGCCGTCCTCCAGACCGGAGCCTCGGCAACCCTCAGCAGTGCCGCCGTCGTGATTTCCGCACAAAGCAACGAATACGATTACGCGAAAGCCAGCGGGAAGGCGGCCGTAGGCAGCGCCACCGGAGTCGGCGGCTCCTTCGCCTTACAGGTCATCGACGGCAGCACCGTCCGTGCCGAAGCCGAAAACGGTGCAGCACTGACCGGCGGCTCCTCACTCACCGTTGATGCGCACGGCTTCCGGGAAATGAGCACGACGTCGGAGGCCGGTACGGCGGGCGGTACGGCTGTGACGCCGGTGGTCGCGCTCGTGGTGAACGTTGATGACAAAGTCACCGCCCGGCTGGGGACGTCCGCCACCGGCTACACCGGCAGCGGCGCGGCCAAGGTCACCGCCGCGCATCACACCATCATCCGGACGGAAGGCAACGCCAAAGCGGCAGGCAAGGAAACCGCCGTCGGCATCGATATCTCGGTCAACGCGGTGGTGGGCTGGGATACCCTCGCCGCGATTGACCGGAACGTCACGGCCGCCAGCGTTGACGCCCTGGCCAACTCCAGCATCAAGAGCGAGGCCAAGGCTGTTGCCAGTGCCACCGGCGCCGAGGACAGCGGCGCCAGCGGAGATTCCAAGGCCAACGGCCAGGCGAACGGCAGCAACCCCAACACGCAGGGCACCAAGGACTCCACAGCCGGCATGCCATCATCCAGCAGCGGCACCAACGGGAGCAACGGCGCCAACGGGGCGAACACTCAGCAAAGCGGCCAGTCCGGTTCGTCCAGCAGCAGCACCGGTGTTGCCGCCGCGATCGCCGTCAACTGGGTGGTGGCCACCTCCACCGCCCGGATCGCCGCAAACCGCAGCGTCATCGCCGTCGCCGGGGCAGTAACGGTCCGGTCCACGTTCCTCCTCCGGGCCAACTCCTTCGGGATCGGCTCGGCGATCGACCTGGAGAAGGACGGCACCCGGATCGGGGCCACGATCGGACTGAACGTCCAGGACGTGACCAACCAGGCGTTCATCGGGGCCGGCGCCTACGTCAGCGGCGAAACCGGCATCACCGTAGAGGCCACCGTCCCGGTTCCGGATGCCGACGACGATCCGTTCAACGCCGGAACGCCCACTTACAACGACTTCATCGTGTGGTCCTTCGCAGCGGCAGGCGGCAAGAGCACCTCGGTGGCCGGCAGCGCCGCCGTCCAGATCCTCCTGCTCAAGTCCAACGCCTGGGTGGGCGCCGGGGCCGAACTCGATGCGCCAACCGGTGGCGTCACAGTGGGCGCGTATCTGCCCATCCGCTTCCAGAACCTCGCAATTGCCGGGGCCCTCTCCACCAACAGCGGCACTGCCGTCGGAGCCTCCTTCTCGGTCAACTGGATCGAACTGGCCACCAAGGCCTGGATCGACTCCACTGCCGTGCTGCGCACCAAGGTGGACGCCAGCGGCGCCATCTCGGTGACCGCCCGCGCCAGCATCAATCCGCTCGTCCCGGACCTGCCCGCACCACTCAAGGGCAAGGTGGACTGGCTGAAGCTCAGCAGCGTGGCCATTGCCGGCGGCGCCAGCTCCGGAGGAGCCGCCGTGACCGGCGGGTTCGTTGTGGAGATCATCAGCCTGGACACCCAGGCCTGGATCGCCAACGGCGCCCTCGTCAACCAGGAAGGCGCAATCGGGGGCGCCGGGCAGAACGTCACGGTCCGGGCCACGGACAGCATCAGGATCGTCGACGTCGGCGGCACTCTCGCCCTCAGCATGGATTCCGCGGGCGTTGGAATCACCGCGGTGGTGGTGATTGCGAACTCCAACGTCCGCGCCTGGATTGGTGACGCCGCCCAGGTCCGGGCCGGCGGCGCCGTGACCGTCGAGGCAAAGTCCACAGAGGACTGGTTCCTCCTGGCCGTCGCCGGTGCTGCCAGCGCCAACTCGGTGGCAGCCACAGGTGCCGTCCTGGTGTTCGTGTTCAACCAGGGCGGCAGCAACCCCATGGCCAGGGCACACGTTGGCAACGGCGCCCAAGTACACGCCCTCGGCGCCGTCCAGGTCCGGGCCAGCCGGGCGATGCAGGCTGATTTCTCCGCAGGCAACCTCGCCATCGGCCTGGGGTCCGCCGGCGTCGGTGCCTCCGCAGTCGTGGTCGTCCGCGACAGCGCCGTGGAGGCCTACATTGCTTCAAACGCGGATGTCCGGGCCGGTGGCACGGGCCTCCTGGTCTCCGCAGTGCAGTCGGGCGACTTCCTCCTCCTCGCCGTAGGCGGCGCAGGCGGCAATACCGCGGGCGTGGCAGGTTCAGTAGTCGTCAACGTCACCTCGGACACCACCAAGGCACACATCGACCAGGGCGCGTCCGTCTCCCTGCCCACAACGAACGTGGCGGTCCGCGCACAGGACAGCACCGACATCCTGGCCCTTGCCGGCGTCCTTACCATCGGCGGTACTGCAGGTGTGGGCGCAGGCGTGGATGTCGAGGTCCTGACCAAGGATACCCAGGCCTGGATCGCCAAGGACACGGACATCACGGGCACGGGCAACCTCACCGTCGATGCCGTCTCATCCGAGGACATCACCTCCATCTCCGTTGGCGGTGGCTTCGCGGGGACGGCAGCGGTCAACGTGAACGCGGCGGTCTCTGCCATCGACGTCACCACGAAGGCCTTCATCGCGGACGGGACGTCGGCCAGCGATGCAGCAGTTGTGTCCATGGACGGCAGCGTACGGATCTCGGCTGATGAGATGCTCACCCTCAACGTCATTGCCGGCAACATCTCCGCCAGTGGAACGGCTGCTGTCGGAGCCGCAGTAGCGGTACCCGTCACCACGAAGGAAACCCACGCCTGGATCGGCAACCACGCACAGGTCAACGCCAAAGGCAACGGAACGGCCCTCACCGTGGCCACCGGAACCTACACGGTCACCCCGCGCGACATCGCCTTCGCCGGCTGGAACATCACAGGCGGAAACACCATCAACCTGGCCAGCCCCCACGGATTCCAAAACGGCGACCAGGTGCAGTACGACAAGGGCTACGGCTCGGCGCTCACGGGACTGGCGCAGGGCGGCCAGTACTACGTCAAGGTGATCGATGGCGATTCGTTCCAACTGTTCGCGGCCCCGGCCCTTTCGGGTTCACCAATCGGCATCTCCGGCGGCACAGGTGATGCCCATCGGCTGTTCAAGACCGATGAAGCCAACGTCACCCAAAATGAAACCCCGCGGTTCCGCCCTGTGGACGTCGCTTCCGATGCCGTCCACGGAACGGTCGACCTCGCGGGCAACCGGCTTCGGATGCCGACCGGCTACACGCTGTCCGTCAGTGACAACGACGCCATTGTCTACAGCTCCGGCGGCGGACAGGCAATCGGCGGCCTGATCGACGGTGCCACCTATTACTACAAGGGTCTTGGCGGCGGCTGGTTCCAACTGCTGGACAAGAAGTCCACCGACGGCGGCACGGCGCGCAACCTGACCAGCCTGGGAACCGGCATGTCCCACAGCGTCACTGCTGAAGGTGACGCTCCGGCCGGCGACGGTGCGGCCATGGGCCCCCGGACCATCACGGCGGACTCCACATCCTTCCGCGGAGTCGCCGTCACAGCCAACAACTCGGACAACGTCGGTGCCTTTGGTATTGGCCTGGGCTTCAGCGGCACCGCCGCCGTGACGCTGGCGGGTGCCATCTCGGTCAATACGGTCCACACCTCGTCCCACATCGGGGCAAACGCCCGGATCAACTGCGGCGTGACGTGTGCCAGCAATGTCACGGGTGCCAACGCCGCTCAATCCGTGCAGGTTTCAGCGGCCAACCAGTTCTACCAGCTGGGCCTGGCGCTCACAGTCGCGATCGCGGGCACCGCGGGGGTCTCCATCCCGGTGGCCGTCCGGGTGGTAAACCTCGATACCTATGCCTACATCGGCACCGGCACCGTGGTGAACGCCCGCAACAACATCGTTGTCTCGGCACAGGGCAAGGATTCCATCGTCTCGTTCGCCCTGGGGGCCGGCGGCGGAACAGTCGGTGTGGCGGGTACAGTCGCGGTGACCGTCCTGAATATCCATACCTTTGCCTGCACCGGCACACCCACCGGGGCCAACGCCTGGGAGTGCCTGGGCAGCGGAGCAACGCTGCTCGCCGGCAACAACGTTATGGTTTCTGCCCAGGACGACACCAAACTCCTGCTGATCACCATCGCCCTCGCCGGCGGATTCGCAGGAATCGGTGCGGCAGTCGGAGTTGCCGTAGCGGACAAGCAGGTCAAGGCCTACCTGGGCGGATCCGGCACGGTAAGCGCACTGGCGCTGGGCGCGGCAATCAACGGCGTGGCGAACGGCACCATCACTGCCGGCGGCTTCGGCCGGAAGGCGTTCTCCGGTGTAATTGTCCGGGCCGACTCCTCCGAAGACATCTTCGGCCTGGTACCGGCAATCGGCGGCGGTTTCGTGGGGGTCGCCGGCGGCGTCGCCGTCACGCTCATCACCACCCTGACCATGGCGTTCATTGGCGGCAACAGCACCATCAACGGTGTCGCAGGGGCCTCGGGCGCCCAAGGCGTCAACGTCGCCGCAACTGACCGTTTCAAGGCACTCACGATTGCCGGTGGCGCGGCAGGCGGCTTCGTCGGCGTATCCGGCGGCGTCGACGTCGGCGTCGCAAACAATTCAGTCCAGGCCATCCTCGGAGAGGGGGCCGTGATCAATGCGGCCGGCAACGTGGAGGTGTACGCGCTGTCCAAGAAGGACGTCAGCACCATCGCCGTCAGCCTCTCCGGCGGGGCGGTAGGCGTTGCCATCTCCGTCTCAGTGTGGACGATCGGCACTACCGCCACCACCACCTATCACGACTCCAACGGCGGCGTGGACCGCGGCAACTGGAATGCCGGAACCACCTACAACAAGGGCGATGTTGTCACCGACACCGTTGATGGCAAGCGCTACACAGCCAAGAGCGACTCCCTCACCGGCGGCTCCAGGCCGGGCCTGAACTCCGGCTCGTGGCAGGGCGAAACCAACGCCATGGCGGGCGAAGGCAGTACCTCGGTAACGGATGCCGGCACTGCCGCCCAGGGCACCGAACCCGGCGGCTACCGCAGCAACTCCCTCGACGGAACGACGGCAGCGGCAGCGACACCCTGGAGCAACGCCACCAACTACGAAACCGGCCAGCGCGTCTCCTACAACGGACGTGACTACTCGGCCAAGGCAGCGATCGCGGCAGGCGGGGACAACCCCGAAAACAATACAAACTGGGCTCTGAACTCCGGTTCCGAGTCCAAGACGAACCAACGGCTCGCTGCGCAAATGGCTGCAGCCAACGCACGGATTGCGGCCGCCGCACCTGCCAACAACATCGGGACCACGGCGCTGGGTACCATCCCCACCGGCGGCACCACGGCCACGATCAACGCCGCAGTTACTGCCGGAGGCCACGTACACGTCTGGGCAATCGACGAGCTGATGGTCCTGGGCGTGGCAGGTGCCGGCGCTGCAGGCCTTGGTGGCCTGGGTGTTTCCATCCTGATCCTCAACATCAAGTCCAACACCGACGCCGGCATCGGTTCGACGGCGACCATTACCGCCGGTGCCGGCGGAACCGGCCAGGTCAGCGTCAAGGCGGTCATGGTGGAGGATTCCACCGGCGTGGCCTTTGTCGGGGCAGCCGGAGTTGTTGCAATCGGTGCCCAGGTAGTAGTGATCAACGATCGCGGCACGCAGAACGCCCACATCGATTCCAGCACCACCGGCCAGGGCGTGAAGCGCGCCGGCGGCGGAATCGACGTCGTCACCACCGCTGACCGCGACGTCAACGGTTACGCCATCGGTATCGGTCTTGGCGCGGCAGCAGCCGGCGCGGCCGTAGCCGTGGTGACGGTGGACGGCAATGCAAATGCCTCAATTGGCAACATCGCCGTTGGAGCCACCGCAGCCGTCCACCACATCAGCGTCACCGTTACGGACACTGCCCGTTCCGATATCCTGACCATCAGCGTCCAAGGCGGCATCGGCCTGGGACTCAGCGCCGCCCTCGCCTTCGCAAACCTCAAGGGAACGGCGTCCGCGTCGCTCGGCGCCCATGGCAGTGTTGGCGCCGGCGGAGTAACTGTGGCCTCCAACGGCAGCCACCATGCCACCGCGAACACGCTTAATATCGCCACCGGCGTCGTCTCCGCAGGTGTGACCGTGGCGCGGTCCAACAACGCACGCTGGACCACCGCCGCATTGACCTCCAGCGCCAATATTGACACCACCGGAGCGGTCAACATCGGCGCCATCGCGGTCAACCGGGCCACCACGCACACACCAGGTGGCTCCGTGGGCGGCATTGCCATCGGCGTGATGCTCGCCTTCGCGGAACTCAGCGGCGGAACCATCACCACCGTGGACGGGGACGTCTCCAACTCCAGCTCGATCACCGTCAGCACCGTGGCGGACAACCATGCGAAGGCTCAAGCGGACCTGGTATCCATCAGCCTGGCGGGCATCAACGGGGCGCTCGCCTACGCAGTCATCACCGGTTCGGCAGACGTCAACGCCATTGTCACTTCGTCCTCGTCACTCAGGAGCAGCGGCCTGATCAAGATTGACGCCCACACCACCGGAGCACACCTCAACGCCGAGGCATTGGCCCGGATCGGTGCAGGCGGCCTCCTGGCAAGCCTCGCCGTTGCAGGCGGCATTGGTACCCAATCGGCAGGCGTACGCGCCGAAATGAGCGGCACGGTCACGGGTTCCGGTTCCTTCCAGGTCACCGCGGACGGCGTAGCCACCGCCAGCGGCAAGACGCAGGTTCTCGCTGCGAGCCTCGTCTTCGGCGGGGCCGGCGCCGTGGGACTCGCCACGATCTCCTCGGGAGCGGACATTGTTGCCGTAGTCGGTTCGGGCGGGCTCGTTTCCTCCGGACCCGTCAGCACGACGGCGAAGGGCACCATGACCGCTGACGCATTCTCCGGCGTCGGCACCGTTGGCCTGATCTCGGTGGGCATCGGCGCGCCGGCCGCCTTTGTGGACGGCGATGTCGTCGCCAGCTTCGGCGCGAGCCTCACCGGTGCTACCTCACTCCTGGTGAAGGCAGAAGCCATCCGCCTCGCCAAGGCCCGGTCCGAGGCGCTGAGCGTCGGCGCGGTGGGCGTCAACAACAGCGAACCGCAGGCCTACATCGGCGACAACCCCGAAACCGGCGGGGTGGAAGTCGGAGCAGAAACCACGGCGACCGTCACCGGGTCCTCGAATATCTCCATTGGATCCGGAGCCGTCACCGTCCAGGCCCTCGCCACCAACACAGCCGAAGCGACGGCCGCAGCCAGTGCCATCGGCCTCGTCTCCGTGGCGATCGTCAGCCCCACCGCCGTCAATGCATCCAAGACGCTCGCCGCGCTTAATGGAAACGTGGGAACAACCGTTGCGGGCGCAGGCCCGGACGGCGTCGCCGGAACCCTTGGGGTCAGCGGAGCCGGCTCCGTTACTGTCACCGCGGCGGCCACTGATCGTGCTGTCGCCGCCGTCAAGTCCTCGGCGTTCGGCCTCGCGGCCGTCCAGCCCTCGGTTGCAGGCGCCACAGTCCGGCCAGCGGTCACCGCCCAGTTTGGCGGCGGGCACATCGCGGCCAGCGGCAACGTCACACTGATCGCCGAGTCCCACACCGACGCGGACGCCAACACCGACTCCACCGGCGGCGGCGCCGTCAACGTCCAGAACCTGATTTCGCGTACGACGACGAACCCAACCGTACGTGCCATCGTCACCGGCGGGCTGGTCCAGGCAGGCGACGAGCTGACCATCGAATCCAGGCACGGCAAGCTCGCGCCGGACCTCAGCGACGGGACGATCGGTTCCGTGGATACCGCCATGGACACCATCAGCTTCACCAAAGCGCACGGCCTCATCAATGGCGACACCGTGGTTTACGAGACCGGCGGGGACCTGGTCAACGGCTTGGGTGACAAGCGCACCTACAGTGTCCTGCTGACCGGCCCCAACGGTTTCCAGCTCGGCGCACAGTTCGTGATGGACGACGGCGACTCCGACTCCGAGCCGGGCGAGGTCAGCGTCGACCTCAACCAGGGCACCTTGGTGTTCCGGTTCGCCCACAACTTCCAGACGGGCGACCGCGTTTGGTACACCACGTCCGGTACGGCAGTCCCGGGGCTCGTGCCGGGCACTCTCTATGAAGTCATCCGCATTGACGCCCTCCGGATCAAGCTGCGCGTTCCGGGCAGCGTAAGCATTGATTTCTCCGGCGCAGACGCCGACCCCTCTGACGACACAATTTTCCTCCCCGGCCACGGCCTGCAGACGAACGACGCCGTCCACTACACAGCACCTCCGCAGTACGTGTTCCAGCCCGCCGTAGTGGACACCCAACTCACCTCGCAGGACGGCGTGTTCGTGGTCTCCCGCGACACCAACGGAGTCATCCAATACTCGGCCGGCAGCGACCGTATCTACACCGGAACCCACGCCTTCGGAGACGGCCAGATTGTGCGGTACTTCGCCGACGGCGTCGCGCTGGCCTGTGGCGGCGGTACCACCAATGCAGCGGTCACCGGGTGTGTTGGCGGCCGGCTGGTGAACGGCGGCTGGTATCGGGTCATCGTCGATACCGCACAGTCGATCCGGCTCGCGGACCTGAACGACACAGCTCCGCTGGCAACCATAGCGGTGAGCGGTTCCGGAGCCACTGGCACCCACCGGGTCTACCGGGCCATCTGGGAGCCGATCGCCACCAGCAACAACACCTACTGGGTGGTCAGGGTCGACGCAGACCATATCCAGCTGCGCACGCGGCCCACCACGGACGCCACCGGGACGCTGCTGGCGCTCCAGGACCAGATCACCGTCCCCACGACCACACCGTTCAACCTCGCCCTGGACGGCACCCACAACGTCACCAAGGTCGCAGGCCTCACGGGACAGGTGCCTGCCGGAACCACGCACCGGCTCATCATCGACCTGACCGGTACGGGCAACGGCGTTATGGTCGGCGTTGGCGGTCCCAAATCGCTCATCGGCAGCGCCACCGACGAAGTGTCCACGGCATCGTCGTCGGGCTTCGGCATCGGTGCCATCGCCGTCCGGATCTCCAAGTCGTACGCAGATGCCACCGCGGACGTCCGCACGCTCATCCAGGGCGGAACGCTCCGGGCCCGCGATGTCAGCCTCAACGCAAGCTCGATCGTGAATACAGCGTTTGTCTCCGCGAACTCCGGCGGCGGGTTCATCGACGTCGGCGATTCGCAGGCGTACGGGACCACCAACAATACGTCCATGACGGTGGTGTCCAACGGTGTGAATATCGTGGCCGGCCGGGATGTCTCGATCTTCGCCACCCAGGTCACGTACATGAACGGGGAGTCCACTACCGACGGCGGCGGCTTCGTCAGCTTCGCCTACGGTGATACCCGGGCAACGCTCAATGCCTTGAACCTCGTCCAGATTGGTGGGCGCGCCTTCGCGGCACGGACCCTCCTTGCCGAGGCTCGACTCGGCTTCAACCTCCGCGACAAGTCCGGTGCGGACACCGGCGGCCTGGGAGCCGATGCGGACGCCAACGACACCACGGACAACGGCATCCACGTCACCAGCGCCAACGCCGTGGAACTGCTCGGCACCGCCCGGCTCTTCGCCGCGAACGGCTACCTCTGGGCCACCGAGGGCGTGGGCCACCGCATCGCCGCCGACGGCACCGTCATCGAAGATGCCACCATCGTTTCCGAATATGCCGCATGGGCCCGCTCGGATGCCGACGCCACCGCACTGGGCGCCGATTCCGACGCCGGAGCAACAGTCGTCATCCGGGACGTCACCGAGGTCATCCTGCGCAGCGGCGCCGAGCTCACCACTTTTGACCGTGCAGACCTCCGCGCAGTCCACGTCCGTACCAACCTCGACGCCATTGCGCGTGCCGACTGCTCCTGCGGCGGCGGCGACACGGATGCCCGCTCGCACCTTGACTACATCAGCAGTGCCCGCGTCTCTGCCATGGACGGCTCAGTCATCCGCACTGCCTACCTGTGGATCGAGGCCTTCCAGGTGGCTTCCGGTGGCGCCTACAACCGGGACGCCGACAGCGACGGCGGCCTCTTCGACGGCGGCGGCGAGGAACGCAACGGCACCACCAGCGCGGAGCGGCTGTTCTTCTGGGAAGCCACCGTCATCCTGCTGGGCGAACCGAACCCGGTGCTGGTGGTGGACTCCAACGGCGTCATTGTGGCCAAGACCCGTAACGTGCACGTCCGGGCCTACGATCCCGTTGCCCACACCTACTCCGGACTCCTCGGAGTTGGCCAACAGATCGCGGCCGGTCAGTGGATCGTGGTGGGTGACCTGGTGTACGACGAAGGCGGAAAGATCCATTTCCAGGCCAACAATGTTGGTTCGCTGGGTCCGGACAGCGCCATCCGCGGCAACGCCGGCGAAGTCCAGATCAAGCACACTTGGGACTCGGTGCTCATCTCCAACGCCTCCAACCGGCGCCTGGTGGTCAATGACGTTGATGTGACGCTCATGGAGACGAACCCCGTCCTGGAACTGTCCATCGGCAACGTTCCCAACGTCGCCGGGGCTTTCCCCGCACCGCTGAGCGAGGCAACGGTGGACGTCTTCGTCACGGCCATGGCTGTCGGGCGCGGCTGGACCCGGGCTGCGATTTCCGGGGCCGGCGCACCGCTGACCTTCGACTTCGACATTGTCCACAAGTTCGCGCCGACGTTTGTTCAGATCCTGGGGGCTGCCGGAGCCGGAGCCTCGGAGGTCTGGCTCGACGGCGACATTGAGAATCCGATCGGCCGCACCCTGGTCCACAACGTCAAGGGCGGCATCTACGCCGACCACGGCACCGACCTTGACGGCATCGAGTCCACGGGCGTGGACGCCAACTTCGTTTCGATCTTCAGCCGCCCGGGTTCCGACGCCGATTACGAGCTGATCCGCAGCAACCGGGTGACCCTGGACTCGGACACCGCGTCCATCGGCCGGCAGGCCAATACCGGTACGCGGGTGCCGGTAGCGGTGGAACTCGTGCGCTTCAGCCACATTGATCCCGAATATTGTGGCGGCTCTCCCGTGCCCTGCCTCTTCGAAATCCAGTTCCAGGCGGACGCGGCGGGCGACGTTGTGATCGACCTGACCGGAAACGAGCGCTCGCTGGCAGCGCACGCCACCAGCGTCAACTGGCAGATCGACCGCATCATTGCCGGCAATGATGTGGACGTGGTGATCAACGATTCGATCCAGGGCACCGATGCCCCCAGCGTCAACGGCCTGAAGGTCTTCAAATACACCCCTGACGCCGGCCGCGGAGATCCCGCCGCGGGCGCTGCCGACGCCGGCTGGCCCCAGACGTTCCGGTACCACTTCCGCCCGGACCTCCCCGTGGTGGATTACTCAACCATCCTGAGGGCGTTCGGAATCAGCGACCGTACCAAAGTGGACAGCACCTACACGTTCGGCGACGCCGGCGGAGTTTACGGGGACGTGCGTGCCGGCGACGACATCTACATGTGCCATGTCCCGAGCCGGAATTACTCGCAGGCCTCGGACGAGAACTCCGCCTCCGCATACCCGTGCGGTACCCGGAACCCGTCCACGCTCGACTACGTATCCGCCCCCTCCACGACCACCGTGAACATCATCGCCTTTGTGGACAGCGACGCCGTCCTGCCGTACCCGGTTCCCGTGGAGGACGACGACGGCATTGGTACGGATGTGGCGCAGATCTTTATCTTCACCAATGGCGACATCACCGTGACGGAACTCGCCGGAGACATGTTCGTAGGCCACATCCACTCCACCCAGGGTGACGTGACGCTGTTCTCGCCCGCCAGGATCCTCGACGCCGATTCCCGGCCCACCATCGACGTCACCGGCGTGAACATCACCATGACGGCCGGAACGCTCCTGGGCATTGGCGGGATCGGCCTGGAGACCGACTACCTGGAGATCAATACCGACGTCACCGGAAGCGGTGGTGTCCTGCGGGCCTACGACACCCTGGCCAATGACGCCCTGACCCACGGCATCTACCTGGACGAGGTCTCCGGAGACATGCCCCTGTTCGAAGTCTTCACCGGCGGCAACCCCGCACTCATCACGGGCAACGTTTCGCTCCGCACCGTGGGTGGCAGCATCCTCAACGCCAAGGTGGACAATTCGGACAACATCCGCGGGCAGAGCGTTGACCTGGACGCCAACGGCGGCAGCATCGGCCTGAGCAGCAAGGACGTGATGATCGACTCCGGCCGCGCACCCCCCTTCAACTGCACCAACCTCAACTGCGGCAACAACGAGGGTGGTGTCTCCGACGGGACTTCCGACTCCGCACTCGCCACCAGCGGCGACGACGTAGGGTTGGAAGCCGGCACCGGCATCTTCGTGACGGAGACTGACTCCTACCTGCGGCTCCTCCTGGCCCATGCGATCACTGGCAACATCCGGATCACCGTCCGCGAAACGGCCGAACTGGACGAAGACCTCTACCTCATCCGCAGCGGCCAGGCCCGGTTTGCCGAAAGCAACACCCGCCTCCCCAGCGGAGACGACATCGACGCCACGCGTCCTGTCCCCAACGGCACCATCTTCGCCGAAACCGGCAGCGTGGAGCTCAGGGTTGGCGACGACGTCACCCTCCACCAGAACAGCCAGATCCTGGCCAACCTGTCCATCAACATCCGCGGCGACTTTGGCAATGCGGATACCGGCGGCACGGTGGCAGTGCCGGATCCGGAGTACGGCACCAGCATGATCCTGCGCGGCCGCATCATCTCCGATTGTGTTGTCGCCGCAGGCGCCTCAACCGGTGACCCGATGGGCAGCTGCACCCCAAGCTCCGCCAACCCCGTTGCCGACCGCCAGGTGCACGTCTGGGGCGGCTCCGACGTCGACCTCATCCAGCTGGGCGATCCGTCCGGACTGGACCTCGCGCAGACCACCAACCCGGCACTGAACAAGGAACAGCTGGGCGACGCCGGCTACATCTTCCTGGGCTCCAAGACCACCATCCACGGCAACACCACCAGCACGTCCACCACCACGGACGGCGAGGACCGGATCACGGTCTGGTACCTGCAGTCCATGGACGTGGTCACCAGCCCCACCGGCTTGCAGGCAGGGACCGGCGCCGGGCACACCCTCACCCTGGACGGCCAGGGCGAATCCGACTACTACGCCATCTACACCAACGGCAGCCATGGCAACATCCGCAACTACGTGATCAACGTCCTGGACACCGGCGCCCCGGCCGCCGGGGTGGATGAGCTGGCCATCTACGGCTACAACAACACCGCGGGCGCCTACAACGGCTACCTGCCGGGCACCACCACCAACGCGGCCACTGACGACATCTTCCTGCTGCGGGCGCTGAAATGCATCGACAATGAGAGCCCGTTCGCGCTCAGCGCCGGAGTCTCCGGCGATTGCCTCAGCCCCACGGAAGTAGCGGACCACCCGGCCTTCGTGGCCCTGCTGGCCGGCAGCCTCGCGGCCGACGGCGGAATAGGCGCCTACCGCGACCGGACGCCCGGGAACGAGCCCAGCGCCCTGGTCCAGCGGATCAATTACGACACCGCCCTCAACGGCCGGATCAGCGTCTTTGGCCAGGGCGGCAACGACGCCTTCTACGTGGATGACACCTCCGCAACGATCACGCTCGACGGCGGCGCGGGCAACGATGTCTTCCAGATCGGCCAGATATTCGGTACCCAGCGTGACGGCCAAAACGCTCCCGACGGCGGCGCCCTCCTTCCAGCGGACACCTTCCCGGCATTGGTTCCCACCACGCGTGGCTGGCTGAGCCCCGGCACGCACGCCCCTCTGCTGGCCACCGGCGGCACCGGCAACGACCAGTTCACCGTCTACTCCAACCAGGCGGAGATCCAGCTCAACGGTGACGACCATAACGACATCTTCATCGTCCGGGCCTTCGCGATCGCCGCCGTCTGCGACACGGACGCTGACAGCATCGCCGGCTGCGGCCTCAGCGACGTCACCTTCACCCCGGCCGGCGGCATCTTCCCCACCACGGCACCGTTCGGCTCCTGCGTCATCAACGACGGCTACACCCGCTACGACCGCAACGGCGACGGCGTCTGCAACAACGCGGACGCGCACACCACCTTCAACCATCTGCCCGGCTCCAATGTGGACCTGGACAACACAATGTGGCGGGACGACGTCATCCCGCTCGACGCCAACGGCGTGGCAGTGCCGGTGATCGGCCTGGGCTTCTCCACCTCCCGGCCGCTGGACATCCGGGCCGGCGGCGGAGAGGACGAAGTCCAGTACAACGTCAACGCACCCGTCAACGTGGACGGCGGCACCGGGTTCGACAAACTGGTGATCCTTGGCACCGAGTTTGCCGACGACTTCGCCATCACGGACCGCGGCATCTTCGGAGCCGGCCTGAACGTCCGGTACACCACCGTGGAAGTAGTGGAGGTGGACGGCCTCGAGGGCGATGACCAGTTCTTCGTCCAGTCCACCGCGTACGGCGTGGCCTACCGGATCATCGGCGGCCTGGGCTCGGACGTCATCAGCGTCACCGGCGACGTCACCGCGGATATCATCGCCCGCGAACTCGAGGGCATCAGCGGCGCCGTGGACCACATCGTCACCTCGCCCACCGACCCCGGCTACGACGGCCTCACCGCCGATGGCGTCCCCTACAACCTGGCCACCCAGGACCAGGGCATCGTGGTGATCCGCGAGGTCACGGGCGGCACCCGGGTGCGCGAAGGCGCGGACGGAACCGAAACCATCAAGAGCTACGCCTACTACACGGTGGAGCTGGCGGCAGTGCCGACGTCGAACGTCTACGTCACGGTCTCCGCTGCCTTCCCGCCGTCGCAGGAAGCCGACGGCAGCCTGATCAACCCGAGCCCGCTGCCCAACGGCCTGGGCGACACCGTCTGGCTGTGCATCGGCACCGTGGACACGCAGTGCGACGAGCTCTCCGAGTTCCAGCGCCACAAGGTGGTCAACGGCCAGGTGGTGGACGAGGCCGGACGGGCCATCACACTCACCTTCACGACCGGCGTCGGAGGCAACTGGAACGTTCCGCAGCGCGTGTACCTTTGGGCCGTTGACGATCCCCGCGCCGAGGGCGACCGGACCGTGGTGCTCCAGCACAGCGTGATCAGCCAGGACAGTCGCTTCCACCGGGCCGCTGTGCGCCAGGTCAACGCGCTGGTCTACGACAATGACACCCCGGGCGTCTACGTCACCGAAGTGACGCCGGGCGGCAGCACCCTGGACGGCCGCACGCTGGTGATTGAAGGCAGCAGCCTCACGCAGCGCACCGACGATCTGCTCCTCACGCTGGCCAAGGCACCCGACGCCGGCCACACCATCTGGGTCAAGGTCTGGATGGACGCGGACAGCCAGCGGCTCATCCAGCTCGACTTCAGCCACGTCCCGGCGGGGCGCTGGGTAGCCCTTCCCGACGGAAACGGCGGCACCTACTACTCCGTCAGCTTCGACTCCAGCAACTGGAACGTGCCGCTGCGGATCGTGGTCAACGCCCGCTCCAACAGCGACCCCGGAGACCCGCTTACCGCCGTCATCAACTACGAACTCGACACCCTGCGGACCTCCACAGCAGCAGCGGCAGCGTACCCGTTCCCGAACCTGCGCAGCGGCCTGCAGCGGACCGACGTGCTGGTGTACGACGACGAAACCCCCAACGTGGTCAGCATCCCCACCGGGACGGACACTGTAGTGATCCGCTGCGGCGATACCGCGTGCACCATCCCCGGCGGCACCGACGGCTACACCATCCGGCTCACCAGGGCACCCGCCGGCGGAGCTGCCGGCACCGTCCAGATCGCACTGATCCCGGACGGCCTGGTGGACGTGGTGTCCGTTGGCGGTGTGGCAGTGACTCCCGCAGACTACGAAGTGGTGGGTGGCGACATCCCGGCCCGTGCATTCCTCGGAGCCATCACCATCTCCGGCTCCACCATTACCCGCGCCAACGGCAGCGACCTTGGCAGCTTCATCGACGAAGGCTTCGCGGCCGGCCAACGGATCACCATTGGCACCTGCGGATCCACCGTGTTCACCATTCTTGGCGTCTCAGCTGACGGCAAGAGCCTGGTGCTGTCGTCCGCGCCCGCCTGTGGGGGAGGCGCGGGCGTCAGCATCAATAGGCTCACACGCTCCGGCATCTGGGATGGTAACGCCTCCACCGAATTCGTGGGCGGCTCCTGGCGCCTGGTCCGGCCCGCAACAGGCAGCTGGCTGGCGGACGGCTTCAGCGAGGGCCAATGGGTGGAGATCTGCCAGGCCGGCACCTGCATCCGGGCCAAGATCGCCGTGATCCGCGGTGACAACGCCGGCCATGACGAGAAACTGGAGCTGCGCACCTTCGGCCTCAGCGGTGACTCGCTTGCCGCGTTCGCCGCCGGTTACTTCACCGTGGTGCGGATTGCCGCCGTCGTGAATTTCGCCTCCGCCAACTGGTTCCAGGAGCAGTACATCGAGCTTCGGGCGGACATCGCCTACCAGCAGCCTCTGCAGCGGGTGGGTGTGAAGGCGTTCCCCGTGGGCCAGCACCTGGTGTCCCGGCTGCGCGGACCCGTAGCCGTGGAAGGCGGCGTCACCGGCGCCGACCGTTCGCTCCAGCTGGGACTCAAGCTCCCCGGCGAGCAGGACGGCCCGCTCTTCGCGATTGCCACGCAGGCACCGGAGTCCAAGCAGATCGACATGTTGAACATCTACAACGACTCCTCGCAGGCCAACGGCCTGGGGGCCATGAACAGCACGTCCATCCGCGGCTTCAACATGGCAAAGGACCTGGACTTCGGGCCCAGCTACGGTGGCGCGGAAGGCCAGACCTTCGGAGAACCGCAGGTGTTCCCCGGAGGCATCAGCTACGGCACCATCGCCCTGGTGGACGGTGAATTTGTCACCAACAACAGCCGCTCCAGCATCGAGATCTTCAACCTCTTCCTGGGCTACGGCAACGACCGCCTGGACGTCCAGGGCACCCTGCAGCCTGACGACTTCGTCAAGCTCACCGGGACCGTGGTGCTGGCGCCGTCCGGCGGACAGTTCTCTTCCACGCACCGGCTCAGCCGCCCGGCTCCGTTCGACTGGAAGGCCCAGGGCTTCCTGGTGGGCCAGCCGGTCACCATCAGCGGGATCGCCGGCACATGGAAGGTGGTGGGCTTCGGCGACGACGATCCGGGCGACACCACTGACAACACCGTGATGTACCTGGTCCAGCTCAGCGGCCCCGCCGCGGCCGGCTCCACAGCCCTCCGCAGCGTCATTGCCGGCGACGTTCCGGTCACCTCCACCGGCGCCGTCAGCATCACGCCCAACGCACAGAACGACGGCGGCACGGTCACCAGGGCAACCGGAAGCTGGATCGCCGACGGCTTCGTCACCGGCCAGTTGGTAATGATCCAGGGAGTGACCGGGGCCTGGCGGCTCACGGCAGTCACCGACCTGACCCTCACCTTGGCCCGCGGCGACGCCCTCCCGGCACTCAACGGCAGCTACAACGTCTTCGTCCCCGGCCCGCACGGCGGCCTCACAACTGTCCACGGCGGCGGCAACTCCTTCATCCAGAACACCTTCGAGATGGAGCGCTCGGCGCCGGGCGCAGGCGCCCCTGCGGGCACCGGTCTGGTCCTCACCCGCCTCGACGGCCTGCCGTGGAGCTACACCGGCACCCTGCCGGGCAGCGGCTACTACGCCCTGAACCCCTACGGCCACGGCCCGCAGCACATCCAGCTCGCGGGGGAGTCCTTTACCCGGATGATCCTGGGCTTCGGCAACGCCACCTGCGCCTTCAGCGATCCTTTCCCGGGCTGCGGCGAGGGTTCGGTCATGTTCCTCTCCGGCCCCGTGTACGGCGGTCCGACGACGGTACTCCCCACCGGCGTCAGCGTTACCAAGCCGGTACTCGTCACCGCCACGGCAGGGATGCAGGTCCACACGGACTTCCTGGTCCGGACCGATGGTGGAAGCTTCATCGTCGACGGCTTCAAGGTTGGCATGCAGGTCCGGATCAGCGGCTTTGCCGGACCGTTCACCATCAGGTCACTGACCGCCAACACCATGACGTTCTGGAACACGGCACTGCAGCCCAGCGTCCACCTCAATACTGCCGGCGTGGCTGTCTGGGGCGCGCCGGTCCTCACCGTCACCGGCTACGACGCGTCCATTTCCACTCCCGGCCAAAGCGGCCTGCAGATCGGCGGCGATGTCATCACGGTCTGCAACCTCAACACTCCCGTGGTTGACGGCACCAGCGTTCCCTGCGATGTCAACGCCACGGCCGGACCGGGTTCGCCGCTGGTGGTTTACGGAGACACCAGCCAGGACGGCGTCTGGTACGCCGGCCGGCCGTACGACGTGCTGGGCACGGAGTTCGGCCCCAAGCCCTTCGACCCGTTCACCGGCATCCCGGATGCGCAGAACGAGGACGACGAATGGATGCTTGGCCTGGCCAACCCCTACGACTACGCGGGCAACGACATCATTGACGCCTCCGGCCTGTTCGCCCACCTCGCGGCCAACCAGCTGCCCACCGTCGGCTTCACAGCCTTCGGCGGCCTGGGCGATGACCTGATCATCGGCAGCCAGGCAGGGGACCACCTCGCCGGCGGCTCCGGTGACGACGAGATCCGTGGCCTGCGCGGCGTGGACCACATCTACGGCGACTCCGGCGTCAACGTCAACGTCTTCACCCGGGCACTGGAGATCACGGTGACGGACCGCAGCCCGCGGCCATCGGTGACCGGCGCCGGCTACCTGAACAACGGCACCACCATCGCGCCCTACCCCTCGCCGGTACGCGATGACCTCCTCGTGGCGGGCCGCGACCTGATCTTCGGCGACGGTCCGGGCACGGTCACCGGCGGGCCTGAAAGTGCTTACGATGACGTGATCTTCGGTGACCACGGAGCCGTCATCCAGAACGTGGCAGATCCCAACCAGCCGGACCTCCGGCTGCAGAAGATCCAGACCACCGCGCTGGAGACCATCCTGGCCATTGAGTCCCGGAACCTGCAGCGCGGCGCTGACGACACCATCTTCGGTGGCCTCGCCCAAGACGTGCTGATCGGGGGCGCCGGACACGACCAGGCCGACGGTGACGAAGCCGACGACATGGTATTTGGTGACAACGCCTACCTGCTGCGGACCATCGGCGACTGGACAAGCCCGCACTTCCAGACCCTTTGCGGCACACTGCTCTACAGCCGCACCGACCAGCCAAACGCCTGCGGCGGCGTGGTGGGCCAGGACAACAGCGGCCTCCTGCTCACTGATGGAACACCGCGGGCCTACCGCGATCCGGACGGCGCGCCGTGGTGGGCCGAATACAACGTAACCAACCTCTTCCACGACTTCGCCTCGGACGAGGGCAGCAAGTGGGCAGGAAGCTTCGGAAACGACTACCTCGCCGGCAGCCAGGGCCATGACGTGATCCTGGGCCAGCTGGGCAACGATGTCATCCAGGGCGACGGTGGAATCGAATCCGCCTTTGCCCGGATGGTGGACGACGCCACTATCACCTGGCGCGTCGGGGCATCCCGCACACCGCTGGGTTGCCTCGGAGCCCCTGGCGCCATGGTGTGCGACTACACAGGCGTCCTCACGGTCATCAGCTCCTTCGAAGCAGCCACCGACGGCGAGGACTACCTGGAAGGCAACGCCGGCAACGACGTGATCTTCGGTGGCCTGGGCCAGGACGACATTGTGGGCGGCAGCAGCGACTTCTTCAGCCTGGTCACCCCGGACCAGCGGCCGGACGGTGTGCCGTTCCCGGCCCTGGCTTACCAGCCAGGCGACGACCGCGGCGCGGACCTCCTGTTCGGCGGCGCCGGCACGCAGGTTGGCATCAACAACCAGGTCAGCGGCGTACCCGGCTCGCCGGCGCTCGCAGGTGGAATCCTGGCGGACAACACGCTCCCGGCCAACATGCACGCCAGGGACGCCGACACCATCGTGGCGGACAACGGCCGGATCATCCGGGTCGTCGGCGTGAACCACGTGGATATAAACCCGGCCGGTATTGGCCGGACCACTGCAGGCCAGCCCAACTACGTCACCTTCAACTACGACAACTACTCAGCCACCCAGAAGCTGGTTGTGAGGGGCGTACACCTCCTGGACTACACCCCGGGCGGCCCGGACTTCGTGCCCGCCAACTTCGGCCAGGGAGCGGGCAGCAGCTGCAACGGCTCGCCCACGCAGCCCACCTGCTCGGTCATCCTGGATACCGCCACCGGCACCTGGAAGTACCAGCAGATCGGCGGCCGCGATGAGGTCCACGGCGAGTCCGGCGATGACACGGTGTACACCGGCGCGGACCATGACGTCATCTTCGGAGACGCCCAGGACGATGACCTGATCGGCGGCTGGGGCAACGACTGGATCTCCGGCGGCACCGGCAGCGACGGCATCCTGGGCGACGACGGACGGATCTTCACCAGCCGCAACACGGGCTGCTCCACCGCCTCCAGCGCGGTCTGCACGCAGTTCAGCGAGCCGCTCTATGGCGTCTACAGGTTCCGCACGGTTGACCCGGATACCCGCACCAGCCAGGGAGATGTGCTCAACGAGTTCATCTACACCCCGGGTATGGTCCAGACGGCCACCATCAACATCGCCGGCCAGCTGGCGAAGGCTGTGGACCTGACCCCCTACAATCTGGGCGACAACGTCAATGCCAGCCAGCACCACGTGGCAGACCAGCCGCTGTTCGACGCCAACAATTCGGATGACATCATCTTTGGCGGCTGGGGCGGCGACTTCATCCACGGCGGAGCCGGCGACGATGCCATCTCCGGCTCCGAAGCCCTCAGCGTCTCCTACGCGCAGCACTTCGACGCCAACGGAAACCCGATCGGCCTGGAACTGATCGACTTCCTGCACCCCTACAACCCGGGCGACGTCCTGCACTTCGGCGCCGACACCAACGCGTGGCACAGCAACAACCACAACGCCGGGCGGCTGGGCGAGTTCCTCCTCTACGACGAGTACGATCCGCGCCGGGTCATCCTATTCAACACGGACGGCAGCGTCTGGAAGGCCGGGACCGCACCCGTAGCCCGCCAGTTCTTCCTCAACAACGACGCAACGTCCGGCAACTGGGTGACGGCCTGCGTCGCCGTCGACCATCAGGGAAACTGCACCGCCACCATCGCCAACCAGCCCTCTGACGGCGACGACGCCATCTTCGGGGACCTGGGCAACGACTGGTCCGTCGGCGGCACCGGGCAGGACACGATCTGGGCGGGCTGGGGCAACGACCTCTCCAACGCTGACGATCTCCTGACCACCAACGGCGGCCTGAACGATGTTCCGGACGGCACCAACTCCAGCTACCAGGACCGTGTGTTCGGTGGCGCCGGGCTGGACATCCTGATCGGCAACACCGGCGGTGACCGGCTTATCGACTGGGTGGGTGAATTCAACAGCTACCTGGTGCCGTTTGCACCGTTCGGCATCGCGACCGTCAGCCGGCAGGTGGAGCCGCAGCTGCCGCAGTTCCTGTACGCGCTGTCCCGCAGCCAGGGCGCCGATCCCACCAGGGCAACGGACACCGGCAACGATCCGGCCCGCAACGGTGAGCCCGACGGCGAACTGGGCCTGATCACCCAGCACGACCACGGACAGTGGCAGACGCAGACCGGCGGGCCCACGGATCCGCAGGCCGGCAACATCCCGGGCGGCCGCCGCGATACTCTCCGCGGTGCGGACTTCAATGACGGCACGCTGCAGGGCTTCGCCACCGACTCCGGTACGTTCACCGTCAAGAGCGGCGTCCTGCAGGTGACGGCGGCATCCGGCTCGGGAGACGCCGTCGCCGTCTGGTACTCCGATGCTTACAAGTCCGTGTACTACGAGCTGGCCGCCAGGATCTCCATGGATAAGGCGACCGCCGGCTGGAAGGCCAACGCGTTCATCATCTTCGATTACTTCGGACCTGAGGACTTCAAGTTCGCCGGTGTGGACCAGTCCATCAACAAGATGGTGATCGGCCACCGGGACGCATCGGGCTGGTGGTACGACGCCCAGGGTGTGGTGCCCGGCTCGGTCAACGCCGGCAAGTACTACAACCTCACGGTGGTGGTGAACGGGCTGGTGGTGACTGTCTACCTTGATGGGAAGAACGCGTTCAGCCACCAGTTCCCGGTCCGGTACCTGGACGGCGACGCGGTGGCGCTGAACAAGGGGCTGGTGGGCTTTGGCTCGCAGCAGGCCCGTGGCTGGTTCGACAATATCGCCCTCACTGTCATCTCGCCGGCCATCACCCTTGACCGGACAGAGTACTTTGACGACGGCGTGGCGGAGGCCTTTACGCCGGTGGCAGGAACATGGGAGATCCAGCAGGGCTGGTACGTGGGGACAGGCTCCGCCGGCGTCACCACGGTCCTGTCCGCGGCGCAGTTTGGCAGCGGTTCGATCGACAGCCTCTCTTACGTGGAAGTGGAGGCGGTGTTCGCGGCCCTCGGCGTCACGGGCATCTTCTTCGACTACTACGCGGCTAACGACTACAAGTTTGTGGTGCTGGATGTCGCCGGCCAGCGCATCCTGATCGGTCATGTCAGCCCGCGCAGCGGCTGGGTGGTTGACCAGGTGATCGCCCGGACCCTCGTGGCCGGCAGCCGGCAGACCCTGAACCTGGTGCTGAAGGCCACCGTGGTGACCGTGACGCTCAACGGGCAGGTAGTGGCCAGCCGGATCTTCAACTCCTCCGTGGCGGACGGCCGGACGGGCGTCCTCGGAGCAGGAGTCTCCGGTTCGGCCCTGAGGGTAGCGGTGGACAGCTTCCGGTTCCGTACCGACGACGGTCAGTTCACCGGCCCTGCGGTGGTACAGCCGGAAATGCGGGTCAGTGACGCGACCGTCACCGAGGGCAACAGCGGCACATACACGGTCACGCTGACCGTTACCCTGAGCGCCGCCCAGGACACGCCCCTCACCATCAGCTGGACCACGGTTGACGGAACCGCGACGGCGGGAACGGACTACGCAGCGGCGTCCGGCTCTGTGACCATCGCCGCGGGCAGCACCACGGCCACCATCACGCTGACACTGTCCGCTGACACGGTCTACGAGGGCAACGAGCAGTTTATGGTCCAACTGTTGGCCAGCCCTGATTTCAATATTGCTGACGGCTTCGGCCAGGTGACCATCGTCGAAGACGACGCTGCGCCCGCGGCAACATCCGGCTCCGGGACCACGCCCACCAGCCCTGAGCCGGCTCCGACGGACCCGCCGAAGGGCCGCAAAAACTAAGCGTTCGGCCCTGCCCCTTGACTCGATAACCGTTGGCCTCAACAATGTTTCTATAACGTTGTAAATCGAGTGAGGAACATTCACGTGGGCGAACCAGCCGCAGCAAAAGTCACCATCGACCCCGCCTTTACCGTTGGCCCGGTCCGGACCCGTACATTTGGTGCGTTCGTGGAGCACCTGGGCAGGTGTGTGTATACCGGTATCTTCGAGCCGGAGCACCCCAAGGCGGACGAGGACGGATTCCGCACCGACGTCCTGGAACTCACCCGTGAGCTGGGTGTATCCACCGTCCGTTACCCGGGCGGAAACTTTGTCTCCGGATACCGGTGGGAAGACGGCGTGGGTCCGGTGGAGCAGCGTCCGGAGCGCCTGGACCTCGCCTGGCACTCCATGGACCCCAACCTGGTGGGCGTGGATGAGTTCGCCAAGTGGTCCGCCAAGGCCGGCGTGGAGCCGATGATGGCCGTCAACCTGGGCACCCGCGGCACACAGGAGGCGCTGGACCTGCTGGAATACTGCAACATCGACGGCGGTACCGCCTTCTCCAAGCAGCGCCAAGCCAACGGCGCGGAAAACGGCTACGGGATCAAGATGTGGTGCCTCGGCAACGAGATGGACGGGCCGTGGCAGATCGGGCACAAGAACGCCCTGGAATATGGCCGACTGGCCGCTGATACCGCCCGCGGCATGCGGATGATTGATCCGGACCTGGAACTGGTGGCCTGCGGATCCTCTGCACCCACCATGGCGACGTTCGGCGAGTGGGAGCGCGTGGTCCTCACGGAAACTTACGAGCTGGTGGACCTGATCTCGGCCCACCAGTACTTCGAGGACTTCGGCGACCTGCAGGAGCACCTTTCCGCCGGCCACCGCATGCAGTCGTTCATCGCGGACATCGTCAGCCACATCGACCACGTGAAGTCCGTGAAGAAGTCCAGCAAGCAGGTCAATATCTCCTTCGACGAATGGAACGTCTGGCACATGAGCCGGGCGGAATCGAAGGCGCCAACGGGCAAGGACTGGCCGGTAGCACCGGTCCTCTTGGAGGACCGCTACACAGTGGCCGACGCCGTCGTCGTTGGCGACCTCCTGATCACGCTCCTGCGGAACACGGACCGGGTGCACTCGGCCAGCCTGGCCCAGCTGGTGAACGTGATCGCCCCCATCATGACCGAGCCGGGTGGCCGCGCGTGGAAGCAGACCACCTTCCATCCCTTCGCGCTGATGTCCCGGCATTCCGCCGGCACTGTGCTGCAGCTCGCCGTCGAATCGCCCCGCCTGAGCGGCGGCAACACGGCGGACTTCCCGGCACTGTCAGCCGTGGCAACGTTCGACGCCGAGGCCGGCGAAGCTGTTGTATTCGCCGTGAACCGTTCTGCCACGGACGCCCTGGCGCTGGACGCGGCAATCGCCGGCCTGGGCGACGTCAGCGTTGTCGAGGCCCTGACCTACACCAACAAGGATCCGTACTGGCAGGCAACCGCTGATGATTCGACGTCGGTCCTGCCTGCTGACAACGTCAGCGTCAAGGTCGACGGCGGCCGCCTCACCGCCGCGCTCCCGGCCGTGTCCTGGTCCATGATCCGGCTGGCGGTCAAGTAGCAGCGGGGTAGCGCGGGCAGGCCCGGGAACGGCGGGCGGTATTCCAACCACCGGTCCCGCCGTCGGGCATTCCGAGGCTTATCCGTAGTTCGGAGCCTTGAAGCTTAGGTTTCGCGGATTGGCTTGTGATCTGTGCGCTGGCCGTCACCTCGGATCCTCTCGGGGTCTTTAGACCAGGGCTGTAAGAATGGGGCATGCCCGCGCACAACCATCCCATCCGGCGGCTGGCCGAAGATCCCGCACACGCGCTTGACCGGCGGCGCTGGCCTGCGGTCCTGCCGCCGGTTGCGCAGGTCCTGGACCAAGGGCTGGACCTGAGTGCTGCCACGGTTTTTGTGGGCGAGAACGGGTCCGGGAAATCCACGTTGGTGGAAGCCATTGCGCTGGCCTACGGGTTGTCCCCGGAAGGTGGCTCCACGGGTGCCCGCCACACAACCCGCATCAGTGAATCCCTGCTCGCCGACCACCTGCAGTTGATTCGCAACGCCGGTGCTACCAGGCAGGGCTATTTCCTGCGTGCTGAGACCATGCACGGCTTCTTCACGTATCTGGAGCAGAACCCCAGCATGTCCCGCCAGGACATCGCCTTCCACGAGATGTCACACGGCGAATCCTTCCTGGAGCTGGCGGTGGACCGCTTCCGGGGCCGCGGGCTCTGGGTGCTGGATGAACCGGAGTCGGCACTGTCCTTCGCGGGCTGCCTGAGCCTGCTCTCCGTTCTGAAGGCGCTGCTGGCCGAGGGCAACTCGCAGGTGATCTTGTCCACCCACTCACCCGTCCTGGCCGCCCTTCCCGGGGCACAGATCCTGGAAGTGGGTGCGTGGGGACTCCGGCGCAAAGAGTGGGATGAGCTGGAACTGGTGTCCAACTGGAAGTCGTTTATGGACGGGCCGGAGAGGTACCTCCGGCATTTGTGAGCTGCGCCGTCCTGGATGAAGCTCGAAAAGGACGTCGAATTGCTTTAATGTGCCCCTTGTCACAAGCCCTTGGAATCATTACTGTATACGTATGCACCTCACTCACGCAGATAAATTACGTCTCACCGGCACCGTCACTGTCGTCCGCGAACCAAACCGCCCGGATGTGGCTGCGCAGTCCGATCCCCAAGTGATCGCCACCGTCTCCGAAATGCTGTCCGCCATAGAAGCAAAGGGCCTCGAGGCTGTGCGCGACTATGCCGAAAGGCTTGATGGCTGGAAGGGCGGCACGTCCTTTGAGATCACTCCCGCCGAGGCGGACAGGCTGACGGCCGATCTTCCCGCGGACCTGCGCGAAGCCCTCGATGCCGGGGCCGAGCGTACCCAGCGCTTCGCGCGGATGCAGCGGGCCCGCCTGGCAGACTTCGAAGAGGAAGTCATTCCGGGCGTGGTGTGTGGGCAGAAGTATGTGCCCATCGGAACGGTTGGCGCATATCTCCCGGCCGGTCGTTTTCCGCTCCTGGCCAGTGCCTTTATGACCGTCGGTGTTGCCCGCGCAGCCGGCGTGCCGAACGTCCTCTCCTGCACGCCGCCGTCGAACAATGGACAGGTCCACCCCGCCGTCCTCTATTCCGCCCGGATCTCCGGTGCTGAGCGGATCTTCGCCCTTGGCGGCGTCCAGGCTCTGGCCGCAATGGCGTTCGGACTCCTGGATGCCAGTCCGGCAGACATGATCGTTGGCGCCGGCAATGCGTACGTTGCTGAAGCAAAGCGCCAGCTCTACGGCACCGTAGGGATCGATGTACTGGCCGGTCCGTCCGAAGTCGCCGTCATTGCGGACGATGCCGCGAGTGCGGCGATGGTCGCCGCCGACCTCTTGGCGCAGGCCGAACATGGACCCACATCACCGGCGTGCCTGGTGACAACCTCCGCCCGGCTTGCGGCCGAGGTGGAGGTTGAAATTGAGCGGCAACTTGCCGGGCTGGCCACCCGTGAGATTGCCGGTGCCGCCTGGCGCGACTGGGGATCCATCTACGTCGCGGACACTCCTCGGACAGCCGTGGAAATCATGGATATCCTTGCGCCCGAGCACCTGGAGATCCTCACGGCTGATCCGGACTACTACCTGGATAACCTGAGGAACTACGGGTCCCTGTTCCTGGGGGAGTGGTCCACAGTGGCATACGCGGACAAGGGAATGTCCGGTACCAACCACGTGCTGCCCACCGGGCGTGGGGCCCGCTATACAGAAGGGCTCTCTGTGGCCCGCTACCTCAAGCAGCTCACCTACCAGCGGGCAACGCGGGAAAGCACGGAGGCACAGGCGCGTCCCGTGGTGACCATCTCCGACTTCGAACAGATGCCGGCCCACCGCGACAGCGCCCAGCTGCGGCTGGACCTTATTCTCGGAAAGAGTACCAGCAGCCTGCTGGTCGCTCCATAGTTTCTACATACGTATAAATAAACCGGGCGGGCCAAGGTTGTCCCACCCGGCACCAGGAGAGGAAACATCATGCGATTCCCCAAACACCTCCGGACCGGCGTCGCTGCACTGGCCGTAACGGTCAGCCTCGCGGCGTTGACAGGATGTGGCGCAGGGTCACGGACCGGCGCCCAGGATGCCACGGCAGTGGAGTGCGACTACACCATGCCTGAAGCGGCGACCACGGTGAACGTCCTCGCCTACAACTCATCGGCGATCGATCCCTTCACCAACACCATGGTCAAGAGCTGCACCCGCGACAAAGTCACCCTCAAGCACGATCCCATCGACTTCGCCGGCCAAGTTACCAAGACCACGGCCACGCTGGCTGGCGAATCGGGCAGCTACGACATCATTGAGACCTACGGTTTTGTGGTTCCGGGCCTGGCTGCCAAGGGTCACATCGAACCGCTGGACGACTACGTGGCCAAGTACGCAGACAAGTACAAACTGGATGCCCTCAGCGAAGAGATGCGTTCCGGGCTGTCTTATGACGGCAAGCTGTACGGCCTGCCCATGCAGGCACAGATGTATGTTCTTGCCTACCGCAAGGATGTGTTTGATGCTGCAGGACTCAAACCGCCCACCACCTTCGCGGAGATGATCGACGCAGCCAAGGCGATCCAGGAGAAGGGCGAAATCAAGTTCCCCATCGCGCTGCCCTGGAACGCTACCGCGGACATTTCCACCAATTACCAGGCTGCCATGAACTCCTACGGCAAGGATTTCATCGATGAGGCCGGCAAGCCACTGTTCACCTCGGAGGAGTCACGTAAGGCGCTGGAGGGCATGAAGTCCCTCCTGCCCTACATGGATCCCCAGGTCACCACATTCGACCAGCCAAAGGTCCAGCAGCAGATGTTCAACGGCACCGCTGCCATGGCCATCATGTTCTCCGGCCGCATGAATGACCTCACGCTGCCGGCCAACAGCAAGCTGGCAGACCAGTTTGCGTTTGCTCCAGCACCGGCGGTTGAAGCTGATTCACCGTTCCTCTACAGCCGGCTGTCCGTTGACGGTTGGTCCATCCCGAAGAACACCAAGCTGGACAAGGACCTGCTGTTCCAGATGATGGCCGCCTCCGTCAACGAGGAAGCCTCCAAGGCATCCGTGCCGGCTGCGTACCCTGCCCGCGAAGGCATGGTCAGCGCCGACAGTTCGAAGTACGCCGACGCTGCCAACGGCACCATCGCCAAGACCATGCCGACGCCGGGGCACCCGGCCGGGGCTCCGGTCACCAACGCCATCCGGCCCGTCCTGGTGCAGGTCATCACCGGCCAGATTGAGATCGAGGCGGGCATGCAGGAAATGCAAAGCCTTGCTGAAAAAGCCATAGCGGCAATGTAGCGGCGCGGCCAAGGCCGGCGGACTGAATTGACGGTCCGCCGGCCTTGGCGGGCAACGCCACATACTCGACACATTCGAGAGGAACAAGCGATGCGAAGACGAGAATTCTCGCTTCTGATGGGCCCGAGCCTGATTGTCATGCTGGGTCTGTTGGTACTGCCACTGGCCCGCACCATCCAATGGAGCTTCCAGAAGGTGGAGTACGGAACACCCGGCGACTTCATCGGGCTGTCCAACTACTCCCAGGCCATGACGGATCCACGTTTTGGCCGTGCCGTAATCTTCACGATGCTGCTGACAGTGATCGTGACCGCCGTCATCCTGGTCCTGGGGTACCTGATTGCCACCGGAATGAACGGCCTGGGAAAACTGCGGCCTTACATCCTGGGTTCCATGCTCGTGGCCTATGTCCTCCCGAACATTGTTGGTGCGGTGTCCTTCTCCTGGCTGTTTGACCAGAACTTTGGCGGCGTAGTGAACCTTGTGATCCAGGCGCTGACCGGTGACAGCGTCCTCTGGTTCACCGAAACGTGGCCCAACCGGATCATGGTCATCGCGCACACGGTCTGGCACCTGCTGCCGTTCTCAATGCTGATGATTCTGGCAGGCTTGCAGGGTGTGCCCAAGGAGTTGCGTGAGGCAGCCCTTATTGATGGTGCCACGCCCGCCAAGACCCACTTGTACGTCATCATCCCCACTATCCGCGGCATCCTGGGCTTCGTTTGCCTGATCACCATCATGGACGTCCTGCGGACCTTCGATAACCTCATCCCGCTTTCCCCGCAGGCGGACGCCATCGGCAACGAATCGATCATGCTCTACGTCTTTGACACGGCGTTCCGTGACGGCTCGACGGCCCTGGGCCTCGGCAGCGCGATCAACGTGCTCTCCATCCTCCTCATCCTGGTTTGCCTGTTCCCGTTCATCCGGGGGCTCCTCAAGGAAGCGAAAACCAAAGCATGATCGCCGATACCGTCAAGGTCCCCCTCGGAAAAGTAAACGACACGGCAGCAAGGATAAAACGCCGGCCGGCCACCAAGCGCACGGCTGCGATCCTGCTGATCATCACCTCTGTCCTGATGCTGTTCCCGTTCATCTGGACCGCCCTTTCTGTCACCAAGCCCACCGACGTCGCGTTCGCGAACCCCCCGGTCCTCACGGGTTACACGCCGACGATCCAGCCGTTCGTTGATCTTTGGGAGACCACCTACTTCTCCGACTACCTCATCAACACTGTGGTGGTGGCCGTGATTTCCACGGTCGTAGCGCTGGTGCTGGGTATCCCGGCGGCATATGCGTTGTCCCGCTTCCCGGGCTACGTGTCCGCGATCCTGCTGCTGCTGGCCCTGATTTTCCGGTCACTCCCACGGTTCTCGGTGGTGTTGCCGATGTACGAGATCAGCAAGTCGCTGGGCATCTACGACACCACCTTCGCCCTGGCCGCGGCGCTGGTGGCCATCAACCAGCCGTTCAGCATCTGGCTTTTGAGAAACTTCTTCGCAGAGATCCCGAAGGAACTGGACGAGGCTGCCATGATCGACGGCTGCACCAGGCTGAGCACGCTTCGCCGGGTGATGATCCCGCTGATGAAGCCCGGCATCCTTACCGCCGGAATTTTCGTCTTCCTCTTCGCTTTCCAGGAGTACCTGACCGCGCTGGTGCTGACAGATACGTCTTCCAAGACCGTCCCGGTATTCATCACCACCCAACTAGGCCAAACGCTGCCCATGCTGCAGCAAGCCGGGGCGGCGTCCATGCTCCTCACGCTTCCCGTCATTGCCATCGCCTTCGTGGCCCAGAAGTACCTGATAGCGGGCCTGAGCGATGGTTCAGTGAAGGGTTGACCGGGGACCGACGAGGTGAGTAACCCAGTTACCGGAAGTCCGCCGTCAACCACGGCGGACTTCCGCGTCCCTCTTGTCCTTCTTGCCGGAATGAACTGCACGGCTGACCTCTGGACCGGTTGCGGGCTGGACGGAGCCCTGACACCCAGCCTTGAAGAAGCGGACATCGATGACCAGGTGGACGCTTTGCTTGACACACTCCCGCCACACTTCGCTCTCGCCGGACTGTCACTTGGCGCAATCGTGGCCATGGCTTTAACCCGCCGCGCCCCACAGCGGGTTGCACGGCTCTGCCTCATGTCCACCAATGCGAAGCCACCCACGGAAAGCCAACGCCAAGGCTGGAGGGCATGGCAGGACCGACTGGCGGCGGGGGAGACCGCGCGGGACCTCCAGCACGGCATCCTTGACGCGCTTGTCAGTGCCCCCGCGCGGGAGCGGGACCCTGATCTGGCTGGCCGTGTCCTGCGCATGGGTGATGACACCGGGACGGTACACCTTGATGCACAGCTGCGCATGCAGGGCACCAGGGTGGATGAGTCTGATGCGCTCGCGAACCTGCGGATTCCGGTTCTCGTGCTGTCGGGCGCCGCAGACGTAATCTGCCCGCCGTCGTTCCACCAGGACATCGCGGCCCGGATCCCCGGGGCGCAACTGGCTTCCGTGGACGCCGGACACCTTGTCCCGATGGAATGCCCGGACGAGGTGGGGGAGCTCCTGGGGTCCTGGCTCGAGGCTTAGCACTGTTACAGCCGGGACAAAACGCACCGAAAGCACCAAAACAACAGCCACCCGCCCGCTCTCAGGAGCGGGCCAGGTGGCCGTTGCGTTATGGCTTTGCGCTCAGTCAGGAGCGGTTGGCTGGCCGTGGCTTGAGAAGCGACGCGAACTGGGCCATCAAGGCCTGCGTGAGGTTGTAGGCCACCAGTTGTGCCCCATCCGCAAAGGAAGCAGCTGCCGCGTCTGCGTCGCCCACCAAATCCAGGCGCAGGGACCCGGCAGACGCCACGGAAGCGTTGACCTTGGCCCTCGCCTCAGGCACTGACAAGTCTGCGGGACCGCTGGAGGCGGCCAGGTCTGCAGCGCCCAGCATGAGGCCATCCAGGCCCTCTACAGCCACGATGTGGTCCACAGCGGACACAGCCAGCGGGGACTCGATCATCCCGATCACCAGGGTCTCCTCACCCATGCGGGCCTTGTGGTCCGGGCCGCTGGCGGAGCCGTAGGATCCCGCCCGTCCGTAGGTTGCAAAACCACGGCGGCCGCGGGGCGGGTAGTGGGCTGCCGCGACCACGTCCCGGGCCTGCTCCACGCTGTCCAGGTGGGGAGCCACTACTCCGGCAGCGCCGCTGTCCAGTGCCCTCAGGATCAGGGCGTCTTCGCCCTCCCCAACGCGCACCAGGACGTCGACGCCGTACATCGCTGCCGCGGCGATGTGCTGGCGCAAGGGCAGGACATCCGCCGGTCCGTGCTCGCAGTCGATCAGGATGAAGTCGAATCCCGCCACGGCGAGCATCTCCACCAGTTCCTCGGACGGCATCCGGAGGAGGACACCACACACCTGCTCGCCATCCAGGACCCGTGCGCGCAGGGACCGCCGTTGCGCGTTCACGCCACCATCCCGGCGGAAAGGTCCACATCGGCGCCGCAGAGGCCTGGCATGCCAAGCATTGCCACCACGGCCGCACCGACTTCTTCCTCGGTGATCATCCGGCCCAATGCTGCACGGGACACAAAGACGTCCTGTGCTTGCTCATAGCTCTTGCCGGTCCGCTCAGCCTCCAAACGGAAGTTCCTGTCCATCCGGGGTCCGTCCACCGGTCCTGGAGACAAGGTGTTGACGTTGACGCCCGACGGTCCCACTTCGAAAGCAAGCGTCGAACTGAGCCCGATTACCGCCATTTTGGAAGCACAATACGGGGTCCGGCGGATCAGCGGGCGCTTGCCGGAAACCGACGCGAGGTTAATGACGTCCCCGCTGGCCCGTTCCACCATGGCCGGCAGGAATGCCCGGCACATCAGATACGTGCCGCGGACGTTGACGTCGAACACCTCGTCCCACTCCTCAGGCGTTATATCCGTCAGCGAAGCAACCGGGCCTGCGATGCCGGCGTTGTTGACCAGGATGGAAACTTCCGTCCCCCGAAGGCTTTCTTCAAGCTGTGCCACTGAGGCAGCATCAGCTACGTCCACCGTTCGCCAGCTGGCGCGGGCACCCAGTGCGGACACCACATCCTCCAGTGGCTCCTTCCGCCGCCCGGCCACCACAACATCAGCGCCGGCGTCGTGCAGTGCCTTTGCGATGGCTGCACCCAGGCCGGTGCCGCCACCGGTGATGAGTGCCGTTCGTCCGGCAAGAGGCGTCACGTGGCTGCTCCTGCTGCGGTTCCCGCCAAAGCCTTGTCGATCCACTCGAACTGCTGGCCGGCATGGCGCCAGGCCCGGGCATCCCCTGAGCGGGCGTGGCCTTCGAAGAGCTCCACCCGGGCCGCCCGGCCCAGGACAGTGCCCAACTCGGCTGAGGACGCAGCGTTTTCGATGGTCTGGTAGGTGACGGTCTTGAGGTACTTGCCCACCCACAGCCCGCCGGTGTACCGCGCCGCGCCGAGCGTGGGCAGTACATGGTTTGTACCGATGACCTTGTCGCCGTAGGACACGCAGGTGTTCTCGCCGAGGAAGAGCGCACCGTAGTTGTGCATTTTGTTCAGCGCTGCCGCGGGATCGGCAGTGAAGATCTGGACGTGCTCGGCCGCAAAACCGTCGGCCACGGAGTAGGCCTCGTCAAGGTCGTCGACAACCAGGACCTGCCCCCAGTTGCGCCACGCGGGCTCCGCGAAATCCTTGGTGGGCATATCCGGCAGGATCCGCTCGATGTGGTCCATCGCCTCTCGGGCCACCCGTTCGGACGTGGTCACCAGGATCGCGGGGGAATCCGGGCCGTGTTCTGCCTGGGAGAGCAGATCAACTGCGACAAAAAACGGGTCGGCGTGCTCGTCCGCGACGATGAGGATTTCGGTAGGGCCGGCGAAGAGATCAATGCCGATTTCCCCGAACAGCTGCCGCTTGGCCTCGGCGACGTAAGCGTTCCCGGGGCCGGCGATCATATCCACCGGATCTATTGATTCCGTGCCGAGCGCCATGGCGGCGACTGCCTGGACGCCGCCCAGGAGGTAGATTTCATCTGCTCCGGCCAGCTTCATTGCGGCAATGGTTGCCGCCGGGATTTCTCCGCGGATGGGCGGAGTGCAGGCGGCAACACGGGGAACACCGGCCACCTTGGCAGTAATGATGGTCATATGTGCTGACGCGGTGAGCGGGTATTTGCCGCCCGGGATGTACGCGCCGGCAGCCTCCACCGGCACATGCCGGTGGCCAAGGAAGACACCGGGAAGTGTCTCGATCTCAACGTCCTGCATGGAATCGCGTTGCGCCTGGGCGAAGGTCCGGACCTGATTCTGGACAAAAACGATGTCATCGATGACCTGCTGGTCCAGGGTTCCCATGATTTCTTCAATCCGCTCATCGGAGAGCCGGAATGATTCGAGGGTCTGCTTGTCGAAGAGCTCGGCATATTTCCGGACGGCGGCATCGCCGTCGGACCGGATTTCTGCGATGATCTGGCCTACGCGCTCGGCCACGTCGGTGTGGCTCGTGTCGGCGAAAGATTTGGATGGTGATTGCTTCAGGTACTTGATCACGGTTGCTCCTCCTTGTTGCATACGTATGTCTATAATAAGAACGGACCGCCATGGAGGTCAATAGTCTGATTCGATAGAACCTTGCGGTGTCCGGGACGCCGATGGATATAGGGAGAACTAGATGACAGTTACCAGCCGTGATGTCGCGCAGCTCGCCGGCGTTTCCCAGCCCACGGTATCCCGTGCGCTGCGGGATGACCCGCGCGTGTCCGAGGCGACCAAAGTGCGGGTGCGCCAGGCTGCGGCACGGCTGGGGTACGTTCCCAGTGACGTCGGCCGGGCACTCTCCAGCGGACGGACGCGCCGCATAGGCCTGCTCCTGACGGACCTTGAGAACCAGTTTTATCCGCACATCATCGCGCCCGCGTTCCATCAGCTGGAATCGCTGGGCTATCAATTGATGCTGCATACCGAAGCGGCGGACAACGACGTCGTGGCGGAGCGGCTCATCTCCAACGGGCTCGACGGCGTCCTGCTGGCTACCTCCACCATCGATTCCGTAGTGCCACTCAGGCTGCGGGACCGCGGCCTTCCCTTTGCCTACTTCAACAGGACCTCAACTGCCGTGCACGCTGATTCTGCCGTGGTTAATCCGTTGCGGGGCATGGATGAAGCAGCCGCGGCACTCATTGAGTGCGGCCATCGGCGGATAGCGGCCATCCTTGGTCCGGCCAATACCAGTACGGCCATCAACCGTGAGAATGCCCTGCGGGAAGCGCTGGCCCACCATGGTGTTTCGATACCTGCGCATTACGTCCACCGGGGCCCATTTGATACGGCCACCGGCCAGGCCGGAACCCAGCGTTTCCTGGAAATGGCTGAGCCGCCCACTGCCATCATTTGCGGTAATGACGTAGTGGCGTTCGGTGCCCTGAACGCCGCCCGCAGTGCGGGAGTTGATGTACCTGGCGATGTCTCGATTGTCGGGTTTGACGACCTCCCCTCCGCCGCCTGGCCAATCATTAGGCTGACCACGATTGCGTACGACCTGGACGCCATGGTTCGCCGTGCGGTGGAGCTGCTGGTGGATCGGATCGAGAACCCCCAGCGGCCTGTTGAAGAGAGCGCATTCGAGTCCCGGTTGGTCATGAGGGACACTCTCGGTCACATTCGCTGACCGGTTTGCGGGCGGAAAAGTTCGTGCGTGGGGGTTGTCAGCGGCTTGTGCATACGCATACACTCGCTGTTGTACCCACCCAGCAGAATTCCTGAAAGCGAGTAAAAGCGTGTCTCTCGACCCCGCTGCCTACAAGCCCTATAACGATCCCGATGACTTCATTCGTGAAGTGACCGACTACATCTGGGTAGAACGCCAGATTGGCTTCATCCGGGACAACTACGAGCCGGACTCCATCGTCCATGGCTCCTACGGCACTTCTGTGACCCGCCAGGAAGTCATCGAGGGATGCCTGATGCGCATCTCGAACGCTCCCGAGCACATTGGCCAGGCCGGTGACGTTATCTGGGAAGCTCGAGGCAATGACGCCTTCCTGAGTTCCCATCTGGTCATCTCCGGTGAGGAAGGCTACAAGGTTGTGGCCAGCACCATCGCCAATTGCCTTTACCGCCGTGGCCGGATGGTGGAGGAATGGGTGGTCCGCGATGAGCTGGCCCACGTGCTGAACCAGGGCCTTGATCCGGACGAGTTCGCGCGCACCAAGTCGTTCCGCGGCTACACCGGATCCTTCCTGCAGCCGGCACCCGCTGACGTGATCGCCGTCGGAGATTCCGGACCCCGTCCTGACGACCACCGAGGTGACGTGGAGAACGTCCTCGCCATGATCCAGCAGGTATGGAACGACCGGGACCTCAAGAAGGTGGACGAATTCTTCGTTCGCGACCTGAGCCTCCACACTGTTGGCTTCGAGCACATTATTCGTCCCGAAGGCTACCGTCGGCAGATGCTGCGGTTCCTGGATGCCTTCCCCGGCGGCCAGTTCGAAGTCCGGGACATCCAAACCCATAACGACGCCCGCTACGGCGGACTGCGGGTTGCCGTCACGTGGAAGTTCACCGGCGATTACTCCGGCAAGGCCCGCTACGGCGCCCTCACCAACAAGCCCGTAGACATCCTTGGAATCTCGCAGTTCCTGGTCCAGGACGGCCGGATCGTGAACGAAGTCAAGCTCTGGGATGACATCGCCGTCCGCGCGCAGATCAACTCCATCCGCGGTGACGGGCCTGAACCCGGCGGAAACATCTACTAACCCCAGCCCACGATTGGCCATCCCGAAGGAGGGATCATCATGACCAGCACCATCGACACAGAGCAGACCATCGACAGCAGTGAGATCCAGCGCCGGACCATCCGCCGCACAGACTGGGTCGCCTGCAACGCGGCCTTCATCGATTGCCGCACGCCAGGTTCTGACAAGAAGGAAAACTACGCCTTCGTCGGTCCGGGCGTGTCCCAGAACCCCAACCAGTACGTCAACCTGACGGAGCCGCACGGCTTCAACACCGGTGCGGCAGGCATGCCGAACGGCATCAGCAATAACCTGCACCTGCACTTCACGGCTGAGGTTTTCATCAACCTGGGCGGCGAGTTCCGTCTCCGTTGGGGCGTGGACGGCAAACAGGGCGAGTACATCGCCAAGGACGGCGACATCGTCTCCATTCCCACGTGGATCTTCCGCGGCTTCACCAACGAAGGCCCGGACGAAGGACTCCTTTACACCGTCCTTGGCCATGACGATACCGGTGGCATCATCTGGGGGCCCTCTGTCCTTCGGGAAGCGGAGTCCTATGGCCTGCACCTCACCGCGGACAACCGGCTGATTGACACCGTAGCCGGCGATGAACTTCCGCAGGACGTGGCACTCATCAAGCCGATGCAGCAGAACTACATCGACGAACTGACCACCTACACTCCGGAGCAGATGCTCTCCCGTGTAGTCCAGCCGGGGGACCGCAAATACAGCAGCCTTGGCCTGCTGAGCAACGCTCTGCCCGGCGGCCGAGCCGAGCTGAGCACCGTCATCGGCTACGGGATGTCCGAGGATCGCCGGCAGGTTCCGCCGATCCACGAGCCGCACAGCTTCAACCTTGCCTGGCTGCGCGCCCAGCCGGGTGAAGGCGTACTACGCCACAGGCATGACCGCCCCCAGGTTGTTCTGGTGAAGTCCGGACAGTGGGAGATTACCCTCAGCGGCGGCGCCGTCATCGAATTGGGTCCTTCCGATTCGTTCTCCGTGCCAGCAAACACCTGGCGGGCGTTCCGCTGCGTAGAAGGCAGCGACGCCGCTGCCACGGCCGGCACTGGCGAGCTGCTGGTCATTAATCCCGGCGACGACCGGGTACGCCTGGAGTGGGCACCCGAGGTTGTGGCCGCCGCCCATGACGCCGGCTGGGTCATCGATCCCAACGGATACCTTGCGCCGGCAGCGGTAATGGAAGGCGCGGCAGAAGACGACTAGTCCCTGTACGCCGCCACGTTCCACGAGCGGGGGTGGGGGGGGGGGGGCGGCCGGCCGCCCCGCCGCGCCCCCCCCCCCCGGGGGGCCGGCCCGGCCGGCGTCGTCGAGGCGGGCGACGCGCTCCTGCTCCGGGCTCAGCGGGAAGATGGCGGAGCGGTAGCTGGAGCCGATGTCGTTGCCCTGACGGTTCAGCGTCGAGGGG
>JAPSJV010000024.1 GCA_031178005.1 Pseudarthrobacter sp.
CTACCCACACCCCTCCCCCCCCCCCCCCCCTCCCCAACTCCACCCCCCCCCCCCCCCACACCCCCCCCCCCCCCCCCGCCGCTTGTAAAGCCCGCTTCCGGCCACCATCCGGGCAATTCCCCCGCCACTCAGGGTTAAGGTGCGCGGAGAGGACTACGCTTGAGGTATGAATGTGGATGAAACCGACCTTCCCGGCATTGGCCGGCGCAAGGATTTCGTTACCGCTTCAGGACGTCGGATCGGCGTAGTGGAGTTGCGGGAAGGTAAAACGGAACTCATCGTGTCCACGTGGGACGATCCGGACACCTGCCAGGCTTCCATTCCGCTGACCGGAGACGAAGCCAGCGCGTTGGGCAACCTCCTTGGCGGGCAGCACCTCGCCATGACGCTGGCCGAAGACCACAAGGGGATCCCGGGCATTGTTACCCGCCAGTTCTCCATCGTGGCAGACTCGCCGTTCCAGAACCAGCCCATGGGGAAGGCCTCCATCCGCACCCGGACCGGCGTTTCCATCGTGGCGATCATGCGTGAAGGTGAGGTAGTCCCCTCGCCGGGTCCCGACGTCGTACTTCACACCGGCGATCTGCTGGTGGCCGTGGGTACGCAGGAAGGCCTCGATGCGGCGGCCGATATTCTTCGCAACGGCTAACCCGGAATGGATCCCCTTGCACTGACCCTCATCGAGCTGGGGGCCGTAGTGTTCTGCCTCGGCCTCCTGGCCCGGTTGGCCGGGCGTATCGGCATGTCCCCTATCCCTTTCTACCTGCTTGGCGGCCTCGGCTTCGGCGCCGGGGGCGTGATCAAGCTCGAAGGTATGCAGGAATTCGCACATCTTTCCGGTGAGATCGGCGTCATCCTGCTGCTACTCATGCTCGGACTGGAATATACCGCGCCAGAGCTGGTGACCGGCCTTCGCCGATCATGGAAAGCCGGCATCTTGGACTTCGTCTTGAATTTCACACCGGGAGCCGCGATTGCGCTGCTGCTGGGATGGGGTGCGGTGGGCGCCCTGGTCATGGGCGGCGTGACGTACATTTCCTCCTCCGGCATCGCCGCGAAGGTCATCACAGACCTCGGTCGGCTGGGCAACCGCGAAACTCCCATCGTTCTCTCCATCCTGGTCTTCGAGGACCTCGCCATGGCCATCTACTTGCCCATCCTCACGGCCACGCTGTCCGGTGTGAGTTTCCTGGGCGGCCTGCAGACAGTGGGCATCTCACTGGCCGTGGTCACCGTTGTGCTGGTAGTGGCCTTGCGCCATGGACACCGTGTGTCGTCGGCGCTGCACAGCGAAAACTCGGAGGTGTTCCTGCTTAATCTGCTTGGCGCTGCACTGCTGGTTGCAGGCCTGGCGTCGGCACTTCAGGTGTCTGCCGCCGTCGGAGCCTTTATGTTGGGCATCGCCATCTCTGGAGTCACCGCGCACAATGCCACCCGGATCCTTGAGCCGCTGCGCGACCTGTTTGCAGCCATTTTCTTCGTTGCGTTCGGGCTCAACACCGATCCGACGTCCATTCCCCCGGTACTCGGCTGGGCTCTGATCCTGGCTGTGGTGACCGTGCTGACCAAGATGCTGACCGGAATCTGGGCGGCCAAACAGGCAGGCATCGCCCGGCCCGGCCGCTTCCGTGCCGGCGCCACGCTTATTGCCCGCGGCGAGTTCTCCATTGTTATCGCCGGCCTTGCCGTGACCTCCGGGGTGGTGGACGTCGAATTGGCCGCCCTGGCCACCGCCTACGTACTCATCATGGCCGTGACCGGACCGCTGATTGCCCGCTACATCGAGCCCATGGTGAAGTTTATGTACCGACCGGCCAAGGCCCAGGTAGCCCCGGCCTCGGCCTAGCTACCAAGTTCCCGTCCCGCCTCGCCCCTTTTTGCGTCGACTTCGTTGCGCCGAGTGGTTAGATAATGCCGTTTTGAGGCGCTCTAAGCGGCATTATCTCGCCACTCGAGGGGGCCTGGAGCGGCCCACTATTTCTCCACACTGGGGATAACTCCGACCTGCTTCTCCCCGTGTGCCAACAATGTCCTATGCGGACTCCACCACCACTTCCAGAGCACCTCGCCGGACGGATTTTCACCCTGCAGGAACAGCTCGGCCGGTGCGCAAGGGTGTTGCCGGGCACCGTTTGACCTTGAAGCCGGAGGACCATGTAATGCTCGACGGCGTTCGGCTCACCTCGCCGTCGCGCACATGGCTGGACCTGGCCGGCCTGCTTCAACTCGATGACCTGGTGGCCGTCGCCGACCACTTGATCTGCCGCCAGGCGAGAAGCTTCGGCCCGCCCCGGATCCCCTTGTGTTCACGTGAGGACCTGGCAGAGCAGATCCGCGGCTCAAGTGGAGCCAGGGGGATCCGCAACGCCAGATTGGCACTTGGCCTTTGCAGGGTGGGGGCTGATTCGGCGCCCGAGACCATGGTCCGGCTCGCATTGGACCGTCTGGGCTTGCCGGAACCGGTGCTGTGTTACGTGGTCCTGGATGAGCGACTCCCCTGGATGGTGCGGGAGCTCGCCTGGCCAGATCTGGCGTACCCGGAGTTCAAGGTCGCCGTGAATTACGACGGCCGACACCACCTGGAACCGCGGCAACGCGAACTGGACATCCGCCGCGACGAGTCCATTGCCGCCATCGGATGGACTTCCGTGACCATCACCGCTGCCCAGATCCGCGAGCGGGGGTTCGTTGGTTGCGCGCTGCGGGTGCGGAGCGCCCTGACGCGGCGCGGCTGGCCCGTCGCGAGGTTTGTTAATGCCGCTTAGGTCGAGCCTAAGCGGCATTACCTCGCCGCTCGGCGCAAGGAAGCTAGATCTCCGTGCGGTGGAAGTTCAGGTGGCTCCGGCTTGCTGTGGGACCGCGCTGGCCCTGGTAGCGGTTGCCGTAGTCGCCTGAACCGTAGGGGTGCTCGGCCGCGGAGGTGAGCCGGAAGAAGCAGAGCTGGCCGATCTTCATGCCCGGCCACAGCTTGATGGGCAGCGTGGCCATGTTGGAAAGTTCCAGGGTGACGTGGCCGGAGAAACCGGGATCGATGAAGCCGGCGGTGGAGTGCGTGAGCAGCCCCAGGCGGCCCAGCGAGGACTTGCCTTCAAGCCGGGCGGCGATGTCATCCGGGAGCGTGACGGTCTCGTATGTGGAGCCCAGGACAAACTCGCCCGGATGCAGGATGAAAGGCTCGCCTGATTCCACCTCAACCAGCCGGGTCAGTTCAGGCTGTTCCTCGGCTGGATCGATGTGGGCGTATTTGTGGTTGTCGAAGAGACGGAAGAACCTGTCGATCCGGACGTCCACCGACGACGGCTGGACCATGGCGGGATCGTACGGTTCAAGTACGATCCGTTGGGAGTCAATTTCGGCACGAATGTCGCGGTCAGAGATCAGCACGCCTCCCAAATTACCGCATGGCCGCAAGTTCAGTGTGCGCCTTGGCTTTCGAGGACCTGCTGGAGGCGGTCCAACTGGGCAACGTCTTCCTTAATGGTCCTGCTGATCGAGCCCTTGATGAGCGAAAGCAGGCCTTTGGGCTGATAGTCCAGGGCGAAGCGGACCCTGGTTCCGGCGCCTTCGGTGCTGAGGTAGTAGCCGCCCTTGGGCCGGATAGGCCCTGCGATGACCTGGAACTCGATTTCTGCACCGGTACGGGCCTGGGTAATTTGGAAGTCGGCGGCAACTGGCCTGCCGCCCGGTCCGCTCAGGGTCATCTGATAGACCGCGCCCTTGGTGCCGGGGATGCCGGAGACCAACCGGACGTCCCGGATCCCGTTCCGCCACAAGGGCAGGTTGGCTCCGTCCAGCAGGAAGTTGTAAACGGTCACAGCATCGCGGGCGATGAGGACATCGTGCTCGGCAAATGCCATGGGAATCGCTTTCGACGTCGGGCAAAATCTCAGAAGCCCGTCTCCCCCAGACACTTCAACTACCTTTCAAGCGTAGCTACGTCTGGCCCGGGGGACCTAGTGGATGGAGCGGGCTTAACCGAAGAGTTACCCTGTGACGCACACGGGCCCTTTGGCATGGACAAGGGTCGATTTACGCTAAGCTGAGTTCTGCTCCGCTTCGCGGGGTTTGCGGCTGTAGCTCAATGGTAGAGCGCTAGCTTCCCAAGCTTGATACGCGGGTTCGATTCCCGTCAGCCGCTCCAATCAGACACAAAACCAAACTAAGCCGGCCGGGCCCGCTGGATAATCCGCAGCATTCTGCGCCGGTTCTTGAGGTCCACCTTGACGGACAGCTCACCTTTTCGGGCCAGGACGACGCCGATTACCAGCGCCGCGAGCGCCGGAACCCCGCCCGCGACCAGGATGGCGACCTGCGGTCCAATGTGTTCAGCCAGCCAGCCCATCATGGGTCCGCCAATGGCCTGGCCGCCGATCAGCACCACCAGATAGAGGCTCATGACCCGGCCGCGGATGGCGATGTTGGAGCTTGTTTGCACCAGCTGGTTGGAGGCGGTGAGGAACATCAAGGACCAGAAGCCGGCCATCACCATCGCGACGCCGAACCACACCATGGTGGGGGCCAGCGAGGCGAGGACGAGCATTACCCCGAACAGCCCCGCCGCAGTGATGGCGGAGCGCAGGCGCAGGTGCCGCCGTCGGGTGGACGCGACCGCACCGGCCAATGCTCCCAGAGCCACCAGTGCGTTGAGCAGGCCGTAGCCGCTGGCGCCGACCTTGAATACGTCGTCGGCGAAGGCAGCCAGCAGCACGGGCAGGCTCAGCGCGAAGACGGCGATGAAGCCCGCCATCAGCCAGGGCCAGAAAATGGTGGGCTTGCCTACCGCATACCTGAAGCCTTCGCGAAGCATGCCCTTGCTGCGCGGCGTGGGCGCGCTGATGTGCAGCTGGTCCTTGCGCAGCATCAGGAGCGTGCAGACGGTGAAAGTGCAGGCCACGGCATTCGCGACGAAGGCCCAGCCGGCGCCGACTGCTGACAGCAGGAACCCGGCCGCTGCGGGCCCCAGCAGGCCGCCCAGCTGGAAGGTGGTGGAGTTGACGCTGATGGCGTTGCGCAGGTACTTGGGCCCTACGAGTTCGTTGACGAACACCTGCCGCGCCGGCTGGTCCACCACGGTGACCAGGCCCAGGAGGAAGGCAATGACGTACACCTGCCAGACCTGGACGACGCCGGTCAGCGCCAGCGCGGCCAAGGCTGCGGCGAGCGCGGCTGCTATGGACTGGGACAGGATGATGATCTTCCGCTTGGCGAAGCGGTCCGCGATCACGCCGCCCCAAGGCCCCAGGAACAGCGACGGGGCAAACTGCAGTGCCACGGTAATCCCGACGGCGGTGACGGATCCGGAGAGCTCCAAGACCATCCAGTCCTGGGCGATCCGTTGCATCCACAACGCGATCACTGCCACAAAATGGCCTGCTGCGAAGATCCGGAAGTTCGGGACCTTGAGCGAAATGAACGTCTGCCGCCAGGGCAGCCGCTCGGTCACGATATCGAGGGGCTGGGTCAACGTTGCCGCGCTGGGTGGGGGTGCCACAGAGATGTCCTCAAAGAGAAAGGGTGGATGGGGTCCCTTCAACCGTAGGCGCGGGCACACGGATCATGGAAGTTTATTGATCCTATAAGTAGGATAACAAAACGTAATAGCAGCAAACCTCGACGCCGGGAGGCCCAGTGTTCGATCCCGTCCAGCTCCGCTCATTCCTGGCAGTGGCGGAGACTTTGAGCTTCACCAAGGCGGCGGAGCGGCTTGGCCTGGCCCAGCCCACCATCAGCCAGCACGTCCGGAAGCTGGAGCTGGCCGCAAAGCGGGGCCTGGTGAACCGGGATACCCGTGATGTCCGGCTCACGGACAACGGCGACGCGATGGCGGGCTTCGCTCGGAGCATCCTGGCGGCTCATGATGCCGCCGACCGTTACTTCTCCGGCTCCGCAATGCGCGGCAAACTGCGGTTCGGGACGGCGGACGATCTGGCCATCACCGGGCTGCCCCGGGTCCTGCGGGAATTCCGCCAGATTTACCCGCAGATCAACCTTGAACTCACGGTGGCCCAAAGCGACCAGCTGCACAGGCGGCTCAATGCCGGGCAACTCGATCTGGTCTTTGTGAAATGGGTGGCCGGCGCCAAGGAAGGCACAGTGGTCCAGCATGATTCCTTCGCGTGGGTGGGCCTGGAACAGACGTCGCTGGAGCCTGGCCAACCGGTCCCGCTGATCTCCTACCCGTCCCCCAGCCTGAGCCGGAAGCTGGCGATCGACGCCCTCGAATCACATGGCCGGACCTGGCGCATCACCTGCAGCACGCGGCAGATCAGCGGGGTACTGGCGGCGGTTCGGGCCGGGATTGGAGTAGCGGTTATGCCATCTTCACTGGTGCCGGAAGACCTGAAGATCATCACCAGGCGCTTCGATCTGCCCTCGGTGGGAGACGTCGATTTCACCCTGCTGCGCAACCCGCACGCCAACAAGGAAGTGATCGATGCCCTGACTCAGGCGATCGTCGGGAGGACCCTGAAAAAGTCAGCGTGAACCATTGATCAACCATGCACGGTTGCGTATTGTTAGCTGGACGGTCAAGCAGACAGGCCAAGTTGAACATTTTTCAACGGACATCTGCTGGTGCCCTGCTCCTGTAGATGTCCGGGAACGGCAGCCAATGACGACAGCCCATAATGATCATCTTCCCGCTATTCATTCCCTCCACGACACCCACCGCCGCCCTGGAGGCCACTTCACTCCCGCATTTCGGGACCCGCATCCAGCACCTCTTGCAGCCAGTTACGACGGATATGTTGGCAAGCCCTACTGCGAAGGCTGCGGCACGGATGAGTTCATCTATCTCGAGTCTTACGCTCCTCCGGCGATCCGGCGGGATGGAACCATCAAAACCCTCGGCGAAGTCAGCTACACCTGCACTCGGTGTGAAGAATTTTCCGGACACAAGGTGCCCTTTACCTGGGCTCCTGCCGGGTGGTTCCTCGGCTAAGTGCAGCAATGGCCGGGCATCTCCCTTACGGAAGCTACCCGGCCATCACAAAGCTAATGAGTTAGATCAACCCTTCGGAGAGTGCGTTCGGAGTTCCGAACCGGTGTGCGGTGATGCTGACGGCCTGCTCATGCAGGAACGGCAGCAGCTCCACACGGCCGGCCTCTGTGACCTGGTGCGAGTAAACCGCAAGGTCCGGACGGCCGCCGGTCGTCTCGGCAAGTGCCTTGGCGTCCCCGCCGATCAGCCGGATACGGGCGCCGGAGAGCTTCCCCGCCGCGGCGAGCTTCGAAGACGAAGCCAGCCATCCGGCGTCGGACTCCACTGTTACTGAAACATCCTGGCCGGCGAGCAGCGAGCGCAACTGCGCAGGAAGCTCGACGGCGGAAGACACCGTGAGTGCCGATCCGGCAAGGACGCCGGCGGCAACAGTACGGAACAGCTCCGCGAGCTCGGCACCTTCAGAAAGCCTGATGGTGACCGGCAGCGAACGGTAGCGGAATACATTGCGTTCGGCGCTGAGCCCGGAAACATCCTTGGCAACGCCGAATTCTTCAGCCCATGCCTGGGCGTCGGAGGCCAGTGAGCGGTCCAGTACGGTCAGTTCGGCGGGGGTGAGGACATCTGCGGCAGCATCGGCGAGCCGGCGCACTACGGGGTGTGCCGGCTTTGCCGTTGCCGTGCTTTCAGCGGTCTTCCACTCGCCCAGGCCCACCAGGTAGTTCGGGCCGCCGGCCTTGGTGCCGGCGCCCACTGCCGACTTCTTCCAGCCCCCGAATGGCTGGCGCTGCACAATGGCGCCGGTGATGCCGCGGTTGACGTAGAGGTTGCCGGCCTGGATGCTGTCCAGCCAGGTGGCGAGCTCGTCCGGGTTGAGGGAGTGCAGGCCCGCTGTGAGTCCGTATTCGATCTGGTTCTGGATGGCGATGGCTTCTTCCAGGGTCTCAGCCGTCATCACGCCCAGTACGGGGCCGAAGAATTCGGTGAGGTGGAAGTAGCTGCCGCGCTGGACGCCGTAGCGCACGCCCGGGCTCCACAGCCGGGCGGTCTCATCCAGCTTCCTGGGCTCCACGGCCCAGTTCTCGCCGTCGCCGAGGGTGGTGAGTGCGTTCAGGAGCTTGCCCTTGGCCGGTTCGATGATCGGTCCCATCTGGCTGGTGGGATCTTCCGGGTAGCCCACCTTGAGCGAGGTGACGGCGTCCACCAGCTGGTTGTGGAAGCGCTTGGACTTGGCTACCGAGCCCACCAGGATCACCAGCGAGGCAGCGGAGCACTTCTGGCCGGCGTGGCCGAATGCGGAGTACGCCACGTCCTTGGCTGCAAGGTCCAGGTCCGCGCTGGGGGTCACGATGATGGCGTTCTTGCCGCTGGTCTCGGCCAGCAGCGGCAGGTCCTGGCGGAAGGAGCGGAACAGCTCCGCGGTCTCGTAGCCGCCGGTCAGGATTACGCGGTCAACGGCGGGGTGGGAGATCAGCTGGGTGCCCAGTTCCCGCTCGCCAAGCTGCACCATGGTCAGGACGTCCCTCGGAACGCCGGCTTCCCACAGCGCTTCGATCATCACGGCACCGCTGCGTGCGGCCTGCTTTGCAGGTTTGATCACGACGGCGGAACCCGCGGCGAGTGCCGCCAGCGTGGATCCTGCCGGGATGGCTACCGGGAAGTTCCACGGCGGGGTCACTACGGTGAGTTTGGCTGGAACGAACGTGCCGCCGTCGACCGCGTCCAGTTTCCGCGCCGATTCGGCGTAGTAGTGGGCAAAGTCCACGGCCTCGCTGACCTCGGGATCGCCCTGGTCGATGGTCTTGCCGGTCTCGCTGGCCATAACTTCAAGGAGATCTGCGCGGCGGGCCTCCAGGACGTCGCCGGCGCGGTGCAGGATCACGGCACGGTCGTCGCCGGAAAGGGAGCCCCAGGCCTTGCCCTTCTCGACGGCGGTGTCGATCACCGTGTTCAGCGTGGCTTCGTCCCCGATCAGCGCGGCTTCCACGGAGGCGTTGCCCAGCGTGGAGGAGGCAACGCGTTCCAGGATGGCACGGCCCCACGTGCGGTTGGCCGGCAGCGAGGGATCGGTGTCCGCGGTGTTTTCGAAGTGGTCGCGCGGCATGGGCTGCGGGGCCTCGTTGCGGTTCTGCTGGCGGTTGGCCGGCGGAACCGCAGCGTCGAGCTTGTCCAGGGAACCCAGGAAGCGCTGCTTTTCGCGTTCGAACAGGACCTCGTTTTCGCTCAGCTCGAATACTGCCGACATAAAGTTGTCCTGGCTGGCGCCCTCTTCGAGGCGGCGGATCAGGTAGGCGATGGCGACGTCGAACTCGGCCGGGTGCACCACAGGTGTGTAGAGCAGGAGCGAGCCGACGTCCTTCTTGACGGCTTCCGCCTGGCCCTGCGCCATGCCCAGCAGCATCTCGAACTCAATGCCCGATTCCACACCGCGCTGTTTGGCCAGCAGCCAGGCGAACGCGATGTCGAACAGGTTGTGGCCCGCGACGCCGATCCGGACGTTGCCGATCCGGTCCGGATGCAGCGAGTAGTTGATGACCCTCTTGTAGTTGGTGTCCGAGTCCTGCTTGGTGTTCCAGGTGGCCAGCGGCCAGTCGTGCAGAGAGGATTCCACCTGCTCCATGGGCAGGTTGGCACCCTTGACCACACGGACCTTGATGGCCGCTCCGCCCTTGGCGCGGCGTTCCGCTGCCCAGTCCTGCAGGCGGATCATGGCGGACAGCGCGTCCGGCAGGTAGGCCTGGAGCACAATGCCGGCCTCGAGGTTCTTGAACTCGGGCTTGTCCAGGATCCGGGTGAAGACCGCAATGGTCATGTCCAGGTCCTTGTACTCCTCCATGTCCAGGTTGATGAACTTGGCCTTCTGGCCCGAGCGGGCGAAGGAAGCTGCCCGGGCGAAAAGCGGGGTGAGCTTCTCCACAACATGCTCCACGGCCTCATCGAAGGCCCAGGCGGAGTGCGGTGCCACAGTGGAGGACACCTTGATGGAGACGTAGTCGACGTCGGGGCGCGCCAGCAGGGTGTGCGTGCCTTCGAGCCGGCGGGAGGCCTCGTGCTCACCCAGGACTGCTTCGCCCAGGAGATTGACGTTGAGCTTCACGCCGTCCTTGCGGATCTTCGCGATGGCTGGGCCCAGCTTGGCGTCGGTGGCATCCACAATGAGGTGGCCCACCATTTCGCGGAGCACCTTGCGGGCCACGGGAATGACAACCTGGGGCAGGATTGGGGCCAGAACGCCGCCCAGTTGCACCGCGCTGCGCATGTACCAGGGGAGGAAGGCCGGGACCTTGGGGGCCAGGGCCGCCAGGTTGCGCGCGGCAACGTGCAGGTCCTCGGGGCGGACCACGCCGTCCACAAATCCCACGGTAAAGTCCAGGCCGTTCGGGTCCTTCAGGACGCCGGCAAGCTGCTGGGCGGAGGCGTCCACGGGGACCTTGGAGGCCTCGGTGAGCCAGTGCCGGACCAGGGCAATGGTTTCGGTGGCGAGCGCCTTGGCCTGCGGGACGTCTACGTCCGCGGTCAGCGGCTGGGTGGCAATCTGGGCCATGGTGTTTACCCGTTTTCTTTCTCTCGAACCAAGTCTTTCCATCAGTATGATCTTCGTTTCACATAAGATAAAGCGACGTTTTCTAAGGAATACCAGTTAGAAAACCCGATCTATTTGGCGGGGCAAAAACCGCCGAACCCCAACGCTCTCTCACCTTTCGCGTCAAAACGGCCAACCCTCTCTCACCTTTCGCGTACACAACAAACCCTCCCCCACAGGAAGTGAGGGAGGGTCCGTCGAAAACGCGTCAAAAGTGAGAGAGCGTCGTATGAAAACCTGTGAAAGGTGAGAGAGCGTCGGGGTCAGGTAAGGGGCCGGTGCATCTCCACAGCTTCCTGATGGCGCGGGCTGTCCGGGTTCATCAGGGAGTGCTTCTTGCCATAGAAGAAGTAGATGGCCAGGCCAATGACGAGCCAAACACCAAAGCGTGCCCATGTCTCCCAGTGCAGCTGCAGCATCAGGAAGCCCGAAGCCAGGACACCAAAGGCCGGAACCAGCGGCATCAGCGGCAGACGGAAGGTCCGCGGCGCGTCAGGCTTCTTGTAGCGGAAGATGATCACTGCCAGGCAGACCACCACAAAAGCGGCCAGGATGCCGATGTTGGTGAGGTCTGCAACGGCCTTGATGGGAAAGACGCCGGCCAGCAGCGCAGACGCCACACCCGCAATCCAGGTAACACGTTGCGGGGTGCCGTGGCGGTCCGTCTTCGAGAACCAGCCGGGAAGCAGGCCGTCGCGGCTCATGGAGAACCAGACGCGGGTAACGCCCAGGAGGAACGTCAGCATCACGGTCAGGATGGACAGCACAGCAAAGACCGAGATGATCGTGGCAATAACAGGCAGGCCAACGCTGGTGAAAGCGGAGGCGAAGCCGGCGGTGGGATCAATGTCCTTGTAGTTCTGCATGCCCGTGAGGACCAGGGTCGCGGCTACATAAAGCAGCATGGCGATGATCAGCGAGAGGATGATCGCCTTGGGCATGTGCTTCTTGCCATCTTTGGCTTCCTCGGCAGCGGTACTCATGGCGTCATAGCCAAACACCGCGAAGAACACGGTGGCTGCACCGGCAAGGACAGGCCCGAAGCCGCTGGGCATAAACGGGTTGTAGTTGTTGGTATCGATGTAGAAGATGCCCAGCCCGATGATAAAGAGAATCAGGATGACCTTAATGGCCACGGCCACCAGCTCAAACCGGCCAAAGGCCTTGGTGCCGCGGGACAGGATCCAGGTGACCAGGAGGCAGACGACGATGGCAGGAATGTTGACGATGCCGCCCTTGCCTTCATCCGGCGTCGACGTCATCCAGACGGGCATGTGGATGCCGATGCCGGAGAGGAATGCCTCGAAATAGCCGGAGATGCCGATGGCCACCACGGCCACGATGGCGATGTACTCCAGCAGGAGGTCCCAGCCGATAAACCAGCCAATGACCTCCCCCAACGCCACATAGCCGTAGGTGTAGGCGGAGCCGGCGCGCGGAATCATCCCGGCGAACTCGGCATAGGACAGGGCTGCAGCGGCCGAAGCCAAGCCGGCAACGAGGAACGAGATCAGTACCGCGGGCCCCACCCCGGGAGAGGTTTCGCTGCCTGCAGCCACCAGGCCGGCCAACGAGAAGATTCCGACGCCGATGATGCCACCAACGCCGATGGCCGTCAGCTGCCAGAGGCCAAGGGACTTGAACAGTCCGCTGTGTTTGTTTTCTTCTTCGATGTCGTCCAGCGGCTTGCGCCTCATGATCGACTGGCTTGCTTGTGAACTCATTAGCGTCTCCCGCTAGTTGGGGCCCGTCAGTATTGCAATTGTGACCGGCATAACTTCGTTAGAACAGTATGCAAGCGTCGTTGCATTAGATAAAGTGAATACTTCTAAAGAATAGTCATTACTTTTAACAACGTATCCAGGAAGCGGCGGGAAAATCGATGCTGGATGTACGCCGTCTCCGCCTCCTGCGGGAACTCAAGATCCGGGGCACCCTGGCAGAAGTGGCAGACGCCCTCCAGTACAGCCCGTCGTCGGTCTCCCAACAGCTTGCCCTGCTGGAGAAGGAAGCCGGCGTCCAGCTGCTGCGGAAGACGGGCCGCCGCGTTCAGCTCACACCCCAGGCGGAAGTCCTGGTGGCCCATACTGCCACCCTGCTGCAGACTCTGGAACAGGCCGAGGCCGACCTCGCCGCCTCCCTGACCACCGTCACAGGAACCGTCCGGATCGCCGTTTTCCAGTCCGCAGCACTGGCGTTGATGCCGGAGACCCTGAGCCGGATGGCGCGGAACTACCCGGAGGTCAGGATCGAAATGGTCCAACGGGAGCCTGAAACCGCGCTGCATGAAACCTGGGCGCGCGACTTCGATCTGGTCATCGCCGAGCAATACCCAGGGCATGCCGCGCCCCGGTACGCGGACCTGGACCGGATCAAGCTCACTACCGATGCCATCCGGCTGGCCGTCCCGCCCGAGGCAGCGGGTACCAAAGCCGACGCGGGCCAAAAAATCACGGCTCTCCAGGACACGGCAGACATGGCGTGGGTGATGGAGCCCCGCGGGGCCGCGTCCAGGCACTGGGCCGAACAGGCCTGCCGCAGCGCAGGCTTCGAGCCGGACGTCCGCTTTGAAACCGCCGACCTTCAGGCACAGATCAGGCTGATCGAGTCCGGAAATGCCGTTGCCCTGATGCCGGATCTGGTGTGGACCGGGCGCGGAACCACGGCAACCCTGTTGGAGCTGCCCGGAAAACCGCACCGTACAGTCTTCACCTCGGTGCGGCGCTCCAGCGCCCAGCGTCCGGCCATCCTGGCGGCCCGCGAAACGCTGGCCGCCACGGCGGAGTCCGTATCGGCGTCGAACGTTGACCTCGAGGCCTGAATACGGAGTGGCAGTTGTGTCTGCTGCGTCACTGCGCCGCCCTGAACAGGAACGGTAGACTGAACCCGTTATGAATCGCACAATGTTCAAGTCCAAAATCCACCGTGCCACGGTCACCCATGCCGATCTGCACTACGTCGGCTCGGTCACCGTTGACCTGGACCTGCTGGACGCTGCGGACATCCTGCCCGGCGAACTGGTTTCCATCGTGGACGTCACCAACGGCGCCAGGTTGGAAACGTACACCATCGCCGGCGAGCGCGGTTCCGGCGTAATCGGCATCAACGGCGCCGCGGCGCATCTGGCCCACGTTGGGGACGTCGTCATCCTGATCACCTATGCGGAGATGACCACGGAAGAAGCACTGGCCTACGAGCCCAAGGTGGTCCACGTGGACCACAACAACAAGATCGTCCGGCTGGGCAATGACCCGGCTGAGGGCATCACCCCTGGGACGCTGCGCCCTCCCCATGCGCTGAGCAACTTCACCGGTCAGTACAGCTAACCGCCGGTGCTGGACGTACTCGCCGGATTCTTCGTCGTCTGGGCCATCATCCTGGTGGGTATGTTCGTTGGCCGCATCAACATCCTGGGGCCCAACGCGCGTTCCGTGCTCAGCGCCCTCACCTTCTTTGTTGCCAGCCCCGCCCTGCTGTTTGAAACCCTCAGCAACGCCAAGCTTGAGCAGGTCTTCGCCACCCCGTTGTTGGTGATGGCCGTTGCCGCAGTGACCACCGCCGTCGGATATTTCTCGGTTGTGAAGTTCGCGCTGAAGCGGTCGCTGCCGGAATCGCTGATGTCCTCGATGGCCGCGTCGCTGGCCAACTCTGCCAATCTTGGCATTCCCATCGCCGTGTACGTCCTGGGTGATGCCAGCTATGTGGCGCCGCTGCTGATCTTCCAGCTGGCATTCTTCACGCCGCTGTTCCTGATCCTGCTGGATGCCAGCACCAGCAAGCACCGCACCACTCCCCTGGGCTTTGTGCTGATGATCCTGAAGAACCCCATGATCGTGGGCAGCGGACTGGGCCTCCTGGTGGCCGGCATGCACTGGCAGGTGCCGCCGCTGCTGATGGAGCCGATTCACCTGATTGGCGGCGCGGCAATCCCTGGCATGCTGATCGCTTTCGGCCTCAGCCTGAACGGCAGCAGGCCGTTGCAGGCCTCGTCCGGACGGCGCATCGACACCCTGTTGGCCAGTGCCTCCAAGCTGCTTGTCCAGCCTGCCATTGCGTACCTGTTTGCGCATTTTGTGCTGCGCCTGGAAGGGCATGCCCTGTTTGCCGTGGTGGTGGTGGCCTCACTCCCCACGGCGCAGAACGTGTTTGTCGCAGCCAGCCGCTACAACACCGGCCTGACCGTCGCCAAGGACACCGTCCTGTTGACGACGGTTTTGGCGGTACCGGCAATGATCGGTGTGGCGCTGCTGCTGACCTAGCCGTTGCGCGCGGGCTTGGAGGGTTCCGGGTCCAACGGTCCAGCAGCAGGTTCTGCCGATCCAAGCTTGTCCGCGGGCATGGCCAGCACGGCCGCCACGGTCAGCAGCCCGGCCACCAGCGTCGCCAGGAACACAGCCCCGGAAGCGGAAACCACGGTAGCGGGGTCCCCCTCACCGCCGCTGCTGCCGCCATAGATGGAGTTGGCCACCGCACCGAACACAGCCACGCCCAGGGCGCTGCCGATGGAACGGGCAAACATGTTGGTGCTGGTCACCACGCCGCGCTCGGCCCAGGGCACACTGGACTGCGCCGAGATCAGGGTGGGAGTGGCCAGCAGGCCCAGGCCGAGCCCGACGACGAAGCAGCTGACGGCGATCAGCGCCACGTTGGGTGCACCCGCCGTCAGCGACAGGATCAGCAGCCCCACGACGGAAATGACGATGCCGATCAGGGCGGTGGCCTTGAACCCGATTCGCAGGTAGAACCTGCCCGCCTGCGAGGCGCTGAGCGGCCAGCCCAGAGTCAGGGCGGCAAGTGCCAGTCCGGCTACCAGGGGCGAGGAAGACAGCGCGCCTTCCAGGAAGGTGGGCACGTAGGAGGTCAGGCCGATCAGCACCGCGCCAACTCCGAAGGAGACCAGCGCGGTGGTTCCCAGCAGGCGCCGCGAAACCACCCAGGCGGGCAGGATTGGTTCGGCTGCCCGCCGTTCCACCAGGAGGAACGCTGCCAGCAGGGCTGCCCCCACTACGAAGACGCCAATACTGAGGGGCGAGTTCCACGCCCATGCCTGGCCGCCCTGGAGTGCGCCGAGGATGAGCAGGCCAAGCGAGCCGGCCAGCAGCACGGCGCCGGCGTAGTCCACCTTGTGCCTGGCACGTTCCACGTCTTCGTGGAGGGTGCGGACCAGCATCCAGCCGGCCAGCAGGCAGAGCGGGATATTGACCAGGAAGATACCGCGCCAAATGCCCAGCGCGGAGAAAACACCTCCCAGGCTGGGACCCACAACGGAGGAGATCGCCCACACGCTGGCGAGGTAGCCCTGGACCTTGGCGCGCTCCTCCAAGGTGTAGATGTCCCCAGCGATGGTGACGGCGACGGGGAGCACCGCACCGGCGCCGAGTCCCTGCAGCGCACGGAAGGCAATCAGCGACGGCATGCTCCAGGCCACACCGCACAGCACCGAGCCCAGCAGGAACAGGCCAATTCCGATCAGGATGATGGGCTTGCGGCCCGCCATGTCGGAGAGCTTGCCGTAAATCGGCACGGACACCGCCTGCGCCAGCAGGTAGGCGGAGAAGAGCCAGGGAAAGGATGCGAAGCCGCCCACGTCACGGACGATCGAGGGGACGGCCGTTGCCACAATTGTGGAGTCGATGGCCACGAGCCCCGTGGCCAGCATCAGGGCAATGAGGATGGGCCCGCGTTCGGACCGGAAGCCTACTCCTTCCTTTGCGTCCGCTTTTGCGTTCGCCATGTCAGACCCGGACCAGGCCCGCGACGTCGGCCAGCAGCTCCACGGACCGCAGCCGCTGGGCAGTGCCGGTGTTCTGGTGCGCAACGATGAGTTCATCTGCGTCGGCGTGCGCCGCAAATTCATCGAGGTATTCCTTCACCGCATCGGGCGTCCCCACTGCCGAGTAGCGCATCATCTGGCTGATGTGCTGGCCCTGCGGCGAGTCCAGCACCATGTCCGCTTCATCGTCGGTGAATTCCCGGCCGCCGCCGAAGAACAGCGAAACCCGGGCACGCTTGGTGGCGAGGAACGCGGCCTGCGCCTCAGCGGCGGTGTCCGCCGCAATGACGTTGACGCCGGCAATGACGTGTGGCGCGTCCAGCTGGGCAGAGGGCTTGAACTCCCCGCGGTAAACGGCCACCGCATCCTGCAGTGCCTGCGGGGCGAAGTGTGAGGCGAACGCGTAAGGCAGGCCCAGCTGGGCGGCCAGCCGGGCTCCGAACAGGGAGGACCCCAGGATGTACAACGGCACGTTGGTGCCCTTGCCCGGCGTGGCCTCCACTCCCTGGATCCGGGTGGGTCCGGTGAGGTAACCCTGCAGCTCGAGGACGTCCTGGGGGAAGGAATCCGCGGACATCGGATCCCGGCGCAAGGCGCGCATGGTGTTCTGGTCGCTGCCGGGCGCACGGCCAAGGCCAAGGTCGATCCGGCCCGGATGCAATGTTTCCAGCGTGCCGAACTGCTCGGCAATGGTCAGCGGCGAGTGGTTGGGCAGCATAACGCCGCCCGCACCGAGCCGGATGGATTCCGTGTGTGCCGCCACGTGGGCGATCAGGACGCTGGTGGCCGAAGACGCAATGGAGGACATGTTGTGGTGCTCCGCATACCAGATCCTCCGGTAGCCCCGCTCCTCCGCAAGCTGTGCCATGGCAACACTGCCGGCGAAACTTTCCGCCGCCGTCTGGCCCTTTCCAATGGTTGCCAGGTCAAGAATGGAGAGCGGAACAGTCACGGCGAAGGGCCTTTCGTGGGGCAGTTTGAGGCGGCGCCCCGGTCACAAAAGGGGCACAGTCTGCACAACAGCAACATCGCACTGGATATTTCTCTGGGGCATATGGGTAGTGTGGAATATATAACCCCACCATGCCTGAGCGCTGGGCGTGGGTATGCGGCATGACCATCTGGCACCTATCAGGAGCACGAGCATGACCACCAAAACAAGTAATACCACGGCGGCAGGACCGCCTCACCAACCCAAAAAGACAACGGGAACCAGCACGGTACAAGGGTCGCGACTAGCGCTTCCTGTCTTCATTCCGGCAGCAGCAATAATCGTGGTTTTCGTGACGTATGCGCTCGTTCAACCGGGTGCAGCTTCCGATTTGTTTGCCGGCCTGCAGGAAAATGTGATCGGCGCCTTCGGCTGGTACTACGTATTGATCGTTGCGTTCTTCGTTGCCTTCTCGCTGTGGATGGGCTTCAGCCGGTACGGCGATATCACTCTGGGCAAGGACGACGACAAGCCCGAATTTTCCCTGATGTCCTGGTTCGCGTTGCTCTTCGCCGCCGGCATGGGCATCGGACTGGTCTTCTGGGGCGTGGCCGAACCGCTTAACCACTTCGCCAGCCCCCGTCCGGGAGCAGTCGGAACGGACATCGAATTGGGCCAGCAGGCCATCACCCAGACATTCCTGCACTGGGGGCTGCATGCGTGGAGCATCTATGTAGTGGTGGGACTCGCCATCGCCTACGCCGTGCACCGCAGGGGCCGGCCCATCTCCATCCGCTGGACACTGGAACCGCTGCTGGGCAAACACGTCCGGGGCGCCTGGGGCCACGCCATTGACGTGATTGCCCTGGTAGGTACCCTGTTCGGCGTCGCCACCTCGCTGGGTCTTGGCGTCCTGCAGATTTCAGCCGGCCTGGACACCGCAGGCATCATGGCCGCTACCCAAAGCACGCAGGTTGGCCTGATTCTCTGCATTACCACCCTCACCATCGTTTCCGTCGTCTCAGGCGTGGGCCGAGGCATGAAGTGGCTGTCCAACATCAACCTGGTCCTGGCAGCCGTGCTGTTGCTGGTGGTCCTGTTCGCAGGTCCCACGTTGTTCCTGCTGCGCGAATTTGTGCAGTCCATCGGCAGCTACCTCCAGAACGTCCTGGGGCTGACCTTTGACACACTGGCATTCTCCGGCGCCGAAGGTGAGGCCTGGCAGGGAGCCTGGACAACCTTCTACTGGGGTTGGTGGATGTCCTGGGCACCCTTCGTTGGTATCTTCATTGCCCGCATTTCCAAGGGCCGCTCCGTTCGTGAATTCGTGGCCGGCGTCCTGCTGGTTCCCACGCTGGTGGGCTTCCTGTGGTTCTCCGTCCTGGGTGGCTCCGCCATCTACCGGCAGATCTTCGGCGAGGGCGGGCTGATTGGCGACGACGGCAGCGTCGATACCGAGAATGCGCTCTTCGCCTTACTGGGCGATCTCCCCGGCGGCCCGGCCCTGATGATCGGCGCCATTTTGCTGATCGCGATCTTCTTCATCACGTCCGCCGACTCCGGCGCGCTGGTGATGAGTATGATTTCCACCGGCGGCGATGCCCATCCGAAGAACTGGATCCGGGTCTTCTGGGCCGTCCTGGCCGCAGCAGTGGCCATTGCCCTGTTGCTGGTGGGGACGGAGGGTCTGGCTTCCATCCAGACAGCCGCCATCCTGACCGCGCTGCCGTTCAGCGTCATCATGCTGCTGATGTGCCTCGCGACCGCCAAGGCTTTCCACGGCGAGCACCGGGCGTTCCTAACCGCGCAGCGCAAAATTGCGCAGAAGGTCATGGTGGAGCACGTCCACGACGAAGTGTCTGGTCGCGTCTCGGACCAGGTGGCCGACCAGGTTGCCGAGACCATGTCCGATGAGGTGGAGCGCCAGATCCAGGAGCACTTCTCCGATCAGGCTAATCCGGAGACAGGCAGCCAGCCTTCGACCAAGCCCGACGCCGGCAAGGGCACCACGCAACGCTAGGCACGTGCTGTTGCCCTGCTGACGTCAGCAGGAACATTCGACGGCGGTCCTCCCCAACGGGAGGGCCGCCGTCGTTCGTTTAAATCCCTCCGCGAAAAGTGTTGACAGGCGATAGTTACCGATATATCGTTAACTATCGCCGAGGGATCGGCGGTGACAGACACTTAACCGCAACGAAAGGAGAATGCCGTTATGAAAGGCATTCACAACAACGATTTTTCAGAGACCCCGGGCATGGGCAGGCCAGGCCGCGGCAGGAACCACCGGGGTCCACATGGTCACGGCGGCGGACACGGCCGTGGCCCCGGCTTCGGACCGGGTTTTGGCCCTGGCTTTGGACCAGGATTCGGCCCTGGTTTCGGCCCCCGTGGGGCCCGCCGTGCCAACCGCGGCGACGTCCGGCACGCAATCCTGTCGCTCCTGGCAGAGGCGCCGTCCAACGGATACGGGCTGATCAAGGCCATCCAGGAGAAGTCCTCCGGAACGTGGCGCCCCAGCCCCGGGTCCGTTTACCCCACGCTCCAGCAACTGGTGGATGAGGAACTCATCATGCCTGTTGGCGAGGGCCGGCGCACTGATTACACGCTGACGGAAGCGGGCCAGGCCTATGTGGCCGAGCACGCCGAAGAACTGGCAGGCGCCTGGAACGCCGACGCCGAGGGGTCAGGGCCTGCGTTCCACCAGAGCGTCGCAAAACTCATGGGCGTTATCCACCAGTTCCGCTTCTCCGCTACGGACGAGCAGCGGGAGGCCGCACGGGAGAAGCTCGACGAGGCCCGCCGGGCGCTGTACCTGATCCTGGCGGACTAGGAAGAACCGGCTCAGCGGGACCCGGCGGCTGCGGTTTGTAAACCCAGGCCACCAGCACCACCGAGATAATCATCAGCAGGAACCACGCCCCCAGTTTGTCCAGGGACACCGGATGCCAGCCGTTGACCTGGCTAGGGTACAGCCAGGCACCCGCCCAGGTGGCGATGTTCTCCGCAATCCAGATGAACAGCGCCACCAGCAGGAATGCAACGGTGAGCGGCATCCGGAATCCCCGGCGGTACACCCGGAAGTGCATCACGCACCGGCCGTAGTGAACCACGACGGCGGCAAGCAGCACCCAGCGTGCGTCCCAGACGTAGTGGTGGCTGAAGAAGTTGACGTAGATGGCGGCGGCGAGGACCGCCGTCGTCCAGCGCCGGGGGTAGCGCGCGAACTTGAGGTCGAAGAGCCGGTAGACGCGCACCATGTAGGAGCCCACGGCCGCATACATAAAGCCGCTGAAGAGCGGAACCGCGCCGATGCGAAGTATCCCCTCGGCTTCGTAGGACCAAGAGCCGACGTCCGTTTTGAACAGTTCCATCACGGTGCCAACCAGGTGGAACAGCACAATGACGCGGAGTTCGCGGAGGCTTTCCAGCCGGAAGGCCACCATCAGGATCTGGATGGCGACGGCGGCAAGGGTCAGGAAGTCGTTCCGGGCCAGGGCGGCATCGTCGGGATACCAGAGCCGCGCGGCCATCAGCACGGCAAGCAGCGCCGCCCCGAAAACGCAGGCCCACGCCTGCTTCAGGCCAAAGGCAACGAACTCGGCAAGCCCGGCCCGGACGCCACGGGCCGAAGCCCGCGAGAGGAACCGCTGTGCTCGATGCTCCAGCGAGCGCTCCACCGGGGTGAAGCCGGCCTTGCTGGAATGGTCAGGCTGCATCAAGGCGGCCCAGGCAGTAGTTCTTGAACCAGTGGCGAAAGCGTTCAGGCAGGCGCGGGTAGATAACGGAGGACACCTTCATGGTCCGGGCGAAGTGCCGCTCACGCCGGTCGCTCCATGGCAGGCCGAAGCCCGCCCGCAGGTGTTCAGGCAGCAGCCCGGCCGTCAGGAACCGGGCCAGCGGCATGATGAGCCGCAACCACAGCGGCCCGGATGCCGGGTAGAGAAGGTCGCGGGAAACCCGCAGAGTGGCTTCGCTTGCCTGCAGTGCGGGCAGGCGTTCGTTCCAGTACTCGGCAAACGCGGCACGGTCCGCCGGCCACAGCTCCGCCGGAAGCTGCAGCGAAGTGCCGATCCTGGCGTAGTCGCGGTAGACCCTGTCGGCAGTCTCGTCGTCCAGCTGACCGTAGATTAGCTCGTGCACCGTCGCCGCGGTGTCGTACAGCGTGGCCACCACCCACAGCTGGGACTGGGCGTCGAAAGCGCTGTAACCGTCACCTTCCCCAGCACTTGCCTGGCTGCGGATCGGGGCATGGGCGCGGTTGACGCTCCGCCGCACGGCGGCAATCTGGGCTTCGTTTCCGTACACCACCGCGTACACGTAGGTCATGGTGGAGAGCAGCCGGTCCAGCGGCCGCTCGGCAAAATTGCTGTGTTCAGCCACGCCACGGCCCACGGCCGGATCGGCAATCTGCAGCAGAATGGCACGCCCGGCTCCCGCGAGCAAAACGCCCTCGGCTCCAATATCAGCAAGTCCCCGCACCATCCCCACACGATACCGGAGCAAGCTAAGGACGGACGACGGCGGCAGCCGGCTCCCAGCCGGGTGCCGCCGCTTCCCACGGTGGGGCTATGTCAGGACGCTGGGAGTCAGGCCGGCGGCGCTTCCATTTCCTCTCGATTGTTCGACGGGGATGGGGTAGCGTGACGTCATGCGCGCCCTGATGCTCAACTGCACGCTCAAGCCCTCCCCGGCGGTCTCGAATACCCAGGCCCTGGCCGACGTGGTGGTAAAGAGCCTGAAGGAGAAAGGGGTCGACACCGAGGTTGTGCGGGTCGTCGACAGGCACGTGCCGCCCGGAGTCGACACCGACCTTGGTGACGGGGACGAATGGCCCCGAATCCACGAACTGCTACTAGACAGCGACATCCTGATTATCGCCACTCCCACCTGGCTGGGCCAGCCCTCCAGCGTCGCAAAGCTGGTACTTGAACGCATGGACGCGATGATCTCCGAAACCAAGGACGACGGCACATATGCGGCCTACAACAAGGTCGCCGGGGTCGTCGTGACTGGAAACGAGGACGGCGCCCACCACGTTATTGCCGAGGTCGCCGGAGCGCTGGTTGACATCGGATTCACGATTCCGGGGCAGGCATGGACCTACTGGAACATGGGCCCGGGCCCCGGTCCTTCCTACACTGAAACCGATCACCGGCACGAATGGTCGGAGAAGACCGGCCGCACCATGGCCGCCAACCTCTTCGCCGCGGCAACCGCCTTGCGCGCCAACCCCCTCCCGCCTGCCAGCTGAGTAAATGGCTGAGGCTCGGACGTAACGCTTTAATAGGGGACATGCCCGCTGAAGCACCTGCCGCCGTCGTCCTCCTTCCCAGCACCGCGGACGACGGCGGATGGCTGGCGGAGTTGCGGGCCGTTGCTTTGCGTCCGGACCTGGAACGCCTGGGACGGTACGATCCGCACCGTGTGCGCCAAAGGTTCCTCAACGCCTTTATCCCGGAGCACACTTGGCTTATCACGGCCGGCGAACAACGCGCAGGTGTCATTGCCGTCCGGCCCACGGCGGAAGAACTCTGGATTGAGCATTTCTACCTCGCCCCGCAGTTCCAGGGCGCAGGGATCGGCGGCACCGTGCTGGCCCAGGTCATGGAAAAGCACGCCGATCACCGGCCATTCCGGCTCAACGTCCTGCAGGGCAGCCCCGCCCGCCGCTTGTACGAGCGCCACGGGTTTGTGCTGGAAACCGAAGATCCGGTGGATGTTTTTATGGTGCTCCAGCCGGCCGCAGGCAAGAATGAAACCCATGACTGAAGAACCCGCACGCTGGACCCAGGCCACCGTCTACGCGGACATGTGGGTGGACCCGGACGATGACCCACGCGAGAGCGACGGCGTCAGCCCCGATGGCGAGCTCGCCACGCTGCAGGACTACCTCCACAACTACCGGCTGACCCTGCTGATGAAATGCGAGGGCCTGAACGCTGAGCAGCTGGCCCGGCGCTCTGTTCCGCCGTCAACCATGTCGCTGTTGGGCCTGCTGCGGCACCTGGTCGAGGTGGAACGGGACTGGCACAACTGGATCGGCGACGACCAACCGCTGCCCAAGCTTTACGGCAAACGCGACGCCGACTTCGACGAGGCCGTCGCAGACCCCGCCCAGGTAGAGGCCGCATACGCAGATCTGGCCCGCGAGCAGGCCGCTACCGACGCCGCGCTTGCCAGGCACCCGGACCTCGGCGAGCGGGTGGGCGAGAGCGGGATTGCCATCCGCGAACTGATGGTCCACCGGATCGAGGAGTATGCCCGGCATTGCGGGCACGCGGACCTGTTGCGTGAATGCGTCGACGGCCGGGTGGGGCAGTAGTCAGGCCATTTCCTGCAGATGCAGGCTGAGCCACAGAACGAGGGTGTCCTCCGGCTGGTCGAGGTCCACGCCGAAGATCTCGCGGAGGCGTTTGAGCCGGTAGCGCAAGGTGTTTTGGTGAAGCGACAGGGCGGCGGCGGTCCGTGCCGAGTCCCGGGAGAAGTCGAGGTAGGTGCGCAGGGTCTTGGCATATTCGGTGCCGGATCCGGCGTCGTACTCCCTGATCCGCTCCGCCGCGCGCGACATCAGCCGCGGGGTGGTACGGAACAGTGCAGCCAGTTCCACGAGGGTCAGGCGGCTGCGCACCTCGCCGGCACTGGCATAGTTGCCCGGGCTCCTGCCGGAGGCGAGCATCAAAAGGACCAGATCGGCGTCGTGCCGTGACCGGTTAATCTCCGAAGCCGCACGCACCGCGGGACCGGCGGCTGCCCGCACGTCAACAGCCAGGGAAGCGCGTGAGCGTTCGATCAGCCGGAGCACCAGGGCCTCGAGCGCAGCGAATGACGATTCGGCTGTGTCGGTGAAGAGCGCATACACGGTGGTGCCGATCAGCACGCAGTGCGCCCCCTGGCGGTGTGCTTCGCACTGCGTCGTGACCAGGTCAAGAAGCCGGACCAGCGTCATTTCGATGGCGTGGTCCAGGTCGGGCTCAAAAGCAACGACAACGAACGGCCCGGAATCACGAAGCCCCAACTGCTCCGCTGCCAGGGCCGCGTCATCCCCGCCGTTCAGCAGCCTGCGGAGAAGTTCCGCCCGGTGTTGCCTTGCCAGGTCATGGGCGCTGCGGGCCCGCAGCATGTGCAGGGCCGCGATGTCGGCCGCGCGCTCCAAGGCCAGCCCCGCTTCCGGGTCAAGGGAGGCGTTGGCATCCACCACCCAGATGGACCCGAGAGCCTCGTTGCCCGCTCTCACCGCAATGGCCAGCCGGTCCATTGCCGGCCGCACACCCTCGATGTGGACTGCTCCTTGGGCCCGGAACACCGACGCGTACTGGCCCGCGTTTTCCGGAAGGTACGGAACCTTCCGGCCCAGGATCCCCAGGCGCCGGTCCTCATCAATCGGCTGGTCCGCGAGCGTGGAGTACGCCAGGACCTCTTCCTGCAGGTTTTCGATGGTGGTTGCGCCGCCAACCATTGCGGCGATGGCGTTGGCCAGGGCAAACAGGTCGCCGACGCCGAGCGGTGACAGCGAGCCGCCGGCCGAGGCGTTAAGGGCAGAGTCAAGGAGCGCGTTCAACTGGCGCCAGCCAACTTCGTCATCCACCACGAGGAGGGCGACGCCGGCCTGGTCCGCCACCTCCGCAAGGCCTCCGAGGTCCTGCTGCAGCTCCTTGAGAACGACGGCGGCAAAGCCCGCCTCCGCAGCCTGTCGGATGACGCCAGCCGTTTCCGGGTCTCCGGGATGCAGCCCGATGCCCAGCAGGATTCCTCCGCGCGATCCTTCCAACGGGGAGAAGGGATCGTAAAACGACGGGCTCAACAGCGACACCCTGGGTGGCACACCCTGCGAGCGCAGGACCAGTCCGGAGTCCGCCAGAACGTCCAGCAATTCGGAGACGCCAGGACTGGCAATGGGTTGAGGGGTGGCAGCCATAACGAGTAAAGCTACAGCCAGTAGTGCCCCGCCACAAGGATGACTTCATAGGTTGGTGCTGGACACTGAAGCCAGCAGGGTACTGCCCGGACCATAGTTGACGCATGTCACTTACTCTTGATGCCAGCCCCACCGCACTCCACGCCACGGCGGCGGCCGCTGCTGCCGCCGTCCGTGCCGGAGTCCATGTGGTGGACGAGCATGACCGCGACAGGCTCCGGGACGTTGAAGGGCTGCTCATCGCGATCTGGGGGATGTCACCCCACGGCGCACCCATCCCTTTTGATCTACTGCGGAGCATCTCGCACGCCGGCTGCAACGTATCGGCGGCCTACACACTGCGCGGTGAACTCTGCGGAGCCGCCGTCGGGATTGTTTCGCCGGGCGGGATGTCCACTTACTCCCTGATCGCAGGCGTCCTTCCAGGTACCGGGGACAAGGGTGTGGGCTTCGCGCTCAAGCAGCACCAGCGCGCCTGGTCCCTGGCCCGGGGGATCAACACGATGACCTGGACCTTTGATCCCCTGGTCAGCCGGAACGCCCGCTTCAACCTCACCAAGCTGGGCGTCCACTCTGCTGAATACGAACAGAACTTCTACGGCGAGATGCAGGACGACATCAACGCCAACGACGAAAGCGACCGGCTGGTGGCCGTATGGCCGCTGGACTCGCCCCGGAGTGTGGACGCCAGCCAGGGCGTTGTGGATGAAGTCGAACTGCCGCCCCTCGAATCGGCAATGGTTCTGGAACACGGCCCGGACTCAAAGCCCGTACTTATCGACGGCGGCGAAAACCTCTGGTGCCGCGCCCCCCGCGACATCGTGGCCATGCGTGCCACGGACCCGGCCCAGGCCCAGGATTGGCGTTTCCTGCTCCGCGGGATCTTTGAACCCGCCTTCGCTGCAGGCCGCGTGGCCACCGGCGTCACGCGCAGCGGCTGGTACCGACTGAGCAAAACTGACCAGGTATAACCCCACCCCCAACAGGAGTACCCATGCGCCCCAACCCTCGTGCACTGACAGCCCGGAACGTCCTGACAGTTGCCGGGCTGGCCCTCACCGTCGGGCTGACAGCCTGCTCTGCAGGAACTACCCCGCCCGCGGATGCCCAGACCTTGTCCGCGGCTGATGTTGATCCCGCAGCCGCAGCCGCCCTTCCGGAGAGCTACAAAACGGCCGGGGTGATCAAGGTGGCCTCGGACATCCCCTACCCGCCCATGGAAATGTTCGACGAAAACCAGCAGCTCACCGGGCTCGACTACGATCTGGCCCAGGCGCTGGGCGGCAAGCTCGGCGTGAAGCTGGAACTGCAGACCCAGGCCTTCGACAGCATCATTCCGTCACTGCAGTCCGGCAAGAACGACGTCATTATGTCCGGCATGAACGACACCCCCGAGCGGCAGCAGACCCTGGACTTTGTGGACTACTTCCACGCCGGGTTCTCCATCCTGGTGCCGGAAGGAAACCCGCAGAAAATCACCACGGTGCTGGACCTGTGCGATCGCAACGTTGCCGTACAGAAGGCCACCGTGCAGGCAGAGATCCTCCGTGGCTACGACCAGCAGTGCATTGATAAGGGCGCGAAGCCGATCAACGTCTCCGAACTTCCGCTGGAGACCGATGTGCAGACGGCCGTCCGTTCCGGAAAGGCCGACGCCGACGTCGTTGATTCCGCAGTAGCCGCCTACGCCGCGAAGACCGCCGGGGACGGCAAGCTCTTCGACATCGTCAAGGATCCCGCAAACCCGTCCGGCTACAACCCGGTTTACAGCGGCATCGGCGTGCTGAAAGAGGATGCCGACCTTTCCAAGGCACTGCTGGCGGCCCTGCAGTCGCTGATTGCAGACGGCAGCTATGACAAGATCCTGGCCAAGTACGACCTCTCGGATTACACCGTCAAGGAAGCCGGTCTCAACCTGGGCGGAACCGCACAATGAGGGCGGCCAATACTTTGACGCGGCGGCAGGACGGGGCACCGGCTGAACTCCCGCCGTCGGGTGGTGGCGCTGACGACGTCGTCGCGGTCCCGCTGCGGCATCCCTGGCGTTGGGTGGGAGCAGCAGTGCTGGCCTTCGGCTTTGCGGCCCTCGCCTCGTCGCTGTGGTCCAACCCGAACATTGACCACTCCACGATCAGCAGCTACGTCTTCCACCCCCGGATCCTGAGCGGGGTGGGCCTCACCCTGGTCCTCACCGTGGTGTCCATGCTGGTGTCCACGGTGCTGGGCGTCCTGCTGGCGGTCATGCGGCTCTCCCGGAACCCCGTGATGAACGCCTTCGCCTGGCTGTACATCTGGGTCTTCCGCGGCACGCCCCTCCTGATCCAGGTGGTGTTCTGGGGCTACCTCGGCCTGCTCTACTCGCAGATCTCCCTGGGTGTCCCCTTTACCGACTTCACGGTGTTCTCCGTGGATACCAATACCCTGGTTCCTGCGTTCACCGCCGGGCTCCTGGCCATGACGCTGAACCAGGCCGCCTACTCGGCGGAGATCATCCGCGGCGGCATGCTCTCCGTGGACAGCGGCCAGCACGAAGCAGCATCATCGCTGGGCATGTCCCCGGCGTACACGCTCTTCAGGGTGGTCCTGCCGCAGGCCATGCGGGTCATCATCCCGCCAATGGGCAACGAGACCATCTCGATGCTGAAGAACACCTCCCTTCTGTCCGTCATCGCCGTCCTGGAGCTGTACACGGTGGCCACCCAGATCTCCTCGCAGAACCTCCGCCAGGTGGAACTCCTGGTGGTGGTCAGCTGCTGGTACCTCTTCCTCACCTCCGTCCTGTCCGTCCCGCAGTACTACCTCGAGCGCCACTACGGCCGTGGCAATGCCCGCCAACAGTCCCCCACACCGTTGGGCAGGCTCAGGGCCGCTTTCCGCAAAACCCCGCCGGCACCGAAAGGGCTCCAGCCATGACCGAAGCACTCATCTCCGCCGGGCGTCCCGAATCAAAGCAGGCCACCGAACCGCTCCTGATTGCCAGTAACGTCCGGAAGCACTACGGCGGCGTCGAGGTTCTGAAGGGCATCTCCCTCACGGTCAACGCCGGCGAGGTCATGTGCCTGCTGGGCCCATCGGGCTCCGGTAAATCCACTTTCCTGCGCTGCATCAACCACCTTGAACGGATCGACGGCGGACGGATTTCCGTGGGCGGGGACCTCATCGGTTATGCACAGCGCCACGACCGGATCTTCGAGATGAACCCGCGTGAAGTGGCCAAGCAGCGCAGCGGCATCGGCATGGTGTTCCAGCGCTTCAACCTCTTCCCGCATATGACGGCATTGGAGAACATCTGGGCCGCGCCGGTGGGGGTGAAGAAGGTTCCCAAGCAACAGGCCCTCAAACGCGGCATGGAACTCTTGGACCGGGTGGGGCTGGCAAATCTGGCCAAGGCCTACCCCGCGCAGCTCTCCGGCGGCCAGCAGCAGCGCGTGGCCATTGCCCGGGCGCTGGCCATGGATCCACAGCTGCTCCTGTTCGACGAGCCAACCAGTGCGCTGGACCCGGAACTGGTTGGCGACGTTCTTGACGTGATGCGCACGCTTGCGGCGGACGGCATGACCATGATCGTGGTGACGCACGAGATCGGCTTCGCCCGGGGCGCCGGGGACAGCGTCGTCTTTATGGACGGCGGCGTGGTGGTGGAATCAGGTGCTCCGGCCGAGGTCCTGGATAACCCGCAGAACCCTCGCACCATCGCTTTCCTGGAAAGCGTTATGTAGCGCCGCCCGAGCCCGCCCGTCAACAACACCAGCAACCAGACTTCCTACGAAACCAGTGAGCCTCCCTTGAAAATCTCCCGCGCCACCATCACCCTGATCGACGTTCCGCTGTTGGAGCCGTTCGTCGTCGCCTACGCCACCTACAACACCATGCCCAGTGTCATCCTCACCCTGGAGACCGACGACGGCCTGGTGGGCTATGGCGAAAGCGTTCCGGACGGGCACATCACCGGGGAGACGCCCACCGGCGTGGTGGAGGCGCTCAGGACCGAGCTGATCCCGGCCATCCTGGGCCTGGACCCGCGGGACATCACGGCCGTCCATCAGCAGCTCAACGGTGCGCTCAAGGGATGCGGCGCCGCGAAGGCCGCCGTCGACATTGCCTGCTGGGACCTGGCCGGCAAAGCCGCCGGACGCCCCATCTACGCGCTGCTGGGCGGCCGGAAGCCGGAGCACCCCACCATCGCCAAGGTCATGAGCATTCTGTCGCCGCGGGTCCTGGCAGAGCAGGCCGTCGAGGCAAGGGGCCAAGGCTACCGGCACCTCAAGATGAAGCTGGGCAGCACGGACGGCCTGGACATCGAGCGGGTGCGAGCCGTGCGCGAGGCAATCGGGAATGACCTGGCCATCCGGGTGGACGCCAACCAGGGATGGGGCGATCCAGCCACCGCCCGCACCATGATCCGCGCCCTGGAGCCGTTTGATATCGGCTGGGTAGAACAGCCCATCGATGCCGACGACATTGACGGCTTCCGGCTGCTCCGCCAGGACACCAGCATGCGGCTGATGGCGGATGAAGCGGTGGTGGACGCCGCGGACCTGCGGCAGTTTGTCCGCGACCGTTCGGTGGACATGGTCAACCTCAAGCTCATGAAGAGCGGCGGCATCACACCGTGCCACCGGCTGGCTACACAGGCGGAACTAGGCGGACTCAAGGTGCAGATCGGGTCCATGCTGGAAACCAGCATTGCCTCCGCGGCCGGTTTCCACCTTGCGTTGAGCCACCCCAACATCGTCTCCACGGAGCTCTCCGGGCCCATGAAGTTCACCACCGAACCGGGGAACCTGCAGTACATCCTCCCGGAGGTACAGGTGACGGAGGCGCCTGGCCTGGGGATCGACGTCGATACCAGCGTCCTTGCCGATCTCACGGTGAGCGAATGCGACGTCAGCTCCTGACCTGACCGATCAGCCGCACGATCACCTCCGTCACGTCGTCGATGAATCTGGCCGTATCCGTTCGCAGCGCAGCCGGCGTCTGCACGCGTTGCACGAGCGCCTCGGTGATTCCGCCGACCAGGATCAGGCTGGACAGTCCCCCTGGCACCGACTCGATGCGCCCGGACCGCTGAAGGGCATTGAAGGCGGAGTCGATCGCCGCGGCGAACGCACGGTACGCGCTGCGGCGTTCCTGTTCAAGCGAATCAGAGACACCCACGGACTCCACCTCGAGCACCCGGACCTTGCGCTCGTCCTCGAGCGTCGTCGCGAGCGCTCCGGCGACCAGTGTGCGGACCGTCTTGAACAGCGGCTCCGCCACATTCACGCTCGCATCCGCGAACCCGGAGAGGACCTCGTCATTGAGCATGCGGTACAGATGGGCGAGCAGTTCGGACTGGTCGGAGTACAACTCATAGAAGGATCGGCTCGAGACATGGGCAAGACGACACACCGAACCCACGCTTGCGCCCGCGTAACCCGTTGTGCCGTAGATCTCGAGAGCGGCGTCGAGCAGGCGCCTCCTCCGTTCCTCATCCCGCGAACTGCGTGCGCTGCCTCGCCATAGACGGTCCTCATCGCCGTTATCACCCATGTCCACCATCCTGCCATTGAAATTGGTGATTTTCGATGCCATACTCGCCGCATGGCTTACTTCGTAAAGTCCGCGCACCGCAGCGTTGCGGTGGCGGCACCCATTCCTCGCGACGAGTCGCTTCCCAGCGTGTGCGTCATCGGAGCCGGCTCATCCGGCCTCGCCGCCGTCAAGGCGCTCTACCTGGCCGGCCTCCCGTTCGACTGCTTCGAGAAGGGCAGCGCGATCGGCGGAAACTGGTTGTTCGACAATCCGAACGGGCACTCCGCCTGCTACGAGACCCTGGAGATCAACACCTCGTGCCCGCGGATGGCGTTCTCCGACTTCCCGATGCCCGCCGACTACCCTCCGTACGCCCGCCACGACCAGGTGCATGCCTACTTCGAGGCGTACGCAGAGCACTTCGGATTCCGCGATTCGATCACGTTCGGCACGACAGTGACCGATGTGGCCCGCACCGATGACGGCAGGTGGCGGGTGCGCACGGAAAACTCCGACGGCGGGCGGGAGCGCGTATACGACGCCGTCCTCGTCGCCAACGGCCACCACTGGGACCCGCGCCTGCCCGAACCCTCGTACCCCGGCTCCTTCAGCGGCGAGCAGATCCACGCCCATGACTACCGTTCGGGCGACCAGCTCGCGGGCCGCGATGTCGTCGTCGTGGGCGCCGGCAATTCGGCGATGGACATCGCCGTCGAAGGGGCAAAGAGAGCCAACAGCGTCGCGCTCTCGATCCGGCGCGGTCAGTGGGTGATGCGCAAGTTCCTGTTCGGCATGCCCTCCGACCAGATCGCACTGCCGGGCTGGATGCCGTGGTGGGTCACCACGGCGCGGTTGCGCATCGGCGCGCTCGGTTCCGGCGGGCTGAAGAAGTACGGGCTCCCCAAACCTCCGCACACGCCGGGTCAGTCGCACCCAGTGCAGTCGGAGCAGATCCGTACCCAGATCGCCGCGGGAAAGGTGAAAGTACGCCCGGGGATCACCCGGTTCGACGGCGATCAGGTGCTGTTCTCAGACGGCACCAGCGCCCGCGCCGATCTGATCGTCTGGGCAACCGGCTACCGCGTTTCCTTCCCCTTCATCGATCCGTCGCTCGTCGATCCGGAAGACAACGAGCTGCCGCTGTGGAAGAGAACCGTGCACCCCGATCTGCCAGGGCTCTACTTCATCGGACTGCTGCAGCCGGTCGGCGCCGTCATGCCACTCGCAGAGGCCCAGTCCGCATGGGTGACGGCGATGCTGACCGGCGGGTATGAACCGCCGACAGACGCCGAGGTGCGCGCACAGATGATGCGCGATCATGAGCGCAACAAACGCCACTTCTATGCCTCGCCGCGTCACACCATGGAGGTCGACTTCGACCATTACCTGTGGGATCTCGCCCGGGAGCGCAGGGCAGGCGCCAAGCGGGCTGCGCGCAGAGCGCCTACGGAACCCGGACAGCGCACGCCGCAGTCCGCGACCAGGCAGCAGGTAGGCGCATGACCACCGTATCGAACGCGCACAACCGGGTGATCGCGATCATCGGCGGCGCGAACGGCATCGGCCGCGAGACTGCCAGGCTCATGGTCGAAGCCGGCGCTCGGGTTGCCATCGGCGACTACGACGGGGAGGCAGCCAGCCGCGCGGCGCAGGACCTCGGGGGCGGAACGACCGGGCACCAGCTCGACGTCTCCGACCGTGATTCCTTCGCCGCGTTCCTGACAGCCGTCGAATCGGAGCTCGGCCCGATCGACGTGCTCGTCAATAGTGCGGGAGTGATGTGGGCAGGAGCATTCGACGAGGAATCCGAGACGGTCGCTCGGCGGCAGCTCGACGTAAACCTGCTCGGCGTGATCTACTCCGTCCAGCTCATGGCCCCAAAGATGCGGGCGCGCGGTCAGGGGCATATCGTCACGATCGCCTCCGCGGCCTCCCTCCTTCCAACGCCGGGAGAGGCCACTTACGCCGCCAGCAAGCATGGCGTGTTCGGATATCTGAAGGCGGTGCGCTTCGAACTGCGCGGATCGGGGGTGCACCTCTCAGCGATCATGCCTACCGTCGTCGACACCGCGATGGCCGCAGGCACCAGCACGGGGGCGGCGGCCATACTGCAGCCTGTCGACGTGGCGAGGGCTGTCGTGCGAACGATCGAACGGCCGCGCTTCGAGGTAACCGTGCCCGCCTACGTCGGCGTGGTGAATCGCGTCGTGAACGTCCTCCCGTCACGCGTGCGCGACGGGATCCTGCGCAGGCTCGTGCCCGATCAGGTGGTGGCGGTCGATCGTCAGGCGCGTGCCGGGTACGAGTCGCGGTTTCAGGAGGACCCGCATGGCTAGGGCTTCTTCTGTCCTTGCCGACTCGCGGTGAGCGAATGTGAAGTCAGCGCGTAAGCGCCCCTCCACCGCTAAGCTAACGGCATGGCCAACGAGACCAAGACCACAGCAGAAAAGCTCGCCACCCTCCAGAAGGGCTACACCCTGGAAGGCGCCACGATCGAGCTCGGTGCCGCAATTATCGACGGCGAACTCCACAAGGAAGCGCCGGTCCGCCTGCCGCTGTCCATGATGAACCGGCACGGCCTGGTTGCCGGCGCCACGGGCACCGGCAAGACAGTCACGTTGCACATGATGGCGGAACAGCTGTCCACGGCCGGCGTTCCCGTGTTCCTCGCGGACATCAAGGGTGATCTTTCCGGCCTGGCCACGGCGGCCACCGCCAACGAGAAATTGACGGCCCGCACGGAAAGCATCGGCCAGGCCTGGTCCGGAAAGACGTTCCCGGTGGAGTTCCTTGCCCTCGGTGGCGACGGCAACGGCGTCCCGGTGCGGGCCACCATTACGTCGTTCGGCCCCATCCTGCTCTCCCGCGTGATGGAACTCAACGACACCCAGGAGTCCAGCCTGCAGCTGGTGTTCCACTTTGCGGACAAGAAGAACCTGGAGCTGATCGACCTCAAGGACCTCCGCTCCGTCATCACGTTTCTTACGTCAGATGAAGGAAAGGCGGACCTCGCGGAACTGGGCGGTCTGTCCAAGGCCACCGCGGGCGTCATCCTCCGTGAACTGGTCAACCTCGAGGCGCAGGGCCTGGAGAAGTTCTTCGGCGAACCGGAGTTCGATACCGCTGAACTGCTCCGCACGGCTCCTGACGGCCGCGGCGTCATCACCTGCCTGGAGCTTCCCACGCTGCAGACCAAGCCCATGCTGTTCTCCACCTTCCTGATGTGGCTCCTGGCTGATCTCTTCGAGGACCTCCCCGAAGCCGGCGACCTGGACAAGCCCAAGCTGGTCTTCTTCCTGGACGAGGCCCACCTGCTGTTCAACGGCGCGTCCAAGGCCTTCCTCGATGCCATCACCACCACGGTCCGGCTGATCCGCTCCAAGGGCGTTGGCATCTTCTTTGTCACCCAGACGCCCAAAGACGTTCCGGCTGACGTCCTTGGGCAGCTCGCCAACCGGGTCCAGCATGCCCTGCGCGCGTTCACTCCGGAGGACGCCAAGGCCCTCAAAGCCACCGTTTCCACCTTCCCGGTCAGCGAGTACGACCTCGAAGAGACGCTCACCTCCGCGGGCATCGGCGAGGCCATTATTACGGTGATGAACGAGAAGGGCGCACCAACACCCGTGGCCCACACCCGCCTGCGGGCCCCGGAATCGGTGATGGGCCCCAGCGCCGAGGACCTCGTCAAGAGCACGGTGGCCGGCTCGGCATTGCTCGGCAAGTACGGCACCGCCGTGGACAACGTCTCCGCCTACGAGAAACTGACGGGCAAGGGAGCTCCGGCCACCGGCCCGGCCGCCCCGGGTGAACCCCCGGCTCCCGACGCCCTGGACGTTGACGCGGAGGCCCGCCGCATCGAGGAGGACATCCTGGGGCGGCCCAGCAGCAGGCCGCTTCCGACGCCGGAGTCCGGGCAGTCCCGCCAGGCACCTCCTGCGCCTCCCGCGCCGCAGCCCGAGCCGCAGGACCAGGGCGGCGGAATGGTGGGCGACCTCGCCGGCGCGCTGGGTGGAGCACTCGGAGGCGGGCTGAAAAGCATGGTCCGTTCCATGGGCACCCAGCTCGGCCGTGAGCTGCTCAGGGGCGTCTTTGGCACCTCGTCCAGGCGCCGCCGCTGAGGTTCCGTGACCGCCATATTGAGTGCCGCCGTCGCTCTTGACACCGGCAATCAGCGTTCTGGCAGGTAACGTAAGGGGCGTGCAGATGAGTCAGGCGTTGGTCAGGATCGCAGCCGGATGGCTGCTGGGCCTGATGCTTGCCGTTGCCGCAGCCATTGTGGCCGTCAACGTTGTGAACAACACCGTTGCCAGTCCGCACCAGCCGGTCCGTGAGTATTTGGCTGCCCTGGAGAGTGGCGACGGCGGCAAGGCGCTGGGGCTGCTGCGGGCCACGGTTCCGCCTACGGATCCCTCGATGCTGGACGGCACAGCGCTGCAGACCGCTGCCTCGCGGATCACCAATGTGAAGCTGGGCAAGCCTGAGCCACAGGACGGCAACCGGGTCAGTGTTCCCATGGATTACACCATCGACGGCAGCCAACTCAGCACCAGCTTCCTGCTGGAAAAGACCGGCACCGAGTGGTTGTTCTTCAACACGTGGGCGTTTGTCCCCGCGCCGCTGCCTGTGGTGGAAGTCAACGTGGTCAACTCGGTGGAAGCAACGGTTAACGGCGTGCCCGTGAACATGCCCGACGGCAAGAATTCCTTCGCCGTTTTCTACCCCGGAGAGTACGAGGCATCGCTCAACGGCGCCTACTTCTCCGCCGCCGCCAGCAGGGCCACGGTGACGGGCAGGAACGTACCCGTTGCCCCGCTGACCCTGCTCACCCAGGCAACCCAGCAGCTGAAGGACGACGTCGGCGCCAAGGTCCGCGAGTTCCTGGACACCTGCGCGGCGGAGGCCACCAAGGAACAGCGGCTGCAGCCGGACTGCCCGTTCTACCATGTCAGCCGGAACAACATCACGGCCGGAACCATCAAGTGGGCCGTCACCGAATACCCGGAAATCAACATCGAGCCCTTCGACGGCCGCTGGGTGGTTGCCCCCTTGGACGGCAAGGCAAAAGTCACCGGCCAGCAGCAGGATTCCTTCTCCGGCGCCTATTTCCCGCTTAACGAGGAAGTGGCCTTCAGCTTCACCACCCGCCTCGATGTGGGCGCCGACGCGGTCAACCTCACCCCGCAGCTGAGCTACTGACCGAGGCCCTAAGCCAGGACCGCGCCGCGCCCCCAACCCCGCCACCGTCACGCACAGCACCCTTTTGGCCATCCCATCAGGCCGCAGCCGCGTGTTTCCGCGGACCCACGCTCCTCATGCGGCTAAAAACCTGCCAAGCGTGACGCGCACGGCAGCCCTCCTTCACCGCCGACAGGCCAACACACCCAGCACCTCAGCCACCATGGCCCGGTGGTTGAAGACCACGTCCTGGTAGTAGTAGCGGAGCGCGGTATAGCCCTGCACCACAGACTCGTTGTTCCGCCGATGGTCCTTCTTGACCTGGTTCCAGTCAGCATGGTGCCGGCCGTCAAGCTCCACTACCAACCAGCCATCCAGCAAAAGATCCACGTAGCCAACCTTGTCCAGATAGACCTGACACTCAACATGGATCCCTGCCTGACGGAAGTACGTCCTGGCCAGCGTTTCCAGCAGCGAATCTGCTCCGCGGTCTACCCAACCCAGGACAGCCCGTGCGGCCCCGTTCCGTTTCCCGGGCAGCTTCATACGGAGGAAATCCAGACTGACGTCGCCCCGAATCACCGCACACTCGACCATGACCAGCGACTCAGCGAACGGCAGGCAGCGCAGCGCGTGAATCAGCACGTCCGGCAGCGACGCTACCGGCGCCGTGGTTTGGACCGGCAGCACAAGCCCGGCATGGTGAATGGAGTTGCCGGCAACCATGTCTTCCCGACGGTGGTGGACATGGAGCCCGCCAGCGGTCGGAAGCGACCACAATGCAAAGTGCGGCGCCGCGCTTACGCAGGTCAGCACCTCCCTGTTCCGCAGCAACGCAATCAATCCGGGAGGCGCCGTCGGAAGTGCGTAGAGCCCGCGGACCGGCTGAAGTACACCCGCCCGAGTGGCGCGGCGAAGAGCAGCATCATCTACGCCCAGTCGCAAAAGGGCTGGGCGCCGGGCAGCCCCGCCGCAGTGTTCGAGGGCAGCCCTTACTTCCATGCACTCCATGCTCGGAGTGCATGCACCTTCGCCGCCAGCCCGGACTGCCATATGTGGAAAACCCACCGACGGCAAAACAGCACGACGGCGTCACGCACGGCAGCTTTTCAAGGTCGCCTCTGCTGCCAGCCCCCGTCATTCCGGGCCGGCGCCCCTCAATCCCACGCAAAAGGCTGCCGGCCGTGACGCGATGTCACTGTCGGCAGCCTTTGCAATAGCCAATCCTGTGGCTTAGTCCATGCCCCTGAGGTCCAGCACCAGGTCGGTGTCGCCGTCGGCCGTCATCAGCACCGGGATGCCCCAGTCCTGCTGGTACAGGTGGCATGCGGCGTGGTCAGGGATCTCGCCGTCCTCGGTTTCCGGTCCGTCGCAGGCGGCTGCCCGGGCGGTGATGTGAAGGATGCCCTCCGGGACGTCCGCGCTCAGCTCCAGCGTGCGGTTGAGCCCCACAGACGTTCCGCCGCCGGACAGCAGCAGCTCGGGCGGGGTGGAGGAGATCTTCAGCTGGGTGGGATCGCCCCAGCGGTCGTCGAGCTTCTGGCCCGTGGGAGCCGTGAACCGGACGTTGAGTTGCAGCGGTCCGGGCGCAACTGGGCTCTTGGGCCTGTGCGTCTGAGACGCACCCTCGTCAACCTGCTGGGCTTCCTTGGGGATGGGCACGTAGATCAGCTGGTGCTTGTTCGCCTCCACAACCACCAGCAACGGCTCGGCGCCGGCCACGCGGGTGTGGTCCACAATGACGTCGGAAGGCTCGGACAGGCCGCGCGCCAGCGTGGAAACCGTCCGGCTGGACGGATCGTAACGGCGGACGGCGCCGTTGTAGGTGTCCGCAATGGCGACGGAGCCGTCCGGCAACACGGTAACGCCCAGCGGGTGCTGCAGCCGGGCATCGACGGCGTCACCATCGCGGAAGCCAAAGTCGAACAGGCCCTGGCCGACGGCGGTTTCCACGGTGAGCGCGCCGGTGTCGTCGATCACGAGCTTCCGGAGGGAGGAGGTTTCCGAGTCTGCCACCCAGATGTTGCCGTCTGCGTCTTCGGCGAGACCAGACGACTGGGCGAACCACGCCTCGTGCGCGGGGCCGTCCAGCAGGCCCTCGAGGCCGTTGCCTGCGGCGATCGCCACGGCGCCGGTCACGGGGTCGAAGCTGAAGATCTGGTGCGTTCCGGCCATGGCAACCACCACGGCGTTCAGCTTCCTCGACCACACCAGGTCCCAGGGCGAACTCAGTGAGACCTCCAGGGGGTGGTCGCTCAGCTGCCCGGTGAATCCTGCCGCGTCCTCGTCCACGCGGGCGGGCCCGGTCTCCAACAGCCGCTGGACGCCGTTGCCGGCGAGCGTGCTGACCTTTCCGTCCGTCAGCGACAGTCCCCGGAGGCGGTGATTGACGGAGTCGGCAACCACGACGTCGTAACCCACCTTTGCTGCCACATCTTCCGGCAGCAACACCAGGCCCTGGGGTTCATTGAACTGGGCTGTGGCAGCGTCGCCGGCGGCACCGCCGTCTGCGTATCCCTTGACTCCGGTGCCGTAGGTGGCCAGAACTGTATGGAAATCGGTGTGCAGTTCCACGAGGCGGTGGTGGCCGGTATCGGTGACCAGCCAGGAGCCGGCGTCGTTGCTTGTTGCCTCACCCACGGTTCCGCGGCCGGACGGAAGGTACAGCGCCTTGCCCGGGAAGCGCAGCGTGCCGGACGTGGGCTCGGGCGCCACATAGGGGCCTGAACCGCGGTGCAGGGTGCCTTTGGCCTCGTGCTCGGCGATGAGTTCCGGGATCAACACGGCCAGGCCATCCGCGTGGCCTTCGCCTGACAGGTGCGCCACGATGTAGCCCTCAGGGTCGATGACCACCAGGGTTGGCCAGGCGCGGGCGGTGTAGGCCTTCCAGGTATCCAGCTCGGGATCGTCCAGGACGGGGTGGTGGATCTCGTACCGTTCCACAGCCGCGGCGAGGGCCACCGGATCAGCCTCATGCTCGAACTTGGGCGAGTGGACGCCAACCGTGACCAGGACGTCGGAGTACTGCTCTTCCAGCGGGCGAAGTTCATCCAGGACGTGCAGGCAGTTGATGCAGCAGAACGTCCAGAAATCGAGGAGCACAATCTTGCCGCGCAGGGCTTCCAGGTCCAGGGACTTCCCGCCGGTGTTGAGCCAGTTACGGCCCACCAGCTCGGAGGCGCGGACCCGGTGGTGGGTGCGTACGGTTTCGCTCATGAGCGTCCTTCCAGCTTCGAATTGCGGTCAGCCAGCCTGGCATCGCGTTCCGCCAATTTGGCAAACATATCGTTGTAAGCATTGAGATCGGCGTCGTTATTCCTGTCTGCTGCTCTGTCCACCCGCCGCTTCTCCCGCTCATCGGAGCGCGACCACATAATGGCGACGCCGATCGCCACCAGCAGGGTGGGGACCTCGCCGATTCCCCAGGCCACGGCGCCGCCCATTTGCTGGTCCGCAATGGCCGAGGGGCCCCAGGCGCGGCCCAGGTTGCCGAAGTAATCCGCGGCCAGCAGCCCGGTGCCGCCCATAATCGCCACACCGAAGAACGCGTGGAAGCCCATGGTGGCCAGGAGAAGCAGCAGCCGCATCGGGTAGGGAGCACGCCGCGGCAGTGGATCGGAGCCGATCATGCTCAGTACAAAAATGTAACCGGTCAGTGCGAAGTGGACATTCATCAGCTCGTGGCCCACGTGCTCGCGCATGGCGAAGCCAAAGGCGTCCGAGTAGTAGAAAAGCACAATTGAGCCGGCAAAGTTTCCGGCGGCGAAGATCGGGTGGGTGACCAGCTGCGAGAACTTGGAGTGCACAAATACCAGCAGCCACTCGCGGATCCCCCGGGACCCGTCGCCCCGCGCAGGGAGTGCCCGCAGCGCCAGCGTCACCGGAGCGCCCAGCACCAGGAAGATGGGCGCCACCATGGTCAGGGCCATATGGTCCACCATGTGCGCGGAGAACAGCACCCGGCCGTAGACGGCAGGTGGGCCCGACGTGATGTAGGTGAGCACCACCAGGCCGACCACCCACGTGATGGTGTGCAACGGATTCCATTTGTCCCCCCGGCGTCGTACCTTCGCAACACCCAGGATGTAGGCAACCAGGCCAAATACTGCGACGGCGATCCACAACCAGTCCAGCCGCCACTCGGTCAGCCAGCGCTCAGGGGTGAGCTCCGGCGGCAGTTCGTAGCCGGTGAGGATAAAGGCGGGAGAGGCGTCGGGAGCGTAGGTGGTGGGCTCCGGCGGCGCGGAGCGGCCCAGCGCCACGGCGACGCCGGACGTTGCCCCCATCACCAAGAGCTCCACGGCTATCAGCTGCCACAGCACGCGCTTGGCCGAAAGCCCCCTGCGCCCCAGCTGCGGAATGACCCACTGGCGGTGCATAAATCCGATGGCACCCAACGCCAACGTAGCCAGGGTCTTCGCGACAATCAGCTGGCCGTAGGCGGATCCAAACAGATCGGCCCAGTTGGTGACGCGGATACTGGCGTTGATGACTCCTGAAGCCAGGACAAGCGCGAACGCAAAGCCTGCCAGCGCGGAAAACCGCCGCAGGACTGGTTCGGTCAGGTCGGTGGAGCTTAGCATCCGGGACAGCAGCACCAGCATCACAATGCCACCCACCCACACGCTGACGCCCAGCAGGTGGAGGCCGAGGGAGTTGATGGCGCCCTCGTGGTCCGAGGAACTCGACGAGTGCCCGATCAGTGCCGTGGGTACCAGGCCGACGACGGCGAGGACCAGGGTGAGTGCCAGAGCCGTCAGGGACCTGACGCCGAACAGAGCGGTGGTCACCACCGCGGCGATGATGGTCACCCAAAGCCAGGCTCGGCCCGTCTCGATATCGGTCATGAAGTAAACGAGCGACTGGGTGAACTGGGCGTCGCCGGACAGGCCCAGGCCAGCGACATCGGAGAACGTCAGAACCAGCACCGAGACGGCGGACAGCGTCCAGACAACGCCGGCAATGGCGGCGACGGCCAGGGAACGGGTGAACAGCGGGTGCTCGACTTCGCCGTCCTTGGGGTACTTCCTGCCCCTGCCGGTGGTGCGGGGCAGGATGCCGGTAGCGAAGATGAGGCCGCCTATGACGGTGGCGAGGGAGACGTTGTGCAGGCCCTTGCTGATGGGCAGGCCCCAGCGGACCAGAGCGCCCGGATCGGAAACGGAGCGTGCCGCAGCGGCCCCGGAGAAGAGCAACGCCACCACCAAACCCGCGAAGAGCGCGGCAAGGCCCGCCCACTGCCAGGCCGGGGAAATCCCCGCGGCAGATCCGCCGGCGGCAACAGACGCCGGCGCGGGATTCTGGGAAGGTGTTTTTGCTGCGGAAGGCACCTACCCATTGTCCGCTACACCCGCCCGGGCCGCGAATCGTGGGCCTTCCGGGTTGAGTCCCTGTCGCCGTTAAACGAAGGAAGCGGCAACCACTTGGGTTGCCGCTTCCTTCGAAGATCCGAAGAAGACTACTTCTTCTTGGCGACTGCAGCCTTCAGCTTGGAGCCGGCGGTCAGCTTGACGCTGTGGCCTGCTGCGATCTGGATGGTCTCGCCGGTCTGGGGGTTGCGGCCGGTGCGAGCTGCACGGTCGGTGCGCTCAACAGCGAGCCAGCCCGGGATGGTGATCTTCTCGCCGGCAGCGACGGAAGTCTCGAAAACCTCGAACAGTGCATCGAGAACGGAGTTCACGGCAGCCTGGCTGGTGCCGGCCTTGCCCGCTACCTCTGCAACAAGTTCACTACGGTTCTTAGCCATTTATGTCCTCCTGGACGATCATGTTTCTGGAGCCTGCACGCGGTCT
>JAPSJV010000042.1 GCA_031178005.1 Pseudarthrobacter sp.
TGACCGTCTTGACGATGTCCTGCAGCGGGATTCCGGCTACCAGCGCCACAGCGACGCTGACTACCAGCAACGCCAGGAAGGCTGGGATCTTGAACTTGATCACGGCCACGAGCAGCAGGACAACGCCCGCTACTGCTATGGCCAGGAGAGCGAGTGCGCTCATGGTGTGTCTCCTTTGACAAGCCAGCCTACTTCCAGACTGGCGGTGGGGATACGGGGACGTGCTGATGGGTAAACAGCGACGGCGGAGGGGGACCGCCCTCGCCGGATCTTAGGGGGTCAGGACCTTTGGGTCTTGGACCTAGACAGTGCGCTTGGTGGGCGCGACAACTTTGATGACGGCAGAATCATCCGCGGCGGCGAGGCCTTGGGCCTGGCCCAGGAGGTACAGCTGTTCTGCAGCGGCGGCGACGGGAGCTGCGAGTCCAGCGGCGCGGGTGGCCTTGCCCACGATGCCCATGTCCTTGACGAAAATGTCCAGGCGGCTGAGCACTTCGGCACCTTCCTCGGTGTAGGCCTCAAGGATGCGGGGGCCGCGGTTGGAAAGCATAAAGGAGCCCGCTGCCCCGGCCTCGAGTGCCGCCAGGGTCTTGGCCTGGTCCAGGCCAAGGGCATCGGCCAGAGCCATGGCCTCGGCGGCGGCTGCGATGTGCACTCCGCAGAGCAGCTGGTTGACGGTCTTGAGGGCCTGGCCGTCACCTGGCTTGTCACCGACAACAGTCAAGGTTGAGGCGAGGAGTTCCAGGACCGGGCGGGCAGCTTCGTAGGCTGCGGGGTCGGCGCCCACTACGATCAGCAGATCGCCCTCGCCGGCACGCTTGGGGCCGCCGGAGAGGGGCGCGTCTACCAGCGCCACGCCGAATTCGGCAAGCCGTTCGACAGTTGCAGGAATGGCTTCAGTGCCGACGGTGCTGGTCAGGATCACGACGGCGCCCGGCTTCAGCACGGAGGCCACGCCGTTCTCGCCGAAGAGAACGTCATTGAGCTGTTCGCCGTTGCGGACGGCGAGCAGCAGGGCATCGGTTTCCTGTGCAGCTTCCTTGGCCGTTGCGAAGGTGTGGACTCCGGCCTCGGCAGCGAGCTGCAGGCGCGCCTCCGCGATGTCGAAGCCGTGGACGGTCAGTTCCGATGCGAGGCGGGTGGCCATTGGCAGGCCCATGGCTCCGAGGCCAAGGACGGTGACGGTGTAATGGTCGCTCATGGTGTTCTCCGTTGAATCTAGTTATCTCGGACTGAGGTGCAGCGGTCAGGGGGCAGGTGGGGATTGAATGGTGTTACTGAGTTTGCGGGTGACCTGGGCCAGGGACTGGTCATCGCCTACGTTGCCGGCGAACACGATGTACGGGATGCCCTTGGCAGGTCCGTCCACCGGTTCCCAGAGGCTGACGATGCCCGGGAGCATAGGGCCGCGCACCATTGCATGTCGGATTTCCAGCCCGTGGGCGGCGACGTCCGAGGAGGTGATGCCACCCTTGGCGATCACGAAGCGCGGCGGAAAAGTTTTGAGGGTTCGGTTCACGAGAGCGACGACCGCGGCGGAAACGGTCCGCGCGATCCTCAGGCTGTCGGCGGCGTCGTCCGCCTTGATGAGCAGGCGGCTCGTGTGGACAATGACGTCGCCCTGGCGGAGTGCCCCCACAACGTCGCCTACAGTGGCGTCAAGATATGCTCCGGCTTCGTCCCCAAGGAGCCTTTCGACGTCGACTTCCACGATCTTTGCCGAACTGTGCTGGTCGGTGAGGACTTTGAGCTGGCGGGTGGTGACGCCGACGTGCGAGCCGACCACAATCAGTCCGCCGGCAAGGGATGGGCTGTTGCCGGCGTACGCTTCCTCACCGCTGAGTTCGCTGCGGATCTCCTGCCCGATCCGGGCACGCACAAAGGGCGGGCCAACCCGGTAGAGGAGCTTCTTGCCGCGGCGTTCGGCCTCTTCCAGTCCCAAGGCCAGCGCGCGGAGGTCATTTTCAGTCACGATATCCGCCACGATGGGCGTCAATCCGCTGGCCGGCGCGATAGCGTCGGCGATGGCTTTCGCGGAAACCTGGGGATCACCGTCGGGACCGGCGGCTCTGATGATGTTCAGGTCCAGGACAATGACGGAGCTGGCCGGATAGCGGCCCTGCGATTTCTCGGCCACGTACTCAGCGAGCTCGGAGTTGGCGAATCCAAAGCTGGCGTCCTTGGCAAACTCGGTCTCTGAAACAGGGGTCAGCTGCCCTGCTTCGGTACCGGTGCCGCGCATGTAGTGCACTCCGCCAATGGTCACGCGGCCTGCATCCGGGAAAGCCGGAACGATCACGACGCCGTCGGTAACCTCGCCGCTGACAGCTGCGAGCGTAGCGGCGATGGTGTCGGGTTCCAGGGGGAAATGTCCGCGCAGGGTGGAATCTCCGCGGCTGACAAAGCCCACGCGGAGGGGGAATTCGCTCTTATCCGCTGCGAGGAGGGCATTGCTGACGATCTCTTGGTTCCGGGCAGCAGCCTCGGCAGGGTCCAGACTGCGGGTGTTGGTGAGGACGTAGACCGCGGGCTTGCCCTGAGCGAAAGCCCAGGTGAAATCAGGGGCATCCCACCGCGTCAGTACGGGAAGGTCCGAGACAGACTGCGTGCCTGTTGGATCGTCGTCGAGCACTACCAGCACCTGCAGAGTGACAGCAGCGGAAGCCGCCACAGCTTCGGCAACCAGCTGAGCGGGAATCTGCACCTCTGCCGGGTAGGCGGCCAGTACATCTGCTTCAAAGGGCACTTTGCACTCCATTGTGTGAGTAGTCGCTACTGTTGGGACATTTGTAAGATGTCAGACATCTTGCATCTGCTGATAGTGTGGCATAAGGCACATAAAATACGCAAGTAGGCTTGACCACTACGTTGGGAAAGGCCGCAAGGGGGCAACGATGGCACGGAAATCACTCGTCGAGATGGTGGCAGACGAGCTTCTGGACCGGATTATCGCCGGCGAGTTCCCGCCAGGCACCAGCGTGCCCGGCGAACTCGAGCTCAGCGCGAAGCATGAAGTGAGCCGGATGACGGTACGCGAAGCCATGAAGACCCTGGAAGCCCAACGGATCCTCAGTGTGGAACGCGGGAGGGGAACGTTCGTGAACCCCTTGAGCCGCTGGTCCTCCCTGGAGGCTGTGTTGCGAGCTGCATCAGAAGGCGTGGATGATGCTGCAGCCGCCGTCCAACTGATCGAACTTCGCCGGATGCTCGAATCCGGGGCCTGTGAACTGGCGGCAGTGCGTATCAGCGATATCGATGTCCAAACCCTTCACCGCCATGTTGCCGCCATGCGCGCCGCCCACAAGATTAACGACGTCGCAGCCTTCGTGGAAGCCGATCTGGCCTTCCACGACCTGATTCTTCAAGCCTCGGAAAACGTCTTTGTGGCCGTGCTTTTTGAACCCCTGCACCGCGTGCTCCAAAAGAGACGGACGCAGACGTCGCGTGTACCTGAGATCCAGGCCCACGCAATCGACCACCATCAGAACATCGCCAATGCCCTTGAGACCCGCGACCCCATGCAGTCCCGGGACGCGATGGATGCCCACATGGAGCAAACCCTCAACGATCTGAAAACGTACGTCCTTGAGGCCCAGGCAACCCCGGCCTAGGCCTAGCTGGACTCGCCTCTGTCCGATACTCTGCAGAGACGGCCCGGCCGGCCCGGGCATCGACGAGGATCACGAGGAGCTACGTTGCCTAACCACACCTATAGCATTTCTGAAATTGTCGGAACATCCACTGAAGGCGTCGATGATGCCGTCCGCAACGGCCTCGCCGAGGCTGCCAAGACATTGCGCAACATGGACTGGTTTGAGGTCAAAGAAATCAGGGGCCACCTCGAAAACGGCGCTGTTGCCGATTGGCAAGTGACCATCAAGCTCGGATTCCGCTTGGAGCGCTAGGCAACTGCCGGTATTCGCCGGCCATAATCCAGCCCCCGCGGAGCACTTCACAAACTGCGGGGGCTGCTTCGTTAACTGGGCTGGCTCAGGTTCTCCTGGAGCAGGGTCCGGTGAGCGACGGCGGCATCCGCATGCAAGGCGCGGCCGGCGTCAGTAAGTTCGAGGAACAGTGACCGCCTGTCATCCTCGCAGGATTGCCGGCTTATCAGGCCCGCTTTCTGCAGGCGGTCAACTACTTTAGACAACGCGCTTTGGGTCATGGGAGTGCGTTGCCCCAGCTGCTTCATACGGCAGGCATCAGCGTTGTCGGCCACAAGATCCAGGATCTCGAACTCATTGAGCCCGATGTTGAACTTCGCCTCAAGCTCGCGGTCGATGGCTCCGGCCGTGCGGAAGTAGGCGCTCTGAATGTCGCGCCATTGCTCCACCAGCTCACGATCCTGTGCCATTTCCATGGCCTCATCCTAGTAGATCCGGCAAATAATGTCCACGTCATAATATTCCTTGTCATTAGATGACACGTCATATAGATTGACGGTTATGACTTCACTTTCCACTCTTGAAAGATCCGCCGGAGAACGGCCCGGCCCTGTCCGCTGGAACCGTGCACAATGGATGCTGCTTTTGGTTCTCTGCACGGTGCTGGCCCTCGACGGCCTTGACGTCTCCATGGTGGGCGTCGCATTGCCCTCAATTGGCCAGGAACTCAACCTCGGCACCGACTCCCTGCAGTGGATCGTCTCGGCGTATGTACTGGGTTACGGAAGTCTCCTGCTCCTGGGCGGCCGGCTGGCCGACCTGCTGGGCCGCCGTCGTATCTTCCTCATTGCCCTCACAGTCTTCGCCGCGGCATCCCTGCTGGGCGGACTTGTGGATGATCCCACGCTCCTGATCGCTACCCGCTTCATCAAGGGACTGGCTGCGGCCTTCACAGCACCTACAGGTTTTTCCATCATCACCACCAACTTCGCGGAAGGGCGGGAGCGTAACCGCGCCCTGTCCATCTTCTCCACGTTCGGCGCCAGCGGATTCTCACTGGGCTTGGTGGTCGGCGGACTTATGACCACCATGAGCTGGCGCTGGACGTTCCTGGTCTCGGTACCGGTCGCTATCGCCGTCGTTCTTTTGGGCCTCAAATTCATCCCGAAGGACAACCCGGCAGATCAGGAACAGGACAGTGGCCACGATATTTGGGGCGCGGTGACCCTGGCTTTGGGCATGCTGGGCCTCGTGTACACCTTGGTATCGGCACCGGAGCGGGGATGGGGATCTGTGGCAACTATCGCCGGGTTCGCAATTTCCGCCGCGATACTGACAGCCTTCGCAGTGATCGAAAAGAGAGTTGCCCATCCTCTTATCCGCTTCAGCATTTTGAAGGAAGGATGGGTGGCTCGTGCCAACCTCAGCGCTGTAGGCCTCTTTGGCTCCTACCTCAGCTTCCAGTTCATCGTGACCCTGTTCCTGCAGTCGGTCCTCGGCTGGAGCCCGCTAAGCATGGCACTGGCACTCCTGCCTGCCGGACTCCTGGTGGTCGCCACGGCGCCGTTTGCTGACAAATTCATTGACAGGTTCGGTGCCCCCCGGCTGATTGTGGTTGGCCTGGCTGCCCTGACTCTGGGTTACATCCTGTTCCTGCGGGTCGGAACTACGCCGAACTACGCAGTAGACATCCTTCCTTCCATCCTTCTGCTTGGTGTCGGCTTTGCCCTGGCATTCCCCTCCATCAACGTCCAGGCGACGGCAGGTATCCGCAACTCGGAGCAGGGGCTGGCGGCCGGCCTCATTCAGACCAGCACCCAGGTTGGTGCAGCGCTGGTACTCGCCGTCACCACCGCCGTCATCAGCGGGCACGGGAGCGGCCGGGACGCCACTGCTGCTGAGATGCTCGCGCAGTACCGCCCCGGCCTGATCCTCAGTGGTGTTGTTGCCATTGCCGCCCTTGCAGTCGCTGCAGCACCGGCGCGGCGCTCAAAGGTGCTGGCGCCCGTCGGTTGAGTCAGGCCGCTCAACGGTCAGGGCACGCAGGCCTTAGCAGGTTCCGGCGTTCCCTGGCCGTTGCTGCGACGGATCACCACTTCTACGCAGGTTTGGGCGTCCGGGCTGGCGGCCAGCACGGCTTGGGCTTGGCTGGAGGTGGTGTACTCGCCCGACTCCATAACAGAAACAGGGCGCCACATATACACATCCCCTTCTGCCGGGGCCGGGTTTTCCCACGTGAAAGTGACGCTGCCGCCTGTCTTTGTTCCGGCCAGCTTGGAGGGTGCCGGGACCACGCTACCCGGGCCAACGGCATCCAGCGGTCCGTCCAGCCCGGGGGTGCTCTGTGGTGCACTGGGTGTGGTGCCGACGCCGTTGACCAGCAGCACAGCTGTCACAGCGGCAGCCGCAAGCACTCCCCCGGCTGCCAGTAGCAGCCACTTGCGACCACCCCGGGAGTCCGGCTCAACAGCAGCTTCGGGCACCGAATCGGGCTCAGCCGGGCGGAGTTGTGTGTCCTCCACCGGCAACGGCGTCATTGGCGCCGGGCGGTCCCATCCGATCCGGGCGGCAGTCGCAGCCCCGGGAGACGGGGCAGCCGGCAGCGACGCCGGGGACAGCGGGACGGCCGAAGTCACCTGGGCCCCGCGGGCAACGGTCGTGTCCTGGCCGGATCCTGGCAGCGTGGATTCTGGCATCGTGGAACCCGTTGGTCCATTGGGGCGCGGGTCGATGGAAACCACGCCGCGTATCCGGGTTGCATCTTCGGAGGCGTTGTCGCCGGGATGATCCGCGTCGTGGCCGTCGTCGAGCACTTCAAACCGTGTCACAGAGAGGCTAAGCTCCGCCTGGACACGCTGCAGCGCCAGGGCAAGCGCGTGGGCTGAGGGATACCTGGACTCGGGCTGCTTGGCCATGGCCGTAGCCAACACAAGTTGCAGCGACTGCGGGACGTCGATCCGGCCCAGGTTGGGTAGTGGTCTGGAGGCGATCCGAGACATGAGTTCGCGAGGCGAGTTGACGCCGCCGGGCAACGCGAACGGCGAGTGGCCGGCAAGCAAAGTATAGATCGTGGCACCCAGCGCCCAGACGTCCACCATCACGCCGTCGGCATCCGTGCCCCGGAAGGCCTCTGGCGGGGACCACGGGATGGACATTCCGCCCTCCTCCTCAGCGGCCGAGTCTGTGGTGCCCGAAATACCAAAGTCGGTCAGCGCGGGCCGGTTGTAGTCGGTCACCAAAATGTTGGCCGGCTTGATGTCCCGGTGGACGATGCCCGCCCGGTGGGCGGTTTCGACGGCGGAAGCCACCTGGATGCCCACGGCCAATGCATCGTCCACGCTGAAGCGTTGCCGCCGTAGCCTGGCATCCAGATTCGGCTTGGAGCAATACTCCATGGCCAGGTAGGAATGTCCGGAAGCTGTGACGTTGGCTTCGTAGATCGTAACGATGAAGGGGTGCGTTGACAGCTGCGCCATCAGGTTCGCCTCGGACTCGAACCGGCTGCGCGCGCCCTCGGTCTTCAGGTCCGAGGTCAGAACCTTGACTGCAACCCTGCGCCGCGGCCGGTCCTGTTCGTACAGGTACACATCGGCGAAACCGCCGGAGCCGAGGGGCTGGACGTACTTGTAGCCTTCGATGGCCGGAGGCGCAGCCAGCCCACGTTTTGCACTCATGTCAATTCCTCCAGCAGTAATCGCGTATCAGCCAAGTCAGGTGTCCCTCCCGGAATGCCACAGTGAGGCCAACAGCGCGCGCAGTTGTGAACGCACCCCGCCCTCGGCCAGGGACCGTAATGAGAACTTCGCCCGCTGCCGCTGCCAGAAACCCACGGAGCCGGTCATCTGCTGCAGGGAAGAGTCCACGTCCGTCCAAAACGCCCGAATGTCCTCGTCGGTGGGGTCCCCTGCGGCGAAGATCGCTTTGTCGGCCCGGTGCGCCAGCAGCATTGTGGTGGAACTGGTGGCCGGGAACGCTTCGGCGAGGTTGGCGGCGTTTTCACGGCGAGTGGCACCAGCAGGAACTCTTGTGCCCAGATCTGTAGCCGTGCTCATGATCTCGCTCCAGCCGCCGCTGATGCGGTCTGCTGCCGATCCGCCCGATGCCCGGCGCTTCCGGCGCCGCAACTTTAGCCAGGCGATGAGCAGCAACGGAAGGAGAAGGACGGCCACGGGGATCAGGCCAAGGCCAATCGCCAGGAGGATGGGCCCCAGGAAGCCCCAGAAGCCCTGCTCGTTCTGCTCGGCATCCTGGGCATCAGGGGCGGAGTCGGGCGGCAGTTCCACAGGAGGCTGGGGCGGCGGGGGCGGCTGCAGGACCTGAGGTTGTGGCTTGGACCGGGGTTCCGGGTCGGGTGGGATGGGCACGTTGTCCTCGGAAGGCGTCGGGTTGAAAGGCACCCAGCCCGCTCCTGCGAAGGCCACCTCGACCCACGCGTGCACGTCGTTCCCGGTGATCTCAACAGTGCCGGATTGCTGCGGTTCTTTCGGGTCCGGGTAGAAGCCCATGACCACGCGCGCTGGAATGCCCAGTTCGCGGGCCATGAGTGCCATGGCCACGGCGTACTGTTCGTCATCGCCCACCATCTGCTTGGCATTGAGCATTGATGCAATGCGCTGGGCGCCGTGCCCGGACATGCTCCGCACCTCGCCGTCCAGTCCATGGCTGAACGCGCCCTGCTTGGAGAGGGCAGCCTCCAGTTTGCGGACCCGCTCGATGGGCAGTGATGAGTCGCCGACAATCTCGTTGGCCTTGGCCGCCACTATCTGCGGAACGCTTTCAACCGGGGGAAGGACCACCGCGGCAAACTCCGCCTGGGCCAGTTCTGAGTCCGTGGGCAGCGATGGGTACGCTACCCCCAGGTGGTAGGTGTCCCCGCCCTGGAGCCTGGCCGTGGTGATGGCAGTGTCCGTTGCCGCGTTGAAGAACAACGAGTCGTCCAGCTGACTGGCCCTCGCGCCGCCGAAGTCCACACTCTGAAGGTTCCCGCTGGAGGGCAGCCAGACCCCCTTGTAGGCTTCCACGGTCACCTGCACCGGCGTGGTACCGGCCTGGTTGGCGGTGCTGCTTGCGGCAGGCCCGGCGCTTTGGATCCGTGCAGACCCGATGGCCGCGGCATTGCTGATGGGAGAAAAGTTGCTGGAGCCGCTGCCGTAGACGTCGAACACCACGCCGTCGTAGGAGTCCAGCGTGGCCAGCCGGATCCGCGCCCCTGCGGGGAGTCCTGTCACCGCCAGGAGCTTTGTCTCCTTCTGGTTCTTCACATAGTCCCGGAAGGTGGCCAACGGGCTGGCGTAGTCGCGCAGGTCCAAGGGTGGAACCACAGCATCGCGCAGGATCAGGCGCGTGGAGGAGGCGCTCAGCACCGGAGACGCTGCCAGCGCCACGGCACCGGCCACGGCAAGGATCAACACCCCGGAGAGGCCGCGGTGCAGCCGGACTCCCGAAGACGCCAAGGAGGGCGAGGCCTCGTGACGCACGACGGCGGTGGGCGCGGCTGTGGCGTGCCGGCGAAACGCCAGCCAGGCCACTGCAATGGCCACAAACAGCATCCCGCGGACCGCAGCGAACGATGTTTGGTGAGTGCCCATGGCCGTGGCCAGCAAGAACAAAGCCGCCGCGGGCAGGACGGCCCAGGCAGGATTTCGTAGCCGCCAGGCCATGGTTCCGGCAAGGAGGGCACCAACATAGGCGCCCAGGAAAGGGACCACCAGCAGTCCGTTCCCCACCCCCACCGGAGCAGCGCTGGTGAGGAGCTGCTTCCAGCTGAGCACCACGCCCGCCAGGATAACCCGCAATGATTCCAGTGAGGGCAGCACGCCGGCGATCGCTTGGCCGGGAGCCGCCAGGGCGCTTCCGAAGACCAGATACGCGAGCACGGCCAGTGCCATGGTGAGCAGCACGCCCAGCCTGTGCCGGGCGGCCACGGCCGCGAGGACCAGGCCCACGGCAATGCCGCCGAGGCCAGCGAGCAGGAAGTGCCAGTCTCCGGCGAAAGTGGAGTGGAGACCGAGCACCCCCACGGCCAGCAAGGCCCCGAGGGCCGCAGCATCCGCCCATAGGTAGGTCGGCCAGACGGCGGGTACACGTCCCGGGGCCCGCCGTGAGGTCCCGGTCATGCCACTGCCTTGACCAGCAAGCGGGGCAGCTCGGTAAGCTCTCCGAGTGTCAGGACCGTCAGGTCCCCGATGGCGCGGCGGTCCAGGGCGGCGCCCGTGTGGCAGCGGACGGCGAAGC
>JAPSJV010000006.1 GCA_031178005.1 Pseudarthrobacter sp.
ACTCCAAGTACGGCGGAACCGAAGTCAAGCACAGCGGCACCGAGTACCTCGTGCTGTCCGCCCGCGACGTTCTGGCGATCGTCGTTAAGTAACACTCCAAGGACCCCGCGCTGCTGATCTCATCTGTTCTGATCGGCTGCGCGGGGTTTCTGTCTTGAAAGGACAACACCATGGCAAAGCAGCTTGCGTTTAATGACGCTGCCCGCCGGTCTCTTGAAGCCGGCATCGATAAGCTCGCCAACACCGTCAAGGTGACGCTCGGCCCGCGCGGCCGCAACGTCGTCCTGGACAAGAAGTGGGGCGCTCCCACGATCACCAACGACGGCGTCACCATCGCCCGTGAAGTTGAGCTGGACGACCCCTACGAAAACCTTGGCGCCCAGCTGGCCAAGGAAGTCGCCACCAAGACCAACGATGTTGCCGGCGACGGCACCACCACGGCTACCGTCCTGGCCCAAGCCCTGGTCAAGGAAGGCCTGCGCAACGTTGCTGCCGGCGCAGCTCCCGGCCAGATCAAGCGCGGCATCGAGGTTTCCGTTGAAGCCGTAGCCGCACGTCTTCTGGAGAACGCGCGTCCCGTCGAAGGCACCCAGGTTGCCAACGTCGCTGCCATCTCGGCGCAGAGCGATGAAATCGGCGAGCTCCTGGCCGAGGCATTCGGCAAGGTCGGCAAGGATGGTGTGATCACCATTGAGGAATCCTCCACCACGCAGACGGAGCTGGTCCTCACTGAGGGCATGCAGTTCGACAAGGGCTACCTGTCCCCGTACTTCGTCACCGACGCGGAGCGCCAGGAAGCAGTCCTCGAGGACGCCCTCATCCTGATCAACCAAGGCAAGATCTCCTCGATCCAGGATTTCCTGCCGCTGCTGGAGAAGGCACTGCAGAGCTCCAAGCCGCTCTTCATCATTGCTGAAGACGTCGACGGCGAGGCCCTCTCCACGCTGATCGTCAACCGTATCCGTGGCACCCTGAACGTTGTTGCCGTTAAGGCTCCGGGCTTCGGCGACCGCCGCAAGGCCATGCTGCAGGACATTGCCACCCTCACCGGTGCGCAGGTTGTTTCTCCGGAACTGGGCCTGAGCCTGGATTCGGTAGGCCTTGAGGTGCTGGGTACTGCCCGCCGCATCACGGTCACCAAGGACAACACCACCATCGTTGACGGCGCCGGTTCTGCAGAGGACGTTGCTGCACGTGTTGCACAGCTCCGCGCAGAAGTGACCCGCACGGATTCCGACTGGGACAAGGAAAAGCTCCAGGAGCGCCTGGCCAAGCTGGCCGGCGGCATCGGCGTCATCAAGGTCGGTGCAGCCACCGAAGTTGAGCTCAAGGAAAAGAAGCACCGCATCGAAGATGCCGTGTCCTCCACCCGCGCTGCCCTCGAAGAAGGCATCGTTGCCGGCGGCGGTTCCGCCCTGATCCACGCCCTCAAGGCACTGGATGAGGATCCGGCCGTCAAGGCGCTCGACGGCGACGCTGCAGCTGCAGTGGGAATCGTCCGCCGCGCTCTGGTCCAGCCGCTGCGCTGGATCGCCCAGAACGCCGGTTTCGATGGCTACGTTGTCACCGCCAAGGTTGCCGAACTGGAAACCAACAACGGCTTCAACGCCAAGTCCGGCGAGTACGAGGACCTGATCGGCGCCGGAGTCATCGACCCCGTCAAGGTCACCCGCGCTGCCCTCCGTAACGCTGCCTCCATTGCTGCCCTGGTTCTCACCACCGAGACCCTGGTAGTTGAGAAGCCGGCTGACGAGGACGAGCACGCAGGCCACAGCCACTAGTCCCACCGGCGTGGGCCCACCCATCGGGCCTACAGCCACCTAAAGACCGGTCCGGCATTTTATGCCGGGCCGGTCTTTTGTGCACTGGGCCGAACCGGAACCCGTGGCAGACTAATGCCATGTTGCTCGACGAGCTCGTGAAGACCACAGAGACCGTCGCGTCGACCCGTTCCCGGCTTGCGAAGGTTGACGCCCTGGCCGAGCTGCTGCGCCGCCTCGAGACCACGGACATTCCGCCGGCAATTGGGTTGCTCACGGCTAAGCCCCGGCAGGGCCGGGTGGGTATCGGCTGGCGCACCATAACGGCGGCCATGGGGGAACCCGCTGCCGGTCCGAGTCTTACCGTCGCCGACCTCGACGCTGCGCTGGATCGGATTCTCGCCATGGCCGGGGCAGGTTCGGCGGCCGAACGGAGTGCCGCCGTGCGGTCGCTTATGGCCGCCGCCACTGAGCGCGAGCAGGCCCTCATAGCCGGAATCCTTCTCGGCGACCTGCGTACGGGGGCACTTGAGGGTGTGCTGACGGATGCCATCGCCCGCGCCTCGGATCGGTCGGTCAGCGCCGTACGCCGTGCAGCGATGCTGTCCGGTGATCTCGGTGAAACTGCCCTCTTGGCGATGAAGGGCACAGCGGCCCAGCTCAACGAAGTGGGCCTCGTCGTCGGAAGACCCGTGCAGCCCATGCTGGCTGCCACTGCCTCCAGCGTCAGTGACGCACTTGCCCTCACAGGGGAGGCATCCGTGGAATACAAGCTCGACGGCGCCCGTATCCAGGTGCATCGCCTCGGCGACGATGTACACATCTACACGCGCAATCTGGCCGACGTAACCCATCGCCTCCCCGAGGTTGTAGAGGTGGTTCGCGGGTTCCCGGTGGACGATGTGATTCTCGACGGCGAGACGCTGGCCCTCGATGAGGACGGCGGGCCGCGGCCATTCCAGCAGACGATGGCGCGGTTCGGCGCGGACGCGGTTAGTGCGACAGTGCTGCATCCATGGTTTTTCGACGTGCTGCACGTGGACGGACGGAATCTGCTTGACGAGCCCCTGTCCACACGCATCCGCATCCTTGAGCAGATTGCACCTGGGTACCGCATCCCTGGAGAGATCACCGCGGATCCCGAGGTCGCCGAACGAGTCTCCCGCGATGCCCTCACCGCAGGCCACGAGGGAGTGGTAGTGAAAGCGGTGGGATCGTCCTATGCCGCTGGTCGCCGTGGATCCAACTGGATCAAGGTGAAGCCCGTACTCACCTACGACCTTGTTGTGCTCGCTTGCGAGTGGGGATCGGGCCGGCGCACGGGGCTGCTGTCCAACCTGCATCTCGGGGCCCTTGACCTGGACGGCGAGTTCGGTGACCCAGGGGCTTACGTGATGGTGGGTAAGACGTTCAAGGGCCTCACTGATGCACTGCTGCAGTGGCAGACCGAGAGGTTCCAGGAAATTGAAGTTCGACGCACCGCCGGCACCGTCTGGGTCGAACCCGTCACCGTCGTCGAGATCGCGATCGACGGAGTGCAGAAGTCCTCGCGGTACCCCGGCGGCATTGCGCTCCGGTTCGCGCGGGTCAAGGGCTACCGGGACGACAAGACGGCAGCGGAGGCGGACACCATCCAGTCGTTGCGCACATTGCTGCGGCCATGACAGGAAGCGGAACGACTAAAGAGGAACAGCAGATCGGGCCAGTCACAGGACGGCGCAGGCCAGCCCCTAAAGCTGCAGCGGCCAATCAAACCCGCCCCGGATGACCGTTGCAGCGGCCAGCCAATTCGTTCCAGCCGATCCCCATCGGTAGAATAGAGGCTTTGGTTGCCCCCTGCGAGAGGTTTTTGTGTCATTGCCGAGAACCACTGACAGGTCAGACGCGGCAGGCGCCCTGAGCGGCAGCCGCCGTCGGAAGTCATCTTTCCGCCCCGAAGTCCAGGGCCTCCGTGCGCTCGCCGTTGTGATGGTCATGGCCTATCACGTATGGCTGGGCAGGGTGTCCGGGGGAGTTGACGTCTTCCTGCTGATCTCCGCCTTCCTGTTGACGTTGTCCTTTGTGCGGAAGGCGGAAACAGGTTTGCCGTTTAAGCTCCTGGGGCACTGGCTGCATCTGTTTAAGCGTCTGCTGCCAGCCGCCGTCGTCGTAATCCTTGCCGTCCTCGCCGGCACCTGGCTGATCCTCCCGGAGGGCCGCTGGGCGGAAATCCTGGACCAGGCGTGGGCTTCACTGTTCTACAACCAGAACTGGTTGCTCGCGGACACAGCCGTTGATTACTACGCGCAGGACCACGCCGGCGCCAGTCCGCTGCAGCACTTCTGGTCGCTGTCCATCCAGGGCCAGGTGTTTATTCTTTGGCCACTGATCTTCGCGGGGTCCGCGGGATTGCTGGCTGCCGCCAGGCGGCTTCGGCCGCAGATTGGCACCCGGCTGAGCTATCCCGGCTTGCTGGCGATCGTTTTTGGCGCGGTATTTATCGTGTCCTTGGCGTACTCGGTGGAACAGACCAACACCAATCAGGCCTATGCGTACTTCGATACCAGGACGCGGCTGTGGGAATTCGCCCTGGGCTCCTTGCTGGCACTTGCACTGCCCTACGCAAAGCCGGGAAAACTGCTGCGGGTGATTCTGGGCTGGGGCGGACTGGTGGCGATGCTCTCCTGCGGACTGGTGCTGGTAGTGGACCATTCGTTCCCGGGATTCATCGCTCTTTGGCCCACCTTGGCGGCTGCGGCCATCATTGTCGCGGGACAAAGCGGCAGCCGGTTCGGCGTGGACAGGTTCCTCAGTTGGAGGCCGTTGGTGGCTCTCGGGGACAACTCCTATGCCCTGTACCTCTGGCACTGGCCCGTCCTGGTATTTGCCCTTGCCGCAACCGGCGTGGAGGCGCCCAACCTGATGCAAGGCCTGGCGATCGTTGCAACCTCGGTCGCGCTCGCTGTGCTGACCACCCGTTTTGTGGAAAAACCGTTGCGGGAGTGGCGCTGGCCGCAGCTGCGCGCCTGGCGTACCGCCGTCGTAATTGCCGCCTGTGGAGCCATCCTGGCTGGACCGGCCGCAGTCTGGCAGACCACCCTTACAGCGGAGGAAGCCGCCACCGCCGCCCAGCCCGCCGAACTGACGCCCGGAGCTGCCCAGCTCACTCCGGAAAAGGCCGGCGAACCCGTGCCGCCCGCCAAGGTTATTCCAGCGCCTGCGGCATTGGTGGATGACTGGGCAGGCATCCACGAACCGTGTGCAGGCCTCAACGCCACTCCGGATCCCATTCTGGAGGGCTGCCGTCAACAGGTTCCGGCCGAGGGAACTACCAAACGGATTGTGGTGCTGGGCGATTCGCACGCCCAGCAGTACCTGGCGGCCTTGGCGCCTATTGCCGCCTCGCGTGGTTGGGAACTGGTGACGTTGCTGATGCCGGCGTGCCGCTTCGGTGCTGAGTCGCCGGAACGGAACGCCGAGTGCAACGCCTATAACCAGGCCAGCGCGGCGTACGTCCTGGAACACCAACCGGATGCTGTATTTACTGTCGCGTCGCTGACGCACGAAGAGGCACCCTTTGAAACTGAGGTGCCCGGCTACCTGGATGGCGTGCGGCCATTCGCCGAGGCCGGGATTGAAATCGTCGGCATCAGGGACAATCCGCGGTTCACCCTGGACGTAGCAGAATGTGCACAGCAGAATGGGCCGGATGCTGCTGAATGCGGCGCGCCCATGAGCGAATCGCTGGCGGAGGTTTCACCGTTGGACGGCTACATGGGCCAGATGGACGGGCTCCACCTGATGGACGTCACTGACCTTATCTGTTCGGAGGGTGTTTGCCCGGCTGTGGTGGGCAACGTCTACGTCTACAAGGACGACAACCATCTCACCCGCACCTACGTGGAGAGCATGATGCCCATGTTTGAACAGCGGCTCCTTGCCGCCACCGGCTGGACGTAGGCTTGGACCCTTGCGCCGAGGCAGGTGCCGTTGCTCACATCCGGCGTCCGGAATAGGGGGATTCCCCACAAGGTTCTAATATTTACACAACAGTTCGCACTGACCCGGCAGTGTTTTTGCCGGGTACCACTTCTGCACAGGCCAGACCCGTAATGACGGGCTGGTCATCGGCTGCAACCCCTACCCGTGAACCCTGCAACCTAAGGTAAGAGGCGCACTCATGACCCAGCCCGAACACAACCCCTTCGGCTTGATCGGCCTGACCTACGACGACGTCCTGCTCCTGCCCGGGCACACCGACGTCATTCCATCCGACGCCGATACCTCCTCCCGGATCTCCAAGCGGATCACCGTCCAGACTCCGCTGTTGTCCGCTGCCATGGACACCGTCACCGAATCCCGCATGGCTATCGCCATGGCCCGGCAGGGTGGCCTGGGCGTGGTCCACCGCAACCTCTCCATCCCTGACCAGGCGGACCAGGTGGACCGCGTCAAGCGCAGCGAGTCCGGCATGATTACCAACCCGCTCACCATCCGTCCCGAGGCGACGCTGCGGGAACTGGACGATCTATGCGCCCAGTACCGCGTATCCGGGCTTCCCGTGGTGGACGCGGAAAACCGCCTGCTTGGCATCGTCACCAACCGGGATACCGTCTTCGTGCCGGAGGCCGACTATCCACTGCGGCTGGTCAGCGACGTCATGACCAAGATGCCGCTGGTCACCGGCCATGTTGGGATCAGCCGCGAGGAAGCTTCCCACAAGCTGGCCACCAACAAGATCGAAAAACTTCCCCTGGTTGACGAGCAAGGCCGCCTCAAGGGCCTGATCACCACCAAGGACTTCACCAAGGCCGAGCAGTACCCGCTGGCCACAAAGGATGACGAAGGCCGCCTGCGCGTCGGTGCAGCCATCGGCTTCTTTGGCGACGGCTGGGAGCGTGCCATGACCCTGGTGGAGGCCGGCGTAGACGCCCTCTTCGTTGACACCGCCAACGGCCACTCGCAGGGTGTGCTGGACATGATTGCCCGGTTGAAGGCCGAGAAGTCGGCAGCGCATGTGGACATCATCGGCGGCCAGGCGGCTACCCGCGAAGGCGCGCAGGCACTGATCGACGCCGGTGCCGACGGCATCAAGGTGGGTGTGGGCCCCGGTTCCATCTGCACCACCCGTGTTGTTGCAGGCGTAGGCGTCCCGCAGATCACTGCCATCTACGAATCCGCCAAGGCTGCGATCCCTGCCGGCGTTCCGCTGATCGCCGACGGCGGGCTCCAGTACTCCGGCGACATCGGCAAGGCGCTGGTGGCCGGTGCCGACACTGTGATGCTGGGCTCACTGCTCGCCGGCTGCGACGAGTCACCCGGAGACCTGATCTTCGTCAACGGCAAGCAGTTCAAGTCCTACCGCGGTATGGGGTCGCTCGGTGCCATGCAGTCCCGCGGCAAGAACACGTCCTACTCCAAGGACCGCTACTTCCAGGCGGACGTCTCCGGTGATGACAAACTGATCCCGGAAGGCATCGAGGGCCGCGTGGCCTACCGCGGGCCGCTCTCATCCGTTGCTTACCAGCTGGTGGGCGGTCTCCGCCAGACCATGTTCTACGTGGGCTCGCCCACCATTCCGGAGCTGAAGGCACGCGGCAAATTTGTCCGCATCACGCCCGCAGGCCTCAAGGAATCGCATCCGCACGACATCCAGATGACGGTGGAAGCGCCGAATTACGGTTCACGTTAACGCGGAGTCGGTGGTTAAGCTGGCCGAAACCTGGATTTCGGCCAGCTCAACCACGGGATCGAGTGGTTAAGCCTCTCGAAACTCAGCCGGCAGTAGGCTGATGGCATGCCCACGCCAAGCCACCCCGCCGAGCTGAACCCCAAGCGGGAACCATCCCGGCGGCTGGCCCTTCGCCCGTACGCCCGGGCCTTGGCCCAAGTGCTGCGGGTCAGCTTCCGCGCCTCGCCAGGCGCGGTGGTGATGAAAGTAATCGGCTCGTTGATCTCCGCCGTCCTGCCGTTGGTGACCACCTACTTTGCCGCACTGACAACCACCGCTTTGGCTGCAGCATATGCAGGGGATGCCGGGGCGGGGCAGCAGGCCATCGTCTACGTCATCGTGACGGCGGCACTTGGCCTCTTCTGGGGTTCGTTCACCAGTGTGGACCGCTACATCCAGCAGCTGATGAGTTTCCGGGTGGGGGCAATCGTGGGCGACCAGATGTACGAACGCTTCCTGGCGCTGGAGTTTTGGCGGTACGACGATAAAGAAACAGTGGACCTGTATGACCGGGCCAAACGGTTCTCCGATTCGTACGCCCGGGTGCTGGACAGGATTGCGGCTATATTCACGCAGCTGGTTTCCGTAGTCCTGGCGGTGGGAGCACTGCTGCTGGTCAGTTGGTGGATCGCCGTGATCGTCCTGGTGGCCATTGTGCCGAGCGTCTACCTGCAGTTCAGGCTCTCCCGTGAACAGATTGCGCACTGGAACACCCAAGTGGATTCCCGGCGGCAGCGCCGGATGATCGAACAAAACCTGCTCCGGCCACAGCACATTGCCGAGATGCGGCTGTATGGAATCGTCCGCTATCTGATGGATCTGCGTTCGCAGCTCCGGGACCAGGACGAGAAACGTCGCCTGGACTTCCAGAAGCGTTACATTCCCAAGCAGCTGGCCGCCGATGCCCTGCAATACGGGGCCGAAATAGTCTCGCTGATCTGGGTGGTAGGCCAGATCATTGCCCGCGCGCAGCCGGTGGGCCAGTTCCTTTACGTGCAGCAGATCGTCAGCCGGGCGTTGTCCACGGCCAACAATCTGGTGTCCTCGCTGAGCTCCATCGATGAGGATCTGGCCAACCTGAAGGACTATGAGCAGTTTATGGCTCTGCCGGTACACCTTGGCCAGGAACCTCCACTGCTGGGGCCGCCAGAGGTGGTGGAGCTGCGTGACATCCGGTTCACATACACCGGAAGCGACACCGAAGTAATCAAGGGCATCAACCTCACGATCATCTCCGGACAACATATTGCGATCGTGGGGGAGAACGGTGCCGGTAAGTCCACCCTGATCCGGATTCTGGCCGGGCTCTCCCGCCCTGGTTCCGGACAGGTAATGCTCGACGGCGTGGACCTCGCCGCCGTCGACGTCACGTCCTGGCACCGTCACCTGGCAGTCCTGAGCCAGGAATTCCTCAAGTACGAGTTCGCCACCGCCGCAGACAACATCCGGTTTGGCGACGTTGATGGGCCGCGGGACGATGACCGCATCCGAAAAGCTGCTTCCGACGCCGAGGCCCTGGATTTCATCATGAGCCTGCCAAATGGCCTGGACAGCCACGTCAGCAATTGGATGGAGGATCCCCGAGGCCGGAAGGGCAGCGGCCTCAGCGGCGGTCAGTGGCAGCGGCTGGCGATGGCCCGGAACTTCTACCGGCGGGCCTCCTTTATGATCATGGACGAGCCGACGTCAGCCATTGACGCGCTGGCCGAACACCGGATCTTCACCCGGCTGTTCGCGGACCGCAGCAGCACCATCATCGCTATCAGTCACCGTCTGGCCACCATCGAGAAGGCCGACGTTGTCTACATGCTCGAGGATGGCCGGATCGTGGAACAGGGCACGCATAAGGAACTCGTGGCCTTGCGCGGCCGCTACTTCAGGATGTTCGAGTCGCAGCTCAGTGTGGATGACGCAGGTATCGCCTGAGGAGTTGTAGTCCTGCAGCGGAGCAGGGCTGCGTGTCGAGTGGTCCATAGCCGGCATTGCCGTACGGGTCACGCCAGGTGGCAAGGTCCTTAGCGGTTAGCAGGAGCCGAAGTCACGGTGCGAAGGTCCTCGCGTTCCGGGCCAGCCATTGATGGAACAGTTCATTCCGGTGTGCCAGGAGATGCAGGCGGGATACAGCAGGCGCCTTTGCCATGGGATGTTACCGCCCGCGGCCTGGCTGGTTTCGCTGCAGCCATCGGCCATAGAGGTCTTCACTGTTCTTCATAAGCCACCTGGTGTAGGCCAAACCGCTTGCTATGCCTCCGGCGAATGCTGCGAGCAGGCCCAACAGGGGGATCGTTTCAGGAGACGCTCCCTCGGGAGTGAACAGCACCAGAAGGAGCAAGATGACGGCGGTGCCGCCAAGGACGGTCCAGATGATCCCGGGCGTTATGCGAATTCCCTGTTCGACGCGCGGGATGTCGGCTGCAGGCCTGGGAAGCTTCCGGGTAAATCGTGGTGCAGCCGTGGCTGCCCAGCCGAGTGCCGCCAGCACCGCTCCAATGATGAGCAGGACCACTCCCAGCTCTGGATCCCCTTGGGTGAGAAGTGCCAGTCCGGCGTGGACTGCCCCTGAGAGGCCAAGGACCGCTGGATACCACCAGGCGTAAAAGACCCAGCTGCGGCGTTGGGAAAAGCCAAAAGCGGGCCCCTTGGGACCCAATGCGTTCATGCTGCCGTTCATGCAGGCACCGTCAGGAGGGCCCGGACCACGGAACCGGCTTTCTCATCAGCTCCGAGTTCACGGACTGTCAGTTGGCCTGCCGCGTCCACGGGCCCGGACGCCAACTGGATCCGGTTGTTGGCGGCGATCTTAAGATTGGCCACTTTCGGTTCCGTCCCTGCTTCATAACGCCGGGATGTGATGATCGCGCCCGGGGATGATTCTGCTGCGGCCAGAGCATCCTCGACCGTAGCCTCCACCATGTCCAAACCCGATGTTTCCGCGCCCAACGGCAGGCACACGTACTCACTCAGTGGCCGTAGGAAGAGGGCCACGCTGCCAACCGGAGCTTCGGCGACGTAAGCGGGAGAAACAGCCCCCGGTCCAACCCGCGTGACATCAAACCACGTAGTGGACGTGCTGAAGACTTCCGCCAGGTATTTCGCCGGGCCCTGCAGGGTGACCTGCTCGCCTTCTACAGAAGCCGAATCGCGAACGTTCAGTGTGCCCACTCCAGCTCGGACAAGGTCGTGGTCGTCCGGCAGTTCCTCGAGTCCCAGGGCACGGCGGGTCAGGCTCGTGCCCGGACCGGGTGCGAAGGCAAGCAATGCAAGAATTTCGTGGCTGGTGATTCGATAGGCGGAATCGGGTAAAACCTGCTCAGTCATATCGTCCTTTATATCGGGTTGTTATGGGTTCCGCGCGCAGATAAAACGGCTTCCGCTCAGCCGAATCCGAGCTTACTGCCTACCCAGCCGACGGCGTCGGCCGCACCGCTGGCCAGGTCACGGACTCCACCAACTACTCCGGCTCCAAAGTCCCAGATCCGTTTTGTGACGGGAACATCGCCGGAAATCATGGAAGCCAGCCCCCACACCAATCCTGCTGCACCGATCGCAGCCGCAACCGGCAGGCCTACTCCGGTTGCGGCTGCTATGCCTGCTGCAACCGCCAGGCCACCGCCTACAACGCCGTCAGCCACCCGGAAAGGATCACGGTTCTCGATGCCCGAGGCAATGTCCAGCACTCCAAGGAACCCTCCCAGGACCGCCAGGCCCTTTCCGACGACTTTCATGCCATCGAAGAACTTGCTGACCCCGGCCTCAACTTTCGCGAGATCAAGGTTCCAGCTGAACTTGTCAGCAACAAACTTCAGGGCGTTGGCGAGGCCGGAGGCTCCGCTTCCGTCGTCGGCGCCGAATTTCTCAAGTAACCACTCCACGCCGGAAGGAGCGTGTTCGTAGTCGGGATCAGTGAATGCATCGCCCCAGTCGCGGTCGGGCCCCTTCCCACCGCTGGTTCCGCCACCACCGCCACCGCCGCTGGTCCCGCCGTCGTTCCCAGTCCCGCCGGTCTCGCCTCCGCTGGCCCGCTCCTGCTCGTCAGCCTGGCCCAGGAGGACCTTGGACTGGTCCTGCAGGGCGCTGAACGACTTGTTGAGAAGGGGCCTTAGGCTGGATGTCCATTCGCTGCGGAACTTCTCACCATCGGGACCTTTCCAGGCGGCAGATCCCACCAATGCATTGATGTTGGATTCAACTGACCGGAGCCTCGTCCCGGACTGTGCCATCGATTTGGACAACGCCCGAAGCTGCGCGATGTCTGCCCCGTATAAACCTGGCGCCAAGATTTCCCCCATGTGTGAACTAAGAATGCTGCAAAGTGAACCGGTTCATCACGTTACCCGGCAGACCAAGTCGCCGCGATGGGGACATGTTCCCATGTGGGCTGGGATAACCTAGTGCAGTGACTTACGAGATTGAGATCGGCCGTGGCAAGCGTGGGCGTCGAGCCTACTCCCTGGATGACATCGCGATTGTCCCCAACCGTCGTACCCGCGACCCCAAGGACGTTTCGGTCTCGTGGCAAATTGATGCCTATAAATTTGATATGCCGGTGATTGCAGCACCCATGGACTCGGCTATGTCGCCACAGACGGCCATCGCGCTTGGTGGCCTTGGCGGTCTCGGCGTGCTGGACCTCGAAGGGCTGTGGACCCGGTATGAGGAGCCGCAGGCTGTCCTCGATGAACTGGCGGCGCTGTCCGGCGAATCCAGCAGCCCGGCCGTGACCCGGAAGATGCAGGAGCTGTACAACGCTCCCATCCAGCCCGAGCTCATCACCTCAAGGCTGGCGGAGGTCCGGGCTGCGGGCGTAACCGTTGCCGGATCCCTGACTCCGCAGCGCACCCAGGAACACTACAAGACCGTGGTGGCTGCCGGCGTCGACATTTTTGTAATCCGCGGGACCACGGTCTCCGCCGAGCACGTGTCAAAGGACCATGAGCCACTGAACCTCAAGCAGTTCATCTACGAACTGGATGTTCCGGTGATTGTGGGCGGCGCTGCGGGCTACACCCCCGCGCTGCACCTGATGCGCACCGGTGCCGCTGGCGTCCTGGTCGGCTTTGGCGGTGGCGCCACAACCACCACACGCCGTGCCTTGGGCATCCATTCGCCCATGGCTTCTGCCATTTCAGACGTTGCCGCCGCCCGCCGGGACTACATGGATGAGTCCGGAGGCCGGTATGTCCACGTAATTGCCGACGGCGGTATGGGGTCCTCGGGCAACATCGTCAAGGCAATTGCCATGGGTGCCGACGCCGTGATGCTGGGCAGTGCACTGGCCCGTGCAGAAGAAGCGCCGGGCAAGGGCTGGCACTGGGGCCAGGAGGCACACCACCTGGAACTGCCCCGCGGCGACAGAGTCAACGTCGGAACCGTTGGCCCCTTGGAAGAAGTGCTGTTCGGACCTGGCCACCACACCAACGGAACCTCAAACCTCATTGGGGCATTGCGTCGCTCCATGGCCACTACGGGCTATTCGGACCTCAAAGAGTTCCAGCGCGTGGACGTTGTCGTTTCACCGTACGCAGGGAATTAAGGCGGCCACACTCCGCCGTTTGGCGTCAGGCAGGGCACATTGGCTGGATAAACGCAGTCCGTTCGCCCTGCCTTTCGTCGTCTACGCGAAGTAGGGTTAACCTACTTGACCCGCGTGATGGAGGCTTTCGATGACGAACGATCCGAGCAGCAACGGCAGATTGGGACCCGAGGCCCGGGCGGCTTCGCTGGCACGGCTCAAAGCCACCAGTGATCCCGGCCAGGAGCTGGACATCCTGATAGTCGGCGGCGGGATCGTTGGAACCGGCACGGCCTTGGACGCGGTAACCCGTGGGCTCAGCGTCGGGATCGTCGAGGCCAACGACTGGGCCGCGGGCACATCGTCCAGGTCCTCCAAACTGATCCACGGCGGCCTGCGATACCTGGAGATGCTGGATTTCGCCCTGGTGAAGGAGGCCCTCCAGGAACGCGGGCTCCTGCTCTCTGAACTCGCGCCGCACCTGGCCCGTCCTGTCCCGTTCCTGTATCCGTTAACCAAGCCGATCCTGGAACGCCCTTACGTGGGTGCTGGAATCGCTCTCTATGACATCATGTCCATTTCGGGCGGACACAGCAGGGGAGTTCCCTTCCACAAGCACCTCAGCCGCCGCGGAACGCTGCGTGCAGCTCCCAGTCTGAAGAAGGACGCATTCGTCGGTTCGATCCGGTACTACGACGGCCAGGTTGACGATGCCAAGTATGTTGCCAACCTCGTCCGGACGGCAGCCCACTACGGCGCCCATGCCGTAAACCAGATGTCCGTGGTTGACTTCCTGCGCGAGGGCGAACGGGTGGTTGGCGCCAAGGTGGTGAACCATGAGGACGGCTCCAGCTTCGACATCCGGGCCAAACAGGTCATCAACGCCACAGGTGTCTGGACGGACGAAACGCAAGCCATGGTGACGGACCGCGGGCAGCTGAAAGTGCGGGCCTCCAAGGGCATTCACCTGGTGGTGCCGCGGGACCGGTTCCAGTCCACGGTGGGCCTCATCCTCCGCACCGAGAAGTCGGTGCTGTTTGTCATTCCGTGGGGCCGGCACTGGATTATTGGAACCACTGACACTGACTGGGACCTGGACAAGGCGCATCCGGCCGCGTCCAGCAAGGACATCGACTACATCCTTGAACACGTCAACACCGTCCTGCAGCGGCCCCTGACCCGTGAAGACGTGGAAGGTGTCTACGCGGGCCTTCGTCCGCTGCTGGCGGGCGAAAACGACTCCACGGCAAAGCTCTCCCGGGAACACGTTGTGGCGCACCCGGTGCCCGGCCTGGTGGTCGTGGCTGGTGGCAAGTGGACCACGTACAGGGTGATGGCAAAGGACGCCGTGGATGAGGCTACCCGGTCCATGGACGAGCGCGTGCCGGTGAGCTGCACCGCCACAATCCCGCTGCTGGGCGCCACCGGATACAAAGCGGCCTGGAACCGGCGCAACCGTACTGCCGAGGAATACGGTGTCCACGTTGCACGGGTGGAACACCTCCTGAACCGTTACGGATCCATGGCTTATGAGGTCCTGGCGCTGATCAATGAAGACCGTTCGCTGGGTGAACCGTTGCCCGGTGCTGACGACTACCTGCAGGCCGAGGCAGTGTACGCAGCCACCCACGAAGGCGCCCGGCACGTCAACGACGTCCTCACCCGAAGGACCAGAATTTCGATTGAAGCCTGGGACAGGGGTGTATCTGCGGTTCCGGTGGTGGCTAAGCTTATGGGAAACATTCTTGGCTGGAGTGAGGCGCAGCGCGAGAACGAGATCAAACACTACATCGCACGCGTGGAAGCTGAACGTCTGAGCCAGCAGCAGCCGGACGACGAATCGGCCGACGCCGCCCGCATGGGAGTGGAAGACATCGTCCCGCTGAAGTGACATCGCCCGGCACGCATCAACGATTGCTCACTGAAGGGACCTGCCTTGGCGGAACCATTTGACCGGTATGACGCGGAATTGACCACCCCGGAAATGGTGATCCTGGAACTTGAGGCTACCGACAAAGCGGATGCCGCACGCCAGTTGGCCGGGCGGCTGCACGCCGCAGGCCGGGTCACGGACCTGCCCAGGTTCCTGGAGCACGTTAATGCACGCGAACACCAGTTGGCTACCGGCCTTCCTGGGGGCATTGGCCTTCCGCATGCGCGGAGCGAGTTCGTCAACCAGACCTCGATCGCTATTGGTGTCACCAAGTACGGTCACTCCCTGGATTTTGGTGCCGCAGACGGCCCGGCCACTGTAATCCTGCTGATCGCGACGCCGGCCAGTTCCTTCTCGGAGCACCTCGAAGTGCTGGCCACGCTGGCCAGGTCCCTGTCCAAGGAATCGTTCCGGGAATCCCTGCGACGCGCCTACGATGCCGAGGTTATTGCCGAGCTGATCAACTCCAGCCTGGTTTTCTTCGACCACTAGCGATTGTGGCAGGCCCTGCGTGTCGACTTTGCGGCCGCGCAGGGACCTGGCTGCCCCCAGTCGTGTACTGAAGCCTCCCCGTTTAGTTGTTCTACAGCGGAACGAAGTACGGTTAAGGGGTGTGGAAAACAGCCCTTAAGCCGCAATGGATCGCAGGATTCGTTTTCGCGATCGTTGTTTCGGGAGTGTTTGTCCTCCTCAGCCAATGGCAGTTCGGCCGTTCCACTACGCCCGAAATCCCCGTTAATCCGGCTACCGAAGACGTACGCCCGCTCACCGGGACCTTGGAACCGGGCAGTTTCTTCCCAAGCTCAGTGGCCGATCAGATGGTCTCCGCCACGGGAAGCTACGATCCTGGCCATCAGGTACTGGTTGCAGACAGGTTCAAGGACGGTGCCAAAGGGTACTGGGTGATTGACGCCTTCAAAGTCGATGGCGCCCCCGTCCTGCAGGGTGTTGCCGCTTCGCCGGAGACCTGGATTCCTGTAGCCCGCGGGTGGGTGGCGGATCCTGAAAGTGCCCCCGGACCGCCGTCGGGAAGCATCACCCTTACTGGGCGGCTGTTGCCCTCGGAAGCGCCGCTTGCCGACACCGCTGCCGGGCCTGGCCGGGCCACCGCTGTGTCCACCGCGGAACTGATCAACCAGTGGGAAGTCAGCAGCTACCCGGCGTTCATAGCAGCAGCCTCGGAACTGGCAGGTGGCGCTGACGTCTCTGCCTCCGCCGTCGAGAGTCCCCTGAAGCCTTTGGAGATTGGCCCGCAGCCGCCAGCCCAAACTGTCAATTGGCTCAACCTCTTCTACTCGATTGAGTGGGTCGTTTTTGCCGGCTTTGCGCTCTTCATCTGGTGGAGGCTGGTCAAGGACGACTACAACCGGGACCGTGAAGAGGAACTTGACGACGACGAACTTCACGAAGACCATGCTGGACACCACAGCAATTCCGACGACAGCAACCAGCCCCGGACCGCTTCCCCTACGCACAACAGCGAGGTAACACAATGATTGACCCGAAACCGGCTGCCCCGTCAGCCGAATCCGACGCTCCGCGGACCAAGAAACGCCGCTTCGGTGGAACAGTCGCACAAATCCGTTCCGCGCTTAAGTTCTACAAAGTCCTGGCCTACCTGACCGGCGCCATGCTGCTGCTGCTGTGCGCCGAACTGATCGCCCGGTACGGCTTCGGCAGCTATCTCTACGCCGGCGGGACGGACGCCTTGACCGGCCAGCCGTTCGGATTCGGGTTTGCGGACGCGGAACCAGCCGGCGTGATCGGAGGCGTCAACCTCTCCGTCATGGTCCTGATTGTGCACGGCTGGATGTACGTGGTGTACCTGATGGCCACGTTCCGTCTGTGGTCGCTGATGCGCTGGTCCTTCACCAAAATGATCGTGTTGGCCCTGGGTGGCGTGGTGCCGTTCCTGTCCTTCATCGTGGAGAAGAAGTTCCACCGCGAGGTTGAAGCCGAGTTGGCTGCCAACCCTGCAGCCTCCAAACGGTACTGAGAGGAAACGCCTTTGCTGGTACTTGGAACCTTGAGCGGTTCCGTCCGAACCGCACCACGGTCTGGAGCTTTGGCGTTGCTATCCACCATTGCAACTGGACAACGGCGAACCAATATTGAGTCGAGATGAATGGAGTTCTGCAGCTGAGCCAACAGCGCAAGGGGCTGAAAATGCTTCTTCATGGCTCGGTCGCCAGCGGAGTATTGGCGCTACTAACGGCAGTACTGACGTCGGTTCTGTTCCAGGAAATTGAGAGCAAGGGAGACGTCACCAACGCGCAGGATTTCGGCTGGCGCGCAGTTGCGCTTGCCGTGTTGTCCGTCGTGCTTTTTACTGTTTACCTGATTCGTCGCAATACTCTGAGTAGGAAGTTCAAGCAAACGCAAGAGCACGACCCAGCCCCGTGATGGGATTACGGCGTCGATGAAACGAGCAATAAGAAGGTAATGACCCGAGGCAGATTTTGCCTCGGGTCATTACCTTGTCGCTTCGCTTTGCGCCGATCTCTCAGTGGAGCTCCCCGCACCTAACTAAACCGGCTCATCGCAGTGCGCGCTGCAGCAGTGCCGCGCTAGACCGTGGGCTGGCCCAGCCCGATCAGCGCGGCGGTAAAGCGCACGTTTGCCGGAACGTCCGCGTCGTAGCCGTGGGGTGTTTCGCCCAGGAACACGACGTCGCCACAATAGAGGTCCTGGATATCGCCGGTGAGTTTCAGGAAAAGGGCACCGGCGCGGACATTGGGTTCCAGACCCAAAATCTTGCCTTCCTCGTTGAGGTAAAAATACCAATCGTCGCCCCGGACGACTTCGATGTTGCCGCCCACGAGGCTTTGCAGGCTCTCCAGACCGATGCCAATGGTCTCGACGCGAACCGGCTGGGATTCATCGGCGGGGACGATGAGGGCTTTGCAGGTGTTCATGGTTCTCCTTGAAAGTGTGGGGGTGGTGGCGGTCCGGTCGGGCCGCCACCAGCGGGTTTAGTGATGCAGCAGACTCCGCGGAGTCTGCTGCATCACAGCGGAGTACTTGAAGATGCGCAGGAGCAACCCTGCCAAGTAGGCTAGGGCGGTGACTACTCCCACTGCATCCCAGACTTCCCAGAAGCCGGTGCTGGTTGTTGACTACGGTGCCCAGTACGCGCAGCTGATTGCCCGCCGCGTGAGGGAAGCGAATGTGTATTCGGAAGTGGTTCCGCATACCTACACCACCGAGCAGCTCCTGGCCAAGAACCCCGCCGCAATCATCCTTTCCGGGGGGCCGGCCAGCGTATATGCCGACGGCGCTCCCAGCGTGGGTGCCGACCTTTTCGAAGCCGGCGTCCCCGTCTTTGGCATCTGCTATGGCTTCCAGGCCATGGCCAACGCCCTCGGCGGCAAGGTGGACAAGACCGGCCTGCGCGAATACGGATCTACCGAGACCACACTGCTCGGTGAGGGCCGCTCCGTCCTTGAAGGAATGCCGCAGCACCAGAACACCTGGATGAGCCACGGGGACTCCGTCCATGAAGCCCCCGAAGGCTTCGAAGTGCTGGCGACGACGGCCGGCGCCGAAGTGGCAGCCTTCGCCAACGAGGAAAAGTGCCTGTACGGCGTGCAGTGGCACCCCGAGGTCAAGCACTCAGCTTATGGCCAGCAGGTCCTTGAGAACTTCCTGTTCAAGGGTGCCAAGCTGGAACCTAACTGGACCACAGGCAACATCCTCGAAGAGCAGGTCGAGCGCATCCGCAAGCAGGTGGGCGACGCCCGCGTTATCTGTGGCCTTTCCGGCGGCGTTGACTCTGCCGTTGCTGCCGCCCTCGTCCAGCGTGCCGTTGGCGACCAGCTGACCTGTGTGTTTGTGGACCACGGGCTGCTGCGCGAAGGCGAAGCCGAACAGGTCGAACGCGATTTCGTGGCAGCTACGGGCGTGAAGCTCTATGTAGCCAATGAGCAGGAACGTTTCCAGGAAGCACTGGCCGGCGTCAGCGATCCCGAAACCAAGCGCAAGATCATCGGCCGGGAATTCATTCGAGCCTTCGAAGAAGCCGAGCGGGCCATCATCGCCGAGGCAGCCGCGCACGGCGAGAAGATCAAATTCCTGGTCCAGGGCACACTGTACCCGGACGTCGTCGAATCCGGCGGCGGCGAAGGCGCAGCAAACATCAAGAGCCACCACAACGTGGGCGGCCTGCCGGAAGACCTGCAGTTTGAGCTCGTGGAGCCACTGCGTGCCCTGTTCAAGGACGAGGTCCGTGCCGTGGGTGCGCAACTCGGCCTGCCGCAGGAAATTGTCGGCCGCCAGCCCTTCCCGGGCCCCGGACTTGGTATCCGGATCGTCGGCGAGGTGACCAAGGAACGCCTGGACCTGCTCCGCAAGGCTGACGCAATTGCCCGTGCTGAGCTGACCGCTGCCGGACTGGACAACGAAGTCTGGCAGATGCCCGTTGTGCTGCTCGCGGACGTGCGCAGTGTGGGCGTTATGGGCGATGGCCGGACCTACGGCCACCCCATTGTGCTCCGTCCCGTTTCGTCCGAGGACGCCATGACGGCCGATTGGTCCAGGCTTCCCTACGAGTTGCTTGCCCGCATCTCCAACCGCATCACCAACGAGGTGGACGGTGTTAACCGGGTGGTACTGGACGTCACCAGCAAACCGCCGGGAACCATTGAATGGGAGTAATCCCGTAAGCGGCCGGCCCCGAATGCGGGGCCGGCCGCTTCATTTTTCGGCGGTGAATTCGCTCCATTCAGTGTTGCGGTCTCTCACTGCCTGCAGATTCCGGCTACTCTCGAATGCATGCCGGTATGGTCCAGGGCGTCACGTGTAAGCGCAGAAAAGAAGGCAGTAGTGTCAGTTGGTCAAGGCCAAACAGAGGGTTCCGAGGAATTCCGGAAGTGGCTGTCGGGGCTTAAGCCTGTCACCGGGGCGGATACGCTGCTGCGTTTCACCAAAACACCTGAGGGCTCCATTGATCTGACCTCGGCGCACCCATCCGGTGTTGCACAGCTGATGGCCGGCCGTCGCACGCGTCTGTCCACCCTGATCCGGGACCGCCAGCAGTATGTTGTTGCGGCCAGGGCTTCGAGGAATCTCCGCTCCAAGATTTTCGAACTGGGTAATGACCGCGGTATTGATGCCGGCTATTTTTCAGCGGGCACAGTGGTCTGGACCTCGGCAGTCGGAGGAAAACCTCAGCGCGTTTCCGCCCCCGTAATGCTGGCCGGGATTTCCTTGACTGTCCGCCAGGGCGAGGATGACTACGAACTCCAGCTGACTGAACAGGCCAGCCTGAATCCGGCCCTGGTCCGGCACCTGAAGAACATCCACGGGATCGTCTTTGACGTCAACTCCCTGACCCGGATGGCCTACAGCACCGCACGCTTCGATCCCCAGCCCGTCCTGGACCGCCTGGTGACGCTGGTCCAGCCCATCCATGGCGCCGAAGTCCAGCACAACCTTTTGGTTTCCACCTTCGCGGACCTCTCAGGAAACCTCGATGACCCGTGGATCAACGAGGGCAGTCCGTTGATGGCAGCGCTGGCCAATGCAGCGGCAGGTGCCGCTCCCGCCGTCGAACCATGCAATCCCAAGCGGTTCCCGAGCGTAGATGCGCGCCACCCCGCTGACGAACTGCTGTTGCTGGATGCGGACGCAGACCAGCAGTACGTACTGGACGCGGCACGCGCCGGAGAATCGCTGGTTGTCAGTGCCCCGCCGGGAACCGGACAGACACAGACGGTCATCAACACCATCGGGACGCTGGTCGATGCCGGCAAATCCGTGCTGGTGGTGGGGGACCGTCGGGCCAGCCTCAATGAGGTAGCCACGCAGCTTGAGAGCCTTGGCCTGGAATCCGCTCTGCTGCAGTTGAGCGGGAACAGTTCTCCCCAGCAGTTGAAGGCGCAGCTCGTCCGTGCCATCGTGCGCAATGAAAAATCCCTGCAGCCGCAGCTGGGCAATCTGCACAAGACACTGACCGAACACCGGCACGCCCTGGTGGACCATGTTTCGTCCCTGCACAACGTACGGAAACGCTGGGGTTGCTCCCCATACCAGGCAATGCAGTCGCTGGCTGAACTGACGTCCATCCAGCCGGCTCCGGCTACCATGGTTCGCCTCAAGCGAAGTGTCTTGGACAGCATCAGGGACCGCAGCGAACTGGCAGGCCGGCTCAGGCGCGCAGCGGAGCTGGGCAGTTTCAGCCGGGCGTCCACTGCCAGTCCCTGGCACGGGGCCCGGTTGTTGACCCGCAAGGAGACCGAAGAGGCACAGGACTTGGCCCGCTCGGTGGAGAAGAACCTTCCGCTGTTGCGTGACCGCATGCAGGGAGTTGCGGATCACGCCGAAATCCGGCTCGGCACCACATTTGCCGAATGGGGCGAGCAGCTGGACTTGCTGATCGCCGTACGGGAGAGCCTGGACAAGTTCACTCCGGATATTTTCGACAGGCCCGTCCACGATCTCATTTCTGCTACCGCTTCCTCGGCCTGGCGCCGGGAGCACAACATAGAGATGGCATCAATGCAGCGTTCACGGCTGCGGCGGGTGGCCAAGGAATACGTCCGGCCAGGCGTGCACATTGCAGACCTGCACAGTTCCTTGGTGCTGGTGCAGGACCAGCGTGCCCTGTGGGCCGATTACGCCACCACCCAGCGGCATCCCGCGGTGCCATCCGGGTTGGCTGAAATCAACGTGATGTACCGCTCGTTGGGCCGCGAGCTGGCCAGCCTGGGCGAATCACTCAAGCACACCGCCGCCGGAGGAGCGCTTACCACCACCCCGTACCAGGAGCTGATGGCCCGGCTGGAGGCCCTGGCGGCGGACACACGTGCCCTCAAGACATTGCCGGAGCGCACACTGCTGGTGGAAAACATGCGCGAACACGGCCTGGGCGAACTGCTGGCCGATCTGGCAGAGCGTGAAGTTCCCGCCGAGGCCGTTGCTGCCGAACTGGACCTCGCTTGGTGGCAGTCAGTGCTCGAGGCAATGATCAGCGGCGACGACTACCTGGCCATGTCCGACGGCGATGCCCTGCGAAAGCTGGAAGCCGAGTACCGCCTGGCTGACAACGCACATATTGCCAGCGGCGCGGCGCGGTTGCGCTGGACCCTTGCCGAGCGCTGGCGTGCGGCAATCGCCAGCGAGCCTAAGCAGGCCGACCAGCTCCGTGGCCTGCTCAAGGATGGCCGCGTGACGCTGGGCGCCTTGAGCGCTGTGGCTCCGGACATGGTTTCCACGCTGGTGCCGGTCTGGACTGTCAGTCCTTACCTGATGACCGGACTCCTGCCGGCAAGCCAGGGTTTTGATGCCGTTGTGGTGGTGGACGCGGAGGTAACATCCTTGCAGGCCGTCCTGCCCGCAGTGGCCAGGGCCAAGCAGATTATTGCGTTCGGCGATGACCGCATCGCGAGCCCGCGCACCTTCACCGTTGGGGTGGAACGGTTGGCGGCGGGGGAATCGGCGCACCAGCCGGTGGTAAGTGCTTTCTCTGCCTTGTCCGAGGTGCTTCCCGTCTGGCGGTTGCGGTCTGTTTATAGGGCTGTCGATGAAGACCTGGTCCTGCAGCTCAGCAGAAGTTTTTACGACGACGGCCTGCGCCGCCTTCCCGAAGGCCAGACGGCTACAGGATTGGACCGTTCGCTCCTGGTGGAGTACCTGCCGGATGGAACAGGCCTGCCCAGCGCAGACCACGATGGTGTCGAATCCGTTGTGGCCGAAGTCAACCGCGCCGTCGAACTGGTATTTGAACACGCCAGGCTCCGCCCACGGACTTCGCTGGCAGTTGTAACGGCAAGCCTGCGCCACGCGGCCAGGATCGGCGAGGCGATCAGGCTGCAGCTGCCGAACCATCCCGGGCTGTCCAGTTTCTTTTCCGCAGGGAGCGAGTCTTTCCGGGTAGTGGACCTTGAACGGGCCAAGGGCATGGTGCGGGATCACGTCATCTTCTCGCCGGGATTCGGACGGACCCCGCACGGGCGAGCCCTGCACGGTTTTGGACCCTTGTCTGCCGAGGGTGGCCGGGCCAAATTTGCGCTGGCCATGACCCGTGCCCGGCGTTCCATGCACGTGCTCACCTGCTTCCAGCCTGAGGATCTGGACCGCACCCGGCTCAGCCACGGTGCGCTGGACCTGTTTGAACTCCTGGACAGGGAACTTGCCGGGAACTCGGATCTGGGCAGCCCGGCATCGCGGGCAGCGGCCAGCGAACAGGCACTGGGGGCCGACCCCCTGGTGGCGGATCTGGCCGAGCGTCTCCGCGCCCGCGGCGCACGGGTCTGGCACCAGTATGATGGCGTCCTGGATGTGGCAGCCGCCGCCGACCCGCTCAGCACCATGGGCAGGGACGACAGCGAAATACCGCGTCCTGTAGCCATCGAATCCGACGGCACCGAACGGTACCGGGCCATGAGCGTGCGTGAACGAAGCCGACTGCGCCCGCAGCTGCTGGAGCGTCTTGGTTGGCGCTACATGCCGTTGTGGACCATTGAGGTCTTCACCGATCCGTCCTCCTGCGCTGACCGTATTGCCGGTTACCTTGGTTTGGAAAACGTCACGGTGGGCTCCAGGCATGGATCGTCCGGCGGGTACTTTGATGACGACGTTGACCGCCTTACGCTGGAAAGTGCCGCAAGTGATCAGGTTTCCGGGCCGTCCGGAAACCTGCACCAGAGCGGCCGCCAGGATGGTCTGCGCCGCCGACCTGGCCGTGAAAAGACTGGCGGGCGCGGCCACAATGACAGGAACGAACCAGGCAGCCTGGATGAACAGGCCGGCCCGAAGGATCACCCAATGAACCACCAGCAGCCGTACGATGGCGGTGCTTCTGCCGCAGCGTCCGAACCTGCAGTATCGGAACCTGCAGCATCCGAACCTGCGACTCCGACAACGGGCGCAGATATCCGGGACTCGGGCCAAGGGGAAGAAGCGCCCGTGGACGCGGGCCAAGCAGGCCACGCAGGCCCCGCCCGGGAAACCGGCCCGGCCGAAGCCGAAGCAGCAGTCGGAGCAGGGAAACCGGGCTCTGCCGTTTCAGCTCCGTCGGATTCTCCTGAGAAAGCGACGGGGTCTGCCCCGGGTCCAGAGCGCCACCCACTTCATGCAGTGGGCGTGATCCCGAACAAGGCAGCCGAGGATGACCCGCGGCGCTGGGGCGATACGTCCGACCACGACCACGACGCCTGGCTGCGCGAGCAGAAGCCCCCGCACTGGGGCTAGCCTGGTGCCGGGGCTCCTGTCCCGACCATAACGAAGAATAACTTCCCCTGGCTGGAGGCGCCGGCCAGGTGCTCGGCTTGGGACGGACTGGCCGCCACTACTACCAGTCCCTCTGTTTCGCCGGATCCCAGCCACTCGCTGCTTTGTCCACCTTTGCCAGAGGTCCAGAGCACGGCTACGGATTCCGCGAGGACTTCGGACTGCGTGGTGTTGCCATAGCCGGTATCAGAGGCCTTCACGATATTTACCAGTTGGCCCGGCGACAGGAGCTGGATTGATGCCGGGTCCGCCATCCTGACTGGTACAGCCGCGGAGCCCTCCGCCGTACCCGCAAGGAGGCCTTGGCCCAGCAGGTGGGTCGCAGCCAGAATCTGGCCCTTGAGGACGGGGGAGGCCAACTGCTTGCCAGCGAGGTCAGGCGGTTCGCTGAAAGTCCCGTGGACCACAAGTGCCGGTGGGATATGCAGCTCCGTCAGGTCCATGGGATCGAGTGTGGCGCCGGCAGGAAGGTCCCGTGCGGCGCCCAGCACGGTGACGGTGTTCGTCGGCGCCGGGGTGAGTTGATGTACAGCAAGGCCTGCCGCGATGCAGAGCAAGAGTGCTATGGCGAGGCGGCGCCTGCGTCGCAGCCATGCCGACATACCAATAGGGGCAGAGGCCCGACCGTAGCTGAAGGCAGAGTTGGCGGGTTTCCCGAAGCGACGCCGGTTACCTGCCAGCGGCAGCCTGGTACTGCCTGCCTCGGGCCCGCTGGATGGTCTTGCCGGCCGCGGGCCGGCAAACCTGCCGCCGTAGGCGCGTTTCCCGCGGCTGCGCGCTGAGTCCGGCTCCGGATGTGCTGGGGTGAAGGTGAATGCGGCCATAACGGCACGTTAGGCCGGTTCCCAGAGGCAACATAAGGGAGCGGGAGCCGTATGTGGATAACAAAGGGCGCCGCAGTAGACCGCCAGCCGGAATCGCCGCAGGCAGAAGCGGGAGCCGGAGACCCAGGGGCAGGAAAACGGGCGGCTCCTTCAAGCGGAGCCACCGTAGAACTTTACGGCTTAGCTGGCGCTTGCTGCCGCTGCTGCCGGAGCGGGGGAGGCGGAAGGTGTTGAGGACGCACTGGATGCAGCCGGGGCTGCAGAGACCGTACTGCCCTTGGCATCGCGCGAGTCCGTGCGGTAGAAGCCGGAACCCTTAAAAACGACGCCGACACTGTTGAATTTCTTGCGCAGGGCGCCCTGGCATTCGGGGCATTCGGTCAGCGTGCTGTCCGTGAAAGACTGAAAGACGTCGAAATCGTGACCGCAATCTTTGCAGGCGTAGGCATACGTGGGCACTGATGATCCTCCTCTGGGGCAAACATAAGGTCCTGTCTGCCAGTGCCGGGATTGCTCCGCGGCCTTAGCAGTCTCAGGGCCTGAGTGCCAATTCTAGCATTGGGCCGGCCGGGCCCGCCTAACTAAAACGTCACCAGCCCGCCAGGGGTCAGCGCCGCCTGAACCTTCATGTCGAAAGGCTCGGCAGGGATGGCACCCGGCGGAAGGACTTCGTCGTCGTACACAACAGCGACGGTGGGCGGGATATTTCCTTTCTCCTGCATGGCGGCCAGGAAGGCGTCATAGTATCCGCCGCCCTGGCCGATTCTGTTACCGGAGCGGTCGACGGCGGTAGCGGGCAGGATGATCCCGGCCAGTTCGGTTCCACCAGGCAGCACAGCTGAACTGTCCGCCAGATCAAACCGGGGACCAACGGGTTCAAGGATGGGAGCGAAACGGCTGCGGGCGAACGTGGATTGCGGAGTCCATTCCACCCAGAGCAGTTGACGGCCCGGTTCACAGACGGGCAGCAGCACCCGGTACCCGTGGGAGTTGAGCGACTCCACAAGCCGGGAGGTGGGTGGCTCAGTTCCAACACCCAGGTAGACGGCAAATGATGCAATACCGGGGCGGGCCACGGAACCGGCCCAGGCAAGGCCGTGCCGTGCCAGGCCGTCAGCAAGTGTTGTATGGTCGCCGCCGGCCTGCAGGGCACGGGCCAGGCGATGCCGGGATCGGATTTCAGTCTTTGCCTCAGCGGCTCCAGTGGTCATAGCGTCCGTCTTTCCCAATAGTCCCGGTCCAATACGTTTACCGGTTGTCTATGCTCTCCGTTAGATTAGTCCAGTGACTACCTCTAACGCTCCAGTACGCAAGGCCGTTATCCCTGCCGCCGGACTTGGCACCAGGTTCCTCCCGGCCACCAAAGCCATGCCCAAGGAAATGCTCCCGGTTGTGGACAAGCCGGCCATCCAGTATGTGGTGGAGGAAGCCGTGTCGGTGGGACTCCACGACGTCCTGATGATCACCGGGCGGAACAAGCGTGCTCTGGAGGATCACTTCGACCGCGTCCCCGCACTCGAAGCAACCCTTGAGGCCAAGGGCGATACCGCCAAGCTAGCCTCCATCCAGGCAGCCAGCAACCTCGGTGACATCCACTATGTCCGTCAGGGTGATCCCAAGGGCCTGGGGCACGCAGTGTTGCGCGCCCAGCAGCACGTCGGTGATGAGCCGTTTGCCGTGCTCCTTGGTGATGACCTGATTGACGCACGTGACGAACTGTTGAGCACCATGATCGATGTCCAGGCCAAGACCGGCGGTTCGGTGGTTGCCCTGATCGAGGTCGAGCCTTCCCAGATCAGCGCCTACGGCTGCGCGGATATCGAGGCGATTGAGGGCCAGGACTACGTCCGCATCAACAAGCTGGTTGAAAAGCCGGATGTTGCAGATGCGCCTTCCAACCTGGCGGTCATTGGCCGCTATGTCCTTCACAATTCGGTGTTCTCCGTATTGGAAAACACCGCTCCGGGCCGTGGGGACGAAATCCAGCTCACGGATGCCTTGCAGGAACTCGCAGCCGGCGAGGGTGAAGGCTACGGAGTTTACGGTGTTGTGTTCCGTGGCCGCCGCTATGACACCGGAGACAAGCTGAGCTACCTGAAGGCCTGTGTCCAGCTGGCTATTGACAGTGAGGACATGGGGCCCGGGCTGCGCGAGTGGCTGCCGGGCTTTACAGCCGGCCTGTCTGACTAGCTTTCAGTGCCGGGCAGCCCCATCTGGCCGGTCAGCCTGGAGCAAGGCGACCTGGTTCTTCGTCCCATCCGTTACCGGGACAAGAAAGAGTGGATGAACGTCCGCTCGCTGAACAGTGAATGGCTGGCGCCTTGGGAGGCGTCCAACCCTGCGCCCGGAGGATGGCTGCCGGATTACCGGCACATGGTGAGGTCGCTCAAAAGCCAGGCCGCCCAGGGAACGGCGTTGCCATTCCTGATCACTGAGTGGACGCCGGGCTACGCTAAACCGCGGATCGTGGGCCAGTTGACGGTGTCGTCCATTGTCTGGGGTTCCGCAATGATGGCGACGCTGGGTTACTGGGTTGACCAACGGCGTGCAGGCCGCGGTATCGTCCCCACGGCTGTCGCGATGGCCACCGACCATTGCTTCAGCACTTTGGGGCTGCACCGGATGGAAATCAACATCCGGCCGGAGAACGGCCCCAGCCTGCGGGTGGTGGAGAAGCTTGGTTTCCGCGACGAAGGCCTCCGGGAACGCTACCTGCACATCAACGGGGAATGGGCAGATCACCGGTCCTTCGCGCTGACCTCGGAAGAAGTTCCGGAGGGCGTCCTGAAAAGGTGGCTGGATTCGCGCGGGTGAGTGCCGCCGTCGTACTTCCTTGACCCGTTCCCCGACTTCAACGCGACACACCGCAGCTAATGCGGCAGGCGGGCGTTGATTGCTCATACGGTTTTGAGTGTGGACTTTCCCCTTAGCAGCTCAGTGATCCTTGTTATCACTGTTGCCCTGTGGATTTTTTGGGTAGCCCCGCATTTTCTCCGCAACCGCCTGCGTCATCAGGGGGCGGGTGGAGAAGCGCCGGTGGAGTCGTTAGCCGCCCTTTCATCAGACCCGCAAGCCGGGATGGTCATGAAAATGGCCGCCCAGCAGGAGACAGTAATGGACAACAGAAAGAGCACCACATCAGGACCCGGCGTATCGGAAGCTGCCCAACAGGGAGCATTCCGGATACGTTACGGACGGTGTGCCCTTGCTCTGGTGGGCCTTATTGCTTTGTTGACGGCCGTAGTGACGTTACCGCTTCTGGCCTTTGGCGCCGTCAGCGGCACGGTTCCCGCTGTGGCTGCGCTGGTAGCTGTAACCTGCGTTGCCATCCTGCGGAGCCTCGCTGTTCGGGAACGTCGAGCCAAGGTCCAAAAAGCCTTTGCCGACGCCATGACGTCCACGCCGGTCCGGGTAGTGCTGCCACAGAAGCCCGCTGCGTCCCCGGCGTCGGCAGGAGACGCCAACGCAACCTCCCCCGCTCCATTTGACGCCGAATCCGGCAGCGAAGAACCAAAACCGCTCACTCCTGGGCAGTTGCGGGCCGCGGCGCTGGCCGTGGCCGTTGCAGCGGGCGACACCTCGGCCGCGTCCAAGGTGGCGCAGCCGTCCACCACACCCTGGGAGCCCGTGGAGGTTCCCAAGCCCGTTTACGTGGATGCAGCAAAGGCCGAGCGTCCCGCACCGGAACCCCTGGAACTTCCCGAAGCGCCGAAGGCCAGCGCCAAGACTCCGCTCAAACAGTCCATGGCAACGGAACAGCGCACCTCGACCACCGCTAAGCCCCATAGCGCGCTGGGCAACCTCGACGACGTCCTGCAGCGCCGCCGCGCCTGAGCCGCTACCGCCCATGCACCTCTGTGTTGCCGGCGGAACCGGCCAGACGGCCGAGAAGTAGTCACCCAGGCCCTTCGGCAGGGACACCAGGTTTCTGTCATCAGCCGCCACCCGCCGTCGTCAGGCAGTTCCGTACAGCACAGTTTGGGACAGCCCGATTCCGGAAGGCCCGACGGCGTCACGTACTTCACGGGGGATGTCACCACCGGAGCGGGACTGGAAGCTGCGCTCAGCGGGGTGGATGTCTGATCGATTGCCTGGAGGGAAAGGCCGGCAAGGCGCTGCGCACGTTCGCAGACGGAGGTGCCCGCCTGCTGGCCGCTGCAGCTGCCCAAGATGTCCCCAAGGCCGCCTTACTGTCCATCATCAACTGCGATCAGAGCAGCAAAGGCCCCGGCAAAGGCCTGGATGCGGATGCTGTACCGGGTGGCCACCGCGTCATTACTGCCGGCGGTCGGAAGTTGCCGGCATGCGGGATCTTGCCGTCACCTGGCCGAAGATTACGGGAGCCCCGGGACGCGTCATCGAGTTTCCCTTGCCCGGCGCCATGGGCAGATATCTTCGCGGCGAACTGAATCTGGCAGCTGACCGGCGTGCCGGCGAGCAGACGTTTGAGGCATGGCTCACTATCCGGTTGGCAAAGCGCGGAGAATATTTATAGCCTTAGGGGGCCGGTCCGCCTGCTGGAACTGAAAACGTTCTTCAAGATGGTCGCCGGGGGCTATAGCTCAGTTGGTAGAGCGCTTCGTTCGCATCGAAGAGGTCAGGAGTTCGAATCTCCTTAGCTCCACATTTTCCTCCGGCTAAAGCCAGCCCTTTTTCTTGAACACCGCGTACATCCCGGCGGCCACGCCAACCATCAGGCCCAGCGACATGGGGTAGCCAAGCGCCCAATGCAATTCCGGCATGTGGTCAAAGTTCATGCCGTAAATCCCGGCCACAAACGACGGTGCGAACAGGATGGCTGCCCAGGAGGAGATCTTCTTGACCTGCTCGTTCTGTTCGGCGCTGGCCAGGTTCTGCCGGTTTGCCGTGAGGGTTCCGTCCAGGGTCAGGGCGTTCTGCAGCAGTTCGCGGAATGAATCCGCCCGGGAGATGACGCGTTCCACGTGGTCTTCGACATCCCGCAGTTTGTGCTGCAGCTCGCTTCCCACCTGGTACTTCTCGAAGCCCCGGCCCAGTTGCAGCATCATGTCCGGCAACGGATGGATGGCCCGCTGGAACTGGATCACTTCACGCGCCAGCTCGTAAATTCGACGCGATACCGCAGAGTCTCCGCTGAAAAGCTGGTCCTCGATCTCGTCGATATCGTTCTGCAGGCCTGCTGTGACGGGCTGGTAGTCGTCCACCACTTGGTCCAGCAGGGCATAGAGCACCGCTTCGGGACCGTGCCGCAGCAGTTCGGGGCGGGCTTCCATCCGTTGCCGGACCTTCCCTACGCCGCTCATTTCCGCATGCCGGACGGTGACAACAAAGTTGTGCCCGGTGAAGATGTGAAGTTCGCCGAACTCCACGGTTTCTTCGCGGTCCAGGTAGCGGGCCGGCCGGAGCACCGTAAAGAGGCTCTCGCCGTACCGCTCAAGCTTGGGCCGCTGGTGGGCGGATACAGCATCCTCCACCGCCAGCTCATGCAGCCCGAACTCTTTTGCCACCGCGGCCATCTCTTCCACCGTGGGCCGGTAGAGGCCTATCCAGGCCATGCCGCCATGGTGGGCAAGGGTCTCGAAGGTCTGCTCCATGTCCAAGGGCTCGGCGACGCGGACGCCGTCAACGTAGACAGCGTTGTCGATGATCGTCATGCGGTGCTCCCTGCCCGAGCCGAACCGGAAAGCAGCATCACATTGCCCCGATGATGACGCCGGCGACTGTCATCGCGAGGATGTCGTGGCCGGAGTCGATCAGGGTGACGGCAACAGGACGCCCGGCGAAGCCGTTGTGGATGACATGTCCGCCGGCGCGGATGACGACGGCCAGGACAAGGGCGAACAGCCCGGCGGCGACGGCGTTGTCCAGTCCGAGTGCCTGCGCCAGCACTTCAAGGAGGATCGCGGTCAGGGCCGCGGCCGCCATCATGGGCAGCCAGATCCCGGCGCCGCCGCCAATGTTTTTCAGGTCTTCTTCGGTTTTGCCGATTGCCTGCATCCAGCGGTTGCCAAGGACGGCGGGCAGGTACCAGACGAAACCGATCACCATGCTGGCCACGAAGGCCAGCAGCACGGCGAGCCAATTGATCTGCGAAATATATAAGAGCCAGTCCATACTCGAAGCTTATCCGCGTTGCTCCCGCTGGGGTGGCGGCTCAGCGGGCGGGCGGTGCGGAGTTTGCGGGACCCGCCACAGAGGAGCCCGGCTGCACCAGGCGGCTGATCAATGGCTCGGTCCGGTAGGGGATGTGAGTATGCAGGGCCAGGACAGTTTCGGTGCGGATGACGCCCTTGATCCGCAGGACCGACCGCAACGCCGACTGCAGGTTGTGCGTGTCCGTAGCGACCACGCGGCACCACACATCGCCACGGCCGGATATCTCGTGGACTTCCAGGACCTGGGGGATCAGGCGCAAGGCTCCCACTACTCCGTCCAGTTCCCGGTGGGTCACCTCAATGGTGACGAAAGCGACGACGTCGTACCCCACCGCTGTGAGGTCGATTTCCCGGCCGCCGGAGTGCAGTATTCCGGAGCGCAGCAAGCGCCGCACGCGGGTCTGGGCGGTGTTGCGGGCGATGCCCAGGGCGGTGGCCAGATCGCCAATCTGGATGCGGGGATCACGAACCAGTTCCAGCAGGATACGCAGGTCAGTACTGTCCAAATTGTTCAAATTGTCACTCCGGCTCACTCGGAAGAAGCATCATTGGCGTTTTTGCTCAATTTACCTCATAGAGCCGAGTGAAATTGGCTTGGATCCCTCATTCTTTAGGTGATATCAGTACACCGGCCGCAACGTCCCACAAGGACGCCAAAGCCTGTCCCGCAGAGGCAACCACATGACTGTCTTGAGTGAATTCCGGATGCAGGCTCCCGTCGTCGGGCGCCACGGCTGGGATGCGTCGAACACCACCCGCCTGGTTCTGGCAGGTACTGTCATTTTCGCGTTGTTGGTGGGAGCCAATCTGGCCACACCGCTGTATCCGCTGCTTCAGCATCAACTGGGGCTTTCATCTTTTGGCACAACGGCTGCCTTCACCAGCTACGTGGTTGCCCTGGTCGCCGCATTGGTCGCGGCCGGACACTGGTCAGACCACATCGGCCGACGGGCAGCCCTGCTCCTCGCCGTGCTGGTGGGGTTGGCGGGCGGTGCTGTCTTCGCGACGGCAGGGAACCTGGCAATGCTGTGCGTCGGCCGTGCCCTCCAAGGCATTGCGGTTGCACTCGCCACCGGCGCCAGCTCTGCAGCCCTGCGCGAACTGCTCCCGTCCCGCCCGGAATGGGCCTCACGGTTTACGTTGCTGGCGTCCGCCGGGGGAGTGGCGGCAGGCCCGCTGCTGGGTGGCCTGCTCTCATTGCTGCCCGGGCCTACCTCAGCGCCGTACACCGTGCATTCGCTGGTGTTGCTGGGCTTGTTGGTCCCGCTGTATGTCCTCAAGGCCCACCCAGCTATCAGCACGGTGACCGCCAACGAGGCTGGCTCCAAGGGGCGGATGCGGGCCCTGGCACCACGGCTGCCGGCGGTGTCACGCGAGGCGCGGGGCGCATTTTGGTTCGCTTCCGCCGTCGGCTTCCTGAGCTTTGCTGTGTTTGGCTTCTGCCTGTCGCTGGCACCGGGCTATTTTGCGCAGTCCTTCGGAATTGAATCGCGCGTGGTAATCGGCGCATTGGCGGGCCTCACGCTGGCGGCATCGGCGGCGAGCCAGTTCCTCAACATCAGGGGCAAACGGGCCGTAGTCGGCGGACTGCTGGTCCTGGCCGCCTCCGTGGCAGTCCTGCCCGTAGCTGCTGCAAGCGCCAATGTCATCCTGCTGGTGGCTGCGATCATCGGCGCGGGCCTTGGCCAGGGCATCGCGTTCCGGACCGCGTTTAACAACGTGGCCGGCAAGGTGGAAGCTGCCAACCACGCCCGGATTATCAGCAGCGTCTATGTCATCACGTATCTTGGGAGTGCGCTGCCGGTGCTAGGCCTGGGATGGGCTGCCGGACTGTTCGGGCTGCCGGTATCAATCAGCGTTTTCGCGGGCCTATGCACAGTGGCGGGCATTGTGCTCGCCGGGATCGCGGGCCGCCGCATGGGCGCACAGCTTTAGGAGCCTCGCGCTCCAGCCGCTATCCCTCGCCGGTTTCCGGCAGTGGCCCGTGGTTTCCCTGGATGTGCTCGAACACCAGAGTGGTTTCCGTATGCCCCACCACGGGGTCGGTTGCCAGGTTATCCAACACCCAGTCACGCAGGTCTTCGGTAGTCGCCACGGCGATGTGCAGCAGGTAGTCGACGGAGCCCGAAGTATGGAACGTGGACAGAACCGCGGGAAGCTGCGGCACCCTGCTGGTGAAGCGGTCTATCTGGTCACGGTCGTGTGCGCGGAGCCGTACGGCAACAAGGGCCTGCACTGACCGTCCGATGGCGGAGAGCCTGAGCTTCGCCTCATACCCCTGGACAATTCCGCGTTCGGTCAGCGCCCGGGTCCTCATCAAGGCGGTTGAAGGTGCAATCCCTACCAGCTCAGCCAGTTGCTTGTTGGAGATCCGGGCGTCAGCCACCAAGGCAGCCAGCAACTTTTCGTCGATGGTATCCAGGGGTTCGTGGCTCAAATATCCCGGTTTTCCGGGCCTCACATTGCCGTTCATGGCTCCTCCAAGCGATCTTCTCTAGTCATCCTAGATGGAAGCCGGGCGTGCGGGATGGACGACGGCGGAGATCACCGCGCTGCATGCCGTCAGGGCCATGACGGTCCAGACCAAAGCCGCCCACCCCAGCGACTGGAACAGCAGTCCTCCGGCCCAGCCCACCACGCTGGAACCAACATAGTAGGACAGGTTGTAGAGGGAAGCTGCCTGCGCGCGCCCCGTCGTAGCGATGGCGCCCGTCCAACCCGACGCGATGCTGTGCGCCGCGAAGAAGCCGGCTGTAAAGACCACCAGTCCGGTAAGGATGAGCGGAAGCGGGGGCAGGACGGTCAGGGCCAGGCCGGCCATCATGAGGCCGGTTCCCCACAGCAGCACCGTCCGGCGGCCGAAGCGTGCGGCAATGGCTCCGGCCCAACGCGAAGTGATGGTGCCGGACAGGTAGGCAAGGAAGATGAGGCTGACAATGGTGGCCGGCAGGTTGTAGGGCGCTGCCGCCAAACGGAAACCCAAATAGTTGTAGACCGCCACAAAGCCTCCCATGAGAAGGAAGGCCTGCAGGTAAATTGCGACAAGCCGGGGGTTGTGCAGCTGTTTGCCCAGCAGGCCGAAGGCTGAGCGTATTCCGCTGGGAGGCGTCCTGATGAAGCCGCGGGCGCGGGGGATCAGCATCAGGAAAGCAACTGCCGCCGCTGCTGCCAGTATTGACACCGCAAGGCTTCCCGCACGCCAGCCCCACAGTTCACCAACCGGGCCGGCAACAATCCTGCCTGCCAATCCGCCTACGGTTGTGCCGGCCACGTAGCTTCCTGCGGCCGCTGCGGCATGGCCCCGGCTGACTTCCTCGTTGAGGTAAACGATGGCCAGGGCGGGGATGCCGCCCAGCGCGACTCCCTCCAGGAGCCGGAGGAACAGCAGAGTGGCAAGATCGGGGGACAGCGGAACCAGCAGCCCAAACACGGTAGCCGCGCAGATCGCGAACGTCATCGCTTTCACCCTGCCGATGCGGTCTGCCAGGAACGACCACGGCAGGACTGCTGCAGCGAGCCCAAGGGTTGCTGCCGATATGCTGAGGCCGGCTTCGGCCGCCGTGATGCCTAAGCCGTCGGCCAGGAGCGGCAGGACCGCCTGGGGCGAATACAACTGCGCGAAGGTGGCAATGCCCGCGCAGGCAAGTGCGGCCAGGATTCGGCTGTAGCCGCTGGAGCCTTTGTAGTGGCCGTCCCAGCCGCTGGATCCGTCACCCGGTCCGCCAGGGGAGGGCGGACTGTTCGGCGGCGGGAAGGGCATGCTGCAACCCTACTGAATGGCGGGGCCTGCAAAAGATCATGCGGACGGGTTAATCCCCTCAGGGGGTGCTTGTCAGTAGTCTTGGACGGTGACTAATGCTCAGATTTTCGACGGCGGCACGGACGGAACTGCCGCCGGCCCAGCCCCTGTACCTGCCGGCAGTCTCAACGACGCGGCCTCGCCGGGGGTTGTGATCGGGCTGGATATCGGCGGCACCAAAACCCACGGTGTTCGCTTTGAAGGCGGAACGGCCGTGGGTGACGAGTCAGCCGGCAGCTCCAATATCCAGAACGTCACTCCGGAACAGGCAGCCGCGAACCTGGCCGAACTGTTCGGCAAAATCGGCGGCGGCAGGATTGAGCGGGTATACGCCGGGGCGGGCGGCATTGACACCGCCGAGGATGCGGCCGCGCTCGCTGAGCTGATCAGGACTAATGCGCCTCAGGCAACGATCACTGTTGTCCACGATTCGCGGCTCCTGCTGGCAGCAGGGCGTTCGACCACCGGTGTTGCAGTGATTGCCGGTACAGGCTCGGCCGCTTGGGGCCGGAACGGCGACGGAGATGAAGCCCGTGCCGGTGGCTGGGGCTACCTGTTGGGCGACGAAGGCAGCGGCTACTGGCTGGGGCGGGAAGCCGTCCGGCACAGTCTGCGCCGAATGAACCAGGGCTTGCATCCAGACGAATTGGCCGAAGCGCTACTGGTCTCCTGCGGGGTGGACCATCCCAACAAGCTGATCGCCCTGTTCCACTCCCCGGATACCGGGCGCCGATTCTGGGCCCAGCAAGCCCGGCATGTGGTTGAAGCTGCGGCTGCCGGCCACAAAGCAAGCCAGGACCTGCTGAAGCAGGCAGGCAAGGACCTTGCCGAATTGGCCTATGGCACACTGTCGCAACTGGGCATCAGGGGGCCGGTCATCCTGGGCGGCGGGCTGGGAATGCATGTTACCCCGGTGCAGGAAGCCTTCCGCGAACAGCTGGACCACCACGGCATCATCGACGTCCGGGTCCTGGATCAGGAACCTGTGTTTGGTGTGCTGGAACTGCTGGGGGAAGAACAGGAAGAAGCGCTGTCCCCCGGCATGTAGCGCCGCGGCAAAAAACCAGGGTCGGAAAGAATCAGATCCGCATCAGGCCCGCGGACCCCTGGTCCGTGGCGTCAGCCGGACGCCCGGCAGCGGAGGCGCCGGGATACGCCCGGCTTCCCTCCCGGCGTCGGGCCCGTGCCCTGGGACATAACCGAAACGGGCGCTGGCAGCCGTCTCCGGAGGAAGTGGAGCCTGGCCTTCCCAGTCCAGGCGTGCCTGCTCCACCTCGTCATGGGTGCGGCCAACAAAGTTCCACCACATCAGCAGTTCCTCTTCGAACGGCTCGCCGCCGAGCAGCAGGAACCGGGTGCCGGGCAGTGCCCGCGCCTGAAGTTCAGTGCGGCCCAGGCCCAGGTAGGCCAGCGGCCCGGGCGGAACGTCCTGTCCGTCGATTGTCAGGGCGCCGTCGAGCACCAGCAGCGCGTGTTCGAATTCCCCGGCCAGCGGGACGGCAAGGTCACTGTCTGAGACGATGTCCGCACCCATAATCGGCGAATACATCACAGCCGGAGATGTGACTCCGGCCAGGCTTCCCACCATCACCGTGGCACGGAATCCTGGCCCGGAAGCCACGGGAAGGTTCTTGTGCTGCTCGAACGCCGGTGCGCGGTGCCTGTCTGTGTCCGGCAAGGCCACCCAGAGTTGCAGGCCGCGCTGCATGGGAAGCCCTTCGCCGTCGTCAGGGCCGCCGGCGACTTCCGGCAGCACGGCGAATTCCGAGTGCGACACGCCGTGGCCCGCGGTCATGATGTTGAGCTCGCCGGGGCGGACCACAACGTCGCTGCCCACGCTGTCCCGGTGCCGTACCTCGCCTTCCAGCGGCCACGTGACCGTCTGCAGCCCGATATGCGGATGCGGCAGGACGGACATGGCTGTTCTGTCCGGCCCAAAGCTGTCGAGAAAACACCAGGCACCCACGGTAGGAAGGCCCCGCTGGGGCAAAGTGCGGCGCACATCCATGGCGCGGACGCCGCCCAGCGGAACCTGCCGCTCCGGCCAAAGCTCGACGCACGGTCCGGCCACATGGATGCTGCCGGGAGGACAAACCTGCTGCTGTGGACTGCTTTCCAAATTGGTCACGCAATAACTCTATGCCGGACCCATCCACTACCGTGCAGGTCTCCGAATAGCATCTGATGAACATCCCTGCTCCACTTTTGTCGCAGGTTCTGACTAGTCTGTAAAGCGCACTGTTGTTTGTACCGTCTACTGCCGTCAACAGATAGGAACGCCTGGAATGGCCCACGCCATGATTGAGTTCCACGGAGTTACCAAGCAGTACCAGGGTGGCCAGCCTGCCGTGGATGGCCTGAACATGAGCATCGATAAAGGCGCCATCACCGTCTTCGTCGGCCCCTCCGGTTGCGGGAAAACAACCTCGCTGCGAATGATCAACCGGATGGTTGAACCCACATCCGGCTCCATCACCGTTGACGGGAAGGACGTCGAATCCGTACCGCCCGCGCAGTTGCGGAGGTCGATGGGGTACGTCATGCAGTCCTCCGGACTGATGCCGCACCGGACAGTGCTGGACAACATTGCCACCGTGCCCAGGCTCAACGGCGTTCCCAAGCAGGAGGCCCGGAAGCGCGCAGCGGAACTGCTCGACGTCGTCGGCTTGGCTTCAACGCTCGGCAGCCGCTACCCGGTGCAGCTGTCCGGCGGTCAGCAGCAGCGCGTCGGCGTGGCGCGCGCCCTTGCCGCGGACCCGCCCGTGTTGCTCATGGATGAGCCGTTCAGCGCGGTGGATCCCATAGTCCGCGAGGAACTCCAGCAGGAACTGCTGCGGCTGCAGCGGGACCTGGCCAAGACGATTGTGTTTGTCACCCACGACATTGATGAAGCCACCATTTTGGGAGATAAGGTTGCCGTCTTTGCGGTAGGCGGAATCCTGGCGCAGTACGCCACTCCGGAGGAGATTCTCCGGGCTCCGGCCAACGACTTTGTTGCTTCCTTCGTCGGCCGCGACCGCGGTTTCCGGCACCTCGGATTTACGGCCGCCGACGCCGTTACTGTGCATTACGTTTCCGCCCTCTCAGTTGATGCGGACGGACAGGGGGAGACGGAGCTCCTGCCGGAATTGCCTTCCGGCCCGAAGAAGTGGCGCCTTGTTGTTGACGCACGACGCCGGCCCCTCGGCTGGGTGCCGCCGGGCAGCACACGCATCGTGGCGGGCGGTTCCCTTTTTGCCAAGGGCGATTCGCTGCGCCGTGCGCTGGACTCTGCACTGTCATCCCCGTCCGGACTGGGAGTGGCAGTGGATCCGGACGGCGCGCTTGCCGGCGTCGTCAAGGCTCCTGAGGTGCTGCAGGCCATCGAGGCCGAACGGCAGCGGCGGGCGGCGGCCCTCTGATGGGTTGGGTGGAATGGCTCGGGGACAACCGCGGCCTGGTGCTTGACCGGGCCCTCCAGCACCTGGTGCTGGCAGTGCTTCCGATGGTGGCAGGACTGGTTATCTCAATTCCCCTGGCCCAGCTGGCACGGACCTCACCGGCTCTGAGGTCCATTATCCTGACCGTCAGTTCGCTGCTGTACACCATTCCATCGCTGGCGTTGTTCATCATTCTGCCGTCGGTTTTGGGAACCCGGATCCTGGACCCCCTGAACGTCATCGTCGCATTGACCATCTACGCCGTTGCGCTCCTGGTCCGCTCCGCCATTGACGCACTGGATTCCGTTGACGACCATCTCCGCCAGGCAGCCACGGCCATGGGCTACACACCCCTGATGCGGTTCCTCAAAGTGGACCTGCCACTGTCGCTTCCCGTGATGTTTGCCGGCCTGCGCGTGGTCTCGGTCAGCAACATTTCCCTGGTCAGTGTTGCCGCGCTGCTCGGCGTTGAGAACCTTGGCCGCCTCTTTACCGACGGGCTCCAGCGGAACTTTCCCGCGGAAGTGGTGATCGGAATCGTCGCGATCGTGCTGCTTGCCCTCTTGATGGACGCGGTGCTGGTCATTCTGGACCGGGTACTGACTCCGTGGGCCCGGCTTGGTTCCACTACGGGTGGAAATGCCCCGGGTACACCCACTGCCGCGGCCTATCTTGCTGAGACGCCTGTCCATAGCGGGGCCAACTAATGAGCAACGTTTTCACAGACACCCTGGAATGGCTGGCGGACCCGGTGCACTGGAGCGGCAGCGGTGGCATCGCCGCGAGGCTGGGGGAGCACCTCCACTACAGCGCCCTGGTGCTGGTAATCGCCAGCGTCATCGCCATCCCGCTCGGCTTGTACATCGGCCACACCGGGAAGGGCCGGGTTGCTGCGGTCGCCATCGCCGGAGCCCTCCGGGCCCTGCCAACGCTGGGACTACTGGTTTTGTTTGCCCTGTTGGCCGGCAGTGGCCTGATGCCGCCAGTTTGGGCGCTGGTCATCCTCACCGTCCCTCCGCTGCTTGCCGGCACCTACGCGGGAATTTCCAGCGTCAACCCCGCGGTGGTCGATGCGGCCCGGGCCATGGGCATGACCGAACTCCAGATCCTGGGGACGGTTGAGGTCCCCAACGGACTCCAAGTGATGCTGGGCGGCTTCCGGACCGCAGTGCTGCAGGTCATTGGAACCGTTTCCGTGTTCGCCTATCTTCCCCTGGGCGGCTTGGGACGCTATCTCTTTGATGGATTGCTCCTTCAGGACTTCCCCCGGATGCTGGCCGGTTCGCTGCTGATTGCGGCGCTTGCCATTGCCGTTGATCTCCTGCTGGCATTACTACAGAGGCTGGCCATTTCACCAGGTCTTACAACGTCAACCAAGAACCGTCGCTTCCAGGCGGCAAACGTCCCCCCGGCTGCCACAACCGAGGCAGCCGCTGTACCAGGAGGAACTCCATGAAATACCCCGTGACTTCACCCATCAGCCGCCGGTCCCTGGGCGGGCTTGCTGCCGGCCTCGGCGTCGCCTTGGCGCTGACCGCCTGCGGCGGAGATCCGCTGGCCAGCCCGACTGCCTCCGGAGCGGAATCAGCGGCCCCCGGTGCTCCGTTGGTTGTGGGGTCTGCGGACTTCCCGGAAAGCCAGATCATTGCCGAGATCTACGCCGGCGCGCTCAACGCCGCAGGGATTACGGCCAGCACCAAGCCGAACATCGGGTCACGGGAGATCTACGTCAAGGCCGTCCAGGACGGTTCCGTTGATCTGGTCCCCGACTATTCCGGCAACCTCCTCTCCTACGTCGATACGGAGGCCGCCGAGGTCTCTGCCGAGGACGTCTACAAGGCCCTCCCGGCCAAACTCCCGGAAGGCCTGGCGGTGCTGGAGCCTGCCGATGCGGAGTCCAAGGATGCGATGGTGGTGACCAAGGCTACGGCAGAGAAGTACCAGGCAAAGTCCATCGAAGACCTCGCAGAGCACTGCCCCGAACTCACCATGGCAGCACCGGCAACATTCGAAACGCGTGCCTACGGTCTGCCCGGGCTGAAGAAAAACTACGGCTGCGAACTCAAAGAGCTCAAGCCCTTCTCCGACGGCGGTGGACCGCTGACCCTGCAGGCCTTGCTGACGGATGAGGTCCAGGTAGCGGACATTTACACCACCACACCATCCATTGAGGACAACGACCTGGTGGTCCTGGAGGACCCTAAGAACAACTTCAAGGCCCAGCAGGTCTTGCCGCTCTACAGCAGCGCCAAGTTGACCGACGAAGCCAAAGAAGCGCTGAACGCAGTGTCCAGGATCCTGACCACCCAGGACCTGGTGAACCTCAACCGCGCTGTCAGCGGGAGCCAAAAGCAGGAAGCCAAGGATGCTGCAGCTGCATGGCTGAAGGAGAAGGAGATCGTCAAGTAGGGCGTGAGGCATCTCTCACGGATGAGCATCCCTGATATGGCATATTTAGTGGATGGCAGAATTCAGGCAGTCCACCAAGCTTCACAACGTCCTTTATGACATCCGTGGACCGATTCTTCAGGCCGCCCAGCAGATGGAGGCGGAGGGTCACCGGATCCTCAAACTGAACATCGGAAACCCGGCACCATTTGGGTTTGAAGCGCCTGACGCCATCCTGGTGGACATGATCCGCCACCTGCCACATGCCCAGGGATACAGCGATTCGCGCGGTATCTTCTCCGCGCGTACCGCTGTATCGCAGTACTACCAGACGCGTGGCATCCAGAACATCCACGTGGACGACATCTACCTCGGCAACGGCGTCAGCGAGCTCATTACAATGTCCCTGATGGCGCTGCTTGACGACGGCGATGAGGTGCTCATTCCCACGCCGGACTATCCGTTGTGGACGGCATCAGTGGCTTTGGCCGGCGGCAAGCCCGTGCATTACCTCTGCGATGAGGAATCGGGCTGGCAGCCGGACTTGGAGGACATGGAAGCCAAGATCACGCCCAGTACCAAGGGAATCGTGGTCATCAACCCGAACAATCCCACCGGTGCCGTCTACCCAGAGGCAACGCTTCGCAAGATTGTGGCGCTGGCGGAGAAGCACGGACTTATTCTTTTCGCTGACGAGATCTACGAGAAAATCCTGTACGAGGATGCCGTCCACATCAACCTCGCCGCCCTTACGGGTGACGATGTCCTGTGCCTCACCTTCAGCGGGCTGTCCAAGGCCTACCGGGTGTGTGGCTACCGTGCCGGGTGGATGGCCATCTCGGGGCCGAAGAAGGATGCTTCCGATTACCTGGAGGGCATCAGCCTCCTCGCAAACATGAGGCTGTGCGCCAATGTACCGGGCCAACACGCAATCCAGACGGCGCTGGGTGGATACCAGAGCATCACTGACCTGATCCTGCCCGGCGGCAGGCTGCTGGAGCAGCGGAACAAGGCTTATGACCTGCTCAACGCCATTCCGGGCGTCAGCACGCAACAGGCCAGGGGGGCGCTGTACCTCTTCCCCAAGCTGGATCCGGAGGTCTATCACATCCGTGATGACGAGAAATTCGTCCTGGACCTCCTGAGGGAACAGAAGATCCTTGTCTCGCATGGCCGGGCCTTTAACTGGGTGCGTCCCGACCACTTCCGCATGGTTACGCTTCCCATCGTGAAAGACATTGAGGAAGCGATTGGCCGGATGGCGGACTTCCTGAGCAGGTACCAGGGGAACTAGCCTTTGAGCACGGGCAACGCGCCCGGGCAATCGGCCTGCTGAAAGACGAGGAACCCATGACCGAAGTGGTGGAGTTTTTAAAGGATCCGGCCGAAACCCTTAAAGTGGGCGACGGATTCCTGCTGTCTCAAGTAGATCCGGACTCCACGCCGGGCTACGTGGGAAACAAGGCTGATGGCAGGGAGCTTCTCGCTGCACTGGATGGAAAACTGACCGAGCTGCAGGAACGCCTGTATGCCCGCGGTAAATTCGGCGGTCCCGAGCGGCTGCTGCTGATCCTCCAGGCCATGGACACCGCCGGCAAAGGCGGAATCGTCAGCCACGTAATGGGCGCCATGGATCCGCAGGGTGTCCAGCTGAAGGCTTTTAAGGCCCCCACGGAGGACGAGAAAGCCCACGATTTCCTGTGGAGGATCGAGAAGGAGACTCCCGCGGCCGGGATGGTGGGGGTCTTTGACCGTTCCCACTATGAGGACGTCCTCATCCACAAGGTGCGGGGCCTGGCTCCACAGGAGGAAATCGAACGCCGATACCGGGCCATCAATGAATTTGAGGAACGCTTGGCGGAAGCCGGAACCCGGATCGTGAAAGTCATGCTGTACATCAGCAAGGACGAACAAAAGGAACGGCTCCTGGCCCGCCTTGATGATCCGGCCAAGCACTGGAAGTACAGCACCGGGGACCTCAAAGAGCGCGTGTTCTGGAACGACTACATGGATGCCTACCAGGCAGCTATCGAGAACACGAACACCCCCATCGCCTCCTGGCACGTAGTGCCGGCGAACAAAAAATGGTACGCACGAATTGCCGTCCAGCACCTGGTGATGAACGCCCTGGAGGACTTCAAACTGGAATGGCCGGCTGCCGAGTTCGACGTCGCCGCCGAACGTCGGCTGGTGGAAAAGTCCTGAAACTGCGGCCCTGACCGTATTAGAGCGGCTGGTCCCGGGCGGCGGCGAGCCGCTTCCGGGCACCTTCCAGCCACTCCTCGCAGCGCTTGGCCAAGGCCTCGCCGCGTTCCCACAGCGCCAGGGAATCCTCAAGGCTGGCGCCGCCGGCCTCAAGCCGACCCACAACGCTGACGAGTTCCTCCCTGGCCTGTTCGTAACTCAAATTTCCGATGTCGCTGCTGGTTTCACTCAATGGACTGGTCCTCGCTTCCGCGGCCACGCTGCTCTGGCGGCCAGATGATGGGGGTTGTTGAATTGTGTTCCGGACTCAGCCGGGCGAACCGTGGGAAGTGGCGGTCAGGCGTCCCTCTGCCACCCGGATTGCCAGGTGTGCACCCTCCGGCGCCTGCTCCGGGCTGCGGACCACATTCAGATGGCCGCTCCGGCCGGCTGCGGTTTCTTCAGGCGTCCCTGTCAGAACCACTGCGTAGCCCCGGTCCAGGGTCTTCTGCGGCGACAGCGCCCGGACTTGGGCCTGTAGATGCTGCAACTGGTCGCCTGCGCGGGCAACCAGTGAGTTCACCGCGGCCGAGGACCTGCGCAGCAGGCGCTCGACCTCCTCCGATCTTGCTGTGACCATGCTTTCCGGACTGGCCAGCACCGGCCGCGAATGGAGCGAGTGCAGGCGGTCCTTTTCACGCTCGAGCGTCCGTTCCATGGTCCGGCGCAGCTGGTCCCGGCATTGCCGCACCTTGGCGAGCTCTTCGCTGACATCCGGTACCACCCGTTTGGCGGCATCGGTGGGTGTGCTCGCCCGGAGATCTGCGACGTCGTCGAGCAGCGGACGGTCGGCTTCGTGTCCGATCGCGCTCACGACAGGCGTGGCTGCCGCCGCGACAGCCCTGATGAGTTCTTCGCTGCTGAACGGCAGCAGGTCCTCCAGGGCTCCGCCGCCACGGGCAATGACGATGACGTCGACATCCTCGCGCGCATCAAGTTCCCGCAGTGCCCGGATCACCTGGGACACCGCCGTCGTCCCTTGGACGGCAACCTCACGCACTTCGAATTCAACAGCGGGCCAGCGCAGGGCAGCGTTGCGCAACACATCCTTCTTGGCGTCGGAATCGCGCCCTGTGATCAGGCCGATGCGGTGCGGGAGGAGCGGCAGCGCCTTCTTGCGGGAAGCCGAAAACAACCCCTCCGCGCCCAGGGCCTGGCGCAGCCGCTCAATGCGCGCCAGCAGATCGCCAAGACCCACAGGCCGGATATCGCGGACCTGCATGTTGAGCCGTCCGGTCTTGACCCAGAATTCCGGCTTAAGGAGGGCCACAACACGCGAGCCCCGTTCGAGGGGGAGATCCTGCCGGTCAAGGACCGTGGACCATACCGAAGCAGGCAGCGAAATTTCCGCGTTGATATCCCGCAGTGTGAGGTAAGAGTTGCTGCCGCGGCGGTTGAACTCGATCACCTGCCCTTCCACCCAGGCGGCAGGCGTGCGGTCGATATGCATCTTGAGCTTCTGCGACAGCAACTGCAGCGGCCAGGGATTGTCCGGGCTGGTATCGGCGGCCATCGCGGGTACCGTGGTGGCTGCCGGACCGGCGGCTGCTGCCCCGGAATCAGCCATGGCGGATTCGTCGCCGGCTGGAGGGTGAGGCATGAATGGTCCTTGTCGGAGCGGGTCTGTGGAACGTTGAAGCTGGTATCTACGTCTACCATGCCATGCCGACATTTCACGCGGGCAGGCCATAGACTGGCCCTAACCCACTACCAGCGAGGTCATTCTCTTGCGCTCTTTCACGTCCGCTGTCGCGGTCATCCTTGCCCTGGTGCTGACCGCCGTCGCCATGCCCACTGTCTGGCTGGACCGCAACATCGTCCAGGAGGACGGGTTTGTAGCCCTGGCCGCCCCTCTTGGTACGGATGCCGGGTTCCAGGAACGTCTTGCCGACGCCACGGTAGCCAGCCTGGACTTCGAACAGATTGTGCCGGAGCCCCTGCTGCCGGCGGCCCAGCAACTGCTTGACTCGGCTGTCCAGTCCCTCTCTGCGCTGCCGGGCTACGGTGCGGCCTGGGAGGAGACCCTGCGGAGGAGCCACCGGTTGAGTTTTCCCGCAGACGGCGCACAAGCGGCCGAAGGTCCGGGTACATCCCTGACCATGGACGTTGCGCCCCTGGTTGGCCTTGTCACGAACGCCATTGGCAGCAACCTGGGCCTGCCCGTTGAAGCACCCACCCAGACCCTGGTCAATATCGGTGAACCCTCCCAAAGGCAGCTCATCGAGCAGGTTGCTGCGTTCACGCCGCTGGGTTATCTGCTGGCCCTCGGCGCGGCCGTGGCATTCCTTCTCGGCTTGCTTGCTGCCCGGAGGCGTTGGACGGTGTTCCTGAGCGCAGGATTGGGTCTGTTGATCCTCGCAGCGGTCTGGACGTTGGGCGTGGGAATAGCCGAAGGCGTGATTCGGGGCATGTCGAGCGGAAACGAGGTGGCGGAGCTGTTCAAGAATCAGTTCATCGAAGCCGTGGCGGGAAGTTTCGCCGAGTGGGTGAAATGGTCTCTGATCGCAGCCGCGGTACTGCTTGCCGCCGCTATCCTGCTCAGGCTCCTAAGCGGACGACGGCGGCGTCCGGTTTCGTAGCCAAACTCACTGCCGTGCGGGGTGCTGCAGCCCGTACCCGGCCCGTGTGCCTGTGCCTGAGCCGGTAGCATGGAGGGATGACTTCCACAGCTGTTTCCCTGTCGATGCCTATGGTTCCCCGCAAGCGGCGCTCGCCGGAGGACGTTCAGGCAGCTGCGCCGGTGACCGGGCCCAAGAAGGTCCTCCTGGCAGCACCGAGGGGTTACTGCGCCGGTGTGGACCGCGCCGTCATCGCCGTCGAAAAAGCGCTCGAGCACTACGGGGCGCCCGTCTACGTTCGGAAGCAGATCGTCCATAACGTGCATGTCGTGACGTCCCTCGAGTCCCAGGGCGCGATTTTCGTTGATGAAACGGACGAGGTTCCCGAGGGTGCCCTGGTCATTTTCTCGGCGCATGGCGTATCCCCGGCAGTCGTGGAATCAGCCGAGCAGCGCGGCCTGCGGACCATTGATGCCACCTGCCCCCTGGTGACCAAGGTCCACAAGGAAGCAGTGCGCTTCGCCAAGGACGACTTCGACATCCTGCTGATCGGCCACGACGGCCATGAAGAAGTAGAGGGCACGGCCGGGGAAGCGCCCGATCACATCCAGATCATCAACGGCCCGCACGAAGTGGATAAAGTCACCGTCAGGGATCCTGAGAAGGTCATCTGGCTGTCCCAGACCACGCTGAGTGTGGACGAAACCATGGAAACCGTCCGGTTGCTCAAGGAACGTTTCCCCACCCTGCAGGATCCGCCCAGCGACGATATCTGCTACGCCACCACCAACCGCCAGGTGGCCATCAAGAAGATTTCCCCGCAAGCGGACCTCGTGATTGTGGTTGGCTCGGCAAACTCGTCCAACTCAGTGCGCCTGGTTGAGGTTGCCCTGGAGTACGGTGCCAAGGCCTCCTACCGGGTGGACTTCGCCAATGAGGTGGACGAGGCCTGGTTTGAAGGCGTCGCCACGGTTGGCGTGACCTCAGGAGCTTCTGTTCCCGAGGTCCTGGTCAAGGACGTCCTCCGCCTGCTGGCCGACTACGGTTATGGCTCGGTGGAGGAAGTCGTCACCGCTGAAGAGGACCTGCTGTTCTCGCTCCCCAAGGAACTCCGTGCCACGCTGAAGCAGGCCGGCGACTCCACCCGCAACCTGGGTGGCCGCCGGTCCCTCAGCGAGGACGCCAACAAGAACTAGGCCGCGTTCTCCGCGTCCTGCCTGCCTTCCGGCTCATCCGCGTATTCAGGGTGTGCGGCGCTTTCAGTTGCAGTCGTTTCAGTTGCCAGCTGCAGTTCCGGAGCACTCAAGGACCGGGGAGCGGCTTCCACCCTGGCCGGTACAGCGAGTCCGGCATCCTCGAGGGCGCTGAGTTTCCGGGCAGTCGGAAGCACCCTGGCTTCCAAGGTTCCTACCAGCGCGTTGTACCGCTCCACGGATGTCTTCAGTGATGAACCCAGCTTGCCCACGTTCTCGCCCAGGGTGCCCATCCGTTCATAGAGCTGCTTGGCAAGCGTGAACAGTTCCCGCGCGCTGTCCGTCAGTACGTCCTGGCGCCAGGTAAATGCCACTGACTTCAGGACTGCCAGCAAGGTGGCAGGCGAGGCCAGCACCACATTCCGGGACAGGGCATGGTCCAAGAGACCCGGATCGGCCATGAGCGCGGCGGACAGGATCGATTCCGCCGGAACAAAGCAGATCACCAGCTCGGGGGAGTTGCCGGGAACGTCCCAGTACTTCTTGGTGCTCAGGGCATCAACGTGGGCTTTGAGTGCTTTGGCATGGCCGGCGAGCAGGGCGTTCTGCTCGCTGGCGGGAGTCCAACGCTCTCCGTGGCCCCCAGTGGAGCCCGCTTCCTGGGCCTGCAGGTAGGAGGACAGGGGGACCTTGGCGTCTACTACCAGCTGCTTGTCGCCCGGCAGCTTGACCACCAGGTCCGGACGGACGGTGGAGTCAGTGCCGGAGCTGTGGGCCTGTTCCACGAAGTCCACGTGCCGCAGCATTCCTGCTGCTTCCACCACGCGGCGCAGCTGGACTTCGCCCCACTGGCCACGGGCGCTGTTGGAGCGAAGGGCGGATTCCAGGGAATGCGTTGACCGCAGGAGCTGCTCATCGGAGAGCCGGGCCTCCTGGAGCTGCTGGGCAAGCTGTCCGTATTGCTCCACCCGGTCGCGTTCCAACAGCGAGACCTGTTTCTGGACTGCCGAAAGCTTTTCCGCTACTGGAGCGAGGGCACGAAGAACGTCAGTGTCACCGTTCCGGGACCGTTCGAGTTCGAGGTTGCGCTGGCCGAGGAGGCGCCGCTCGGCATCGGCTGCCGCCAGCTGGGCATTCACCTCGGAAAGGCGGGCGGATACGCCGTCGAAGTCTTCTTCCAGTCCTTGCTGGCGGCGACGGAAGATGACGTAAACGGCGGCAGCACCCAAAAGGGCCCCGACGATCAGCATCAGCAGCGAGAGAATGATTCCTAGTGCGTCCATGCCTTCACTCTGGCATGACCCTCCGACAATTCCGGTGACAGCGCACCGGCGGGTGGCACCCCGCCGCTGTGCCACATGGAATACGGGTAGAATCTATGCTCGTGGCTCTTACTATTGGCATCGTCGGACTGCCCAACGTCGGCAAATCAACCCTCTTCAACGCACTGACCCGCAACTCGGTGCTCGCGGCGAACTATCCGTTCGCCACGATCGAGCCGAATGTCGGCGTCGTGAACCTGCCTGACCCGCGGCTGCAGAAGCTCGCGGAGATCTTCGGTTCCCAGCGGTTGCTGCCTGCTGCGGTGTCCTTCGTAGACATCGCGGGCATCGTCAAGGGCGCGTCAGAGGGTGAAGGCCTTGGCAACCAGTTCCTGGCCAACATCCGCGAGGCTGAGGCCATCGCTCAGGTGGTGCGGGTGTTCGATGATCCGGACGTGATCCACGTTGACGGCAAGGTGGATCCCCGTTCCGACATGGAGACCATCAATACAGAACTGATCCTCGCGGACCTTCAGACTATTGAGAAGGCCATTCCGCGCATCGAAAAAGAAGTCAAGATCAAGAAGCGCGAGGCCGCTGAGCTGAACGCCATCCTGGCTGCGCAGAAGGTCCTGGAGCGCGGCGACACGATCTTTGCTTCAGTCAAAAGCGACAAGCTGGAGATGGAGCACCTCAAGGAGCTCAGCCTCCTCACGGCCAAGCCCTTCATCTATGTTTTCAACGCCGACGAAGGCATCCTGGGCAGCCCGGAGAAGCAGGAAGAACTGCGCGCCCTGGTGGCCCCGGCCGACTGCATTTTCCTGGACGCCAAGCTGGAATCGGACCTCGTGGAACTTGACGAGGAAGAAGCCCGCGAGATGCTGGAAATGAACGGCCAGGACGAATCCGGCCTGGACCAGCTGGCACGCGTGGGCTTCCACACCCTTGGCCTGCAGACCTACCTCACAGCCGGGCCCAAGGAGACACGTGCCTGGACCATCCACCGTGGCGACACCGCGCCCCAGGCCGCCGGCGTCATCCACACCGACTTCCAGCGCGGCTTCATCAAGGCTGAGGTTGTCTCCTTCGACGACCTCATCGACGCCGGCTCCATGGCCGAGGCCAAGGCCCGCGGCAAGGTCAGGATCGAAGGCAAAGAGTATGTAATGTCCGACGGCGACGTGGTGGAGTTCCGCTTTAACGTCTAGCTCCGGTTCTGGTGACACTTAATTGATGATTTCGGCGCTGCTTTCCTGCAGCGCTGCTAGCCGCTCCCGCCAGGCCTCCAGGGCTTCGGGCGTCTGTCTCGTCCAGTCGGTGATCTCCTCGACGATGATCAAAGGGTGGGAGGTGCGGTAGGAACGCGTCGGGTTACCGGGGAATTTCTTGTCGGTGACGTTCGGATCGTTCTCGTAAAGCCCGGCGGGTTCGACCAGATAAACATGCGGCTCGGCGCCGTCGGGCCCCAGCATGGCTGCGATCTCGGCAGCGAGGCCCGCACCATCTCGCAGCGCGGTGAAATAGACGTGATTCATCACGACGTCGGGACGGTAGTTGGAGGCAAACCCTGCGGTGATGTGGTCGCCCGGCTGCAGCTCCGCGCGTGTGCCGTGGTAGAACGGTCCGTCATCAAGGGGCTTGGTGGTTGTCACGGCTCGATTATGGCACCCGGACCTGTGCAGCTGAAGCGCCGGGCGCCAACGCGCCGCTCTCCCGTACTCTGGAACAAGGTTCATTGCGTATTCCTGCCTCCGGTCTGCCGTGGGCGGGTGTTGTGCGCCTCTCGATGGGGACGGGAAAGGAGGCAGCATGCTGCGGAACAGAATCGTTCGGCTGGTAGCTGCGGCTTGCGCAGCGGTACTTCTGATGTCCGGCTGTTCGCCGGCGGGTCCCGGCGTGCCCGTTGGTGAGGAAACCAAAACGGGAGGCCGTGTCACCGCCATGGAGATGAACGCTCTCTCCTCCTTCAACCCTGCAAGTGCCGCGGGGAACACGGACATCAACCTGAAAATCGGTTATCTGACGCACTCGGGTTTCTTCACCATTGACGACGGCGCCCGTGTTGTCCGGAACGAGAAATTCGGCCGCTTCGAGCGGATCTCCGAGGATCCGTTGCGCGTACGGTACACCGTGAACGATGGCGTGCAGTGGTCAGATGGTGATCCTGTTGATGCAGGCGACCTCCTTTTGGCCTGGGCGGCAGGTTCCGGCTATTACGACGACGTCGATCCCGCTTCCGGGACCGGTGCCAGGTATTTTGCCACGGCCTCGGACACCACGGGCCTTCGGTCGACGTCGTTCCCTGAACTGGGGGAGGACGGCCGGTCAATCACGCTCACCTACGCGTCCGGCTTCGCGGATTGGGAAACGGCGTTCGACGTCGGGATGCCGGCTCACGTGGTGGCAGTCAAGTCCGGCCTGACGGACGAGCCGGCACTGATCCAGTTACTCGAGGGGCAGCCAAAGGGAGACCCTGTCCGGCCGGCGGCGAAGCCGGAACTTGCCAGGCTGGCGGAATTCTGGAGCACGGGCTTTGAGTCCATGGCGCTTCCGGAAGACACTTCCCTGTATCTGTCCAGCGGTCCGTTTGTGGTCCAGGAAGTCGAACCGGGAAGGTCTGTGCGCCTGGTCCGCAACAGGGCCTTTGAATGGGGCCCGAAGCCGCGCCTTGACGAGCTAATTATCCGCTTTGCAGGTTCGGCCGATGCCGCCGGGCAAGCGCTCACCTCCGGCCAGGCCGATGTGGCCACAGTACCGCTCTCAGCTTCGAGGGAACTCAGCGGCCTTGCTTCGGATTCCTTTACCGCCAAGGAAACCAGCCGCTTCGCTTACGATCACCTGGACCTTTCGTTTCAGGGGGTTTTCGCAGACGGGAACGTGCGGCGGGCATTCCTCAAGACAGTGCCCCGCCAGGACATCGCCGACGCCGCCCTGGGCGCTGGGGCCACGCTGCAGGACTCGTATGTCTTCTACCCCTCGTCGCCCCGCTACACGGAGACAGCCGCGAATAACGGCTCGGGCGATTATTCGGACGTTGATATCGACGGCGCCCGCAGCCTTTTGAACGGCGCCACGCCTTCCGTCCGGCTCCTCTACAACAGGGATAATCCTGAGCGCACGAGGACATTTGAACTTGTCCGGGACTCCGCAGCCCGTGCCGGTTTCAACGTGGTCGACGGCGGATTGGCTGGCGCTGAGTGGGGTGCGGCCCTCGGCAGGGGAAGCCACGATGCCGCAATCTCGGGGTGGATTGGCACCGGTGCCGGGGTGAGCCATCTTCCGCAGGTATTCCGAAGCGGCGCCGGAAGCAACTTCAACCGGTTCTCTAACCGTGAGGTTGACCGCCTGCTTGGAGAGGCGCTCCGGAACACTGACCAGGCGGAACGGGACTCCCTTTTGGCGGCTGTGGATGCAGAGATCTGGAAGAGCGCGTACGGCCTTCCGCTGTACCAGGCGCGGGCGGTCACTGCCCATACAAACCGGCTCTCTGGCGTTGTTCCCGGTCCCGGGCCTCTGGGAATTTGGTGGAACGTTGCCGACTGGCATCTGAACTAAGCGGCAACACCTCCGCGCCGGACGGCGCCGCGTCAGAAAAGCCTGTAATCATACCAGCGGGTAACTTGCTTTTGGCAACTTCATTCACGCTTCGCTGGGACGCCGGAAACCTTCTGGTCACGGTTTGGCAACGGCGTACCAGCATTTGGACCTTGTGCGGTTAGGCTACTCGTATATGTAGGCCACATCACAGCTAAGCCTGTGGCCGGCCTGCGGGGAAGCAAAAGATTTCCCCTGAATATCTCCCACAACTCATAGGAGGCGGAATGCGTTTCACGCGCACTTCCAAAGCTTTGGGCATTATGGCTATTGCTGCTGCCCTTGCTCTTTCAGGCTGCGGCGCCGGTGGCGGCGGCGAGGCCACCGCATCGGTCGACCCTGCCAAGATCATCAAGGCGTACAGCAACGAACCGCAGAACCCTCTTCTGCCGGCCAACACCAATGAGGTGTTCGGCGGACGCGTAGTTGAGCTTCTCTTCGAAGGCCTGCGCACATACGACGCTGACGGCAAGCCCGTTAACGCCCTGGCCGAGTCGATCGAGACCGATGACGCGCAGACCTGGACCATCAAGATCAAGGACGACGCCAAGTTCACCAACGGGGAAGCCATCACGGCCAAGACCTTTGTTGACTCATGGAACTTTGCTGCCCTCAGCACCAACCTCCAGAACAACGGCTACTTCTTCGAATCGATTGACGGCTATGCCGACGTCAGCGCCGTTACTACGACGACGGATGCCGAAGGAAAGTCTATTGATACGCCGGCTCCCACGGCCGAGACCATGTCCGGCCTGAAGGCAGTCGACGACTCCACGATTGAAGTCAAGCTTGCGCAGCCCGAGGCCGACTGGTCGCTGCGCCTGGGCTACTCCGCTTTCTTCCCGCTGCCCTCCGCAGCACTTGCGGATCCGAAGGCCTACGGCGAAAACCCGGTCGGCAACGGTCCGTACAAGATGGCCAAGGAAGGCGCCTGGCAGCACGACAGCCAGATCGAACTGGTCAAGAACGAGGACTACAGCGGACCCCGCGAGGCCAAGAACGGCGGCGTGACGTTCCGTTTCTACACCGATCCGCAGCCCGCCTACACCGACCTGCAGGGCGATAACCTCGACATCACCGATGTCCTGCCGTCCAATGCCTTGGCCACGTACACCTCCGATTTCCCGGAGCGAAACTCTACGAAGCCCATCGCAACCAACTCCACTTTGAACATCCCGGGTTACAACCCGAACTTCCAGGGTGAAGCAGGCAAGCTGCGGCGCCAGGCCCTCTCGCACGCCATCAATCGTGAAGAGATTGCCAAGGTCATCTTCAGTGGCACCCGCACGCCGGCCAAGGCTTTTGCCCCGCCGGTCATCGAAGGGTTCACCGAAGACGTCCCGGGTGCTGACGTTCTTACCTTCGATGCCGCGAAGGCCAAGGAGCTGTGGGAGCAGGCAGAAGCCATTCAGCCCTACGACGGCTCCGTGTTGCAGATCGCGTCCAACACCGATGGTGGCAACAAGGAATGGATTGAGGCCGTAGCCAACGGTTTCAAGAACAACCTGGGAATCGAATCCGAAATCCAGCCATTCGCGAAATTCGCTGAAATGCTGAACCTCCGCAAGTCCCAGAGCCTTCCCGGTCTGGCCCGCGCAGGCTGGCAGGGCGACTACCCGTCGCTGTACAACTTCCTCGGCCCCCTCTGGGCCACGGGCGCTTCCTCGAACTACGAGAAGTACTCCAACCCGGAATTCGACGCCCTCCTGAAGGAAGGTCTCGGCGCCAAGACTCCGGAGGAAGCCAACACCAAGTTCAACGAAGCCCAGGCCATCCTCTTCGAGGACCTGCCCGGACTCCCGCTGTGGGATCAGGCCCGGCCAATTGTATGGAGCAACAACGTCGTGAAAGCCGAGACCGGCTGGAACGGTGGAGTTCTCTACTACAACATCGAAGCCAAGTAATTTAGTTCACTTGGTTTGCCGATAGGCAAGTGGAGGCCCGGCCTGGTGCCGGGCCTCCATTCGTCTGCCATCGGCAGGAAGGCATTTATGAGACTCCTTAGCATCACCACCGAAAGCGGGTGGCCCCGTGGTTAGCTACATTCTTCGCAGGCTTTTACAGGTAATCCCTGTTTTCCTGGGAACCACCCTCCTTGTGTACTACATGGTCTTCGCCCTACCGGGCGATCCCATCGCTGCCCTCTTTGGTGACCGGCAGCCACCGCAGGCCGTCATTGATGCCCTGCGGGAGCAGTATCACCTCAATGAGCCGTTCTGGGTCCAGTACGGTCTTTTCCTGAAAAACCTCTTTACCTTCAACCTGGGTGTTGACTTCACCCAGCAGCCCATCGCAGCCACCTTGGGCCGGGTCTTTCCGGTAACCGCCATGTTGGCGATCGAAGCGCTAATCATCCAAGCAGTTTTCGGCGTCCTGTTCGGCGTTTTTGCTGGATTGCGTAAAGGCAAGCTCTTTGACTCGACGGTGCTGGTTGTTTCACTCGTCGTCATCGCTGTGCCCACCTTCGTCCTCGGCTTTGTATTCCAGTTGGTGTTCGGCGTCCATCTTGCCTGGGCCAAGCCCACGGTTGGCGCGAACGCGGGGTGGACAGACCTGATTTTGCCTGCCGTTGTGCTGGGGCTCGTGTCCTTCGCTTACGTGCTGCGTCTGACCAGGGCATCGGTGATCGAAAACATGAATGCCGATTATGTCCGCACGGCTACGGCTAAAGGCCTCTCCCGTCCGCGCGTCGTCCTTACCCACATCCTTCGGAACTCCATGATTCCCGTGGTGACGTATCTGGGAGCGAACCTCGGCGGCCTCATGGGCGGCGCCATTGTCACGGAGGGCATCTTCAACGTCCCCGGAGTCGGAAACAAGTTGTATCAGGCAGTGTTGCGGGGGGAGGGGCCGACCGTTGTTGCAATTGTCAGCGTCCTTGTCCTTGTCTTCGTCCTGGCCAACCTGCTGGTAGACCTTCTGTACGCCTGGCTTGACCCAAGGATTCGCTATGACCACTAACCCAAACCACTTTGTGGCTCCTGTGGAGGAAACTCCGCTGCTGGCCACAGACTCCAAGATCACAGACCAGGCGCCTTTGAGCCTTTGGGCGGAGGCATGGAAGAAGCTGCGGCGCCGGCCCCTGTTCATTATTTCCGCGGTCATGATCCTGATCCTGACCGTCATAGCGCTGTTTCCGGGACTGTTCACGAACGTGGCTCCCAACGAAAACTGCCAACTGGCGAACTCGCTGGGAGCGCCTGAACCCGGGCATCCGTTCGGCTTCACCTACCAGGGCTGCGACGTCTACGCGCGGGTAATCTATGGGACGCAGGCCTCCCTGGCTGTCGGATTCCTCTCCGTCATTTGCGTCCTCATCATTGGCGTTACACTGGGCGCCATCGCCGGCTATTATGGCGGCTGGTTGGACGCTGTCCTGGCCCGTCTGGGTGATATCTTCTTTGCGCTGCCGCTGATCCTTGGGGCCCTGGTCCTGACCCAGCTGCCGATGTTCAGGGAGAACAAGAGCGTCTGGACAGTCGTTTTGGTGATCTCTCTGCTGGCGTGGCCGCAAATGGCACGTATTACCCGGGGCGCGGTCATCGAAGTGCGTAATGCCGACTTCGTCACAGCAGCCCGCTCGCTGGGTGTCTCGAAGTTTGGTGCTTTGCTTCGGCATGTCCTGCCGAACGCCCTGGCCCCGGTCATCGTTCTTGCCACCTTGGAACTTGGCGTCTTCATCGTCGCCGAAGCTACGCTGTCCTTCCTGGGCATCGGGTTGCCGCCGAGCATTATGTCCTGGGGTAACGACATCTCAGGCGCACAGGCAGCCATCCGCACCAACGTTGCCATCCTGCTGTATCCCGCCGCTGCGTTGTCCATTACCGTGCTGAGCTTCATCATGCTCGGTGACGCTGTACGCGACGCCCTGGATCCGAAGAGCCGTCAGCGATGAGAGATAACACCATGACATCTGATATCCGCATCGAGGAGTCCGGCTCGCATCAGGCAAAGCCGCTCCTTGAAATCCGCGACCTGGCCATCACCTTCAAAACCGGCAGCGGTGAGGTCAAGGCGGTCAAGAACGCGCATCTGACCATCATGCCAGGCGAGACTGTCGCCATTGTGGGTGAATCCGGCTCCGGAAAATCCACGACGGCGCTGGCCGCCATCGGTCTCCTGCCCACCAACGGGCGGGTATCCGGCGGGCAGATCCTGCTTGACGGTGAAGACATCGCCAATGCCTCTGAGAAGCGCATGATCGAGCTTCGCGGCAACACGATTGGTATGGTTCCGCAGGATCCCATGTCCAACCTCAACCCGGTCTGGAAGATCGGCTACCAGGTCAAGGAAACCCTGCGGGCCAACGGAAAGCCGAACGGACCGGACGACGTCGCCAAGGTATTGGCCCAGGCCGGCCTGCCGGATGCGCACCGCCGCGCCAAGCAGTATCCGCACGAATTCTCCGGCGGTATGCGGCAGCGTGCGCTGATTGCCATTGGTTTGTCCTGCCAGCCGCGCCTCCTGATCGCGGATGAGCCCACCTCTGCGCTGGACGTGACCGTCCAGCGGCAGATCCTGGACCACCTGGACACCATGACCACTGAACTCGGCACATCAGTGCTGCTGATCACCCACGATTTGGGCCTGGCAGCCGAACGTGCTGACAAGGTAGTCGTGATGTACCAGGGCAACGTGGTGGAAGCCGGTCCATCCCTGGAACTGCTCCGGAACCCGCAGCACCCGTACACCCAGCGGCTGGTGGCGTCGGCGCCGTCGTTGGCTTCCCGCCGGATCCAGGTGGCCAAGGAACAGGGCATCGAGACCGATGAACTCCTGGCGCCTGCAGATGCCAAGACCGTGGCTGCCTCTGATGAACTCCTCAAGATTGAGGATCTGACCAAGGTATTCAAGCTGCGTTCAGGTTTTGGCCGCAGCACGGACTTCACCGCGGTAGACAACGTTTCCTTCAGCGTCAAGCGCGGAACCACCACCGCGATCGTGGGGGAGTCCGGTTCGGGCAAGTCCACGGTGGCGCAGATGGTGCTGAACCTGCTGACGCCGACTTCCGGCCGGATTGTTTTTGACGGGGTGGACACGTCCAGCCTCGGCAGGAAGGAACTGTTCAAGTTCCGGCGCAGGGTACAGCCCATTTTCCAGGATCCGTACGGTTCACTGGACCCGATGTACAACATCTTCCGGACCATCGAGGAGCCGCTGCGCACCCACAACGTGGGTAACGCAGCCAGCAGGGAAAAGAAAGTCCGCGAACTCCTGGACCAGGTGGCACTGCCGCAGTCCATGATGCAGCGCTTCCCCAACGAGCTCTCCGGTGGCCAGCGGCAGCGCGTAGCGATCGCGCGGGCACTGGCCCTGGACCCGGAAGTGATCATCTGCGACGAGGCCGTGTCCGCACTGGACGTGCTGGTGCAGGCGCAGGTACTGAACCTGTTGGCTGAGCTTCAGTCCAACCTGGGCCTGACGTACCTGTTCATCACCCACGACCTGGCTGTGGTCCGTCAGATCGCGGACCACGTCTGTGTGATGGAGAAGGGCAAGCTGGTGGAAACCGGTGCGACGGACGACGTCTTCGAGTCCCCGCAGATGGACTACACCAAGGCGCTGCTCAACGCCATCCCCGGCGCCAGCCTGATGCTGCCGCCTGAGGTTGCCTGAGAGTAAGCCAGAAATAACAATGGAGCCGGTGCCTGCAAAGGCGCCGGCTCCATTGTTTTATTCAGGGGCCGGGAACCGGAGATCCACTCTCCAGATGCAGTTCGCGCAGGCGCTTCTCCAGGAGTGTTCCCAGCGCCTTGTGGCCTGTGGCCGTCATATGCACCGCGTCCGCCAGGTACCTGGCCAGCCCATACCGTGTCAGCCAATCGCCCACGGCAACAAAGGGCAGCCCATGCTCTGCAGCAACTTTGCCCAGTAGCACATCCACCTCGTTGCGACGCCCACCGCCATCGTTGGCACTGCGGGAAAGCGTTCCTATCATGGCCAGTTCCGCCTCGGGATAGCGTTGTTGCAGTTCGTCGATCAACCGCTCTGCGTTCGTTGAGATCTGGCGATTGCTGGCGCCTTGGGCCGCATCGTTTCCGCCACCTTGGATAACGATCAACTCCGGCGCCTCATCGGGTAGTTTCCAGTCGCCCTCCTGGAGGGCTTCCGGGTAGTTTCCAGTTGCACCGTTCTCGGCCACAAAGCCGGTCCCGCCGCGGCCGCAATAGTGGACCGCGTAGCCGGCCGCGGACAGTGCCCGGCGTGGCCAGCTGTTAGTCGGTTCTGATTGGGAATCGCCGATCAGCAGCACAGTCTCCCCGGTTTCGGTTCCGGTGGCCGCCGCGGCGGCTGGTGCCAGGGCAGGCACCAGGACAGCTTGTGGGGCGGCCGGTCCGCAGCCGATCAGCAGGACAATTGCGACTACTGCTGAGACGGTAAGGCGGACCAGGGCCGGGGACTTTCGCATCAATCGCTCTCCGGATGGCTCAAGGTATGTGAGCAATGATCGGTCACGGAATCCGGAAAAGCCAGTGATCCTGCCCACTAAGTTTCGGGTGTTGTGCCAGCTGGCGGGCACAGCCGGTGCGGACGATCTGCAATTTTTAGGCCAATAATTGCCAAAGCCGCTAGAATGAGGGAAGGTGCCCTGTGCAAAGGGACGAATCCGTCGTGCGTTCCAGTTGGAAATGTCGCGATACTTTTACAGCTGACCCACGAATCGAGTCATTACGCATGTCTGAAACCACCACCAACACCGCCGCAAACACTGCGTCACGCAGTGATTTGCGCAACGTCGCGATCGTGGCCCACGTTGACCACGGCAAGACCACCCTGGTCGACGCCATGCTCAAGCAGACCAACTCCTTCGCCGAGCACAACCACCTCGAGGACCGGGTCATGGACTCCGGTGACCTGGAGCGTGAAAAGGGCATCACCATCCTGGCGAAGAACACCACCGTCGCGTACAACGGGCCTTCGTCCAATGGCGAGACCATCACCATCAACGTGATCGACACCCCCGGCCACGCCGACTTCGGTGGCGAGGTGGAGCGCGGCCTGTCCATGGTGGACGGCGTAGTTCTGCTCGTTGATGCTTCCGAAGGTCCGCTGCCGCAGACCCGCTTTGTGCTGCGTAAGGCACTGGCCGCGCACCTGCCCGTGATCCTGCTGGTCAACAAGACGGACCGTCCCGACGCCCGCATCGAGGAAGTCGTCCACGAGTCCATGGACCTGCTCCTGGGCCTGGCCTCTGACCTCGCTGACGAAGTTCCGGACCTTGACCTGGACAAGATCCTCGAAGTTCCCGTTGTCTACGCCGCCGCGAAGGTTGGCCGCGCCTCCCTGGACCAGCCTGCTGACGGTTCCGCACCGGACAACGAGGACCTGGAGCCGCTCTTCAAGACCATCATCGAGCACATCCCGGCTCCCACGTACAACCCGGACGGTGTCCTGCAGGCACACGTCACCAACCTGGACGCCTCGCCGTTCCTGGGCCGCCTCGCGCTGCTCCGCATCTACAACGGCACCCTGCGCAAGGGCCAGACCGTTGCCTGGGCCCGTGCCAACGGTGAACTCAAGAACGTCAAGATCACCGAATTGCTGGCCACCAAGGCACTGGATCGTGTTCCCACCGAATCCGCCGGCCCGGGTGAGATCGTCGCCGTCGCCGGCATCGAAGAGATCACCATCGGTGAGACCCTGACCGACGCCGAGAACCCGCAGCCGTTGCCGCTGATCACGGTTGACCCGCCGGCAATCTCCATGACCATCGGTATCAACACCTCCCCGATCGCGGGTAAGGTCAAGGGCCACAAGGTCACGGCCCGCCAGGTGAAGGACCGCCTGGACAAGGAACTGATTGGTAACGTTTCCTTGAACGTTCTGCCTACCGAGCGTCCCGACGCTTGGGAAGTCCAGGGCCGTGGCGAATTGGCTCTGTCCATCCTCGTTGAGCAGATGCGCCGTGAAGGCTTCGAGCTCACCGTTGGTAAGCCGCAGGTAGTGACCAAGACCGTTGATGGCAAGATCCACGAGCCGATGGAGCACATGACCATCGACGTGCCGGAAGAATACCTCGGCGCTGTCACCCAACTCATGGCCGCCCGCAAGGGCCGCATGACCAACATGGCCAACCATGGTACCGGCTGGTGCCGCATGGAGTTCGTCGTTCCGGCCCGTGGCCTGATCGGTTTCCGCACCAAGTTCCTCACGGACACCCGTGGAGCCGGCATCGCTTCCTCGCTGGCTGAAGGATATGAGCCGTGGGCCGGCCCCATCGAATACCGCACCAACGGTTCGATCGTGGCTGACCGCTCAGGCGTTGTCACCCCGTTCGCGATGATCAAGCTCCAGGAACGCATGACCTTCTTCGTGCAGCCCACCTCTGAGGTCTACGAGGGCATGATCGTTGGCGAGAACTCCCGCGCCGATGACATGGACGTAAACATCACTCGCGAGAAGCAGCTCACCAACATGCGTGCAGCTTCCTCGGACACCTTCGAGAACATGACGCCGCCGCGCGACCTGACCCTCGAAGAGTCTCTCGAATTCGCCCGCGAAGACGAGTGCGTCGAGGTCACCCCGGAATCCATCCGCATCCGCAAGGTCATCCTGGACGCCAGCGAGCGTTCCAAGGCCAACCGCCAGCGCGCCAAGGTATAGCCAGCCACTCAGCAAGCCTGAGTAGCTCCAACTGAAACTGCCGGTACGGTAGGCGGGTGAGTCCCGCCGTCGTACCGGCAGTTTTGCGTTAAGGCTGCGTCAGGCTTGAACCCGTGGTGCTCGTCGCTCCGGGGGAGGAGGGACCGCTTTAGCGGCCACAACCCCGGAAAGCGGAATTACGACGTCGGCCTTCCGGGTTTGGACGGTGCAGGCAGTGGCGTTGCACTCAATCAGGACGCCAAGCGCGTCAGTCAGTCCGCCCTCGATCCGGTAGCGAACCACCACGCGGGTGCCTTCGGCAGCCGAGGCGAGGAATTCACGGGGACGGAGCGGCGGCTGGTTCACGTCTATATCCTATGCCGCGTTCATACTAGGACTCAGGGATGGGTTCGTTGGATCAGGCTGGGAGATAATAGGCTCAGTAGGCAAGAACGCGGCGGAAGCGCCGGACGAAGCAACCGGCTTGGGCCGGAAACAACTTGGAGAGGCAAGGGACGTGACGTACGTAATCGCGCAGCCGTGTGTAGATGTCAAGGACAAGGCCTGTATTGAAGAGTGCCCGGTCGACTGCATCTACGAAGGTGAACGCTCCCTGTACATCCACCCGGATGAATGCGTTGACTGTGGGGCGTGCGAGCCCGTCTGTCCTGTTGAAGCCATCTACTACGAGGACGACACCCCCGAAGAGTGGGCGGACTACTACAAGGCCAACGTCGAGTTCTTTGATGACCTGGGCTCCCCGGGCGGCGCCGCGAAGCTTGGCAACACCGGTAAAGACCACCCCATGATCGCTGCCCTGCCCCTGCAGAACCAGGACCACTGAGCCGGACATGAGCGAAACTACCGGGACGGCATCATTCGGACTGAACCTGCCGGACTACCCGTGGGAAGCCATGGCCCCGTATCTGGCCAAAGCGTCGGATTACCCTGGCGGTTTGGTCAACCTGTCCATCGGCACGCCTGTAGACCCGACTCCGGCCCTCATCCAGGAGGCCCTGCGTGCTGCGGCCGACGCCCCCGGATACCCAACGGTCCACGGAACGCCCACGCTTCGCCAGGCCATCTGCTCCTGGTTTGAACGCCGCCGCGGCGTTCCTGGACTGGATCCCCGCGACGTTATGCCCACGGTTGGCTCCAAAGAGCTGGTTGCCTGGCTGCCGCTGCTCCTCGGCCTTGGAACGGGCGATGTAGTGGTGCGTCCAACGGTGGCTTACCCCACTTATGACATCGGGGCTACCCTTGCCGGCGCTACGTCGGTCGCCGCGGACGATCTTGATGAGCTCGATGACGAAACCCGTTCCCGTGTGCGGCTCATCTGGGTTAATTCGCCGGGCAACCCGACCGGCAGCGTCCGTGACGTTGATTCGCTCAAGAAGCTCGTGGCCGATGCGCGTGAACTCGGTGCAGTAGTTGCCTCTGACGAGTGCTATGCCGAACTGGGCTGGGGCGAGTGGGATCTGCAGCGTGGCGGCGAAGCCGTTCCCAGCATCCTTGATCCGCGGGTGACCGGCGGTTCCCTTGCTGGCCTGCTGGCCGTTTACTCGCTGAGCAAGCAGTCAAACCTGGCCGGCTACCGGGCGTCCTTTGTTGCCGGTGCGCCGGACCTGATGGCCAACCTGGTCAACAGCCGCAAGCACGCCGGCATGATCGTTCCGTACCCCGTCCAGGAGGCGCTGAGGGTCGCGCTGAGTGACGACGTCCATGTCCTGGAGCAGAAGGACCAGTACCGCTCCCGGCGCGAACGCCTGGTGCCTGCCCTGGAACAATTCGGCCTCACCATCCACGAATCCCACGCGGGGTTGTACCTGTGGTGCACGGCAGGTGAGGACACCTGGACCACCGTGGACCGGCTGGCCTCGCTTGGCATTGTCGTTGGACCGGGTGTCTTCTATGGCCGCGCGGGCGAGGGGTTCATCCGGGTGGCGCTGACAGGTACGGACGAGCGTATTGATGAGGCCGTCCGGCGTCTGGTATCAGCCGCGTAACAATCGTGTGATACGGCCCACTTTGGCGGGCCGTTTTGGCTGTTCCGGCGCCGGTGAATTAGTGGACACCTGCAATCGCGCTGTAGTTTAAAAGTGACTATCAAGCCTCATGAAGGGGACTCCATGACTGAGACCACCAGCGCAACCCTGCATCACGCAGGTGGGGAGCTACAGCTCCCACGCATCCAGGTTGTAGAAGGAAACGAAGGCTATGACGTTTCCAAGCTGCTGAAGCAGACGGGCGCAGTCACATTTGACCCCGGCTTTATGAACACTGCGGCAACCACCTCCGCCATTACATACATTGACGGCGACGCCGGCATTCTTCGCTACCGTGGATACCCCATTGAGCAGCTTGCCGCCAACTCCAGCTTCCTGGAAGTTTCCTATCTATTGATCTACGGAAACCTCCCCACGCCGACGGAACTGGAAGCGTTCGACCAGCGGATCCGGCATCACACCCTGCTGCACGAGGAGCTCAAGGGCTTCTTCAGCGGCTTCCCGCGGGACGCGCACCCCATGCCGGTTCTTTCATCGGCTGTCTCCGCGCTGTCCACGTTCTACCAGGACTCGCTGGACCCCAACAACGCGGAGCAGGTGGAGGTCTCCACCATCCGCCTGATGGCCAAGCTCCCGGTCATTGCTGCCTACGCACACAAGAAGTCGATCGGGCAGCCCATGCTGTACCCGGACAACTCGATGAACCTGGTAGAGAACTTCCTGCGCCTGAGCTTCGGGCTCCCCGCAGAACACTACGAGCTTGACCCCGTAGTGGTGAAGGCCCTGGACCTGCTCCTCATCCTGCATGCAGACCACGAGCAGAACTGTTCTACCTCCACGGTCCGCCTGGTCGGCTCTTCGGACGCCAACCTCTTCGCTTCCGTCTCAGCAGGCATCCACGCGCTTTCCGGCCCTGCCCACGGTGGAGCCAACGAAGCAGTCCTCAAGATGCTGCGCCAGATCCAGGCCGATGGCACCAAGCCTGAGACCTACATGGAGAAGGTCAAGAACAAAGAAGACGGCGTCCGCCTGATGGGCTTCGGCCACCGGGTCTATAAGAACTACGACCCCCGTGCCAAGATCGTCAAGAACACCGCCCACGAGATCCTCAGCAAGCTGGGTGGCAACGACGAACTGCTGGAGATCGCCCTCCGCCTGGAGGAGAAGGCGCTCAACGACGATTACTTCATCGAGCGCAAGCTCTATCCCAACGTGGACTTCTACACGGGCCTGATCTACAAGGCCATGGGCTTCCCGGAGAAGATGTTCACCGTGCTCTTCGCCATCGGCCGGCTGCCCGGCTGGATCGCCCAGTGGCGTGAAATGGCCAGCGACCCCCAGACCAAGATCGGCCGCCCGCGGCAGCTCTACACAGGAGAGCCTGCGCGCGACTACCCGGCCCGCTGATCTGGTGATCGAGTCCTCCTGGTGATCGAGCTTGTCGAGATCCGTGGGCCCAGCTCAACCACCGGGGTTTCGACAGGCTCAACCACCGAAACAAGAACGGCCGCCCACCTCTATGAGGTGGGCGGCCATTTTGTGTCCCGGTGATCGAGCAGCCCCCGGTGATCGAGCGGCCCCGGTGATCGAGCTTGTCGAGATCCGGGTTTCTCCCCACCCGCTCCCTCGTCTCGCAAGCTCGGCCAGGGAACCCGGCGGGTGTGGGCCCAGCTCAACCACCGGGAACGGTCAGGACGCGTAGCCCATCGGGTTGTTCTTTTGCCAGCGCCAGTGGTCCTCACACATCTGGTTGATTGTCTTGGTGGTTGCCCAACTAAGGTCAGCCAAGGCAGATGAGGCGTCGGCCCAGAAGGCGGGGAGGTCGCCGTCGCGACGGGCGGTGATCTCGTAAGGGATCGGCTGGCCGGAGGCCTTCTCGAAGGCGTGCAGCATTTCCAGTACTGAGGTGCCCTTGCCGGAGCCCAGGTTCCAGCGGAAAACTCCGTTGCGTTCGACCACGTGGTTGAGGGCCGCCACGTGGCCCTCGGCGAGGTCGACGACGTGGATGTAGTCGCGGAGGCAGGTTCCGTCAGGGGTGTCGTAGTCCCCGCCGAATACCATCAGCTTGTCGCGTCGGCCCACGGCCACCTGCGCAATAAACGGGACAAGGTTGTTGGGGATGCCCTGGGGGTCCTCGCCGATCAGGCCTGACGGGTGGGCGCCCACCGGGTTGAAGTACCGAAGCAGGGCAATGTGCCAGCGGCTGTCCGCGGCGCCAAGATCGGAAAGGACATCCTCGATCTGTTCTTTGGTGCGGCCGTAGGGGTTGTCCGCGCCGATTTCCATCTTTTCCACGTAGGGGATGGGGTTGTGGCCACCGTAAACTGTGGCGGAGGAGCTGAAGACGATGGAGCGGACATCATGCCGGTCCATGACGCGGAGCAGGTTCAGCGTGCCCACGAGGTTGTTGTAGTAGTACTTCAGAGGCTCGCGCACTGACTCGCCAACGGCCTTTAGGCCGGCGAAGTGGATGACGGCGTCAATTCCGGCTCCGGCAAACACGCGCTCTACGGCAGCCTCGTCCACCAGGTCAACGTCATGGAACTCAGCTGTCTTGCCGGACAGCTTGGCCACCCTGCGCAGGGATTCTTCACTGGAGTTCACCAAATTATCCAGGACGACGACGTCGTGACCGGCTTGCTGCAGGGACAATACGGTGTGCGAACCTATGTAGCCGGTGCCTCCGGTAACCAGAATTTTCATGCCTCAAAACTATCCCATCCGGCCCGGCCCGCGCTGCCGGGAGCCGCCATGCGGAGCGGTGTCGCGGGAGAGAAGCACATGTGTGCTAAAAAAGGGGGTGCCCAAAATAGTAGATGCCCAGGCCCGTCGGCAGGATGTAGTGGATGCCGTTTGGAGAATTATTGGCAGCGACGGACTGGAGCGGGCATCCCTGCGCGAAGTCGCAGATGAAGCGGGCCTGGCGGTTGGTTCGGTCCGGCACTATTTCGCCAGCAGCGATGAGCTGCACCGGTATGCATTTACCTCCGTCGTGGACCGTATCCTGCATCGGCTCTCTAGAGCAGAGGATGACGTCGAGTCACACGAACCGGGAAGCCTGGCCCACTACGATGCTGTTTTAACCCTTCTGGGTGAGTTCCTCCCGCTCGACGAAGAGCGTGCCTTGGATGCGTGTGTCTGGCTGGCCTTCAAAAATGCGGCAAGGGTCAAGCCGGCCTTGGCTGCTGAGGCGGACCGCAGCCACAGGTCCGTGGCCGCAGTGGTGGGCCGTGTCATCAACGGGTTGCTTCCGGAACGAAGCTCCGGTGACCGTCTGGTGGTTGACGCAGAGCATCTCCTGGCGGTGCTCGATGGACTGTGTATGCATGCGTTGCTGCAACCGGAATGGATGTCTGCTGCCATCTGCCGTGAGGTCCTGGAGTCGCATCTGGCCGGAATCCGGGCCCGTTCCACCGGCTAAATCCGCGGTGGAGGAATACACTTGGAAGCGCGCGCGGACCGATGAATCCGCCTGGGCTCCAGGCGGCCAAGGAGGGATCATGCATCAACGCGAGGGTGACGGCTGGCGGATCACCATGGATACCTCCGGCCCTATGATGATCGCCCTCTATACGCGTGACGTCGCCGGCCTGGACAGAATAGGCCAACCCGCTTTGAGTCCTGCGTCGCCAAAGATCAGGGCTGCGGACCACACACACCTCACAGCCGACGTCGGCGGGCAAGCCTCGCTTCGGACTGAATGGGAGGCGTGGTGGCATCAACTGCTCAAGGCCTATCCGCAGTGCCGTCCTGACCTGTCGCCGCCTGACTTCAGGTCATTTGGCAATTCGCCGGCCTTGCAGAGAATCCTCCAGGCGCACTTCGGCGCTGCGCTGAGCTGGACCAGGGACCGCCGGAGTGAGTATGCCGGCCTGGAGGCGGAGCGCGAAGCCGCAGGAGCGCAGCTGCTCCTGGATGACATGGTGGAGGACCGGTTGATGGAAGTAGGCCGGAGCGCCCGGGACTTTGAGCTGAATATCATTGAGCTGCCCTTGAACGAGAAGCGGGCCTGGTACCTGGAGCCCAATCGGATCATCATGAGCCAGGATCTGCTCAGCCAGCCTGAACTGTTCCGCAGTTACGTCCAGCCCGTGGTGGAACTGCTGGCTTAGGTGTCCTCGGCGGTGGCCACGGTGATGGTAACTGTGCCGTCTGTGCTGCCGGTGCCTTCCTGCCAGCCGTTCCTGGTTTCCCGCTCCCAGATCTGTCCGTCCACGCTTACGCTGGTGATTCCGAGTTCCTTTGCGCTGCCGACTGCCCACTGCGCTACCGACCAGGCGGCCGGTGTCCTGACCTCCACCACATTGCCCGTCACAGTAGCTGTGCCGGAGCCATAGCCGGCGTCGATGGATCCCACTACGAGTGCCGGATCCCCGGCGGCTTCGGGGGAGCGGAGCGTACAGTCAACTGCGGCGGGAGCCTGCCCGGTAAGCCCCGAGGCGAAGGCGCGGCCCATGTCCTCGTGCTGTGCGTAGGCTTCCGGATACGCCGAACGCTGTACCTGCTGCGCGGCCTCGGTGATTTGAAGGTTTTCATAGTCCGGGATGGTCACCAGGATGTCGTAGAACGCATTGGCAGCATAGTAGGGATCCATAATTTGGGCCTCAGTGCCCCAGCCTTGAGAAGGGCGCTGCTGGAAGAGCCCGCGGGAGTCGGGGCCAACTTGGTCGCCGTAGTCGATATTGCGCAGTTTGGATTCCTGCATGGCAGTGGCCAGAGCGATCGTGGCTGCCCGGGGCGGCAGGCCGCGTCGGACGGCGACGGCGGTGATCAAAGCCGCATTGTGGGTCTGGTCTGTGGCCAATTCAGCAGAAAGGCCACCGACAACTGCCGTGCAGCGCTCCTGGACCAGGGTCTCGGAGCGCTGCAGGAAGCCGACCACCGTGTAGATGCCCACGGCTGCCAGGGCAAGAACAAGGAATCCTGTCAGGGTCAGGCGGACCGTGCGGCGTTGTGGCACGGAATCAGTTGGCGTGCAGGGCGTCGTTCAACTCAACGGTCTGGCCTTTGCGCGGCAGTGCTTCGACGGCGCCGTTGGTGGAATTGCGGCGGAAGAGCAGGTTGGGAACGCCGGAGAGTTCTACGGCCTTGACGATCTTGGTGGTGTCCTCGCCCAACTCGTCCTTGGGACCCGGAACCCGTACCCGGGTGCCTGCCGTGACGTAAAGTCCGGCCTCCACAACGGAGTCATCGCCGATGCTGATGCCCACGCCTGAGTTTGCGCCCAGCAGGACACGCTGGCCAATGACGATCTTTTCCTTGCCGCCGCCGGAAAGTGTGCCCATGATGGATGCGCCGCCGCCTACGTCGGTTCCATCTCCGGCAACGACCCCGGCAGAGATCCGGCCTTCAACCATGGAGGTGCCCAAGGTGCCGGCATTGAAGTTCACAAAACCCTCGTGCATCACGGTGGTGCCTTCGGCCAGGTGGGCACCCAACCGCACGCGGTCGGCGTCGGCAATTCGAACACCGGCGGGGACAACGTAGTCCACCATGCGGGGGAATTTGTCTACGCCGTAGACAATCACGGCACCGCGACGGCGAAGGCGCGCGCGGGTCAGTTCGAAACCTTCGACGGCGGCCGGGCCGAAGTTGGTCCACACCACGTTGGGGAGCTTGCCGAAGACGCCGTCCAGGTTGATCGTGTTGGGCTGGACGAGGCGGTGGGAGAGCAAGTGGAGGCGCAGGTAGGCGTCGGCAGTGTCCACGGGAGCCTCATCCAGGTTGATCTGGACGAAAACAACCTTTTGCTCGGTACCGCGGTCTGCATCGGCGCCATTCGCAGCGATTTCCTCAAGGACGCTGTCCGCATTTTCCACGGCGCGCAGGTTTTCCGCGGCAACACCCAAGGCAGGGGCCGGGAACCAGACGTCCAAAACCGTGGCTTGGGCAGCAGCGCCGGCGCCGGTGGTGGCGATAGTGGCCACGCCAAAACCATAGGCGGAACGGGATTCAGCAGCTGCGGTCTGGTGTTCGGGCACGGTGGAAGCGGCAGTCTCAGTCATGGGATCAGTGTATCGAGAGCCGGTGCCAAGACTCGAACTAGACTGTGAACGTGACTGTCGATGCTGCTTCCTTGAATCCTGTTCCCAACCGCCCGGCCGTTCCGCCCCTTGACCTGCGACAGGACGTGGCACTGCTGACGGCCGCCGTGATCGACGTCGAAAGCGTCTCCGGTAACGAGGGCCCCCTGGCTGACGCCGTTGAAGATGCCCTGCGCGCACTTCCCGGTTTCACCGTGGTCAGGGACGGTGACGCCATCATTGCCCGCACGGAGCTGGGCCGCCCGGAACGGGTGATCCTTGCCGGACACCTGGATACCGTCCCACTGCCCACCACTCCCGGCGCCCGGGGCACCGTTCCGTCCAGCTGGGACTCGGGAATTCCGGGCGACGGCATCCTGCATGGCCGGGGTACAACCGACATGAAGGGCGGCGTCGCAGTACAGCTGGCCCTTGCGGCCCGGCTGTTCGACGGCGGCGCGGAGCCGGTCAAGGACGTCACCTTTGTGTTTTATGACCACGAGGAAGTGGAGGCCGTGAAGAGCGGCCTGGGCCGGCTGGTGCGCAACTATCCTGAACTCCTGGAGGGCGACTTCGCGATTCTCCTGGAACCCACCCACGGCACGGTGGAAGGCGGCTGCAACGGCACCGCCCGCTTTGACGTGACCACCCGCGGCGAGGCCGCCCACTCCGCACGCGCGTGGATGGGCAGCAACGCCATCCACGCCGCAGCCCCCGTTCTTGCCCGGCTCGCCGCCTACGAGCCGCTGACTGTCAACGTGGACGGCCTCGACTACCGCGAGAGCCTGAACGCGGTGAAAATCCATGGCGGCACCGCTGGCAACGTCATCCCGGATCTCTGCGTGGTGGAGATCAACTACCGGTTCGCGCCGGACAAAACCCCTGAGCAGGCCGAAGCCCACGTCCGTGAACTGCTGGACGGCTTTGACGTCGTGTGCACGGATGCCGCTGCCGGGGCCCGCCCTGGGCTGAACCATCCAGCTGCCGCATCTTTCGTGGCGGCGGTCGGTGCCGAGCCCAAGCCCAAATATGGCTGGACTGACGTGGCGCGCTTCAGTGAACTGGGAATTCCCGCCGTCAACTTCGGGCCCGGCGATCCGTTGCTGGCGCACAAGGACAACGAGCACGTCGACGCCGACGCCATCCGCGAATGCCTGCGGGCTTTGCAGACGTGGCTGGCGGGCTAGCAGGAAAACGAAGAACGCAGAATGGTCCGGAACCCGAAGGTTCCGGACCATTCTGCTGCCTGAAGCCGGCGCTCTTGCGTACTGCTTCTACTTGGCCTGGGGCATCTGAAGGTCAATGGTCTTGATGGCAGGAGCCACTCCACCTGCGGTCTTGTTGGAACCCCGGCGCTCGATCCAGACAGCCAGACGTGACACCGCAATGTTGATGGCGATGTAGATACCGGCGGCCACAAAGAAGATCGGGAAGAGGTACTGGTTGCCCAGGAAGTCCGCCATGACCTGGACTGCGCGGAGCAGTTCGGCGTAGGCCACGATGTAACCCAGCGAGGTGTCCTTCAGCAGGACAACCAGCTGCGCCACCAGGGAAGGCATCATCCGGCGGACGGCCTGCGGAAGCTCGATGAGCATGCGGGACTTGAAGCTGGTCAGCCCGATGGCCAAACCTGCTTCCCGCTGGCCCTTGGGCAGGGACTGGATACCGGCCCGGATAATTTCCGCAAAGACTGCCGAGTTGTAAAGCACCAGGCCGATCACCACGGCGATGAACGGCGAGGTTGCAAGGACCAGAAGCACAAACAGCATCATCAGGACCACTGGCATGCCGCGGAGGAATTCCAGCAGCACGCGGGTAGGGATCCGGATCCAGGGCACCAGTGAGATGCGCAGCAGGCACAGCATCAGGCCAAGGGGGAAGGCGATAACAGCAGACAAGGCTGCTGCGCTCAGGGTCGCCATGATGCCGTTGCCGATCAGCGTCCAGACATCGCCGCGGGTGAAGATCGCCCACCGGCGGCCCTCGAAGATACCCTGCTGGGCCAGCGTGGTCACTATCAGCGCCAGGAGGCCTGCGATCAGGATTGCGCCAACGACTGAGGCGATCAGCGAAAACCGGCGGGCCTTGGGACCGGGAGCGTCGTAGAGGACTGAAGTCATCGGGCAATCGCCACCTTTCGTTCAACGGTGCTGGCGAGGATGCCCAGCGGAACAGTCAGGAGCAGATAGAAGAACGCCACGCCGAGCAGCACGGCCATAACCTGGTCGCCGTTGGCATTAGCCAGCTGGCGGCCGTGTCCGAACAATTCCAGAACGTAGAAGGCGCCGGCTACGGATGAGTTCTTGACCAGCGCTATCAGGATGTTGATCATCGGGGGAATAACAGTGCGCAGGGCCTGGGGCAGGATGATCAGGCCCAGGACCTGGCCAAACTTCATCCCGATACTGCGGGCGGCCTCCGCCTGGCCGACAGGGACACTGTTGACACCTGAGCGGACGGCTTCGGCAATAAAAGCCGAGGTGTAGGTGCTGAGGGCGATGATGGCCGCTACCTCGAACTGCTCAAACGTCACGCCGAGGCGGGGCAGGACAACCGCCGCAAAGAAGAAGGCAATGGTCAGCGGCGTGTTCCGCAGGATTTCCACGTAGACGGTGCTGAAACCGCGGAGTGCAGCAACGGGGGAAACGCGGGCTGCGGCGATCAGCGTGCCCAACACCAGTGCGATGACCCCGGAGACGACTGAAAGGTAAAGAGTGCGGAGAAAGCCATCCCAGTAGATGGGCAGGTTTTCAATGATGACGTCCATAGGATCCTTCGGCGGTGTCGTGGACTGGAACGAAAATGAAAGCAGGTGCCGGAAGGAATCCCGTCCGGCACCTGCTCAACCTAATCAGTAACGATCGATCGCGGGCAGCTCCGGGGCAGTCTTGATGACGGATCCTGCGGTGGCTTCCCAGGCCTTCTTGTAGGTTCCGTCTTCTTCGAAGGCTTCAAGCTGATCGTTGATCCAGTTACGGAACTCGGTGTCGTCCTTCTTCAAGCCGATGCCGTAAGGCTCCTTGGTGAACGTCTCATCCGAGGCGAGCTTAAAGGCGTCCGGCTCCTTGTCCACAAAGCCGGCCAGGATCACGTTGTCAGTAGTGACCGCGTCAACCTGCTTGTTGCGCAGGGGCTCGAGGCAGGCAGAGTACGTGGCAACCGGGACCAGCACTGCACCGTACTTCTCAACAATGGTGCCGGCCGGCGTCGAACCCGTAACGGAGCAAACCTTCTTGCCACTGACGTCTTCCGGAGTCTTGATGGTGTCGTTGTCCTTGTTCACCATCAATGCCTGGCCGGCCTCGTAATAGGGCCCCGCGAAGGAGACTTCCTGCTTGCGCTTGTCGTTGATGGTGTACGTGGCAATAACCAGGTCCACCTGGCCCTGCTTGATGAATTCCTCGCGGTTGGCCGAAACGGTCTCCGACCACTCGATCTTGTCCGCGGGGATGCCGAGCTTGCCGGCAATCAACTTGCCCATTTCGACGTCGAAGCCCACCGGCTTGCCGTCCAGGCCAACCTGGCCGAACAGCGGCTGGTCGAATTTGGTACCGATCTTGATGCTGCCGGCACTGGAGAGCTTCTCCATGGTGGTGCCGGCGGCAAAGGTGGGAGCCTCTTCGACCGGGGCGGTGTCCGCGGGAGTGCCGCCGCCGCCACAGGCGCTGAGCGACAGTGCAACTGCAGCACCGGCTGCGAGGAGGATCGATTTCCGCCTGGAGATAAATGCCTTCATGACATTCCTTTCATTGGGTGCCGCTTGTGGCGGCCTGGATGCGATGTTGGATGAATGGGGGATCAGTGGGTGAGGAGCTTGGACAGGAAGTCCTTGGCGCGATCGCTCTTCGGATTGGTGAAGAACTCCTCGGGGGTGGCGTCCTCGACGATCTGGCCGTCAGACATAAAGACAACGCGGTCCGCGGCCTTCCGGGCGAAGCCCATCTCGTGGGTAACCACGATCATGGTCATGCCTTCCTTTGCCAGCTGGACCATTACGTCCAGGACCTCGTTGATCATTTCGGGGTCCAGCGCGGAGGTGGGCTCATCAAACAGCATCACCTTCGGCTTCATGGCAAGGGCCCTGGCGATTGCCACACGCTGCTGCTGGCCACCGGAGAGCTGCGCTGGAAGCTTGGGAGCCTGGTGGCCGACGCCGACGCGTTCCAGCAGTGCCATGGCTTCCTGGTCCGCCTTGGCCTTGGGCATGCCCTTGACCTTAATGGGTCCCAAGGTCACGTTTTCCAGGATGGTCTTGTGCGCGAAGAGGTTGAAGGACTGAAAAACCATTCCGACGTCGGCGCGAAGCTGGGCGAGTGCCTTCCCTTCCTCCGGAAGTACCTTGCCGTCGATCTTAATGGTGCCGCTCTCAATGGTTTCGAGGCGGTTGATGGCACGGCAGAGTGTGGATTTTCCCGAACCCGACGGCCCGATGACCACGACTACCTCGCCCTTGCGGACGTGCAGATCGATGTCCTTGAGTACGTGCAGCTGGCCGTAGTGCTTGTTGACGGCGTTCAGGGAGACGAGGGCATCGCCGGGCACATAAGTAGTCATAGGAAGAATCTAGCGAACAATGTCGCTTTATGACGGCAATCACTCCCACTTCCTGCTGAATCGTGACTCAAGAGATACCGGCGGGTATCCACGCGGACGGCGCGCTAGCCTTGTGCAATGAGCAATAACCCAGACCCTGCCAACACTTCCCAGCCCCGACGGAAAGGGCCACTGGAACTTCGCCGCAAGCAGGCTGCCGTAGAGACGTCGGACCAGCATCTGTTGGACACCAAAGGCCCGGGGCAGTTTATACACACGGATCCGTGGCGCGTGCTGCGGATCCAGAGCGAATTTGTTGAAGGGTTTGGCGCGCTGGCGGATCTTGGCCCGGCCGTCAGTGTCTTCGGTTCCGCCCGTACCAAACCGGGGACCACTTACTACGACATGGCCATTGAAGTAGGCCGGCATCTGGCCCAGTCCGGAGTAGCCGTCATTACCGGCGGTGGACCCGGTTCCATGGAAGCCGCCAACCGCGGAACAGTAGACGGCAACGGTGTTTCCGTTGGCTTGGGCATTGAACTGCCGTTCGAGCAGGGGTTGAACCCGTGGGTCGATCTGGGCGTGAACTTCCGGTACTTCTTTGCCCGCAAGACCATGTTCGTCAAATACGCCCAGGGGTTCATCGTCCTCCCGGGCGGTCTGGGCACGCTGGATGAGCTTTTTGAAGCCATGGTGCTGGTCCAGACCCGCAAGGTGACCTCCTTCCCGATCATCCTCCTGGGAGTTGACTTCTGGACGCCCATGCTCGAATGGCTCCGTGGCACGCTGGTTGCCGAGGGGATGGTGTCCGAACAGGACCTTGACCTGATCCAACTGGTAGATGATCCTGCCGAGGCAGTGCGCCGTGTCCTTCAGGGCAGCGTGCGACCCCCAGCCCTGAACGGGGAGAAGCCGCCGGAGTGAGCCGAGGCGCCAATTTCTGGCACGATGGAGCACGTGAGCTACTTTCTGGTGTTCCTGGCCGTGGCAATGCTGGCTGCCGTTGCGTGGCTGACCACCGGCCGGCGCCGGGCTGGAGCCGCTGACGGCATCATCGACGACGCCATGGGCGTGCCCATGGCCAATCTTCCTCCAGTCCTGCTCCCGGACGAGGCAAAGCCTGCAGATGTGGACCGTATCCGGTTTTCCCTTGGTCTCCGCGGGTACCGGATGGACCAGGTGGATCAGGTCCTGGACCGGTTGCGCGATCAGCTGGCTGCCCGTGACGCCGAGATTGCCCGCTTGCAGCGGTTGAACCCGGATCCCGATACCGTTGCGAAGGACGTCGTTGAGCGTTGAGACGGAGGGCGGCAAAGCGGTGCAGCGACCCCTGCGGGGGAGAACTGCACCGCTGCTTGCCGCCGTTAAACGTTTGCCATGGTGGGTCCAGGTCCTGGCCATCTACCTTGCCGCCCGGTTGGTCAGCGCGTGCATCTTCGCGGCCGCGACGCTGCAGCAGGGCCCTGGCCCTTGGGGTGCCGCGCACCCCGGCTATTGGGACTTCATCAATATCTGGGACGCCCGCTGGTACGGCCGGATCTTCAACGAAGGCTATCCAGCTGTCCTCCCCGTTGATGCAGCCGGCAACGTCCAGGAAAATGCCTGGGCCTTTTATCCGCTGTTTCCGCTCCTGGGTCGGGCGCTGTCGGCCGTCACCGGACTGCCGGCGGCTGCGTCCCTGACAACCATCGCGATGCTCAGCGGCCTGGGTGCCGCCGTCGTGGTTTACCTGCTCTTCCGGGAGAAAGCTACCCATGGCGACGCGCTCTGGGGTGTTGTCCTCTTCTCCACCTTTCCCGTCGCAGCGATTTTCCAGGTCCCCTACGCGGAATCACTGAACACGTTGCTCCTGGCTGCTGCGCTGCTCCTTGTAGTCCGCCGGATGTATCTGGAAGCTACACCGGTAGTGGTCCTGATGTGCCTGTCCCGGCCGGTGGGAGTGGCCTTCGCCGTAATGATCGGCATCCTGCTGCTGATTCGCCTCTATGGCTGGTGGACTGAGGGCAGGCCGCAGGGCGGAGCCGGCCAGTTGGTCCGGATTGCCGTCCTGGCGCTTATCAGCGGGATCTCGGCGGTCCTGTGGCCCATCCTGGCGTGGCAGGCCACCGGTGACTTCCAGGCCTACACCAAGACCGAAAGCGTGTGGCGCGGCGGAGGCCTGGTTCCGTTCAAGCCGTGGTTTGACATGGGCGCCGGGCTGTTGGGTCCGGTAGCGGGAATGCTGGCCCCGTTTGCATTGGTAGCCGTATTCGCGTGGCTGATGTTCTGCCCTCCTGTGGTGCGGCTCGGCGTCGAACTCCGGCTTTGGTGCGCTGCCTACATGGCCTACCTGCTGGTGTTTTTGCATCCCCAGACCAGCACCTTCCGGCTCCTGATCCCACTGTTTCCCCTGGCGCTGGGTGCAGTCTTTGTATCCCGTTCGCGAGCCTACCGGGGACTGCTGGTAGTTATGTTCGTGCTGCTGCAGATCGTCTGGGTTGTGTGGCTGTGGGTCTGGGCGCAACTGCCCGGCGGCGGCGATTATCCGCCCTGACCGGGAGCGATAGCTTCGCCGGCCAGCCCGGGAAGCCGCGCCGGAAATGTCCATCGATTAGCCCCTGCCGCGGAATTACGGGATAATAGAGGCAAGCATGGACACGACATCCTGGGATGTCCGGATGATGGCTGCGACAGGTTTCGCGGCTTCAGCCGGGCATCGCTTGACGTGCGGACACAGCCCGACCGGGCTGGTATGTCCTGGGACTATTGGAGGGAATTCCTCATGGCGGCTATGAAACCTCGTACCGGCGACGGCCCTATGGAAGTCACTAAGGAGGGCCGCAGCCTGATCATGCGCGTCCCGCTCGAAGGCGGCGGACGGCTTGTGGTGGAACTGAACGCTGCCGAGGCGGCCAACCTCAAGGAATGCCTCGTAGGAGTCACCGAGTAGTAGAAAATCAAAAAGCAGGGTCCGCGGCGGTTGCCGCGGACCCTGCTTTTTTGGCTCTGACCGCTGTTACTTCTTCACAGCGACAAGAAGGCCATCGCCTGTGGGCAGCATGGCGGAGGCCAGCCGGTCATCATCGCGGATGGACCGGCCCACCTGACGCAGTACCGTGGTGCTGGCATCCCGGGCCGCGGGGTTGGCGACGCGGTCCTTGTCCAGGGCATCGTTAATAATCAGGATCCCGCTGGACTTCAAAAGCCTGATGGCTTGATCCACGTAGCCGGGAAGGCTGGGCTTGTCAGCGTCGATGAAAACGAGATCGTAGGCTGCATCGGTCAGCCGTGGCAGGACATCACCGGCACGCCCGGAAATTGTTCGGGTACGGTTGGCCGGGCTTCCTGATTCCAGGAACGCCTCGCGCGCAGCCCGTAGGTGTTCAACATCCACATCAATGGTGGTCAGTACGGCCTGCGGTCCAAGGCCACGCAGCAGGCAGACTCCGGAGACTCCGGCTCCGGTACCGATCTCCACGGCCGTCTGGGCTTTTGAAGCCGCGGCCAGCACGGTGAGGGCGGCACCGACGCCGCGCCCGATCGGCGTCACTCCCAGCTCGAAGGAACGCTCCCGCGCGCGCATCAGAACATCGTCCTCGGCAGGCAGATCTTCTGCGTAGGACCAGCTGGTGGACTTATCGGCGCTCATGGGTGTTCGCTTTCTGGGCGGAGGGGGATGTGTTGATTACAGAGTACTGTGTCCCGTCCGGCCAACCCGGCATGTGCGCTGTGGCGCCACGTGGTGACGGCAGCGAGGTGACGGACATTACTCAAATTCAGGAAACTCCCAGCCAAACCTGCCATGATATATATCCGGTGAGCCAAGGCTGACCGGCGTCGAATACCAGATGCGTATCCGGGCGTCAGCAATCCACGAGGGGAGTGGACGATGTCATCAACAGTTGTGGCACCTGTCCCTGCAACACAAGACACCACCAGCGAATGGGTCCGCCCCACCTGGGAAGAAGTGGTGACCAACCACTCCGCAAAGGTGTACCGCCTTGCCTACCGGTTGACGGGCAACAAATTCGATGCGGAAGACCTTACCCAGGAAGTCTTTGTCCGCGTGTTCCGGTCACTGGAGAACTTCCAGCCGGGCACCCTTGATGGCTGGTTGCACCGCATCACCACCAATTTGTTCCTCGACCAGGCGCGCCGCAAAAGCCGCATTCGTTTCGACGCCCTTGCCGACGACGCCGAATCCCGTATCCCCGGCCGCGAACCCGGGCCGGAACAGAGCTTCGAACTGAACAACCTGGATCTGGATGTGCAGGCAGCGTTGGAGGAAATGCCGCCCGACTTCCGTGCCGCCGTCGTGCTTTGCGATCTGGAAGGCCTCTCCTACGATGAAGTGGCCGAAGCACTGGGCGTTAAGCTCGGTACCGTTCGCTCCCGGATCCACCGCGGACGGACCATGCTCCGCGAAAAGCTGGCACACCGCGATCCCCGGCCGCAGCATTCCCGTAAGCCCCGGCTGTCGATGCCCCGCATCGCCGGGCTCCGCTGATCGGCGCCATGGGTCCATTCCCCAGCTCGCTGCGGAAGCACCACCGCGGTGCCGACCACCTGCGCACCTGCACCGACTGCCGGGCGGCAGTGGAGCGCGAACGGCAGTATCTGGAGAGACTGCGTTGCGCCGAAGTTCCGGCCGCCAGCACTGATTTCACAGCCAGGCTCCTGGAACGCACACAACTGCTGGCCGCCGAACCCGAACGTTCCAATACCGGCAATGGCCTGGCGGTACGCGTTGTGGCCGTGTCCGCCTCCGGTGCCCTCGTAGCGGCAGGCGTGCTGACGGCCACGGCATTGCTTCTGGCCGGGGAACCGGCACCCCGCGCCGAAGGCCCGACGTCGGTCACTTCACCCACTCTTCTGTCCCTGATCCCGAACGGCGTCACTGCGTCTACCCGCCCGGGCAGCAGTTCCGGCAGCCAATCCAACGATTCCGGCGGGGGCGCTTCCACAGCACCCAAAGAACTCACAACTGCTGAGTTGGCAGCACTTCGTAACGCCGGCTGGGTGTGCCCGGAACTGGCATCCATGGGATACCGCCTGGTGTCGGCCAAAGCCGTATCACGGCAGGGAGCGCCGGCTGTTGAACTGCGCTTTACGGCGGGGAGCCATGGCGCCACGGTGGTGGAACAGTATGACGCCACGCCTGATCCTGAGGCCGGAAACACCGAGGTCGCCGGACCAGTCAACGTCCAGACCGGACGTCCGGCCGCCGAAGACGGTTTTGCGCCGGCGTCTGGACTTCTGCCCGGGTTCCCGGCGCCGCAGGCGGACGGAACGGCGGCATGGGTGCGGGGCAGCGAGCCTATCGGGGTTATCTACCGTTCAGGCAATGCCACCCTCAGTTACTTTGCCGACGTCGAACGAGCCCCGGGTAAGAGTGCTGATCCTGCCGTGGCGCTGCAGGAACTGGCGCAGGCGGCTGCGGCGGCGGAACGGGGTATTTCCGCGGGAGCCCCGCAGGAACCCGGGCTTACGGAAGCCCGCGGAGAGCGTCCCAACGAACCACTGGCCGAGCGCCTGGGCCGTGGCCTGCGCATCATGCTGGGCCTTCAGCCGCAGTGAAAACACCAGCAGGAGGCACCGGCGTTGATTGAATCGTCACTTGTGCCCGGGAGAGGGTAATCTTCCTAAGGTGTTAGGAATCAACGGTGCAGAGTTTTTTCTTCTGCTGATCATCGGCATCCTGGTGATCGGCCCCAAGCGGCTGCCCGAATACACCCAGAAACTGACCAACCTTGTCCGTGAAGTCCGGCGGATGGCCTCCGGAGCCCGCGAACAGATCAAAGACGAAGTCGGCATCGACATCGACGATGTCGACTGGCGGAAGTACGATCCCCGGCAGTACGATCCCCGCCGAATCATCAAGGAAGCGCTGCTGGACGATGCCCCTGCGGCCGCTGCAGCGGCTCCTGCAGCCGTGGCCGCCGCGGCTGCTGTCGCCGCCCAGGGTACCGACAAGCCGGCTGCTGGTCCCGCTCCACGCGTGATTCCCCGGCTGTCCGAGGGCGAAAGCGCCCCGTTCGACGTCGAAGCAACCTGATCTGCAGCTAACCACCAGCGATGGCATCGTGCTGCCGATTGGTAAATCCGCCGCCGACTAACGCGGCTGCAGCCCCAGTTTTATGTCCGCCAGTCCACGCGGCTTTGCTGCCAGCTTCCCTGCAATGTCCGTCAGGGCCTGGGCTGCAGCCCTATCAGGTCCGGCCAGGACAATGGGAAGTCCTGCATCGCCGCCCTCCCGGAGCTTGATGTCCAAGGGGATCTGACCCAGCAGCGGCACAGTGCCGCCCACTGTTGCCGAAAGCCGCTCGGCCAGGAGCGTGCCGCCTCCGCTGCCAAACAGGTCCATTCTGCTGCCATCAGGCAGCTCGAGGTAGGACATGTTTTCCACAACACCCGCAATCTTCTGGCCTGTCTGTGTGGCGATGGCACCGGCACGCTCGGCAACATCCGCTGCGGCCGACTGCGGCGTCGTAACAACCAGGATTTCGGCTTTGGGCAGCAGTTGTGCGACCGAGATTGCGATGTCGCCGGTGCCGGGTGGGAGATCCAGGAACAACACGTCCAGGTCCCCGAAATACACGTCGGTCAGGAACTGCTCCAGGGCGCGGTGGAGCATCGGTCCGCGCCAGGCAACCGGCTGGTTCCCGGTGACGAACATGCCGATCGAGATGACTTTGACGCCATGGGCCACGGGCGGAAGGATCAGATCATCGACACGGGTGGGTGCCTGGGTGATGCCCATCAGCGCCGGAACGGAGAAGCCGTGCACGTCGGCATCCACAATGCCCACCCGCAGGCCCTTGGCGGCCAGGGAGCAGGCCAGGTTCACGGTGACGGAGGACTTGCCCACCCCGCCCTTCCCGCTGGCCACAGCGAACACCTTAGTGAGCGACCCCGGTTCGTTGAACGGGATACCGCGCTGGCCGCCGGCACCACGAAGAAGCTCCTTCAGTGCGTCACGCTGGGCCTGGCTCATGACCTTAAGCTCGACGTCGACACCTGTGACGCCGGGGACGGCCACCAGTGCTGCCCGGGAGTCAGCCGTAATCGTATCCCTGAGGGGACAACCGGAGATGGTGAGCAGCACCACCAGGGCCACATGGCCGCCGTCGGAAATCTCCACTGACTCCACCATTCCCAGTTCGGTGATGGGACGGCGGAGCTCTGGATCGATAACGGTTGCCAGGGCAGCGTTAACGGCCTCCTGCAGCGTGCTGCTCACGGGTTTGCTCAGCTTTCGGTGGTATCGGTTGGTGCTGTGGGCCCGGGTTCCGGCTTGCGGACCTTGGGGATCTGCTGCGTGCGGGGACTGCGGCGCTCCCGCTTGTCCTTGATGCGTTCCTTGGCCTTCTCCCGTGGTGCGTCCTGGCCGCTGCTGCTGTGGGACGGATCGTGCTGGCGCTGTTCCTCCTGTGCCTCGAGAAGGTCCTCCAACAGGGAACGAAGCTCCGCACGGACGTAGTCGCGGGTGGCGACTTCCCGCAGGGCAATACGCAGCGACGCAAGTTCCCTGGTGAGGTATTCGGTGTCCGCAAGGTTGCGTTCGGCACGCTGGCGGTCCTGCTGGAGCGAGACGCGGTCCCGGTCGTCCTGCCGGTTCTGGGCAAGCAGCAGCAGCGGGGCGGCGTATGAGGCCTGGAGCGAGAGCATCAGCGTCAGCAGCGTAAAGCCGAGGGCCTTTGAATCGAACTGCCACTCCTCAGGCGTCAGCGTGTTCCAAAGCAGCCAGAACGCGCAAAACAGCGTCATGTAGAACAGGAACTGCGGGGTACCCATAAAGCGCGCGAAGCCTTCAGTGGCGTGGCCGAACGCATCAGGGTTGGGGGAGAACTTCGGAAGCAGCCGCTTGCGCCCGCTCAGTGGCGTGTCCAGGCCTCCGGTATGGCGTTTCTGGTGGCGCTGGGGGTTATGTGTTCCCTTGAACGGATTCGGTTCAGCCAATGCGTCCTCCGAGTTTCCTTATAGGGGTGTCGCCCTCGTGGGCCCGCCAGTCATCTGGCAACAAGTGATCCAGGACGTCATCAACAGTCACCGCCCCCACAAGATGGCCGTCTTCATCGACGACGGGGAGGGAGTTCAGGTTGTAGGTGGCCAGACTGCGCGCAACTTCGCTGATGTGGGCGTGGTCAGAGACAGGCTCCAGATTTTTGTCCACCAGGTTTCCCAGCGGTTCCGGAGGCGGGTAGCGCAGCAGTTGCTGGATGTGGACCACGCCAAGGAACCGGCCTGTGGGAGTTTCCAGGGGAGGCCGGGCAATAAAGATTGATGACGCCAGCGCGGGGGAGAGCTCCTCACGGCGGACATGGGCCAAGGCTTCGGCGACGGTAGCTTCCGGCGGGAGGATCACCGGGACCGGGGTCATCAGGCCACCGGCGGTATCTTCGTCGTATTCGAGGAGGCGGCGGACATCTTCGGCGTCTTCGGGCTCCATCAGCTGAAGCAGTTCCTCGGCCTGCGCGCTGGGCAGCTCGGCCAGGAGGTCCGCGGCGTCATCCGGATCCATCTCTTCCAGGATGTCCGCGGCGCGCTCCACGTCCAGGGCAGAAAGGATTTCGACCTGATCGTCCTCGGGAAGCTCTTGGAGGACGTCGGCCAAGCGTTCGTCCTGGAGCTCGCTGGCGACTTCGAAACGGCGTTTGTCGCTCATTTCCTGCAGGGCTTCGGCGAAGTCGGCAGGTTTGAGGTCCTCGTGGGTGGCGACGAACTGGGTAGCGCCCTGGGGTTCGGTGCGCGGGCCGTGTACGGCGTCTGCCCAGTCAATGATGAGAGTCTCATTGCGTCGAAGCCTGCTCAGCGGCGAAAGCGAATGGCCCCGGCGCACAAACAGCTTGCTCACAAACCAGTCCCGGGACCGCTGCTGGTCCATGGCGATGTCCTCGATGGTGGCATCGCCGCTGCCGTCCATCAGCGTGACGCGGCGGTCAAAGAGCTCAGCAACAACCAGCATCTCGGCGCCGCGCTGTTCAAAGCGGCGCAGGTTGACCAATCCGGTGCAGATGATCTGGGTCTGGTCAATGGACGTAATGCGCGTCATAGGCACAAACACGCGCTTCTTGCCGGGAACTTCGACGACGATGCCCACCACGTGCGGGGCACCGCGGGTGCCGCGGGAGAGCACAACAACGTCCCTCAACCTGCCCAGGCGGTCGCCCAGCGGGTCAAAGACGTCCAGTCCGAGGAGGCGCGCAACAAACACACGCGAAACATTGGTGCTCACTTCTACAGGCTACCGAGTCTGCTCTCTTTTAGCTGAATCTGCAGCGGACACACAGGTGGATGGGCAAGAATGGGGAGTATGTCAAACATCTTTGGTACTTCCAGGGCCGGAGGGCCCACCGGTCCTGACGCGTTCCGGACCGTCCCCACCGGCGACACCGTAGGCACCTACACCTCATATCTGGACGCCCAAAAAGCTGTTGACTACCTTGCGGACCAGGCATTCCCGGTACAGATGGTCTCCATTGTGGGCAACGACCTCAAAATGGTGGAGCGCGTCACCGGCCGGCTGAGCTACCCGCGGGTGGCCCTGTCCGGCGCCTTGAGCGGTATGTGGTTCGGCCTGTTCGTTGGCGTACTGCTGTCCTTCTTCTCCACTTCACCCGGATACTTCTCCATCATGACGTCGGTGCTCATGGGTGCGGCGTTCTTTATGCTGTTCGGCATCGTCACGTACGCCATGCAGCGTGGAAAGCGGGACTTCACCTCAACCAGCCAGGTGGTGGCCACCACCTATAACGTGATTGTCTCGCCGGAGGCGGCACACGAAGCCCGCCGCCTCCTGCAGCAGCTGCCTATGACCACCACGGACGCCGGAGCCCGCCAGCAGACACCCGCCCAGCCGTGGCAGCAACCCGGGCAGCAGCCCGGCCAGCCACCGCAGCGTCCCTCCGGATGGGCCGACCCCTACGGCCAGCAGCAGGGCCAGCAGCAGCCTCCGGTTCCCGAAGCGGCGCCGGTAAACGAGCCGCAGCCAGCTCCGCAGCCCCGTGCCGCAGTGCGCTACCCGGATCTACCGGATGGCCGTCCGCAATACGGGGTCCGGATCAGCGATGACAACAAGCCCGCCGCTGCCGACAAGACACCCGAAGGCGGACACAACGCCGAGGGTGACAACCACCGCGGCTCCGACCAGCAGCAGTAGCAGGACCCAAGCAGCAGCAGGGTAGGGAAAAGGGACGGCGGTTGCCGTCCCTTTTCTGTGTCCGGGTGCAGTCGGTGCCCGGCCCCCAACTAGGTGTCAATTGTTGCCCGTTACAGCCTTCTAAAGGGCAAGTGCTGCTACTTAGTTGGGGGCGTGCCGGGCGGCGTCTGCCTCGCGCTGGATTCCAGCCATCCAATCCTCGACGGCGTCCGGAGTGCGGGGCAGCGCGGCGCTGAGGTTCACAGGGCCTTCTGCCGTCATCAGCACGTCGTCCTCGATGCGGATGCCGATGCCGCGGAATTCCTCGGGGATGGCAAGGTCCTCATCCTTGAAATACAGCCCGGGTTCAATGGTGAAGACCATGCCTTCGGTGAGTACGCCATCCAGGTACAGCTCCCGCTTGGCCTGGGCGCAGTCGTGCACGTCGAGGCCCAGATGGTGGCTGGTGCCGTGCGGCATCCAGCGCCGGTGCTGCTGGCCATCCTGGCTGATGGCTTCCTCGACGGAAACCGGCAGCAGGCCCCACTCGGCAAGCCGCTCTGCCAGAATCGTGGTGGCGGCCGTATGGACGTCGCGGAAGAGGGCACCCGGGCGGGCCGCAGCGAATCCGGCATCGGCCGCATCCAGGACGGCCTGGTACACCTTCCGCTGAACGTCAGTGAAGGAACCCGTGGCGGGCAGAGTGCGGGTGACGTCAGCCGTGTACAGCGAATCGGCCTCCACCCCGGCGTCCACCAGGAGCAGTTCTCCGGCCTTGACCTGGCCCGTGTTGCGGGTCCAGTGCAGGATGGTGGCGTTGTTGCCGGCAGCTGCGATGGTGTCGTAGCCCAGTTCGTTTCCCTCTTCGCGGGCCCGGGCGAAGAAAGCGCCTTCGATCACACGTTCGCCGCGCGGGTGGGTCAGCGCACGGGGAAGTGCCCTGACGACGTCGGCAAATCCTTCCACCGTTGCGGCAACTGCGATCTGCATCTGTTCGATTTCCCAGGCATCCTTCTGGAGCCTGAGTTCGGACAGGGCCTCCGGGAGCTTTTCATCGAGGGCATCCAGGGCCTCAAGATCGAGGTTCTCCGGATCGCGGGCAGTGTTATAGCGTGCCGTGTCCACCAGGGCGTCGATGTTCTCGTCGACCTTGCGCACCAGACGGATGGAGATGCCGCCGATTTCCGGAGCTCCGACGTCCTTGGTGATGGCCAGTTCCAGGCCGTCGATGTGCGCGGTGGGCAGGCCCAGCCGGGCTTCGAAATCAGCCAGCGTGGGGCGGGGGCCGATCCAGAATTCGCCTGACCGTGAATCGGCGTAAAACTGCTCCGTATCCCGGCCGGCCAGCGGACGGAAGTAAAGAGTGGCACGGTGGTTGCCGCCGTCGTCGCCGGTGCCTTCCGCGACCGGATCCAGGATCAGGACGGCGTCCGGCTCATGGTCCAGTCCCAGCCCTGTCAGGTGCGCGAAGCCCGAATGCGGACGGAACCGGTAATCACAGTCGTTGGAACGGACCTTGAGGGGACCGGCGGGGATGACCAGGCGTTCACCCTTGAACAGCCTGGAGATGCTGAGCCGGCGCCGTGCAGCATGGTCTGCCACAGCGTCGCGGGGCGGCAGGGAAATGTCTGCCGGCGCCCAGTTACTGGCCATAAAGGCCTTGAAAGCAGGGGAGTTGGGCCGTTGGGAGCGGTTGTTGACCCGCTCTTCAAGAGGCTGGGAAGCGGAGAGTTGGGTGTTTTCTGCGTCATTCACCGTCCCATCGTCTCACCACCTCAACAGGCGTGGCCAACAGGGGTACGGCGTGGTCAATTAGGCTTGGCTGGTGAAGATAGACCTGCATGCCCATTCGAATGTGTCCGACGGTACGGAAACGCCCACCGACGTTATGGCATCGGCCGCCCGCGCCGGCCTGGATGTTGTGGCACTGACGGACCATGACTCGACCGACGGCTGGGCGGAAGCGTCCCTGGCCGCCGTCCGCGAAGGCATCGCACTGGTCCCCGGCATAGAAATCTCCTGCCGGACGGAACAGGGCATCAGTGTCCACCTGCTGAGCTACCTGCACGATCCCACGCATCCCGGCCTGCTGGAAGAGATCACCAAATCCAAGGACGCCCGGCTGACGCGCGCCGAGCGTATGGTTTCCCTCCTGGCCGAGGACTATCCGTTGACTTGGGACGACGTCATCCATCACGTGGCCCCGGGTGCAACCATGGGGCGCCCCCACATCGCTGATGCCTTGGTTGCCGCCGGGGTGGTGAGCGACCGCACGGAGGCGTTCGCGTCCATCCTGACGTCACATTCGCGCTACTGGGTCCAGCACTATGCTCCCGAGCCGGCCCTCGCCGTCGAACTGGTCCGTGCTGCCGGCGGCGTTCCGGTCTTCGCGCACCCGGTGGCATCGTCGCGGGGCCGGGTAGTAGGCGATAAGACCTACCAGGAGATGATCGACGCCGGTCTGGCCGGGTTGGAGATCGACCACCGGGACAACCCCGAAGAAGGGCGGAAGTTCCTGCGGAAGCTGGCCGCGAGGCACAACCTTCTGATCACCGGATCATCCGATTATCACGGCACGGGCAAGGTCAACCTCTTGGGCGAAAACACCACGGATCCGGAAGTATTCGCCAGAATTGTTGCCATGGGCACCGGATCCCGGGTGGTCCGCTGATGGACTGGATTGACCTGCAGCTGCTGGCGTCCGTCGTCGTCACGCTTTTTGTCATCATGGACCCGCCGGGCACAGTACCGATTTTTATGTCCCTGACAGCGCAGATGAGCGCGAAGGACCGTAACCGGTCCGCGCTTCAGGCGCTGCTTGTGGCCACAGGTGTCATCGTGGCCTTTGCCATCTTCGGCCAGTCGATCCTGAACTACATGCACATTTCGCTTGCGGCACTCCAGGGCGCGGGCGGCCTGCTGCTGGTACTGATCGCCCTGCAGCTCCTGACCGGTTCAACCAGCGGGGAAGAAAAGGCAGGCAAGTACAAGAACGTTGCCTTCGTACCGCTGGGCACGCCGTTGATGGCCGGACCGGGTGCGATCGTGGCGGTGATGGTATTTGTCCAACAGTCCTCCACCCCACCCCAGTTCCTGGCCGTGGCCTTGGGAATCGCCGCCACATTGGGCTCGCTGTACCTGGCCATGCGCTTCGCCGGGGTGGTCCAACGTGTCCTGGGCGAGAACGGCGTGGAGTTGGTCACCCGGATTGCCGGCCTGCTGCTTTCCGCCATCGCGGTCCAGATGATCGCGGACGCCGTGCACTCGTTTATCCAAAGCTGGTCCTGAGGCAGGCCCCAGGATTTACTCCGACGTCTTGACGATTGACGCGATCTGAGTAGTCTTGCGTTTGCTGGGGAGCGGCAGATGGCATGCCGTGTAAATTATGAAAGCAGGTCTCGTCGTCAGGTACCAACCATCACGGTAGACGGAGAGAAAACCATGTTGAGAAAGTCACTCGCCGCGGCAGGACTTGCCGCCGCTTTTATGTTCGTTCCTGTAGCAGCCAACGCCTTGGACTGCGTTAATGTCAGCAAACCTCCGGCCGCCTGCGGATCGGACTGTCCGGGCGGTCCGATCGTCAAGGGTAACTGGGCGTGGCTGCCAAGCGTCTTTCCCGGTGCTCCGGAAGCTTGGGGTTTTGTGCCTCCGGGAACAGTTCCAATCACCCCAGGCGCCAATGGCAACTTCCAGGGCGGCGAGGGCTATGCCCTGCTGGTAAATGCCATTTGTGATTCCCATGGGTCAGTACTGGTGAACAGGCAGACCGACCACGGGATCCAGTTGCTGGAGGGTTGCGAGGCGGCCCCGCACTAACCAATGTAACTCGCATTTAACGTCGTCATGGGGGCTCATGACGACGTTAAACGCGAGTTAGTTGGGCGGGAAGGACAGGACCTCGGCGTGGGCACCCAACCGCTTCGACATCACGTCAATGGCCGGCTGGTTCTGGTCCACGCATACGAACCGGCGGCCCAGCTTCGCAGCCACAGCGCCGAGGGTTCCGGAACCTGCGAAGAAGTCCAGGCACCAATCGTCCGGGCGGCTTGAGGCGGAGACAACGCGCCGTACCAGGCCCTCCGGCTTTTGGGTGGGATAGCCGGTTTTTTCCTTGCCGGTGGGCGAAACAATGGTGTGCCACCAGACATCGGTGGGCAGCTTGCCCAGCTCCCGTTTGGCTTCCGTAACGAGTCCCGGCGCCATGTACGGTTCCCGGTCCACCTCTGCATTGTCAAAGTGGTAGCGTGCCGGATTCTTGACGTACACTAGGATGTTGTCGTGCTTGGTGGGCCAGCGGTTTTTGGCCCGGGCACCGTAGTCATACGCCCAGATGATCTCGTTGAGGAAGCACTCCCGGCCGAATATCGCATCCAGCATTACCTTGGCGTAATGCACCTCGCGGTAGTCCAGGTGCAGGTACAGTGTGCCGTCGTCAGCCAGCAGCCGCCAGGCTTCAACCAGCCGCGGTTCCAGGAACGACCAGTAGTCGCTGAAGGCGTCGTCGTAGCGGTGCAGGGCGCCCTTGATGGTGCTGTAGGACCGCCCCTTGAAGCCGACACGGTCGCCGTCGCCCTCCAGCGAATGCACCATTTTGGTTTCCTGGCGCCGTTGCACCCTGCCCGTATTGAACGGCGGGTCCACGTAAATGAGTGTGAAGGCGCCGTCCGGCAGCGTCGGGAGGAATTCCGCGTTGTCCGCGTGAACCACCAGGTTGCTGCCGTCCGGCGCCCAGACGGATTCAGCCATACGGGCTAGGGAGCCTCGGTGCTGCTCTGGCCGGCACCGTTCGAATCGACCACTTCACCGTTGCGGCGACGGGTACGGGTGCGGCTGCGGCGGGCACGCGAAGGCTGCTCGGCGTCGGCCTTTGCAACAGAATCCATAGGTGCTTCAGTCTGCGGGGCAGCTTCCGCGCCAGTGGAGGTGCGGTCAGCAGATGTACGACGGCGGCGTCCCCCGGCTTCCCCGTCGCGGTCTCCGCTCCTGCCGCGGCCGCGGTCAGAGCTGCCGCTGCGGTTGCGGTCGCCGCCACGCTCGCCACCGCGTTCGCCGCTTCGCGCACCAGCGCCTGCCCCGGAGCGGGTGTTCTTCTTGCCGGTCTCGCCCAGGTCTTCGAGGACCTCGGCGTTTACGCCGGCCAGTACACGCTTGTCGCGGGGGAGGCGTCCCTTGGTGCCCTCCGGAATGTCCAGCTCTTCATAGAGGTGAGGCGATGAGGAGTACGTTTCCACCGGCTCGGGAACGCTCAGGCCCAGGGCCTTGTTGATGAGGCCCCAGCGTGGCATATCGTCCCAGTCAACAAAGGTCACGGCGGTGCCCTTGTTGCCGGCGCGGCCGGTGCGGCCCACGCGGTGCAGGTAGATCTTCTCGTCTTCAACGCACTGGTAGTTGATGACGTGTGTAACGTCGTCGACGTCGATGCCGCGGGCGGCGACGTCGGTGGCCACCAGGACGTCCACCTTGTTGTTCCGGAAGGCGCGCAGTGCCTGCTCCCGGGCGCCCTGGCCGAGGTCTCCGTGGATGGCGGCGGCGGCGAAGCCGCGGTCCACCAGCTCCTCGGCAACCTTGGCGGCGGTGCGCTTGGTCTTGGTGAAGATGATGGTGCGGCCACGGCCGCGTGCCTGCAGGATGCGGGCCACAACTTCGATTTTGTCCATGCTGTGGGCACGGTAGATCAGCTGCCGGATGTCGCGTTTGGTAAGGCCTTCGTCATCCGGGTCAGCGGCGCGGATATGGGTGGGCTGCGTCATGTAGCGGCGGGCCATGGCAATGACCGGGCCGGGCATGGTGGCGGAGAAGAGCAGCGTCTGGCGGACGGCCGGTGTGCCGGCGATCAGGGTCTCGACGTCCGGCAGGAAGCCGAGGTCCAGCATTTCATCGGCCTCGTCGAGGATGACCATCTTGACGTTCTTCAGGACCAGGTGCTTTTGCTTGTAGAGGTCGATCAAGCGGCCGGGCGTACCCACCACAACCTCGACGCCCTTCTGCAGGGAATCGACCTGGGGCTCGTAGGCACGACCACCGTAGATCGTCGCGATACGGGCATTGCGCTTGCGTGATGCGGTCTGCAGGTCGTTCGCAACCTGGACGGCAAGTTCACGGGTGGGGACGATTACCAGCGCCTGGGGTGCGCCGGGGACGGGAAGCTTGTCGAAGCCGGCGTCGTCGCGGCCAACCACGCGCTGGAGGGCAGGGATGCCGAAGCCGAGGGTTTTGCCGGTACCGGTCTTGGCCTGGCCAATGATGTCGTGGCCGGAGAGCGCCACAGGCAGGGTCATGGCCTGGATGGGGAAGGGGTGCGTAATTCCGGCGTCGGCCAGCGATTCAACGATGTCCGCACGGACGTTGAAATCGGCGAACGACTTTTCTTCAATCTCGTGCGGTTTTTCGTCGGAAATAATGGTTTCTTCCGGCTCAATGGATTCGATGCCGGACTCGTCAGTCAGAATTTGGTGCGTGTGCAATTCACTCACAGGGGAGTTTCCTTATTCATTTGGGCTGCGCGGCCTGCTCAACGGTGCGGCCGGGAGGCCGTTGACGGAGCATGCTCTGACACGCAGGCAATTCCAGTGGAAGCCGATCGCGGGCTATCTGATGCTGGCACTGGGGACCAACTGGTGTGTCTCAAGATCGCGTAGGGGCGGGCTTGTTGAATTTGAAATTCTGCAAAATCAACGACCGGGCATCCATTTCTACCCTTCCAGTCTAGCCTCCCGGGTAGCCCATACCTGACGAACCCCGTTCCGCCGCGCGCATGACCGGGAAAAGAATCAACCCACCAGTTCGAAGTGAACCTGCCGTGTTGGGATATCCGCGCTGATCAGGCGGACACGGACCAGGGTGCCGGACTCCATTTCGCCGTAGCAGCGGGTGGTCACCGCAGGCTCCGCAATCTGAATGGTTCCTGACGGCCCGCCGTTGCCGTTGGCACTTCCGCCGTTCCCGTTGTTGCCGTTCGCCTTTGTGGGTTTGGAACCGGAGATAACCGTGGCATCGAATTCCTGCCCTATGTGGTTGACCAGGAGCGCCGCCTCAACGGTATCCAACGCCAAACGTTCCATCCTCCCCGCCAGCTGGTCCGAGGAGGCCATGATGGCCGGGAGTTCCGGCAGGGCCTCCCGGGCCCAAGCGGGGACTTCGCGTCCGTTGCTCAGCGCCTCGCAGATCACCAGGACAAAACGGTCCACCAGGCGGCGCAATGGGGCCGTGGTGTGGGCATAGGGGGCGCCGATTGCCGATTGCACCGAATCGGCCGGGACGGTGCCATCGAAAGTGGTGTAGCCCGCGCCGCGGAACAGCATCCCGGCCGAATGCAGGATGGCGAGCTGGCGGGGATCCGTGGGGTCCAGCGTGCGCAAGTATTCGCCGTAGCTGAGGGCATCGTCCCAGGGTTTGCCCAGTGCGGTGGTCTGGCGCTTGAAATGCCGCAATGAGCGCTCATCCGGAGCCGGCATTGTGCGCAGGATCCCTACCTTGCCCGCCACCATAAGGGAAGCCGCGGCCATCCCCGTCATCAGCGAAATCTGGGCATTCCAGTCCTCCACCGGAAGCTGCGGGGCCGCGGCAATCCGGTAGCCGCCGTCGGGCAGTTGCACGATTTCCTGGTCCGGCATGTTCAGGCTGGCACCACCCCGCGCCCGCTCCAGCTCCACACGCTTGATGCCGACTTCCTTCAACAATTCCAGCATGGGCCCGGCCGTTCCTGCGTCCAGCTCAGCCTGCACCCCGGCGTAGCTCAGCTTCGCCCGGCTGCGAACGGCGGCCCGGCGGACGCGGACGGATTCGACCACGGCGTCAGCGGCCAACTCGAACTCCCAAACGAATGCCGCACACAGTTGGTCCGCAAGGAGGCTGCCGGCCTGCTCGCTGATGACTTCCGGATGGAGCGGGATGCGGCCGTCGGGTGCATAAAAAGTCTGCCCCCGCCGGCGTGTTTCCGCGTCGAGCGGGCCGCCAGGGGCGACGAACGACGGGACGTCGGCGATGGCATAGAGCACCTTGTAGCCCTGGCCGGCGCGCGCGATGAACAGCGCCTGGTCCAGGTCGGTGGAGGATGCGGGGTCGATGGTAATGAACTCAACGTCCGTCAGGTCCAGCTCCGGAAGGGCGTGGTTCTCCACCGCCGCCATGGCGTCTTTCAGGGCATCGTCGGGAAAAGCCCCCGGCAACTCGAGCTCCGTCCGCAAGGCGCTTAACGCCGCGGCGAGGGCGTTGTTCCGGTCATGAACGTTGGGTCCCAGGCGATGGTACGACACAAAAATCAGCGTAACCCGGTTTTGTCGTGGCGTCTTGCCTGCGGCTGGCTAGGCTCCGCCGCGTCCTGCATCGAGTACAGCCAGCAGGCCGGCAGCGGCAGCAGCAGGGTCCGGAGCCTCGGTGATGGCGCGCACCACGACTATCCTGCGGGCACCGGCTTCCACAACTTCGCTCACATTGCCGTGGTCGATCCCGCCGATGGCGAACCACGGCACTTCACCGCCATCAGTTCCGGCGGCTGCCGCTGCGTGCCGCACCAGGTCCAGTCCAACGGCTGCCCGCCCCGGCTTCGTGGGCGTGGCCCAGACCGGGCCTACGCAAAAGTAGTCCAGGTTTCCGCCGCGTGCATCGGCTATGGCTGCGTCCACCTGTTCGGGCGTATGCGAGGACAGTCCGACGACCGGTTCTGCACCGAGCACGGCGCGGACCTTGGCCGAGGGCAGATCCTTCTGGCCCACGTGGAAGACGGGCGATCCGGAGAGCAGCGCAATGTCCGCGCGGTCATTTACTGCCCATAACCGTTCGTGACGCTCCGCAGCCTCCCGGACTACCTCCAGGAGTTCCAGTTCCTGCGCGGCCTCAATGGTCTTGTCCCGCAGCTGGATGATGTCCACGCCGCCCGCAAACGCGGCGTCAACGAAGGATTCAAAATCATCCCGTTCGGTACGGGCGTTAGTGCAGAGATAGAGGCGGGCAGAAGTGAGGTCCGGGCGGGCTGTCATGATGCCAGCCTAATTCCTCTAAGCTGGGGAGGTACTGCGGGAGCCAATATGACCGTCATCGGGACGGCAGGCTGAGAGGGCATAAGAGCCGACCGCTTGACCTGATCCGGCTAATACCGGCGTAGGGAAGGATTCCAGGAATGGACGTTGCACCCCGGCACCCCGGCACGTTCAGTGCTGACGTTGCGGTTATTGGCGGCGGAGTGATCGGCCACGCTGTTGCCTGGGAATTCCAGCGCACCGGCCGTTCGGTGGCCCTGATCGATGACGCACCCGGCTCCGGCGCCAGTTGGGCGGCAGCCGGAATGCTCGCCGCTGTCAGCGAGTACCACTACCAGGAAGAGGACCTCCTGGACCTGATGGTGGAGTCCGCCGGCATGTGGGCCGGTTTCGCGGAGCGCCTGGCAGCTGACGCTGCGACCACCACGGGATATTTGACGACGCCGACCCTCACCGTGGGTGCCGGCGCTGCGGACCGCAGCACGCTGCTTGACCTGCGCCGGGTACAGCGCGAACGCGGCCTCGCCGTGGAACCACTCACCATCCGGGAGGCCCGTCAACGCGAGCCCTTGCTGAGCCCCGGAATTTCCTGCGCGCTGGACACCCCTGACGACCATCAGGTGGATCCCCGGTTGCTGATTGCCGCGCTCCGGGAGGCGTTGGGAAAGCACATAAGCGGCAGCACCGCCGTCGAAGATTCTGTCAACGGCTTCGCTGTTCCGGCCGCGGCGGAAAGTCTGATCTACGACGGCGGGAAGGTCACCGGGGTGCGGCTGCGCGGCGGGGGAGAGATTGCAGCCGGGGAGACGATCGTGGCAAACGGCCTGCACGCCGGTCAATTGGGCGGCCTCCCCGAAGGATTGCATCTGCCGCTGCGGCCGGTCCACGGCGACATCCTCCGGCTGCGCGTCCCCGGGCACTTGCGCCCGCTGCTGACCGCTACCATCCGGGGCCTGGTGCACGGCGTGCCCGTGTACCTTGTGCCGCGCACCGACGGGACCCTGGTGATCGGTGCCACGCAGCGCGAAGACCGGCTCGGAAGCGTGGACCAAGGCCATCACGGAGGGGAAATTGCCGGATCCGCCACTGCCGTGTCCGCCGGGGGTGTGTACCAGCTGCTCCGGGATGCGCAGCAGCTGGTCCCTGCAGTAGCCGAACTCGAGCTGCTGGAAACAACCGCCCGCGCCCGGCCCGCGACTCCGGACAACGCGCCCTTCCTGGGCAGGGTGGGAACGGATGCGGGGGACATCCAGGGACTCATCATTTCCACAGGGTTCTTCCGCCACGGAGTATTGCTCGCACCGGTGGCCGCGCGCATCTGCCGTGAACTGGCGGACGGTGCGGTGGACCCACGCTGGGCAGCCTTCCACCCGGACCGCTTTTCAAAGGACCGTCGGCCACCCGATGCCGCCGGTCCTTCCCAACAACAACCCCCACTCGAACACCAGGAATCACGATGAACATCACCCTTAACGGCAAAGACCACCCGCTGGATGCCGACACCACGCTGAGCGCGCTGGTTACCCGGCTGACCGGTCGTCCGCTGGCGCCCAACGGACAAGCCACCGACGGCAGGAAGCTGGGGGTTGCGGTAGCCCGCAATGCCGCAGTGGTCCCACGCAGCCAATGGTCTGCCACGGCGCTCGCCGACGGCGACGACGTTGAAATTGTTACTGCCGTACAAGGAGGCTAGGAATGTCTGAACAGATGACAGGACAAGTAACTGAACCGGCCACGACGGCGGCCCTCGCACCATTGGTGATTGACGGCGTCGAACTCGGTTCCCGCCTGATCATGGGCACCGGCGGCGCGCCAAGCCTGGACGGCCTGGGGGCGGCGCTGGTGGCATCAGGGACGGAACTGACGACGGTGGCCATGCGCAGGTATTCACCGGCGGAAACAGGCTCCCTGTTCCAGCTGCTGGAGGACCAGGGCATCAGGGTGCTGCCCAACACTGCCGGCTGCTTCACCGCCCGGGACGCCGTCCTCACCGCGGAACTTGCCCGTGAAGCCCTGGAGACCGACTGGGTGAAGCTGGAAGTGATCGCGGACGAGCACACCTTGCTGCCGGACGCCGTGGAGCTGGTGGAGGCTACCGAACAGCTGGTCAACAGGGGCTTCAAGGTGTTCGCCTACACCAACGACGATCCGGTCCTGGCCTTGCGGCTGGAAAACCTGGGTGCGGTGGCGGTGATGCCGCTGGGTTCGCCGATTGGCACCGGCCTGGGAATCCTTAATCCGCACAACATTGAACTGATTGTTTCCAGGGCCTCCGTCCCCGTGGTGCTGGACGCAGGCATCGGCACGGCATCGGATGCTGCGCTGGCCATGGAGTTGGGGTGTGATGCCGTGTTGCTGGCGACAGCTGTCACCCGCGCACAGGATCCCGTGATGATGGCCACCGCATTCCGGCACGCCGTGCAGGCCGGGCGCCTGGCCAGTCTCGCGGGGCGGATTCCACGCCGGGAGCACGCCTTGGCGTCGTCGGCCATGGAAGGCCGGGCGGAGTTCCTCTGACGTGTCTGTGACGGCGCGGGGCGGCCGGGAGTGCTTACTGGCGGCGCAGGATCTGCGTGAGCCGTTGCACGTCGCGGACATGCCGGGTGCGGCCAAGGTAGATTGCCGCTGCGACGGCGGCCAGGGATCCCACCACCATGGGCAGGATCCACGGCAGCCAGGTGAGGCCGGGCCGGTAGGTGAAGCCCGCAACGTTGCAGATGATCCAGGACAGCACGCCAATGGCTACCGCGACTCCGGCCGGCAGGGCCATCCCGTACTTCGTATGGCGCTTGTCATTAGCCCACACAATGAAGCCGGCGGCCACCAGGACCAGGACCACAATCACCAGCGAAAGCATGAATTCTCCTTGGATAGTGCTGCGAAAACCGGACCGCCCCGGCCGTAGCCGGAGCGGTCCATCTGCGGGCCGGAAACCGGCCGGGTACTGCTAGAACTGGCCGAAGCCCACCTTGCGCTGTTCCTGCGCGCCGATCTCCACGTAGCCCAGTACCGCTGCGGGAATAATGACCACACGGCCTTTCTCATCAGTCAGGCGAAGTTCGTTGCCCTGGCCAATGGCGTCCGCGACGAGCGTGGCTACAGCATCAGCGTCCTGCGTGGACTCCAGCACAATTTCCCGGCCGACGTTCTGAATGCCGATCTTTACTTCCACAGCGAGGCCTCCCAGCCGATCAAAGTTACAGTCTTTCCACAATGCGCTGCAGTGATTAGCTGCAACCTCCAGTTGTACTCTAGGTCTCCTTGGGGAAACGAGAGATTCCGCGCCAAGCTAAACGGTAGATGAGGTCGCTGGCAACTTCGAGGTCCAGGTCGCCGTCCGTTTCGAGCCAGTAACGGGCGCTGACCTGGGCCATGCCGGTGAGTCCACGGCCCAGCAGCTGGGCCTCCAGCTCCGGAAGCTTGGTGTCCTCGGCGATAACACCCGCGACGGCGTCGGCGAACGTTTTGTTGAAAACCTCCAGCCGTGAACTGACATCCGGATCGTTGATCAGGTCTGACTCAAAGACCAGCCGGTGTGCCTGGTCGTCGGCGGCAATGAACCGGAAGTAGGCGCGCATGACCGCCTGGACGCGTTCCTTGTTGTCGTGCGTGGAGTTCAGGGCATCCAGCATCAGTGCGGTCAGCGACGCCAGGTGGCTCTCCAGGAGCGCGAGGTACAACTCGCGTTTGGAGGGAAAGTGCTGGTACAGGACGGGTTTGCTGACCTGGGCGGTCTCCGCGATCTCATCCATTGCGGCACCGTGATAGCCATTGGAGACAAAAACCTCCAGGGCGGCGGTCAGCAGCTGGGCGCGGCGTTCATCGCGGGGCAGCCGGGCCGAACGTTTCACTGGAGTGTTGCCCGGCGTTCCGGTGCTGGCGGCGACGGATCCGTTGACGGCTGATGCCCGGTCAAGGGGTGCTGGATTGCCCACGATGCCCTGCTTTCACTTGCTGTTATGACCACTTTACGTCCCGGTAATATGACCAGCCGGTATCTGGGGGCATACATTGAAGTATGGCTTCGACAATCCCGTCATTTGCAACCACCACACCACTTGAACCGCTGGTGCAGCCAGCGGCAGGACTCACCCCTGACGAGGTGGAGCGGTACTCCCGGCATTTGATTATTCCGGAAATCGGAAGCGTTGGTCAGCGCCGGTTGAAGAACGCGCGCGTTCTGGTGATCGGCGCCGGCGGCCTCGGTTCACCGGCGCTGCTCTACCTGGCAGCGGCCGGCGTGGGGACCATCGGGATCATCGACGACGACACTGTCGATCCCAGCAACCTCCAGCGCCAGGTGATCCATGGGGTCAAAGACGTGGGGCGGCCCAAAACCGAATCTGCCAGGGATACGATTTCCTCGCTCAATCCGCTGGTGACAGTCAACCTGCACAACGTCCGGCTGGACGCGGACAACGCTCTGGAACTCTTCGCCGGATACGACCTCATCCTTGACGGCGCGGACAACTTCGCAACGCGCTACCTGGTCAATGATGCCGCCGCCATTCTGGGCAAGCCGTACGTCTGGGGGTCCATTTTCCGCTTCGATGGGCAGGTCAGCGTTTTCTGGGAACAGCACGGCCCCACCTACCGGGACCTGTACCCGGAAGCCCCGCCTGCGGGATCCGTGCCGTCCTGTGGAGAAGGTGGGGTGTTCGGGATGCTGTGCGCGGCCGTAGGCTCCCTGATGGTGACGGAGGCCATCAAGCTGATTACCGGCGTCGGGCGTTCCCTGCTGGGCCGTGTGGCGCTGTTTGATGCCCTGGGCGGCAGCTGGCGCGAGATCCGGGTGGACCGGGACCCCGAAGCCGAACGCGTGACCGAACTGACGGATTATGAAGCGTTCTGCGGAATTGAACCGGTAACGCAGACTGACGCCAGCCATACGGTGACGGCAAAACAGCTGGCCACCATGCTGGCTGCGCGCAAGGCGGGGCTGAAGGACTTCGACCTGGTGGACGTGCGGGAAACCGGCGAACACGACATCGTCAGCATTGATGGCTCCGTGCTGATCCCGCAGGGCCGGATCCTGTCCGGCGAGGCCTGGACAGAGCTGCCGCAGGACCGCGACATCGTCTTCCACTGCAAGGCCGGAACACGGTCCGCCAACGTCCTGGCGGCGGCGCGCAAGGCAGGCTACGAACGGGTCAGCCATCTGGACGGCGGGATTCTCGCTTGGGTCAGGGACGTGGAGCCGGACAAGCCGGTCTACTAGGCACGCTCTCTCACATAACGCGGCAAAATCAGCGACGCTCTCTCACTTTCTTCAAGTAAGTGAGAGAGCGTCGCTGGTAAAGGTGCAGGACGTGAGAGAGCGTCGGCCAAAAAACGGTCAAAGGTGAGAGAGCGTCGCGGGGGTGGACGCTTAGGCGCTTGCGCGGCCTGTCTGGCGGTCCCGGTCCCCGGCCTGCATATGGTCCACAGGGCATTCCGCAGCCTGGGGAGCGGCGGCCGGCTGATCCACAGTGATGCCGTAGAGCGTCTCCAGGGCTGCGACGTAGTCGTCCTGCTGGCCCTTGGCGGCGAGCTCGCGGGCCCGCACCGTTGGCACATGGAGGAGCTGCTTGACCATCCGGCGCAGCGCGAATTCCACTTCCTCGGCGGCAGCAGTGCAACCATGGCGGGCGCGGACTTTCTCCATCTCAGTGTCCAGCACGCTCATGGTGTGCCGGCGCAACGCAACGATGGCGGAATCCGCGGCGCGCGCATCACGTTCCTGCTCGAAAGTCTGCGCGGCCTCCGCGACGATGCTGCTGGCGCGGGACAGTGACTCGGACTGTTCCTCGGGTGCTGCCAGCCGGACAGATTCCAGCGTGAGGAGCTCGACGCCGTCGAGCTCGCCAACAGCAGGATCAAAATCGTGGGTGAGTGCCAGGTCGATGGCTATCAGCGGCTGCGGCGAATCGGCGCGCACCTCCGCAAGCTCTGCGGCTTCGACGCGGGAGTCGGAACCGCTGCAGCCGATCATGACATCTGCCCCGGCCACGGCGGGTTTCAGGGAAGCGCTGTCCAGGGCGGTGCCGCCACGGCTGGCAACGAAGCCGGCGGCCCGGCCGGAGGAAGAGAACACCGAGATGTCCGTGCAGCCACGTTCGCGCAGGAGTGCCATGGTGGCTCCGGCGTAGGCGCCGGTCCCGAACAGGACCACCTTCTTGGTGCTCCAGTCAGGATTCTCGGAGAGATCGGTTGCAAGGTCCAGGGCCACGGACACAATAGACAAGCCACGTGAACCGAGGGCTGTCTGGGCGCCAACGTCCTTGGCAGTTTTGGAAGCGGCCTGGAAAAGCCGGACCAGTCCGGAACTCGCCGTGCCTTCATGCTGCGCCGTGATGAGTGCGCGACGCACCTGGCCGGCGATTTCACGTTCACCCACGACGGCGGAATCCAGGCCGGAGCTGACGGCGAAGAGGTGCTTGCTGACGTCGCTGCCCACCCGGGTGTCGAAGGACCGCGAAACGAGGTGTTCGCCCAGTCCGCTGACTTCGCTGACCTGGGCCACGAGGGCGGCACGGGCTGCCTCGACGTCATCAGGGTTGGGGGCTTCGCCGTAGATTTCGTAGCGGTTGCAGGTGGCCAGCACAACGGCACCCGTCACTGCCGGCGATCCGGAGAGGACGGATGTGGCGATACCGGAGGCACCGTTGCTCAGCTGAGCAACGGTCTCAAGGTCGATGTCGGCGTGTGTAGCCACCAATGAAAAAAGAACCACAGCAGACCAATCATAGCTTTTTCGGTGGCGGGTAGAACAACTGGCGGGGCATGCCACAATCGAAGCATGACTTTCAGCCCTGCCGTGACGCCTGCCGGCACCCTTGACGCTGCCCACCCGCTGATGGATGGCCGGACGGCAAATTCGCCGTTGATCACTGCCTACAGGGGCGGACGCCCGTCCCGCCGCCCTGTGTGGTTTATGCGCCAGGCCGGCCGTTCGCTGCCGGAATACCTCAAGGTCCGGCAGGGCATCGGCATGCTGGACTCATGCCTCCGTCCCGAGCTGGCAGCGGAGATCACGCTGCAGCCTGTCCGCCGACATGACGTGGATGCAGGCATCTTTTTCTCCGACATTGTGATTCCGCTCAAGCTGGCAGGCGTGGGTGTGGACATTGTTCCGGGCGTTGGCCCCGTCCTTGACCACCCCGTCCGGACCGCAGCGGATGTCGCTGCGCTTCCCCAACTGACCTGGGAAGCGCTGGAGCCCATCCGTGAAGCTGTCCGGCTGACCGTTGCGGAACTGGGCAGCACACCCCTGATCGGCTTTGCCGGCGCGCCGTTCACCCTGGCCGCTTACATGGTGGAGGGCAAGCCGTCCCGTGACCACCTGGGCCCCCGCACCATGATGCATGCGGACCCGGAAACCTGGCAGGCACTGGCTACCTGGGCGGCTGACGCTTCGGGACTGTTCCTTCGCGCCCAACTGGAAGCCGGCGCTTCCGCCGGCCAGCTGTTTGATTCGTGGGCCGGATCCCTGGGGCTTGACGACTACTCGAAGTACGTGGCGCCGTCGTCCTCCCGCGCCCTGGATCACGTGCGTGGCCTGGGCGCGCCCCTTGTGCACTTCGGCACCGGTACGTCGGAGCTGCTGGTTGCCATGCACGACGTCGGCGTGGACGTGATGGGCGTGGATTACCGGTTGCCGCTGGACGAAGCCAACCGCAGGCTTGGCGGGAAGGTTCCGCTTCAGGGCAACATCGATCCGGCACTCCTTCCAGCCCCTTGGGAAGTGCTCCAAGCCCACGTCCGTGAAGTGATTGCGGCTGGTGCCGGGGCCCCGGGCCACGTCCTTAACCTTGGACACGGTGTACCCCCGGAGACCGACCCTACTGTCCTGACCCGGGTTGTGGAACTCATCCACTCGATTTCCCCGGAGTAACCCGTGCGGGCATTGGTGATCGGCGGCGGGATATCCGGGCTGGTGGCGGCGCGGGAGCTGGCGCTGGCCGGCCATGCAACCACCGTCCTGGAAGCCACCAGGCGCTGGGGCGGCTGCGTTGGCAGTCACACGGTAGCCGGCCTGACCCTGGACAGCGGAGCGGAGTCCTTCGCCACCCGGAGTACGGCCGTGGCGGATCTGGCTGCCGAACTGGGACTGGGGGAGCGGATCACCACGCCGCTTCCCGGCGGTGCCTGGGTATTGCTTCCGGACGGTCCCAGGGAACTTCCGCGGACCGGGGTGCTGGGCATCCCCGCCAATCCCTGGGACCCCGAAGTCCGCCGCACCCTGGGGCTGGCAGGTGCCCTGCGTGCGTCCCTTGACCGCTTCCTGCCCTGCTCCATTGGAACCAAGGGAGACGTGACAAGTGTTGCAGGGCTTGTTCGGACCCGGATGGGCAAACGCGTCCTGCAGCGGCTGGTGGATCCGGTGGTGGGCGGTGTGCATTCAGCGGATCCGGCGCTCCTGGACGTGGATATGGTGGCCCCTGGATTGCGGGCCGGACTGCGGGAACATGGATCGTTAGCCGCCTCGGTTGCCGGACTCCGGGGTATTCCGGGAGGCGATACTGCTGACAGCAGTGCGCCCAGGAACGGCAGGGCCGGTGGTACCAAAGCTGGTGATGCCAAAGCAGGTTCCGCCGTCGCGGGCCTGGCCGGCGGCATGCATTCCCTGGTAACCGCACTGGTGGCGGAACTGGAGAACCTGGGAGTGGCCATGCTGCCGGGCCGTAGTGTCACGTCCCTGCGGCGGAATGGCGAGGGCACGTGGGTCGCCACGGCAGGCGATTCGGTTTATGAGGGCGATCAGCTGGTGATGGCACTGGACGGTCCCGCCGCCGTCGGCCTTCTCGCAGAAGCAGTTCCGGCGCTCGCCGGGCTTCGCCCTGCTGCCGGACCGGATGTGCGGCTGGTGACACTCGTGGTGGACAAGCCTGAATTGGACGCGAGGCCCCGGGGCACGGGAGTCCTGGTGGCACCAGGGGCCGGGGGAGTCCAGGCAAAGGCACTGACTCATGCCACCGGGAAATGGCAGTGGCTCCTGGACCAGGCGGGCCCGGGACGCCACGTGCTGAGGCTGTCCTACGGCCGCAGGGATGGTGTTGTAAGCAACGGCAGTAATGCCGCGGACGCCCCAGTTGCCGAGGTCCGGGCAGGGACCGCAGCCGATCACAAGCTCTTCGAAGCCGCACTGCGGGACGCTTCAACGATCCTTGAAGTTCCCGTGGAGAAGGCGGACGTGCGGGGCTGGGATGTGGTGCGCTGGCAGGGGGCTCTGCCTTTTGCGGCAGTCGGTCACCGGCAGCGGGTGGCCGCTGTGCGCCGGATCTGTGCGGAGGCGGGTGGACTGTCCGTGGTGGGTGGCTGGGTTGCCGGGAACGGATTGGCAGCAGTTGTTGCGGACACCAGGCAACAGTTGGGCCAGCAGAAACAAGCCTGATAGACGGCATTGGCTGACTTTTAGTGAAATATAACACTTCTACGGCTCGTAGAAGACCTTCGTTTCGACTTAGCTGAAGCGAAGGGGCAAACTTGTATCCATGAGCCACACTTCTGCCGAATCTGTCACTAAAACCGAGAATTCAGCCGAGCAGTTCTTCACCCTCTGGACCGTTTTCAAGCGGGACGCCGACGTCCTGCGCAGCGGCGAAGCAGCCGAAGACTTCGAAGCCCTGCTGGTGCGGCTCGCTGATGCCGGCGTAGTGCACCGCGGAAGCTATGACGTCTCCGCCATGCGCGCCGACGCCGATGTAATGGTCTGGCTCCACGGACCACGCCCGGAAGCGTTGCAGCAGGCAATTCGCGACATCCGCCGCAGCAAACTGTTTGCCGGAACCAGCATTGTCTGGTCCGCAATGGGCGTGCACCGCGAGGCTGAGTTCGCCAAAAACCACACCCCGGCCTTCTCCCGCGGCGTGGAACCGGCAGAGTGGCTCTGTGTCTACCCGTTTGTCCGCTCCTACGAGTGGTACCTGCTGCCGGACGACGAACGCGGCAAGATGCTCCGCGACCACGGCATGCTGGGCCGCGACTTCCCGCAGGTCATCTCCAACACTGTGTCCTCCTTTGCCCTGGGCGACTGGGAATGGATTTTGGGCCTGGAAGCGCCCGAGCTGGTGGACCTGGTGGACCTCATGCGACACCTGCGCTCCACCGAAGCGCGCAACCACGTGCGCGAGGAAATCCCGTTCTACACCGGACGCCGGGTTTCGGCTGCGGAGATTGCCGAGGTCCTTGCATGAGCCCGCTGAATCCTGCGGAATCCGCGGACGGGCCTACATCCGAATACCCTGATATTCCCGAAAATCCGGTGACGGAACGCGGCCGGATGGCACCCAAACCCTACGACGCCGTCCTGCTCGCCTCCTTTGGTGGACCGGAGGGACAGGAAGACGTCATTCCGTTCCTCCGCAACGTGACCCGCGGCCGGGGGATCCCGGACGAGCGGCTCGAAGAGGTCTCGCACCACTACCGCGCCAACGGCGGCATCAGCCCCATCAACCGGCAGAACCGGGAGCTCAAGGCGGCACTGGAAGCCGAGCTTTCGGCCCGCGGCATCGAGCTGCCCGTGCTGTGGGGCAATCGCAACTGGGCGCCGTACATCCCGCAGACGTTGCAGGAAGCGTACGACGCCGGCCACCGCCGGCTGCTGATGATCACCACCAGTGCCTACTCCTGCTACTCCAGCTGCCGCCAGTACCGCGAGGACATCGGCATGGCATTGACCGAAACCGGCCTGGACGGCCGCCTCGAGGTGGACAAGGTACGCCAGTACTTTGACCACCCCGGATTTGTTGAGCCCTTTGTGGAAGGCACGGGCGCCGGCCTTGCCGAGGTCCGGGCCAAGCTGGCCGAAGCGGGGACGCCGGATGCTCCCATCCAGATCCTCTTCGCTACCCACTCCATTCCCACCCGGGACGCCGACGCCGCCGGCCGGTCCGAGGACGAGCCCCGCGAGTTCGAGGAAGGCTCGGCCTACGTGGCCCAGCACCTTGCGGCTGCCTCCGCCGTTATGCAGCGGGTGGAGCAGGAAACCGGCCTCACCGCGCCCTGGTCCCTGGTGTACCAGTCCCGCTCCGGCGCACCGCACGTGCCGTGGCTTGAGCCGGACATCAACGACGCCATCGAAGAGCTGGCCGGCAAGGGCACCCAGGGCATCGTTATTGTTCCGCTGGGCTTCGTCAGCGACCACATGGAAGTTGTGTGGGACCTGGATACCGAGGCACTGGAAACCTGCGCCAACCTGGGACTTGCTGCTATCCGGGTTCCAACGCCCGGTACGCACCGCAGGTTCGTCAGCGGCATGGTGGACCTCATCTCTGAACGGACCACGGAAAACACCATCACCAACCGCCCGGCGCTGACGGACCTTGGCCCCTGGTACGACGTCTGCCGTCCGGGATGCTGCGCCAACTTCCGCGGCGAAAAGCCAACCATCGCCGGGGCCGACACCACTACGGGCACGGGGCATGACTCCTACCCGGCTTCTTCGGAGGCAGCCGCCGGAACCACCCGTTCCACGGGAGGACAGGACTCCTAATGACTGTCAGGATCGGTACCCGGGCCAGCAAGCTCGCCCTCACCCAGACGCAGCAGACAGCTGACCAGCTGGCCGCCGTCGGAGGTTTCCCCGTAGAGCTGGTGCACATCAGGACCGACGGCGACGTCCTCACCGGATCGTTGTCCCAGATGGGCGGAACCGGCGTTTTTGTTGCAGCACTTCGTGACGCCTTGCTGCGCGGTGACTGCGATGTAGCCGTGCACTCGCTGAAGGACCTGCCCACGGGAGCCGCTGTGGGTCTGAGCCTGGCTGCGACGCCAAAACGCGTGGACGTCCGCGATGTACTCTGCGCGCGGGACGGTCTGAAACTGGCCGACCTGCCGGAAGGCGCTTCGGTGGGTACCGGATCGCCACGCCGTGCCGCCCAGCTCCGGGCCGCCAGGCCCGACCTTCAGGTCATCGATATCCGTGGCAACGTGGACACCCGGCTTGGCAGGGTGGCGGGCCTTCCCGGGAACGCTCCTGCCGACGTCGTACCCGGCAAAACCGGTGACCTGGATGCTGTTGTGCTCGCAGCGGCCGGACTGGAACGGATCGGCCGGCTGGATACCGTGAGTGAGTACCTGGAAACAGATGTCATGCTCCCGGCTGCCGGACAGGGTTCACTGGCGATCGAATGCCGCACCGCCGATTCTCCGCAGGCTACCGATGGTACGCCTGAGGTCCTCGCCCAGGCGCTGGCCGCGCTGGACGATCAGGACACCCGCCTGGCCGTCACCGCGGAGCGGGCGTTGCTGGCCCGGCTCGAGGCCGGCTGCGCAGCACCCGTTGGCGCTTATGGATACCGCAAGGGCAGCATGCTGTACCTTGAGGCGGCCGTGTGTGCCGTAGACGGAACCGCTACAGTGCGCGATAAGCGGGCCACGGATGGTTTGACGGAAGTAGGCGCAACCCTGCTCGGCATTGAACTGGCCGAAGTCCTGCTGGCGGCCGGAGCCGCTGACATCGCGGACCTGACGGCGTCCTCGTCCTAAGCCGCAGAAACATGGAGCGGCAGGTGCCTGGACAAGCTGGAACAGTGGCTGCGGCGCAGCCGGCCCTGGCCGGCGTCCGTGTGCTGCTGGCCAGGCGCCCCGACCGCTCCGCCAAACTGGCGGGGGTCCTGGAAGAAGCAGGAGCGGATGTCCGGTTCCTGCCGCTCATCGATTTTGAACAGCCCACGGACAGCGGGGACCTTCTCCGCGTTATCCGCGATCTGTCCGACGGCCACTTCAACTGGCTGGTGGTCACCAGCGCCACTACAGTGGATGCGCTGGCCGGGGCAGCGCTGGATGCCGGTACCACCCTGTCGGCGGCCGTTCCCGCCCACACCCGGATTGCCGTTGTGGGATCCGGCACGGCAACTGCACTGAAGCGGGCAGGCGTCGACGTCGATCTGGTACCTGGCCAGCAGTCGGCCGCGGGGCTGCTTGCTGAGTGGCCGGAGGCAGGACCCGATGGCGGGGGAGCGGTTCTGCTGCCGCAGGCAGACATCGCGGCCTCGACTCTCCGGGAGGGGCTGCAGGCCATGGGCCTGGATGTCCACTGCGTTACGGCGTACCGCACGGTCCCTTATCCAGCAGATCGTGACCGTGCACTCTATGCTCCCGTTACCGCTGATGGCGGGTTGCTGGAACCGGAAGCAGCCAGCTCCGAGCTGGCTGCCGGCCGGATTGCTGCCCTGCTCGCGGCTTCGCCCAGCCAGGTCCGCCGCATGGTGGATCTGAAGCTTCCGCTGGACCGCTGCGCGTTGGTCGCGATCGGACCGTCCACGGACGATGAGGCGCGACGCCTGGGACTTGCCGTCGCCGCCGTGGCGGAGGATCCTGGCGCACAAAGTGTGGCAGCCGCCGTCGAACGTGCAGTCCAGAGTCAGAACCCCAAGAACTTTGACACGTCAGGAACCCCGAATGAAGGATAGAGCATGAGTTTCTTGCAGCAGCGGCCCCGCAGGCTCCGCACCACACCCGCCATGCGCAGGCTCACTGCGGAAACGCGTTTGGCGCCGGCCGAGCTGATCCTCCCGGCCTTCGTCAGGGAGGGGCTCTCCGAACCCAATCCCATCAGTTCGATGCCAGGGGTAGTCCAACACACTACGGACACCCTGAAACGGGCGGCGGCTGAAGCCGTGGAACTGGGCCTGGGCGGCTTGATGCTGTTCGGTATTCCAGAGGTCAGGGACGCCGAAGGCACAGCATCCCTTGATCCTGAGGGTGTTCTGAACAAGGCAATCCGCGATGTCCGGGCCGAAGTGGGCGATGACCTGGTGATCATGAGCGACGTCTGCCTGGACGAGTTCACAGACCACGGGCACTGCGGTGTGCTCGACGCCGACGGCTACGTTGACAACGACCGCACAGTGGAAATCTACGCGCAGATGGCCGTAGCCCAGGCGGAGGCCGGCGCCCATATGCTGGGCCCGTCCGGCATGATGGACGGCCAGATCGCCGCCATCCGTGCCGCCCTGGACGACGCGGGGCACGTGAATACTTCGGTGGTGGCCTATGCAGCCAAGTACGCCTCGGCGTTCTACGGCCCCTTCCGCGAAGCTGTGGACTCGCAACTCAAGGGCGACCGTCGGACCTACCAGATGGATGCCGGAAACCGCCGTGAAGCCCTCCGCGAAGTGGAACTTGACCTGGCCGAAGGCGCCGATATTGTGATGGTCAAGCCGGCCATGAGCTACCTCGACATCGTGGCCGATGTCGCTGCCATGAGCCCGGTGCCCGTGGCCGCCTACCAAATCTCCGGCGAGTACGCGATGATCGAGGCAGCCGCCGCCAACGGCTGGATCGACCGCCGCGCCGCCATTACCGAATCCGTACTGGGCATCCGGCGTGCCGGCGCGGACATGGTCCTCACTTACTGGGCCGCCGAACTCGCCGGCTGGCTGAAGGAATAACCATGAACTCCGTCACCGTGCCGCCAACTCCCACCTCGTCGCTGGGGGACGACCAGATCGTACTTGGCCTGAACACCTTCGGGGACGTGGGGCTCAGCGACGACGGTACCCCGCAGCCGCATGCCCAAGTGCTCCGCCAGCTGCTGGAACAAGCGCAACTTGCTGACGCCGTCGGACTTCATGCGTTTGGCGTGGGGGAGCACCACCGCAAGGATTACGCGGTCTCAGCCCCGGAGGTTTTCCTCGCGGCGGCAGCGGCCCGGACCACCCGGATCAAGCTGGGATCGGCCGTGACCGTACTCAGCTCCGACGATCCCATCAGGGTTTTCCAACGTTTCTCCACTGTGGACGCGCTGTCCAACGGCCGAGCCGAGGTGATGCTGGGACGGGGCTCGTTCATTGAGTCTTTCCCGCTGTTTGGCCTGGACCTGGCGGACTACGAGACATTGTTCGAGGAAAAGCTTGAGCTCTTCGACAAGGTCCGTTCGCAGAAACCCGTTCACTGGGAAGGCACCACCCGGCCGCCCGTTAATGGACTGACGGTCTATCCGCCGCTGGAGCATCACCACCTGCCAACCTGGATCGGTGTGGGCGGCACACCGGAATCCGTGCTGCGCTGTGCCCAATACGGTTACCCGATCATCTTTGCGATTATCGGCGGCCAGCCCCGCGGATTTGCTCCGCTGGTTGACCTTTACCGGGAGGCCATGGCGAAGTACGGCCACCCCATGCAACAGGTGGCTACGCACTCGCCGGGCCATGTTGCCGAGACCGATGAACAGGCACGTGAGGAGCTCTTCCCGCACTGGCTGGCTTTCCGGAACAAGATCGGGGCAGAACGGGGCTGGGGACCTGCCGGCCGCGGCGAATTCGAGGCACTCTGTTCCCCGGAGGGGGCGCTGTACGTGGGCTCGCCGGACACCGTGGCGCGGAAGATCGCGGCCCTGAAACAGACCCTCAATGTGGATCGGTTTGATTTCAAGTACAGCAACGGACCATTGCCACATTCGGCCATGATGCGCTCAATCGAACTTATGGGTACGGCCGTGGCCCCCCGCGTGGCGGAACTGCTCGCCGGCTGACCGGCTGAAAACTGAAAGAATAGGAACCATGACTTCCAGCAATCCTCGTAACGAGGCACTCTTTGACCGCGCCCGCCAACTGATGCCGGGCGGCGTGAACTCACCGGTCCGGGCTTTCGGATCCGTGGGCGGCACGCCCCGGTTTATGGTCTCCGCCAAAGGCCCGTACCTCACCGACGCGGACGGCCAGGAATATGTGGACCTGGTCTGCTCGTGGGGCCCGGCGCTGCTGGGACACGCCCACCCCGCTGTGCTTGACGCCGTGCATGCCGCAGTAGACCGCGGGTTGTCCTTCGGCGCGTCCACCCCGGATGAAGCAAACCTGGCGGCGATTGTGCAGGAGCGCGTGTCCGCCGTCGAACGGCTCCGGATGGTGTCCACAGGCACCGAGGCAACCATGACGGCTGTCCGGCTTGCCCGTGGCTTTACCGGCCGCAACCTGATCATCAAGTTTGCCGGCTGCTATCACGGGCACCTGGACGGGCTGCTCGCTGCTGCCGGTTCCGGACTGGCAACCCTGGCGCTGCCCGGTTCCGCCGGGGTGACGGAGGCAACCGCCGCCGAAACCCTGGTGCTGCCCTACAACAACCTCGCCGCCGTCGAAGCCGCCTTCGCTGTGCATGGCCAGAACATTGCAGCCGTTATCACCGAGGCCGCACCGGCCAACATGGGCGTTGTCACCCCGGCGCCGGGCTTCAACCAGGGCCTGTCCCGGATTACCCGCGAACATGGCGCACTGCTGATCCTGGACGAGGTGCTGACCGGCTTCCGCACTGGGTACTCCGGCTATTGGGGACTCACCGGCGGTTCGGCCTCCACGCCGGAGGCCTGGAGCCCGGACCTGCTGACGTTCGGCAAGGTTATCGGCGGTGGAATGCCGACGGCGGCACTGGGCGGCCGTGCCGACGTGATGGACTACCTCGCTCCCGTGGGGCCGGTGTACCAGGCCGGAACGCTCTCCGGAAACCCCGTGGCCATGGCCGCCGGCGTCGCCACCTTGAGCCACGCGACGCCGGAGGTCTACGCCCACATCGACCAGCGTTCGCTGGAGCTGTCCACGGCGCTGTCCGCTGCACTGGACGGGGCCGGCGTCGACCACTCCATCCAGCGGGCCGGAAACCTCTTCTCGGTAGCGTTCGGAACGTCTGCCACAGGAGTCCACAACTACGACGACGCACAGAAACAGGAGTCCTTCCGGTACGCGCCGTTCTTCCACTCCATGCTGGAATCCGGTGTGTACCTTCCGCCGTCGGTCTTTGAGGCGTGGTTCCTGTCCGCGGCCCACGATGACGCCGCCATGAACCGGATCTTCGACGCACTGCCGGCTGCTGCCCGGGCGGCCGCTTCAGCTTCCGTTTAGTACTCCGGCACCCTAAACGCGAAAAACCCCGGCTTCCGAGGAAGCCGGGGTTGTTGCGTCAGTGGCTAAAGCACGTCCGAGAGGAAGCTCTTCAGCCGCTCCGTACGCGGTTCAGTGAAGATCTGGTCCGGGTGGCCGGACTCGACCACCAGGCCGCCGTCCATGAAGGTCACCGAGTCCGACACGTTCCGGGAGAAGCCCATTTCGTGGGTGACCACAACCATGGTCATGCCGCCCTTGGCCAGGTCGGCCATCAGCGCCAGGACACCCTTGACCAGCTCCGGATCCAGGGCAGACGTGGCCTCGTCGAAGAACATCACCTCGGGGCGCATGGCCAGGGCACGGGCAATGGCAACACGTTGCTGCTGGCCACCGGAAAGGTTGGCGGGCCGCACATCTGCCTTGTGCTTCAGGCCCACCAAGTCCAACTGCTCCATGGCCTGCGTGTGTGCTTCTTCCTTGCCCAGCTTCTTGAGCTTGCGCAGGGCCAGGGCCACGTTTTCCACCACGGTCTTGTGGGGGAACAGGTTGAACTGCTGGAAGACCATGCCGATCCGCTGGCGCAGCTCATCCGGGTTGTCCTTCAGGACCGAGCGGCCGTCCAGCAGGATATCGCCGTCGTCCGGCTCGATCAGCCGGTTCATGACCCGCAGCAGAGTTGACTTGCCCGAACCGGAGGGACCGATCACGGAAGCCGTGGTGCCCTTCTCTACATGCAGGTCGATGCCGCGAAGCACGTGGTTGCTTCCGAAGGAAAGGTGGATGTTCTTGCCGGTCAAGGTGCCGGAGGTGAATTCCGTCATGTCAGGCCTTCTTTCCGATCGGTGCCGCCAGCTCATCCGGTTCCTTCTTCTCAGGCCGTCCGGTACGCAGCCGGTGGTCGATGAAGTTCACGAAGTGGGTCAGCGGGACCGTCATGATCAGGTAGACGACGCCGGCAGCCACCAAAGGGGAAAGGTTCCCTGTGTTGGCCATAGCGTCGTTACCGATCCGGAAGATCTCGCGGTCCGAAGCGGCGAGCCCCAAAACAAACACCAGCGAAGAATCCTTGAGCAAAGAAATGAACTGGTTGACCAGGGCAGGCAGCACACGGCGGATTCCCTGGGGAACCACCACCAAACGCATGGAACTGCCGTAGCTGAACCCCAAGGCCCGGCTGGCTTCCAACTGGCCCTTTTCCACGCTCTGGATGCCGGAACGGAAGATCTCGCCGATGTAGGCGGCGGCGATCAGCGTCAGGGCAAGGATGCCCAGCGGATAGGGATTACGTGTTCCGGTGAGTTCGCGGGCAATCGGGCTGAGCCCGATGCCGATCACCAGGATGACCAGGATGGCCGGCAGGCCGCGGAACAGGTCCGTGTAGATCCTGGCCGCCCAGCGTGCCACGATGTTCCGTGACAGTGCCATCAGGGCCAGCATCAGGCCCAGAAGGGATCCGAGGATGCCCGACGCCAGCGCCAGGATCAGGGTGTTGGGAAGACCAACCGTGAGCAGGGAGGGAATGACTTTTGCCATCTCCCCCCAGTCCAGGAAGGTCTCGGCAAGCTGGTCCAAGAGGTCCATCAGCTACGGCGTCCGGTTCAGCTCTGGGGAGCAGGAACAGCCTTGCTGCCCGGCTTCCAGTCGGAGGGGGTTTCGCGCTCCGGGTACCATTCCTTGGTCAGCTCGGCCCAGGTGCCGTCAGCGATGACGGCATCGAGGCCCGAGTTGAGGGCATCAATGAGCGGCTGGTTGTCCTTGGACACGGCGTAGGCGGTGAAATTCTGCGTGTTGACCACGGACTCGGCGATGACGGTGCCGTCGCCGTCCTTGACCTGGCCGGTTGCCTGCTGTGACGGTGCAACCCAGGCATCTACCTGGCCGTTACGCACGTTGGCGTAGACAGTGGCGTAGTCCTGGAACCGGATCGGTTCCAGCTTCAGGGTGTTGGTGACGTAATCGTCCTGCACAGTTCCCTGGACCACACCGATGCGGAATGAATCATCCAGGTCTGCAAAGCCCTTGACCTCAGAGTCGGTCTTGGCCACCACAGCCATAAAGCCGAAGTCGTAGCCATTGGTGAAGCCCACGTTCTCGCGTCGGGCGTCGGTGGTGGAGATCGAGGAAGATCCGACGTCGAACTGCTTGGTCTGGACCTGGGACAGCAACGCGGAGAAATCGGTGGCAACGAACTCGACCTCGAGGCCCAGCTTGCCGGCAATGGCGCGGAGCAGTTCGTTGTCGTAGCCGGTGAACTTGCCGGATTCGTCGATGAAGATGTTCGGCGGGGCATCCGAGAGGGTGCCCACCTCGAGCTTGCCCTCGGTGTTCAGGCCCAGCTTGGAAACATCGATCTGGTCCACGGGAGTGACATCAGCGGTGGTGTACTTGTCCAGCGTCTGCTGGTCGCTGCCCGCCAGGGCGTCCGTCGGCGAACCGGCGTCGGTGGGGGTGGCGCTTCCGCAGGCGGCCAGGGACACCGCAACGGCGATTGCCACAGGCACGCTGGTAAGCCACTTCATGGCCGTTTTCTTCATCAATTTTGTCGCTTTCGTTCAGTCACGGGGTCAACTGTTGTTTGGCGGAAGAAGTCCGCGTTCTGCAGGCAAAGACCAGGAAAATGGCCAGAGGGCAGGCGGCATCGCCAAAACTTAATCATCTCACCCCGGCTGAATTGGTACGTCACACGAAGAAATGACGTGATGCCTGGGAAGCGGCCGAATTTATGGCTGCTTTGCAGACCTCAGCGTTCCGTTCAGGAGGAAAGTAACGGGACGCGCCGAATCGTGGCCTGCCTGCAACGCGGCCGTTCAACCGACGGGTTAGTGTGACGTCCATCGCAGGGCATCTCGGCGCCGCAAATGGTTACCGTGTGGCCGGGGTTCAGAACGCCCCGCGGCTGGCATCTTCCGGCGGCAGCACCGGCCAGTTTCCTTCGATGATTGCCGCTGGCTTGCTCCGGCGCAGGTAGTCCTGAAAATCCGCAGCCTGAGCCTGGGCCCAATCCACCTGCAGGCGGTGGAGTTTGGATGCAGGCATCTGCAGTGTGGGGAACTTGCCGGCCATGGCGTCCAGTACCCGCAAAGTGGCCAGGGCATCCGCCGCTGAGGTGTGCGCGTTGTCCAAACCGACGCCGTACTCCTCACAGAGGGCGGTCAGCGTGCGCTTGCCCTTGCGGAAGCGGTCCACCTGCTTGTTCATGATGAAGGGGTCCAGGACCGGGAAACGCGAGAGCTGTGGCACCCCGTAGCGGGCCGACTCCGCCGCGAGGACAGTGAAGTCATAGCTTGCGTTGAACGCGATAACCGGTGTCCCGGCGTCGAACAATCCCTGCAGTACTGCCGCCACCTCCCGGGTGACGTCCGCAGCGGGACGGCCATCACGCCGGGCCGTCTCGGTGGTGACGCCATGGATATCACTGGCTTCCGTGGGAATCTCCACACCTGGATCCGCCAGCCACTCGTGCTCCTTGACCACGTTGCCGTCCCCGTCAACTACCGTGATGGACGCCGTGACGATCCGCGCTGAACGGGAGTTCCGGCCGGTGGTTTCCAGGTCAAAGGCTGCGCGGGGGAGGCTGTTCCAGGTGCTCATGCGCCCACGCTACCGGCGGTCCCCGACACTCCATTGGATTTCGACGGCGGGTTGCCCATTACTGTGGAGGGATGCGCATGGAGTACGTCGAGGCGGTCCTGGAACTGGTGGGCCTGATTCCTCCGGGCTCCGCCGTCAGTTACGGGGACGTGGCCGAACTTCTTGGCTCCGGCGGTCCCAGGCAAGTTGGCTCAGTGATGAGCCGTCATGGCAGCAGCGTCGCCTGGTGGCGGGTACTCCGCGCCAGCGGCGCAGCGCCGGACGGGCACGAAGCCGACGCACTGCGGCACTACCTGAGCGAGGGCACGGCCCTTCGCGGTAACCCCGAGGAGTACCTCCGTAACGGGGAATCCAGCTGGCGGGTGGATCTGCGCGTTGCCCGATGGCAGCCATCTGATGCGGACTTCGACAGGATCGAGGCGCTCGCCGAAGGACTCGCGACAGCCTCGGCGAAAATGTCAGAGGCCAATGATGGAATGACTCAGTGACCACAACCGCCACTACCAGCCATCTCGCAAGTGTCCGCCCTGACGTCCCCGCTGCCGGGCTGCAGCTCCTGCCGCCGCGGACTGCCCACTCGTCGGTTCCCGTGCTCACACCGGACCAGGCGGCAGCGGTCGCGGTTCCCCACGGATCCGGGCCGGTGCTTGTCCCCGGCGGACCCGGAACCGGTAAATCGACGGTGTTGGTGGAAGCTGCCATTCGCCGTGTGGAGCAGGACGGAATCGATCCGGACCGGGTCCTGATCCTTGCACCGGACCGGCGTTCTGCCGACGCTTTGCGGGACAGCTTTACCGGCCGGCTGAACCGGAGCCTGAGTACGACGCCGGCACGCACCTGGGCGTCGTATGCTTTTGATCTGATCCGGCGCGCCAAAGCAGAGGGCGTGATTCATCTGCCCAGGGCGCCGCGCCTTCTGTCGGGGCCGGAACAGGACCTGATCATCAAGGAACTGTTGGAAGGCCACGCCCGTCCCGGGCTGGAGCTGGCATGGCCGGAGGACCTTGCCGCCGCCCTGGTCACCCGCGGCTTCCGGCAGGAAGTGCGCCAGCTGTTTGACCGCGTGATTGAATCCGGGCTGGCGGCATCGGACCTAGCAGCCCTGGGCCGGCGGTGCGGTCGTCCCGATTGGGTTGCTGCCGCGGCGCTTTACGCCGAATACCGTGACGTGCTGGATCTCCGGATGCCGGAAGCCTTCGACCCGGCGGGAATCATCACCACAGCCCGCCAGATATTCCAGGACTCACCGGAGTTCCTTGCCGCCGAACGTGCGCGGCTGCAGTTGATCATGGTGGACGATATCCAAGAAGCCAACCCGGCCGTTTTCGAACTCCTGGCGGACATCGCCGCCGGGAAGGACTGCTTTGTCACCAGTTCACCGGATAGCGTTGTGCAGGGTTTCCGCGGGGCGCGGCCGGACCTCGTCGCCGAGCTCCCGGCCCTGCTGGCCGGTTCCACGCAGGTACTGCAGTACCCTCTGGCTTTCACGCACCGCCACCGGCCCGCCGTCGCGCAGGCCTGGCTTGGCGTGGCCGGCCGGATCTCACAACGCGCGGGCGGGCAGCAGGCGCGGAGGCTGGAACCCGTCCCGGACCAGGTGGGGAGCCGTACAACGCCAGGCCAGGACGGCGTTGTTGAAGCCCACCTGGTGGCCTCACCGGTCCACGAACTGCGGTATGTCGCCCAACGTATCCTGGAAGAACACATTCATGGGCGGCGCGGGCTGGGGCAAATCGCGGTGGTCGTCCGTACCGGCGGCCAGCTCAGCCAGCTCCAGCGTTACCTTTCCGGGCAAGGCATCCCGGTCCGCGTTCCAGTGGCCGAATCCGCTGTGCGCGACGAAGTTGCCGTCCGGCCCTTGCTGGAAGCCTACGCAATTGCCCTCGACCCGCAGTCGCTGACGCCGGAAACTGCCGTGGCCCTCCTGACGTCCAGAATCGGCGGGGCAACACCGCTGGAACTGCGCAGGCTGCGCCAGGCGCTGCGGCGTGAGGAGCTCCTGGGCGGTGGGGTCCGTTCCAGCGACGCCCTCTTGGTCGAGGCCTTGCTGGAACCGGGAGCCCTGCTTACCCTGGGCCTTGATGCCAGGGCAGCCCGGCGGACTGCCCGGATGATCCAGGCCGGGCTGAAAGCCGTGGAACAGCCGGGCGCCAATGCCGAAACAGTCCTCTGGGCGCTGTGGCACGCCACCGGACTCGCCACGTCGTGGACTGAGGCGGCCCTGGCAGGTGGCACCAACGGTGCACGGGCAGACCGTGACCTCGACGCCATGATGGCCTTGTTCCACACCGCGGAGCGCTACGTGGACCAGTTGCCGGGGTCCGGCCCACGGCAGTTCCTGGACTACCTGCTGAACCAGGAACTGCCCATGGACACCCTGGCCGCCAGGGCCCAACTGGATGATGCCGTCGAACTCCTGACGCCCGCCAGCGCGGCGGGAAGGGAATGGCCTGTGGTCATTGTGGCCGGGCTGCAGGAAGGCGTCTGGCCCAACACCCGGCTCCGCGGTGAACTGCTAGGCAGCACCCTCTACGCCGACGCCGTCGAACATGGTGTGGAATACGCGCTCCAGCGGGACCCGCTCAGCCGCGCACGGGACATCCGGTATGACGAACTGCGGAGCTTCTCCAGCGCTATATCCCGTGCCCGGGAGTTGCTGATCTGCGTAGCTGTGTCCTCGGAGGATGAACAGCCGTCGTCGTTCCTTGATTACGTGGCACCCCTTGGCCCGGGGCAGCACAGCCGGCCGCTCACGCACGTCCAGCGTCCCCTTACCTTGCGCTCGCTGGTGGCCGAGTTGCGTCAGTATGCCCAACTTGGCGCCGCGGCCCCTGCCGAATCCTGTGAAGCCGTCAGGGTCCTCTCCCATCTGGCCTCGCAGCAGCCTGCGGTCCCGGGGGCCCACCCGGACAGCTGGTGGGGGTTGCTGCCGCTGAGCACCAGCCAACCCGTCGTCGCACCGGGCGGAACCGTCCACGTCTCACCGTCCAAGGTGGAATCAGTGCAGAAATCGCCCCTGGGCTGGTTTGTCCAGGCAGCCGGGGGAGAAGCCGCCACCGATTTCGCACGGAGCCTGGGCACACTGGTCCATGCCATTGCGCAGGACCTGCCGGACGCCACGGGAACCCGCTACGTCGAGGAGCTGGTGCGGCGCTGGCCCTCGCTGGGCATGAAGGACAATTGGGAGGGCAAACTTGATTTCAAGCGGGCGGAGACCATGGTGCGCAAGCTTGCCGAGTACGTCATTACGGCGCGCAGCGAGGGGCGCACCCTGCTGGGCGTGGAGCAGGGTTTCTCGGTGGAACTTCCCGATGTCCCGGTACAGACAGCCCCGGCCGGTGAAACGATGGCACCTGTCGAAAGCCCTGGAACCGGTTCAGCAGACACCGGCTACCGTCATGCGGTCCTGCGTGGGCAGGTTGACCGGCTGGAGATTGATGCCCAAGGACGGCTGGTGGTGGTTGACCTCAAAACCGGCAAAAGCCAGCCGGGCAAGGCCGATCTGGGCCGGCATCCCCAGCTGGGGGCATACCAGGCGGCAGTCCTGGCCGGCGGATTCGAGTCGCCAACGCCGGATCCGGAGTCCGGCGGGGCAGTTCTGGCCCAGCTTGGCACCACGGCCAAAGGTCTCTCCAGCCAACACCAGGAGCCAGTCCCTTCGGACAGCAACTGGGCACTGGACATGGTCAACGAAGCCGCCGTTGTGATGGCCGGAAGTGAGTTTGAGGCCCGGCATGACCCAGCCAAGGGAAGCTTTGGCGGGCACGGCTGCCGTCTTCCCGAGGTGTGCCCGCTGTGCGCACGCGGACGTCAGGTGACGGAATGACGACGTCGGAACGCGACTCAGTGCCCGTGCCGCGTTTCACCCCGGTGGAGCTGTCCGTCCTGTTGGGTGAGAAGAACGTTCCAACACAGGAACAGGCGGAGATCATCGCGTCACCGTTGGCACCGCGCCTGGTTATTGCCGGGGCAGGCTCAGGAAAGACAGCCACTATGGCGGACCGGGTGGTTTGGCTTGTGGCCAACGGCTGGGTGCGTCCAGAGGAAGTATTGGGGGTGACGTTTACCCGGAAGGCGGCCGGCGAACTGGCCAGCCGGATCCGAGGGAAACTCGCCGCCTTGCAGCGTGTTGCCGCGGAGGACACGGGCAATGTCCTGTTTCCCGCAGGCCTCGTGGACCCTGACGGCCTTGAACCGAAGGTCTCCACCTACCACTCGTATGCCAGCAGCATCGTCTCGGACCACGGCCTTCGGCTGGGTGTGGAGCGAGATGTAGTGCTGGTCGGTGCGGCGCAGGCATGGCAGCTGGCCAGCGAAGTGGTGGAAGCCTACGACGGCGAGTACGAACACTTCACCTCCGCGAAGTCCACGCTGGTCAGTGCAGTGATACAGCTCGCCGGCGAATGTTCGGAGCATTTGCAGGACCCCCGGGAGGTAGAGGACTGGATCATGCAACGCGTCGCGAAATTTGAAGCGTTGCCGGTCAGTCACAAGGCGAAGAAGAACCCCACACAAGCAGCCTTGGGCATCGGCCGGCGCCTGCGTACCCGGGCCAGCGTGGCGGACATGGTGGGCAGGTACAACCAGGCCAAACGCAACCGCGGTGCCCTGGACTTCGGCGACCTCGTGGCACTGGCCGCCCGCGTGGCACAGGAAGTGCCGCAGGCCGGGGACTTCGAACGGAAGCGTTACCAAGTAGTTCTCCTGGACGAATTCCAAGACACCTCGCACGCCCAGCTGGTGCTGTTTTCCCGGTTGTTCGGCGGTGGCCATGCCGTGACGGCGGTTGGTGATCCCAACCAGTCCATTTACGGCTTCCGCGGGGCTTCCGCTGGCCAGCTTTTCCACTTTGTGCAAGAGTTTCCTGCCCGGCAACCGGATGGTGGCTCGGCGCCGGCGCCCACTTCCTACCTCACCACCGCGTGGCGGAACGGCCGCAATATCCTGGCGGCGGCCAACATCACCGCCGCGCCGTTGAGCGGTGGGCCCGTCCGTCCGGTGGCAGGCCAAACTGATACTGCCGGGATCCCCAGCGTGCCGCCGCTGCAGCCCAGCCCGGCCGCTGTCGATGGCCACGTGGTCCTGGGCCGGTTCGGATCAGATGAGGACGAAGCGTCGGCCGTGGCCGAGGGCGTCTTGCGCTACAAAGCCACGGACTTCGTCGAGTCGGCGGAACCGGAGCCGCCGGCCATCGCCGTGCTCTGCCGCCGCCGTGCACAAATGGAATGTATCCGGAAAGCCTTCGAATCACGTGGCATCGCCTACGAGATTGTCGGCCTGGGCGGACTGCTGGATACCCCGGAAATCGTTGACTTGGTATCAACGCTCCGGGTCCTGGCTGACCCCGGCCGCTCTGATTCGTTGATGCGCCTGCTGGCCGGCGCACGCTGGCGGATCGGTCCGGCGGACCTCATGGCCTTCCGCGACTGGTCTTCATTCCTGGCTCACCGCCGGGAGCAGCAGCGCCGCGGAGAGCGAACCCAACTGCCGGAATCCGGCGGAAGTGACCCGGTTGAGAGCGACATCTCGGATGGCTCCAGTCTGGTGGAAGCCCTCGACTGGCTTCCACAGGAGGGCTGGGTTTCCGGCCAAGGCCGCTCGTTGACGGCCCAGGCACGGGAACGCCTGGGCCAGTTGTCCACGGAGCTTCGCCAGCTCCGGCGGCACCTCGGCGATGATCTGACCACCCTTCTGGGGGAGGTGGAACGCTCAATGCTGCTGGACATCGAAGTTGCCGCCAAACCCGGCGTCAGCATTCACCAGGCCCGCCGCAACCTGGATGCCTTCCAGGACGCGGCTGCGGGCTTCCTGCAGACTGCCCAGCGGGTGGACATCCTGGCGTTCCTGTCCTGGCTGGAGGCGGCCGCCGCCGAGGAGAACGGCCTGGACGGAGCGCCGTCGGAAGTCAACCATGAGGCAGTCCAGTTGCTGACCGTACATGCCTCGAAGGGCCTGGAATGGGACGTGGTGTTTGTTCCCGGACTCAATGCAGGGGCTTTTCCGAGTGACCGTGATTCGCGGTGGAGCAGTGGTTCCGCAGCTCTGCCCTGGCCGTTGCGTGGCGACCGCGCGGACCTGCCGCAGTGGGATCTGGACCAGCCGGATCAAAAAGGCTGGCTGGACTCGGAAGCTATGTTCAAGTCGGACGTCCAGGTGCACGCCGAGGGAGAGGAACGGCGCCTGGCCTATGTGGCATATACCAGGGCGAAGCACGTCCTTTGGGTTTCCAGCGCCGCCTGGGTGGGCTCCCGCTCGGGGCGGGCTGAGATGTCGAAATTCCTGGCCGAGCTGGAGCCGCTGGTTGAAAGCCACAATGCATCCGTGCATAGGTCCTCCGTGGCGGAGTCCCTGCTGCCGGAGGAGAGCCCGCTGACGCGGGAGGTTGAAGTTGCCCAGTGGCCGTACGATCCGCTGGAAGGTCCGATTGACCCACGGACCGGCATCCGGCTCCGGCTGTTCCGCGGACGGCGGGATGCAATGGAAGCGGCTGCCGACGCTGTCCGTCGTGGCGCGGCTGTTGGCGAACCCGTCCTCGGGGGTCCCACAGCGGATGCTGCCAGTGACCGGCCGGATGGCGGGCTGCGCGGTAATGCTGCCCGCTGGGCGGAGGAGGCGGCGTTGCTCCTGGAACGGCGCTCCGCAGACGACCGCAGCCGGATAATCCATCTTCCTGCGCACATCTCGGCTTCCACGCTTGTGGAGCTGGGTGAGGATTCCGACGCCGTTCTGGCGCGGCTCAGGAGGCCCGTGCCGCGGGAACCGGGCATGTCGGCCCGGAAGGGCACGGCCTTCCATTCCTGGGTGGAAGAGCACTTCGGATCGGCGGGAATGCTGGATCTTGGGGAGACGCCCTGGGCTGACGGCGACGTGGATGCCGGACTGGGCCTTGAAGAGCTCCAGTCCGCATTCCTGCGCTCTGAGTGGGCCGGTAGGATCCCCACGCATGTTGAGATTCCGCTGGAAACCAGGGTGGGGCCCGTCGTCGTCCGCGGCCGGGTGGACGCCGTCTTCCAGGATGCCGACGGTCGCTGGGAGCTGGTCGACTGGAAGACCGGCCGACGGCCGTCGCCTGCACAGCTGAAAAACAAGGCGGTGCAATTGGCCGTTTACCGGCTGGCCTGGTCACGCCTGCGTGGTGTGCCCCTGGAAGAGGTCAGCGCAGCCTTCTTCTACGTGGCAGACGATGCCGTGGTCAGGCCTCATGACCTGGGGACGGCCGAGGAACTGGAAACAATCCTGGCAGCGGCGTTCGGCTGACTCAGCCGTTCAGGATTGCCGGGGGAGCTACTGGGTTTTGGCTGGTCCGGCCGGACCGGTCGGGATGATGCTGATGGCGGCAGTGGATGTGTCTTCCGCTGCGGGTTTTTGCTCTGACTGAACCGCCTCAGCAACAGGAACCGCCTCAGCGGCCGGGATCGGCGTCACCTCGACTGCCGGAACGGACGCGGCGGGTGGTTCGGTGGACTGTGCAGGAATCTGCGTCACCTCGACCGCCGGAACAGGCGCTGAGCCAGGTTCCTTGGCGGGCGCAGCATCGGCGGGATTCGCACCCGATCCGGCGGATTCCCCACCTCCCGATGCCATTGGTGCGGCCGCCGGCTCGACTGCGGGCGCCAGCAGAGGTTCGACGCCGAGTGGCTGGCCGCCGTGTTCGGTGATGTCATCAGCCAGCGTCTTCAGCATGTCCTCGGCTTCGGCAATCATCGCGGGGTCGGCTGCGGTTACCGCTTTCACAAGGTATTGGGCCAGCGCAAATTCGGCGGACAACGCTGCGCGGCGGAGCAAGTGCGGGTCCGGGGCATCCCGCCTGGTATCGGTGTAGCTTTTCAGGACGGTATCGATGAAGTCTTGCTCGTTGGAAGCCACCAGCCACGCGAAGTCGTCCGCGGGATCGCCGATCCGCAGGTCCGTCCAGCCGGTAACGGCCGTGACGCGGTCGTTGTCGATGAGGAGGTTGTCCTCGTGGAGGTCCCCGTGGACCACTGAAGGGTTGAAACGCCACAGTGAAACGTCCTCGAGGGCATGTTCCCACCGCCGCAGCAGGACGCCTGGGATCTTGCCCGTTGTGGCTGCCTGGTCCAGTTCGTTGAGGCGGCGCTGACGGAATTCATTGGGGGTGTAGCTTGGCAGGTCCGCGTTGTTGACCAGGGCCTGGGGGAGGTCGTGGATGGCGGCCAGCGTGGCGCCGACTTCGCGGGCCAGCGAGCCGTTGCCTGAAGTGAGGTCCTCAACGCTACGTGTAGCGCCATTGAGATGCGAGTAGACGAACGTGCTCAGGGAACCGAGGCGGACCTTTCCTGCGACGGTCGGCATCAGGAACGGGAGCTCTGCCCGGATGGCCGGTGCGAAAGCCCGGAGCACCAGGAATTCTGTTTCCAGCCGTGCGCTGGCTTCGGGGTGGCGGGGTGAGCGGACCTTCCAGCGCTTCCCCTCGGAATCCAGAAGCAGCGCGGAGTCAAAGTCGGCCGCGTCGTCGGGTGCGGAACTTACCGCCGTCGGGGTAAGTCCGGGGACTGCGGCAGTGGCCACAGCTGCCAGTTCCATAGGTTTTCTTCTCACCGTTCCACGGTAGATTGGCTGGCGTCCAAGTTACTGAGGTGCGACGGCGAGTCTCAAGATCCACGCCAAATCTCCCTCTCCGAAGGGCCTGGACTGCCGTGGCCGGGAATGTGAATTGTCGGTGGGAGTCAGTACGGTGGAGGCATGAGTCGAACAGAGCCTGCAGCGTCCGGAACAGCCCCCGGGCCGCCGGTTTCGCAGCTGCCTGCACCGGGTCCGCGGAACGCCGGCCATTTGGCGGAAACCGTCCTGCCCGTTCTCCCTGCCATGATCGACCGTGCGTCCGCTGTCCGTATGAAGCCCGGCATGGTGGTGGAGGCGGCACGCCGCCCGGGGACCCTGGCCATGCTGATGACCGGCCGGGAAGCCCTTGTTTCCGACTCCGGGCTCGTGCTCGTGGATGCGCCCGGCCTGCTGCAGCGGCTGGATCAGGCTGGAACACCGAAGCCGGAGTTCATCTACCTGGGCTCGGCGCTCCATGGCACCAACATCCCTGTGGGTACGGAAATTATTCTGGTTGTCCTGCCCGGCGCTTTCCCGGCGGAAGCCCTCCTTGCTCCGGAGAGTGCTGAGTGGCTGGGCTTCCGTGCCGTTGCCGGACGGCTGAGCCCCATGGACGCGGCCCTGTTTGTCGAGGCAAGCGCCATCGCCAACTGGCATGCCGGGCACACGCACTGTCCACGGTGCGGGTCGCCCACTACTGTCGAAGCCGGCGGATGGGTCCGGCGCTGTCCCGCGGATAATTCTGAGCATTACCCCCGGACCGATCCTGCGATTATCGTCACAGTGGTGGGGCCTGACGGGAGGGTGTTGCTCGGTGGCGGTGGTCCCATGGACACCAAAATGCACTCCACATTGGCGGGGTTTGTGGAACCGGGGGAGTCCCTGGAACAGGCAGTCGTCCGCGAGATCCATGAGGAAGTCGGCGTCCGCGTTACCGCCTCCCAGTACCTTGGCTCTCAGCCCTGGCCATTTCCGGCATCATTGATGTTGGGCTTTACCGCAGTCACTGCGGATACCGAAGCAAGGCCCGACGGCGTAGAGGTCACCCGGGCGCGCTGGTTCACCCGGGAGGAACTCCAGGCAGCGGTGCTCAATGGAGAGATTGTGATCCCTTCGAGGCTTTCCATTGCCCGGGCACTGATCGAGCACTGGTATGGCGGCCTGATCAGCGAACCGGAGCCGGCCGCCTGACCAGATCAGCCAACCGTGGCAACGCCGCAATTCCATCATCCAGGCCCAACGACAGAGCAGCAGAGTGACCACAGAAAGCATTGACAGTACCGCCTCACTTGAGGACCGCATCCTTGGGGGGCTGGACGCTGAGCAGCGGGAAGTGGCAACCACTTTGCAAGGTCCGCTGTGTGTCCTGGCTGGTGCCGGTACGGGTAAAACGCGTGCCATCACGCACCGGATCGCGTACGGAGTCCACTCCGGCGTTTTGTCCCCGCAACGGCTGCTGGCCGTAACGTTCACCGCCCGGGCCGCCGCGGAGATGCGCAGCCGTCTCCGTGACCTGGGTGTCGGCAATGTGCAGGCGCGCACTTTCCACGCAGCCGCACTGCGCCAATTGCAGTTCTTTTGGCCGCAGGCTGTGGGCGGCCAGCTGCCCAACCTCCTGGACCACAAGGCCCCGGTCATTGCCGAGGCCGCACGCCGCCTTCGGTTGAACACTGACCGCGCGTCCATCCGGGACCTTGCCTCCGAGATTGAATGGGCCAAGGTCTCCATGCTCACTCCCGCCAACTACCTCGAAAAGGCGCAGGACCGCGGCACCCCGGGCGGGTTCGACCTGACAGCTGTCGCCCGGGTGTTCCAGTCCTATGAGGATGTAAAGACGGACCGCAACATCATCGATTTCGAGGACGTCCTGTTGATCACGGTTGGCATCCTCCAGGAGGATGCCAAGGTGGCAGCCACGGTGCGGGAGCAGTACAGGCACTTTGTAGTGGATGAATACCAGGACGTCTCGCCGCTGCAGCAACGGTTGCTTGACCTGTGGTTGGGCGGACGGGACGAGCTCTGCGTGGTGGGGGACGCGTCGCAGACCATCTATTCGTTTACCGGTGCCTCGCCGCAGCATCTGCTGGGCTTCAAAGCGAAATATCCGGAAGCCGCAGTCGTGAAGCTTATCCGTGACTACCGTTCCACACCACAGGTGGTGAAGCTTGCCAACAACCTCCTGGCGGGCCGGCGCAGTGGCGGTCCCGTTGCGGATGCAGCCTGGGCAACGCCCCTGCAGCTGGTGGCACAGCGTCCGGCGGGCCCCGAACCCAAGTTTATGGAGTGCACCGACGATGAGGCGGAAGCCGCCGCCGTAGCGCAGAAGATCAAGGCATTGATCGACGCCGGGACCCTCGCCAGCGAGGTCGCGGTGCTGTTCCGTACCAACGGCCAGTCCGCGGCTTATGAGCAGGCTCTCGCGTCCGCGGGAATCGGCTACCAACTGCGTGGCGGCGAGCGCTTCTTCGCCCGCAAGGAGGTCCGGGACGCCATCCTGCAGCTTCGCGCCGCAACCAGGGCGGTGGCCGAATCGGATGGTCCGGAGCCTGTGGGCCAGGTTGTCAGGGACATTGTTGCTTCCCTGGGCTACACCGACGCCGCACCACACAGCGGCGGGGCGTCCCGTGAGCGGTGGGAATCCCTGGCCGCTTTGGTGGCGCTGGCAGATGAACTCTCCCAGGCAAGGGGACCGGAGTTTGGACTCCCGGAATTCGTCAACGAACTGCAGGAGCGGTCGCTGGCCCAGCATGCTCCCACCGTCCAGGGCGTGACTCTGGCATCGCTGCACGCAGCCAAGGGCCTGGAATGGGACGCCGTGTTCCTGGTGGGCCTCAGCGAGGGGCTGATGCCCATCTCCTTCGCGGACACACCCGAAAGTGTGGACGAGGAACGCCGTTTGCTGTACGTGGGTATCACCAGGGCCCGGGAGTTCCTTTCCCTCTCCTGGTCCACTGCCAGGACTCCCGGCGGCCGTGCCAACCGCAAACCGTCCCGGTTCCTCGACGGCCTGCGGCCGGATTCTGTTGGTGGAAGCTCTGCCCGTGTCCTGCCCCAGGTCCCGCGCCGGAAGGCCGCCGCACCTGCCATGTGCAGGGTATGCGGCAGCATGCTGGGCAGTGGTGCTGAACGCAAAGTTGGCCGCTGCAGCCAGTGCCCGCCCAGCTACGAGGAGCAGACCTTCGACGACTTGAGGCAATGGCGTAAAGCAACAGCCCTCTCTTCAGACGTACCGGCATTCGTGGTTTTTACCGATGCCACTTTGACGGCCATCGCTGAGGCCAAACCCACCACGGTGGAAGAGCTGGCCAAGCTTCCCGGCGTTGGACCCTCCAAACTGGAAAAGTACGGTGAGGCTGTGCTGGAAATCCTGGCTGAAAGCACCAGCGAGTGAGCCCGCGACGGGGCACTGAACCGCCGGGGGACACCTTGCGTATGCTGCAGCACGGCCCGGTAGTGGTGCGGCGCTCCGCCCGCCGGACCCGGACTGTGGCCGCATTCTGGGAGGACGGCCAGGCAGTTGTCGCGATTCCCGCGCACTTCAACAGCGTGCAGGAAACTGAGTGGGTCACCCGGATGGTGGAAAAACTTCACCGCCAAGGCCAGAAGAGATCGGCCGGGAAGGGCTCGCGCCGGGCTCCCAATGATGCCGCGCTTGCTGACCACGCCGCGGTGCTGTCAAAAACCTACTTGGATGGCCGGGCGGTGCCATCCTCGGTGCGGTGGGTGCGGAACCAGAACTCGCGCTGGGGATCCGCCACACCCTCCGAAGGAACCATCCGGCTGTCCCACAAACTGCAGCCAATGCCGCAGTGGGTGATCGACTACGTGCTACTCCACGAGCTGGCACACCTTCTGGTGGCCGGTCACAACTCCGCGTTCTGGAGGTTGCTGGAGGCTTATCCGGACACGGAAAGGGCTAAGGCCTTCCTGGAAGGGGTGTCCTTTGCCACCGGCCGTGGCCTTGACCGGACGGCTCCGGACGGCACCGAGCCGGGGGAGCAGTCCCCGTCCGGCGCACCGCTGGAAGGCGCACCGGACGACGGGACCTGCCCTGCCGGCTAGGGCTTTCCGTCAGCCGGACCCTCACCGCTAGAGCCATCGGGGTTGCCCTCACCGCCCGCGTCCGTCGCGTTACCCGGGGTGTTGTCTCCGGCGTCGGGCGGTGAATCGAAGCCGCCACTGAGCAGCTTCTGCAGCGCATCGTCAACTTCGGTGTCGCTGGCCTCGGCCAAGGCACGCCTGGAACTGAAGCCCTTGGGATCGTCCAGGTCCTCGGCGGTGGGCAGCAGGTCCGGGTGCTGCCAGATGGCATCCCGGCCTTCAATCCCGCGTTCTTCCTTGAGGGTGGCCCACAGCGTTGCCGCTTCACGGAGCCGGCGGGGGCGCAATTCCAGGCCCACGAGCGAGGCAAAGGCATGTTCTGCGGGGCCACCGGTGGCACGGCGCCGGCGCACGGTTTCCCGCAGGGCGCCAGCCGACGGCAGCACGTTGGAGGTAGCGGCAGCCGTAAGTTCGTCCACCCAGCCCTCCACCAGGGCCAAGGCGGTCTCGAGCTTTTCGAGGGCCTGTTCCTGGGCCGGCGTGCGCTGGGGCATAAAGACACCCTGGGACAGAGCCTCCTGGATCCCCTCGGGATTGCCGGGATCGAGATCACGGGCCAGTTCTTCAATGCGGGACATATCGATGTGGATACCCCGGGCATAGGCTTCGATGGCGCCCAGGAGGTGGCCGCGCAGCCACGGCACCTGGACAAACAACCGTGCATGGGCTGCCTCGCGGACGGCCAGGAACAGCCGGATGTCGTTCTCCGGCAGGCTCAGGCCGGATCCGAACTTGGCCACGTTGGACGGAAGCAACGCCATTTCCAGGTCTGCCAGGGGAACGCCGATATCCGTGGAGCTGACGACTTCTGCCGACAGCGCCCCGATGGCCTGGCCCAGCTGCATCCCGAAAATCGCGCCGCCCATGTTCTGCAGCATGGACGATGCGCCGCCCATCATGGACTTCATTTCTTCGGGCATTTGCTGCGTCATTGCCGAGGACAAAGCGTTGGCAATGCTGTTGGCAACAGGCTCGGTCAGGCGCTTCCACGTGCCGAGCGTCGCTTCAACCCATTCGGCCCGGGACCAGGCCCGGCCGATCAGGCCGGTGGCGGGCAGCCCGGTGACCTGGTCCAGCCACAACTCCGCCAGGCGGAGGGCCTCATCAACCTCCCGCGTTTGCTGCGACGTGACAGAGGGGTCCGAGCCGGTGGCGGCTACACGGCGGGCATTCTCATGAGCAAGCTGCCAGTTGACGGGTCCTTCGGACGGTGCGCTCATCATTGCCTGGACCTGGGAGAACATCTGGGCCAGGAGATTGGGATCGTCCGGCAGCCCTGCTGCACGGGCGATTTCTGCGGCGTCGATATTCTCCATGCCTTTACCGCCCATCAGGTTCTGCAGCATTTCTGCCAGCGGATCCTTGGGCTTGTCATCACCGTCGGATGGATTGAGGGGGTTGGAGGTCATGGTCCTGCCGATCCTAGAGGTGCCTGTTGATCATCTTCACGGTACCCCGGAGGCCGTGCCGCTGTCTGTGGATTTCAGGCACGTTCGCTGTTGGCAAAGAATGCAGGGGAACGAACACGTACGCTTGATCCGGAAGTAGACCGTTGCCGGGCAACAGCCCGGGAACGCTGCCGCCTACGGCTGGTCCGGGGCGAGGAGAGGCACGGCAATGACGATCACACAAGGAGCCCATCCGGCAGGGGACCCGCCCGGCGGACCCCATAACCACAGTGGCCTGCACGGGCGCCGTCGTGCGCATTCGCCGGGGAACACCGGGCCGGGGGAGAATCGTTCAGGCCAGGATCCCCGCTTTGCGGCAATGGTGATGTCCGGGCTGGTGGCTGTGGTTCTTGCCATTGCCGTCGGCACGCTGCCGGTTCCATACGTCGTCGAATCTCCCGGTCCCACCTTCAACACCTTGGCCACGGAGGGCGGAGACCCTGTGATCAGCGTCAGCGGCAGGGAGTCCTACCCGGCGGACGGGCGGCTGGACCTGACCACTGTTTACGTCGATGGCGGGCCCAACGGGCCGGTGAGCATCCTGGGCGCCTTCTCCGCCTGGCTTGACCCCAACAAGGCCGTGTACCCGGAAGAGCTCATCTACCCCTCAAAGGTAACCAGCGAAGAGTCCCAGCAGGAGAGCGCCGCCGCCATGGCCTCCTCCCAGGAAAACGCAGTAGCGGCAGCACTCAACGATCTCCAGATCCCCTTTGGCCAGCAACTCCAGGCCGCGGGTTTCTCGGAGGGTTCGCCGTCGGAAGGCAAGCTCGTTGCGGATGATGTCTTCCTGAGCATCAACGGCAAAGAGGTCACCGCGCTGTCGGTCATCCAGGCCGAACTCGCCGCCGGGGCCGGGCAGGAAGTGACCCTGGTCCTCGAACGGGATGGCGGGCCCGTCACCGTCGCTGTGACGCCCGTTAAGAACGACGCCGGCAATTACGTTCTGGGTGTCCTGCTCAAGTACCGCTTTACCTTTCCCGTCGATGTCACCATTTCTCTGGAGCACGTCGGCGGGCCGAGTGCCGGGCTGATGTTCGCGCTGGGAATCGTGGATACCCTGACTCCCGGTAGTCTCACGGGAGGCAAACATGTTGCCGGTACGGGCACTATCTCGCCTGAGGGGCAGGTGGGTGCGATCGGCGGCATCGGCCAAAAGATGATTGCTGCCCGTTCCAACGGGGCCACCTTGTTCCTTGCCCCCGCGGGTAACTGCGATGAAGTGGTGGGGCAGGTGCCGGACGGCCTGCAGGTGGTCCGCGTGGAAACCCTGGACCAGGCCCGTCAGGCCGTGGAAGCCTCGGCATCCGGCACCGGGACAGGAAATTTGCCTAGCTGCGCCAGCAACTAGACTGGGGCTGGAACTAAGCTGCGCCGCCGCTCGTGCCAATGATGACGGCTATTGCTTTCCCTGTCACACCGGCAACAGCAGTTGTTTCAACCGCACGCTCAACTGTAAATAGACAACCAGCTATGAGGTACCGAGTTTGTCCCGTCCTGCTGCAACACCCCCGCCCGGAAGATCCCCTGCCAGACGCGGCGCGTTGACGCCCACGCTTATTGTCGTAGCCGTCATAGTGGTCGGCTTCATCTTCTTCGCCAACGTCTGGACCGACGTCCTCTGGTATCGCCAGCTGGGGTTCGTGGAAGTGTTCCTGACCCAAAACCTGGCCCGGATCGGCATCTTCGCAGCCGGCTTCGCCCTGATGTTCACGGCTGTTTTCTTTGCCGTCAGGATCGCCTACCGCGCACGCCCCGTCTACGCGCCTGATTCAGAGGTCCGCGACAGCCTTAACCGCTACCAGGCACAGCTTGAGCCGGTGCGCCGCGTTGTGATGATCGGCGTTCCCATCGTCTTTGGGCTCTTTGCCGGAAGCGCTGCCGCCAGCCAATGGCAGCGGGTACTGCTGTTCTTCAACCAGGAACCATTCGGCAAAGCTGATCCTGAGTTCAACATGGACATCAGCTTCTACTTGATGACTCTGCCGTTCCTTGGTTTCGTGACCGGGTTCCTGATCAGCGTTGTAGTCGTGGCGGGAATTGCCGGAATCCTCACGCACTACCTGTACGGCAGCATCCGCCTGATGGAACGGGGCATATTCACCAGCAGGGCCGCACAGATCCACATTGCCGTTGCCGGTGCCGCCTTCCTGGTGCTGCTGGGCATCAATTTCTGGCTTGACCGCTTTTCCACCGTGCAGGGCGACAGCGGCAAATGGGCCGGTGCTCTTTACACCGATGTCCATGCAGTGATCCCGACCAAGTCGATCCTTGCCGTGGCTGCCATCCTGGTGGCCGTGCTCTTCATCGTTGCTGCCGTTATTGGCAAGTGGCGCCTCCCGATCATCGGTACGGCGATGTTGATCATCACCTCCATCCTGGCTGGCGGCGTATACCCGTGGGTCATCCAGCAGTTCCAGGTGACGCCGTCGGAGCAGACGCTTGAAGAGGAATACATCGGACGGAACATCGAGCTGACCCGGGCCGCCTACGGTCTGGACCAGATCCAGGTGGAACGCTACGACGCCACCACTACGGCTGAATCGGGCGCACTGGCCAAGGATGCACAGACCACGGCCAACATCCGGCTCCTTGACCCCAACCTGATTTCGGATGCGTTCAAGCAGCTGGAGCAGTTCCGTCCGTACTATAGCTTCACTGAAGCCCTGAACGTTGACCGCTACGAGGTTGACGGCAAGGTGCAGGACACCGTCATCGCGGTTCGTGAACTGGATACCAATGGCCTGGGGACCACTTCATGGCTGAACGAGCACGTTGTCTACACCCACGGCTACGGCGTAGTCGCTGCCAAGGGCAACAAGTTCACGGCCGACGGCAAGCCCGACTTCCTGCAGTCCGGCATTCCCACCAACGGTGTCCTGGGCAACGACAGCACCTATGAACCCAGGGTGTATTTCGGTGAAAACACCACCGACTACTCGGTGGTGGGTGCTCCCGAAGGAGCCCCCAACCGTGAACAGGACCGTCCATCCGGCGAGGCCGGCCAGCAGGACACGCAGTACACCTTTAAGGGCGACGGCGGACCCAACGTTGGCAGCTTCTTCAACAAGGTCCTGTATGCCATTAAGTTCCAGTCCACGGATCTGCTGCTGTCCGACGGCGTCAACCCGGAATCCCAGATTCTCTACGACCGCACGCCCCGGGAGCGGGTTGAAAAGGTTGCCCCGTACCTGACTGTGGATGGCAATGCCTACCCTGCCATTGTGGACGGACGCATCAAGTGGATTGTGGACGGCTACACCACCAGCCAGTACTTCCCGTATTCCGAGCAGGCCCAGCTGTCCGCTGCCACAGCGGATTCCCAGACCACTGCCGGCCGCACAGCCACCCTGCCGAACAGCACGGTGAACTACATCCGGAACTCGGTCAAGGCTACTGTTGATGCCTATGACGGCAGCGTGGAACTCTTCGCCTGGGACGATCAGGATCCAATCCTGAAAGCCTGGCAGAACGTCTTCCCTGCAAGCATCAAGCCTTATTCGGAAATGACGGCAGATGTCATGAGCCACGTCCGTTACCCGGAGGACCTCTTCAAGGTCCAGCGTGAGCTGCTCAACAGGTACCACGTGACTGACCCCGTCAGCCTGTTCAAGGGCGACGACGTCTGGAGCGTTCCCGCTGATCCCACTGTGGAGAACAATGCGCAGAACCCGATCAAGCAGCCGCCGTTCTACATGTCGCTGCAGATGCCGGACCAGGAGGCGCCTGCATTCCAGCTGACTTCCGGCTTTATCCCGCAGAACGCCGGGGACGGCGCTGCCCGGAACATTCTGTATGGCTTCCTGGCAGCTGACTCCGACGCCGGCCGTGAGGCGGGCGTGAAGGCGGAAGGCTATGGGAAGCTGCGGTTGCTGCAGATCCCGCCGGAAACCCAGGTGCCCGGACCGGGCCAGGCGCAAAACAAGTTCAACTCGGACCCCACGGTGTCCCAGGCGTTGAACCTGCTGCGCCAGGGTGCTTCCGAGGTCCTCAACGGCAACCTGCTGACCCTTCCGGTTGGCGGCGGTTTCCTGTACGTCCAGCCCGTGTATTTGCAGTCCACAGGCGAGACGTCCTACCCCACGCTGCAGCGTGTACTTGTTGCGTTCGGTGACAAGATCGGTTTTGCCCCCACGTTGGATGAGGCGCTTAACCAGCTGTTCGGCGGGGACTCCGGTGCCGCTGCGGGGGATTCGGACAACAACGGGCAGACTCCCGCCGATCCTGCCGCGCCAGGCGGGGCAACTGACGATGCCCGTGCTGACCTGAAGGTGGCGCTGGAAGAAGCAAACGCAGCCATCCAGGCCGGCCAGACGGCATTGGCCGGTGGTGACTTCGCAGGCTATGGCGAGCAGCAGAAGCGCCTCTCCGAAGCCCTGAAGCGGGCCATGGAGGCTGAAGCGCGGCTGGAAGCAGCAGCGGCTGAAGAAGCTCCCGCTGCCCCTCCCACGGCCTCACCGTCACCGACGGAGAGCGCGCCTGCCGGAAGCTGACCATAGCGCCGGCAAGGCATAACAGTACGGCGGCCCTGCCGGTCCTCGATGGACTGGCAGGGCCGCCGTCGTTTTCCGTAGGGGATCTGCAGCCGACGACCGGCCACAGGACTCGTTCGTTAGATCCGGTAGGCTCCTGAGCCGTCACTCGACTGCGACCGGCCAGAGGCCTGCTGGGCCGCATCCTTAAGTTGCTCTGAGGCCGGCGGCGAGTTCCGGGCTTCGGCCTTGACCCGGGGTGCCTCCTGTTCGGCCTTGTTCAGATAGGTTTCCCATCTCTGCGACATCGGCCGGATCAGGCCGCCGCCGACGCCCACAATAATGACGCCAACGATGGCTGCGAGCACTGCTATGAGGATGGGAGTGGTGACCGTTGTGGCGATCTCCACCTGGTTCAGGGCAGCAATGATGCCGATGCCAAGGATGAAGATGCTGGCGATGTTTGCCAGGACCTTTCCGTAGGACAGGCCACCGAGGGTGTTCTGGATCAGGCTCTTGACGGCGGCGGCGATGGCGGCCGCGATGATCACGATGATGATCGCCACAATGATCTTGGGCAGGAACGCGATGATGCCCCGCAGGAGGTCGCTGACAGGATTCGGGCCGAAAACCCCGAAGGCGAACTGCAGGACGAAGAGGACCAGGGTGTAGTAGAGGATCTTGGCAATGATGTCGCTTGCATCCAGGGACGACTTTGCCAACGCCTTCTTGACGCCGCCGCGTTCTACGGCACGGTCGAAGCCAACCCGCTCCAGGAGCTTGGACAGTGCCTTCGAAATGGCTTTGGCAATGAGGAGTCCTACGATCAGGATGACCAGGAACAGCAAAAGTTTCGGAACGAACTCGACAACGGTGGCTAAGCCGCTTCTCAATGTTTCTTCCATGACTTCCTCCAAGGTGGGTAATCAACGGTTGAGCGCTATGGGCGCAACCTGCTTGGTTTACAAATCGTAGTCACAAACATGACTCAATAGGAAGCATGCTTATCTAATATTGACATTCTGGATACGACCATCAGCCGGCTGGGCTGCGGGGGAGACGCATGTCACGGCCCCTCGATTTGGCCCCGTGTTTACCTGTTGGTAGAGTTGTAAGTGCGACGCGGGGTGGAGCAGTTCGGTAGCTCGCTGGGCTCATAACCCAGAGGTCACAGGTTCAAATCCTGTCCCCGCAACTGAATCAGGAGGCCCGGAATCTGGAAACAGATTCCGGGCCTCCTGTGTTTAAGGCTCCTGCGGTTTAGTGAGGACCCTACGTCCGGGCCGGTGGCCCAAATGCTGCCGCGCCGATATTCTGCCCGCAGGGATGCGTGGTCGGGAGCGTCTCAAAACTAGGGTAGTGTTGTTCGAGCGACGCGGGGTGGAGCAGTTCGGTAGCTCGCTGGGCTCATAACCCAGAGGTCGCAGGTTCAAATCCTGCCCCCGCAACCAGAGACAGGCCCGGAAATCTACGGATTCCGGGCCTGTGCACGTTTAAGGGTCTATGGGATCTGGCATCCGGCCGAGGCATTACGGGGTTATAGGACAAAACGTGTGTAAGTCCCGGGTGTGTCATGTGCGTCCTGCCCATCCTTTGCGGTGCCAGAGGCCTTCGTCTGGGCTGAGGCCGGTGCTGTAGAGCTCGGGTCCTGGGTTTCGCTC
>JAPSJV010000043.1 GCA_031178005.1 Pseudarthrobacter sp.
GAGTGCCGGTCCGCTGCGAGACGCGACCGAAGATGCGCGGCACCAGCCCGTCGCGGGCCATGGAGAGAAGGATGCGGGTCTGTCCGTAGAGGACCGTCAGGACGATGCTGGCGATGGCGAAGACGGCGCCGACGGCAAAGACGAGTGCCATCCAGGGCTGTCCGGTGATCTCTTCAAGGATCTTGACCAGGGCTGCTTCCGTCCCGTCGAACCAACCCCACGGACGGGCTCCGATTGCTGCAACAGCCACTAGGACGTAGATGGTGGTGACAATCAGCATGGAGAGCATGATGGCCCGGGGCAGATCACGCTTCGGGTTGCGGGCTTCCTCACCGGCCGTGGACGCCGCGTCAAAGCCGATGTAGGAAAAGAAGACGGTGGAGGCGGCAGCGGAGACTCCGGCTGCACCCATCGGCAGCAGCGGTGCGAAGTTGCCTGCGTTGAACGCGGTGAAGGCCACCGCGCAGAAGAAGATCAGGATTGCCACCTTGATCACCACGATTGCCGTATTGACCCATGCGCTTTCCTTGGCGCCACGGACCAGCAGGACCATCGCCAGGAGGACGATGACCATGGCGGGGATGTTCATGACACCGCCGTCGCCCGGCGGCTGCGTGACGGCATCCGGCAGGACCTGGCCGAAGATGGCCAGGGCTTCGTTCACGTATTGGCCTGCACCCACAGCCACCGCGGCCACCGAGACGGCATATTCGAGCACCAGGCACCATCCGCAGATCCAGGCCATGCCCTCTCCCAGGGTGGCATAGCTGTAGGAATAGCTGGAACCGGCCACCGGCACGAGGCCCGCCATCTCGGCGTACGAGACTGCGGACAGCAAGGCCGCGAGTCCGGCGATGGCGAAGGAAACCCAGATGGCCGGACCTGCCATTGGCACGGATTCGCCCAGGATCACCAGGATTCCCGTGCCCAGGGTTGCCCCAACGCTGATCATGGTCAGCTGCAGCACGCCAAAGCTGCGGACCAGGCGGGTGCCGCCGTGACCTGTATCGGCCTCGTTGACCATTTGTCCGATCGGCTTGCGGCGCAGCAGCTGGGCACCCAGGCCCGGTCGGCGATCCGGCGCGGCCGGCCGCTGCTCTGTGTAAGTGGGCACAGTCATCGTTGACGTCCGTTCGTGAGTAGTTGTCGTTTTCCCCTTGCCCAAGACTAGGCGTGTGAGCCACCTCTCAAGGTTGTGCAAAATGACCTATAGTTGCTGCGCATGAGACGTTATGCACAAAAGGCCGGCGGGAGTTCCCTGGCGGATGCCATGGCCGGCCAGCTGGATTCCGGAGCCGGGGAGCCGCTCAGCGTCGTCACACTGGATCAGCTCCTGCAGAAGCTGCCTCCCGAGCTGAAAATCCTTCACGACGGCGGCAGCGGTTCCGGACTGCTGCGCTGGGTTGAGCCCAGCGAGCTGGAGGACCCCACCCCGTACCTGCTCGACGGCGAGTTCCTCCTCACAGCGGGGCTCCCGTTCGTGGGTGAGGCGGGCAATGAGGCCCGGGTCGACGCCTATGTGCGGCGCCTGGTGGGAGCCGGTGTGGGAGCCCTGGGCTTCGGGCTGGAACCCTACTTCGATGCGGTGCCGGAAGCACTGGTCAAGGCCTGCGTCCGGCATAACCTGACGCTTGTAGAGGTGCCAGGCACTGTGCCGTTCGCTGCCATCGGGCTGGAGTTTTCGCAGTTGCTCGAATCGGACAACGCCAAAGTCTTCCGGCAGCTGGCAGACACCAACCGGCAGCTGATGCGGGCGGTCCTTTCCGCGCGCCCGGAACATGAGCTTCTGGCCGCTCTGGTCCAGCGTGTCCCGGTGTGGGCAGTGCTGGTCGGCGCAGACGGCAGGGTCCGCGCCCGGGCGGGCACCGGCGTCGAGCTTTCCGCCCTGCAGCAGATCCTCGAGCGGCTGCTCGGCGGCAGCGGCCCCCGCGTGGAAATGGATTCCTTCGACGTTCCCGGCTCTGCCCTGGTGTTTGGGCACCCGCTGCGCAGCACCCGGGACGCCAACCTCGGCGCCCTGATTCTGGGAACGGACCAGCCGCTGACCCCATCGCAGAACAGCGTGGTCTCATCCGCCGTCGGGCTGCTGGAACTGCTGGTCCGGCAGCGGACCAGCGGGTCGCTGGCACCGAGCCAGCTGGCCACCGCCCTGCTGCTGCACCCGGACAGCCTGGCCACTGGCGGAGCGCGGCACGTCAACCAGCTGCGGGACCTGCTGGCCCAAAGCACGTCCTCGACGCGCTCCGCACCGCTGCGCGTCGTGCAGGGAATCACGGCTGAGCCGGCCAGGCGCCCCGCTGGCGAAAGCCCCGTCCGTGAGCTGCTTCAGTGGCGCCGGCTCTTCGACACCAAGCTCGTGGAAATCACTGACTACGGCTTCGCCGCGGTTACCAGGCTGAAGGTTGACGACGTCCTGCTCGGTGAGGTGGAGAAGCTCGGCTGGCGCCTCGTCATCGGTGCTGCCACAGAACTGGCGGGCCTGGCCGCGGCGTACCAGCGCGCGGCTTCCCTGCGCCCACGTGTAGTGAATACCGGCGTAAGTGTGCGCGTGGATGAAGTGTCCTGGACAGTGGCCGGACTTTTGGGCAGGGAAGCCGGCACCATGCTGGCCGGCCGGCTCCTGGAGCCTTTGCTGGCTCAGGAGCCCGAGCGCCGGGACGCGCAGCTGGCGGTGCTGCGCTCGTGGCTGGGAGAGAACGGAAGCTGGGACGCCACAGCGAAAGTCCTGGGTCTTCACCGCAACAGCGTGAGGCGGCAGATCCATGCCGTGGCAGAACTGCTGGATACCGACCTCAACCAGGCGCAGGTGCGGGCAGAGCTGTGGATTGCCCTGCAGTACGTGGACGGGCTGCTTCCGGCCGGCCCGGCTCCTGCCGCACAGGCTGACTCCTAGGACTTCCGGCCGTTTTCCCGGGGTGCCCCCGGCCGGATTTCCCGGTGCCCCCGGCCGGATTTCCCGGCCCGCTTCCTGCCCGAATGCCTCGTCCTGGCTACGGGCCTTGTTCCTGCGCCTGCTCCTGTGCATGTTCCTGCGCTTGTTCCTGTGCAAGCGCTTCTTCCCACGCCCGATAGACAGGTGGCCGGCGCTCAGCAAGGTAAGGCACCGCGTTCCGGGCGCGCCCGGCCGCCGCGGCGCTGACTTCCGCAAACAGCAGTTCCGGCCCGGTCCCCGCGGCCGCCAGCAGTGCCCCGTCGGGTGCGGCAATCACACTTCCCCCGAGGAACTCGCACCCGCCCTCCACTCCACAGTGGTTGGCATAGGCCACAGTCAACTGGCTTTCCAGGGCCCTCGCGCGCAGCAGAATCTGGGGCACGTTCTCAAATCCGTGCCCCAGCGCCGTGGGAACAAGGAGCAGTTCAGCGCCCCGGGCGGCAGCGGCCCGAACCGTCTCCGGGAACTCCACGTCGTAGCAGATGGCGAGCGACGTCCTGATGCCGTCCAGGAGCACGACGGCGGGGGCATCTTCGGCGGGGCTGAACGCCTTGCGCTCCTCCGGGCCGAATAGATGGACCTTGGAATAGCTAAGCAACTCCTCCCCCCGGCTGCCGACGAGGGTGGCGGAGATATGCCACTGCCCGGCGGTCACGACAGGGAGGCTGTACACAAGCGCGATGCTATGGCGCCGGGCGATGCCGGCAAGACGTTCCCGGATGCCGGGAAGGATCTCGGGGTCCAGTTCAGTGCGGACCGGCAGCGGCGCGTAGCCCACCGGGAACAGCTCGGGCGTCAGCAGAACACCAGCGCCGGCCGCGGCGGCCTTGCGGGCTGCCTCATCAACTACGCTGCAGTTTTTCGCGACGTCCAGAACTGCGGAGTTTTCCTGCATCAGCGCCAGCAACACCGTAATCACCTCAAGGGTCCTCGTGAAGGTCCGACCATCGACGGACCCGGTTCTCCTCAGCGTAGCGCCGCACCGCGCCGCCTCCGCCGGGCCATTTGCACCCCGCTCGAAGGTCGGCGGGATGTATTGTCCACTGTTCCACTGGACGGAACAACCGAATCCTTGCGTTAACTTCTTGACTACAAAGCGCGCATGGTGCAGGCTTTCAAGCATGCCCTCAACATCGAGCTCAACGAGGAGCCGAACCAGTAACCCGGGGTCGCAATCCGCCCTGCGGCATTTAAACCAGCAGCGGATTATCGAATGCCTGCTGAGCGGCCCTGCAACGCAGGCGGAACTTGCCCGCCAAACGGGACTCTCGACTGCCACCGTCTCCAACATCGTCAAGATCATGCAGGACTCCGGACTGGCATCAACCGAGCCCACCACCAGCTCGGGCCGGCGGGCACTCAATGTGCGGCTCAACAGCAACGGCGCCGTGGCGGTTGGCATCGACTTCGGCCGGCGCCATCTGCGCGTGGTGCTGGCGTCCCTGAGTTACGAGATCATCGCCGAGGACTCCGTCCTCCTCCCCCTGGGCCACCATGCCGCCGAGGGCATCGAGGCCGCCGTCGCGCTGCTGGCCCGGCTGCTTGAGAACAGCGGTGTGGAGCGGAGCGCCATAGTGGGAGCCGGCGTCGGAATTCCCGGCCCCATCGACCGCCGGACGGGCACTGTGGCGCAGGGCGCCATCCTCCCGGAGTGGGTGGGCATCAATATTCTCGAGCACCTCGAAAACACCCTGCAGTTCCCCGTCTTCATTGACAATGATGCCAATCTGGGCGCACTGTCCGAGGTCACCTGGGGACCGCACAGCGGTATCAGCAATCTGATGTTCATGAAGATCGGCTCGGGCATCGGCGCCGGCCTTATCCTCAACGGCGCCCCGTACTACGGCAGCGTCGGCATCACCGGCGAAATTGGCCATGCCACCATCCATGAACACGGCCTGATCTGCCGCTGCGGCAACAGGGGCTGCCTGGAAACCATCGCCTCCACCACCACCATGATTGAACTGCTCAGCCGCGGCGAAAAAACGCCGATGACGCCCGAGGACATCGTCCGCAAGGCACTGGCGCGGGACAGTGCGACCCTCAGGGTTGTGGACGACGCGGGGCTCGCCGTAGGCCGGGCGCTGGGGAACGTGGCCAATCTGATCAATCCCGAGGTGATCGTCGTCGGCGGACCTCTGGCAGAACTCGGCCATCTCCTGCTGGACCCCATACGGAGGGGCCTGATCCGCCATGCGGTTCCCGTCATCGGGGAGACCACCACCCTGACCATGTCCTCCCTGGGGGACCGTGCCGAGGCGCTGGGGGCTGCGGCGCTCGTGTTCCAGCATTCCGGAATCCGGCGTTCTTAGCTCTTTCGTTATCGGGCCGTTGCGTTAAAGACTTGACGACAACGGCCGTGATCCAGTTTACTTTTTCATCAGACGGCCCTGCGGCTTGCAGGGCAGACAACGAAGTCTTTAATTGGAGGCGTAAGGGCAGATGACGTCCGAGACCACGCACGAAGATCCGATCCTCCTCGAGATGCGCAACATCACCAAGGAATTCCCGGGCGTTAAAGCCTTGTCCAATGTGAACCTTCGGGTGAAGGCCGGCGAGATCCACGCGATCTGCGGTGAGAACGGCGCCGGCAAGTCAACCCTGATGAAGGTCCTTTCCGGGGTGTACCCCTACGGCAGCTACACCGGCGACATTGTCTATCAGAACGAGGTCCAGCAGTTCAGGGACATCCGGGCCAGCGAGCACGCCGGCATCGTGATCATCCACCAGGAACTGGCACTCATCCCGGAACTGTCCATCACGGAGAACATCTTCCTCGGCAACGAACCGGTCAAGCGCGGCGTGATCGACTGGGCAGAAGCCCGCACCCGAACACGCGAGCTGCTGGCCCGCGTAGGACTCCGGGAAGACCCGGACACTCCGATCAAGGAAATCGGCGTCGGCAAGCAGCAGCTCGTGGAGATCGCCAAGGCGCTGAGCAAGTCCGTGAAACTCCTCATCCTGGACGAGCCGACCGCGGCGCTGAACGAATCGGATTCGCAGCACCTGCTGGACCTGATGCTGGGCCTGAAGGGCCGCGGCATCACGTCCATCATCATTTCCCACAAGCTGAACGAGATCGAGCAGATCGCGGACTCCATCACCATCATCCGCGACGGCAAATCCATCGAAACGCTCGATGTGAAGGCGGACGGCGTGGATGAGGACCGCATCATCAAGGGCATGGTGGGCCGCACTCTGGAGTCCCGCTTTCCGCCCCACGAGCCCAAGATCGGCGAGGTCTTTTTCGAGGTGAAGAACTGGACCGTCGGGCACCCGCAGATCCAGGACCGCCTGGTCTGCAAAGGCTCAAACTTCTTCGTCCGCCGCGGTGAAATCGTGGGTTTCGCAGGGCTCATGGGTGCCGGCCGAACAGAACTGGCACGGTCTGTCTTTGGCCGGTCCTACGGCCGCTACATCACCGGCAGCATCTACAAGGACGGCAAGGAGATCCAGCTCAAGAACGTCCGGCAGGCCATCGACGCCGGCCTCGGCTACGTGACGGAGGACCGCAAGTCCCTGGGCCTGAACCTCCTGGATGACATCAAGACCACCACGGTCTCGGCGGCGCTGCAGAAGATTTCCAAACACATGGTGGTGGATGCCAACAAGGAATTCACCGTGGCAGAGCAGTACCGCAAATCGCTGCGCACCAAGACGCCGTCTGTGGAGGAAGGCGTGGCCAAGCTGTCCGGCGGCAACCAGCAGAAGGTGGTCCTGGCCAAGTGGATGTTCACCGACCCGGACCTGTTGATCCTGGACGAACCCACCCGCGGCATCGATGTCGGTGCCAAGTACGAGATCTACGGCATCATTCAGCAGCTGGCCAACCAGGGCAAGGGGGTCATCGTCATCTCCTCCGAACTGCCTGAGCTGCTGGGCCTCTCGGACCGCATCTACACCATCTTCGAAGGCGCCATCACCGGTGTCCTTAACAAAGACGAGGCCAGTCAGGAAAGCCTGATGAAGCTGATGACCTCCGCCCGCAAAGCCGCCGCCTGACCCTCTGGAATCCTCCAGAACCTTCCAGAACAAGGACTGACACAATGAACGCGCTCAAGAAGCTCTTTGGCGGCAACACCCGCCAATTCGGCATGATCTTCGCCCTGGTTGCACTGATCATCTTCTTCCAAATCGCCACGGACGGCCGCACGCTCACTCCGGGCAACGTCATCAACCTCTTCAACGGCAACTCCTACATCCTCATCCTGGCCATCGGCATGGTGCTGGTCATCATCGCCGGGCACATTGACCTGTCCGTGGGATCTGTGGCTGCCTTCGTCGGGGTCACCGTGGCCCTGGCCATCCGGGACTGGGGCCTGCCCTGGTACGCCGGCATCCTGCTCGGCCTGGCGCTGGGAGCCCTGATCGGCGCCTGGCAAGGGTTCTGGACCGCCTACGTAGGCATACCCGCGTTCATTGTCACACTGGCCGGCATGCTCTTGTTCCGCGGCTTCAACCAGTTCGTCGGCAAGTCCAACACCATCCCCGTCCCCTCGGACTTCCAATACATCGGCTCCGGATACCTGCCGGAGGTGGGGCCGAACACCGGGTTCAACAACCTGACCCTGCTGCTGGGCTTCGCCGCCGTCGCCTTCGTGGTTGTCGGCGAACTCCGCGCCCGCCGCACCGCCAAGGCGCTGGGTGCAGAGGTCCCCGAGGGCTGGGTTGTGGCCGTGAAGCTGATCCTTATCTGCGGCGCCATCCTGTACGCGACGTATCTGTTCGCCACTGGCCGCCCGGGAACCTCCTTCCCGATTCCCGGCCTCATCCTTGCCGTCCTGGTGCTGATCTACGGCTTCATCTCCTCCAAGACCGTCATCGGCCGCCACGTCTACGCCGTGGGAGGCAACCGCCATGCCGCTGAGCTCTCCGGCGTCCAGTCCAAGAAGGTCAACTTCCTGGTCATGATGAACATGTCCATCCTGGCCGGCCTGGCCGGCATGATCTTCGTCGGCCGCTCCACGGCATCCGGCCCGTTCGACGGCGTGGGCTGGGAACTGGACGCCATTGCGGCAGTTTTCATCGGCGGCGCCGCGGTTACGGGCGGCGTCGGAACCGTGATCGGCTCGATCGTCGGAGGACTGGTGATGGCTGTGCTGAACAACGGACTGCAGCTCCTCGGCGTCGGCGCCGACCTCACCCAGATCATCAAGGGCCTGGTCCTGCTGATCGCCGTGGCGTTCGATGTCTACAACAAGAGCCAGGGCAAGCGGTCCATCATCGGCATGCTGACCCAGAACTTCAACCGTCCCAGCGGCGGTACACCGCTCCAGCCGGATGAAGTGACTTCCACCAAAGAAACCATCGCCCGGGAAGCCTGAGCGCTGACATTCCCCGGATGCATTTCCCACCCCTATAGAAAGTGAACCAAGCACATGCGAATGATTGGTAAAGCAGGAAAGGCGGCAGCAGTTGCTGCTATTGCGGCACTGGCGCTGACAGCCTGCGGCCGCTCCGAGACCGGCGCAACGGGGGGTGGCACCGGCGGCGGCGAGGCGTTCCCCAAGGAATCCTCGATCGGCGTCGCACTCCCCCAGAAGACCAGTGAGAACTGGGTACTGGCAGAAAAGCTGTTCAACGACGGCCTGAAGGAAGCCGGCTTCAAGCCGGACGTCCAGTTCGCCAATGGCGGCGTCTCCGAACAGCAGAACCAGATCAGCGCTATGGTCACCAAGGGCGCCAAGGTCATTGTCGTCGGGGCCATTGACGGTGCGCAGCTGGGTACCCAGCTCAAGCAGGCCAAGGATGCCGGCGCAACGATCATCGCGTACGACCGACTGCTGCTGAACACAGAAAACGTGGACTACTACGTCGCCTACGACAACTTCAAGGTCGGCGAACTCCAAGGCCAGGCGCTGCTGGACGGGATGAAGGCCAAGAAGCCCGAAGGGCCCTACAACATCGAGCTCTTCGCCGGCTCCCCGGACGATGCCAACGCGAAGGTCTTCTTTGACGGCGCCATGAGCGTCCTGAAGCCGAAGATCGACGACGGCACGCTCAAGGTCCGCTCCGGCCAGACCTCCTTCGAGCAGGCTGTGACCCAGGGCTGGAAGGCAGAAAACGCCCAGCGCCGTGCTGACACGCTGCTGACCGGCAGCTACGGCTCGGCCCCGCTGGACGGCGTACTGTCCCCGAACGACACCTTGGCGCGTGCAGTCCTTACCGCCGTCAAGGGTGCCGGCAAGCCGCTGCCCATCATCACGGGCCAGGACTCGGAGGTTGAGTCCGTCAAGTCCATCATGGCCGGCGAGCAGTACTCCACCATCAACAAGGACACCCGCAAGCTGGTGGAGCACGCGGTCACGATGGTCAAGGACATCCAGGCCGGCAAGACGCCTGAGATCAACGACGACAAGTCCTACAACAACAAGGTCAAGACCGTTCCGGCCTACCTGCTGGAGCCGGTCATCGTGACCAAGGAGAACGTCAAGACGGCCTACGTGGACGATCCGGTACTCGGACCGATCACCAAGTAACGCCATGATCTCCAAGTCGCGGCCGCGGGCCCCGCCGCTCACTCGTCGCGCACGGGCGGGATGATCCGCAGGAGGCTCGGGG
>JAPSJV010000025.1 GCA_031178005.1 Pseudarthrobacter sp.
TTTCGAGCCGGTCATCGTGCCCAAGCGGGCCCGCCGGCTGGGCAAGGTCGAAGACATGGTCCTCTCGCTCTATGCCCGTGGAATGAGTACCCGTGACATCGGGTCCCACCTCGATGAAATCTACGGGACCAAGGTCTCGGCCGCGACGATATCCCGGGTCACGGACGTCATCGCCGATGACGTCACCCAATGGCAGAACCGGCCCCTGGAGACCGTTTACCCAATCGTTTATATCGACGCGATCTGGCTGAAGATCAGGGACGGCGGGGTCGTGGTCAACAAGGCCTGCCACGTGGCCGTTGGCGTGGACGTGGAGGGCCGCAAGCAGGTGTTGGGGCTCTGGCTGGGAGCCAGCGAAGGGGCGAAGTTTTGGGCCAACGTGCTCACCGAGATCCGTAACCGCGGGGTCAAGGACATCCTGATCCTGTGCTGTGACGGGCTGACCGGGCTGCCGGCGGCGGTGAACAGCGTCTACCCCGAAACCGTGGTCCAGACCTGCGTGGTGCATCTGCTGCGTTCGGCCATGAAATATGCCTCCTACAAAGACCGCAAAACCATGGCCAAGGACCTGCGGCCGATCTACACGGCGCCGACCGTGGCGGCGGCGGAACTGGCTATGGAAGCCTTCGCCCAGGAGTGGCAGGCCAAGGCCCCCGGGGCGGTACTGGCCTGGCGGAACGCGTGGGAGGACTTCACCCCGTTCCTGGCGTTCACACCTGAAATCCGGAAGGTCATCTACACCACGAACCAGATCGAATCGATCAACTACCAGTTACGGAAAATCACGAAAACACGGGGTTCGTTCCCCAGCGACGACGCGGCAATCAAACTGGTCTACTTGGGCATCCGGAACATCGAAACGATCCGGGGAGGCGAGTCCGGAACCGGCACCGCCGGCTGGCACAAGGCCCTGAACGCCTTCGCTATCCAATTCCCCAACCGACTCCCGATCTGACCACCAGGCAGACCGGACAACCGACCGGTCCCTTACACAGAAAACTTGACACCCTCTTTTGATACCGAACACAGCCAAGCACTGACCACACAAGCCCCCCGTCGTCTTCGCCATGCTCCAAGTGGCGCACTCTCCGAGACACCTGAACTCAAAGTTGTTGGACAGAAGACCTGGCCAACCGGGGCGCCAAGTCTTAGATCTTAGAGCAGGTAGGCCACCGACGGAATACTGGTGAATTCGTCAGGGTGGGTCGCGGGCGCACTGAGCATGCCCGTGCAGGCATCAATGAAGAAGTACCCCACTGCCGTCCAGTTGGGTGTTGTCCCCTGCGTCTGGATGCTTTCCTCGTAGCTAGCGCTGACGCCGAGCACCATTGATCCAAGAATCATGGACCTACTGCGGATCACCTCGGCCGGTATGTCACCCAAGGCAGCCTGCAGCCGTTGAATCAAATTCTCCACCTCGGGACTGCCCACGGCCACGCCGGAAAGCGAGTCAGCCATGGACGGGACGGAGCGCACTTGAAACAGGAAGCGGGCCCTCCAGCTAGGCGCGGGCAGTGAGGCAAGATGATCCAGCCACGGCAGGATCATGGCTGCCAACAGTTCTCTGACCCCGGCATCATCACCGAACGCTGCAATCATGGCCGTCCGGCGCCTGTTCATTTCCTCAAGGTGCCGACCCAACAGTGCCCGCATCATCTCATCCCGGCCGCCAAAGTGATAGGCAATCGCCGAATGATTGGCTGTCCCTGCATGCTCGGTGATCCGGCGGTTGGATACCGCATCAATGCCGTGCCGGGCAAAGAGTTCCTCGGCGGCATCCAACAGCACCTCCCGCGCCTTATCGCTGTGCGCTCCCACTACAAACTCCGTTCATCAATCCCCCACGGTACCCTGACCGCCGCAAAGACTTGATCAGTAAATTTGAATTTTACGCCACCTGGCGTATATTGATGACAGTGGCATTCCACCACACGTAAGCGCAGGGATCAATCCAATGGGACCTCCCCCGCTTGCCCTTAAGCCACCATCAGGAGCAACAGTTTGAGCCGGACTCCCCGCAAGACGAAAAATCAGAATCCGGACGGAGAAACCATCGACACCGTGGAATTGACGCCGAAACAGGCTGAGCAGGCTGCCATGGCTGCGGCCGCGAAACGAGCCAAGGCAGAGACCATTGGCCGTTATGTGGCCATGTTCGCCATGCCCCTGATCATCGTGGGCATGATGGTCACGGGCAATTTGGGCACCATGCATGCACCGGCACCGCACAACATGCCCATCGCCGTCGTAGTCGATGCTACAGCCGGTTCACCGGCCGCCAGCGAATTTGCCCGGCAATTGGAGGCAGCTGATCCCGCCGCCATCGACGTGCGGATCGTGGACTCCGCCGAGACTGCCCGCCAGCTGGTGATGGACCGGGACGTCTCCGGTGCAGTGTCCATTGCCGACGGCGGGGCCACTGTCTTCACCGCCAGTTCCGCCGGCGCATCCCAATCAACAGTGGTCACCTCGTTGGTGGCACCGCAGATCCTGGCCCAGGGCCTGACGTTGGCTTCCGAGGATCTGGCCCCTCTGCCCACCAATGATCCGGCGGGTCTGGGTGCCTTGTTCCTGGCTACCGCCTTGGTGATGGCAGGCTACCTGCCGTTCAGCATGGTGGTCTCCAACTCCCCCGAACTGCTGAGGTTCAAACGCGCTATTCCGCTTTTGGCCGGATGGGCTGCACTAGTTGCCAGTTTGGTGTGGACTGTCACCGGCCCCATTCTGGGCGTGGTGGAGGGCCATACGGCGGCCGTGCTGGGCATCGCCTGGCTGGGCGTGTTTGCCATTGGTTCTGTGCAACTGCTCCTGACCCGATTCTTGGGCCCCATGGCCACCCTCGCCGCCATGCTCTTCCTTAACGTTTTGGGCATGCCCGCTTCCAACATGTCCATGTCCGTGTACACCATGCCCGGATTCTTCACCTTCTTGCACTCGATCCTGCCCACCCCCGCCATTGGTGAGGCGCTACGCTCGGTGCTGTACTTCGAGGGCGAGGGCACCGCAGCACATTTGCTGGTGTTAGTCATCGGTGGGGTCGCGGCGCTGCTGTCGACGTTGCTGGTGGATGCCCGACGACGACGTCGCAAACCGCAGTCGACGGGTCCTAAACCCACCATTGCTTCCCTCCACGGCGGGCCGCGCCCGAAGTCCCGGCGCATGCGCTACGGAGCGCTGTTGCTGCTCCCGCTGGCCATGGTAACCATGATGATTTCAGTCATGCTCGGCGCCATGTCCTCCCCTGCCCCACGGGACATGCCCGTGGCCATCGTAGGAACCACCGTGGCCCAGGCCCAGCAAGCCGCCGACGGGCTCGAAACGAACATGCCAGGGCTGTTCGATCTGCGCCCTGTCGACTCCACTTCCGAGGCCCGGGACCAGGTAGCCGATCGGGACATTACAGCGGCCTATGTGCTCCCCTCGGCAGAGAATCCCTCGGCAACCATGATCACAAACCAGGCGGGCAGCTCCAGCGCCAAGCAAGTGGTCACACGCGTCTTTGAGCAAGTCGCCGCCGGTCAGCAGATGCCACTGGTCACCGAGGAGCTGGCACCTTTAAAGTCCAACGACACCTCCGGCTCCGTGGGCATGTACCTGGCCATGGGGTGGATGCTGGCAGGCTTCATGATCATCATTGTGGGCGCGAACGCCGCCCCCCAGTCCCGACCGTTGCCCAGGCTCCTGCCTGTCGTGGGGGTTTATGCCGCCTTCATGTCCGCGGTGCTTTATTTGATCGCCGGCCCCATCACCGGCAGTATGGACGATCATTTCTGGCCAATCTTCGGGATTGGCGCCGTGGCCATCTTCTGTGTTGCCATGTTCAGCGCCGTGCTGGAGCGGCTTATGGGCATGTTCTCCATCATCCCCGTGGTGGGCATCCTCGTTATGGCCGGAATGCCGTCCTCCGGAGGAGCGCTGTCCATTTACATGGCACCGGACATCTTCCGCGTCCTACACGGCATCCTCCCCATGCCCGCCGCCGTCGAATCCATCCGCTCCGTGCTGTACTTTGGCGCCGACACCGTTCCCGGCCACCTACTCACCTTCGGCATCTGGGGCGCAGCCTCCCTGGGGTTGCTCATGATTATCGACAAGATCAAACCTCCACGCACCGAGCTGCATCCCATCGACGGGTACGGACCGGTTGCACCCGCTACGGAAAAGGAACTCGTTTCGGTCTGACAAATAAAGCTGGCTGCGGCAAGGCGGACGCCACCGCTCCTGCCGCAGCCCAACATAAGCATGCAGGTAAGCAAGAGTCGATAGGAAACTCAAGAAACAAGGCGCCCTGTACCACGCCGCATGGACACCAAACAGCATCGTCCCACTGGGAAAATGCAGCGCAAAAATCGGTCGGGCCTGATACTGCAGGACTGACCATCCCGCACCTAACCAATGTCCATGCATGCCCACCGCACAAACATCTCCGTCCACCTCAAATACGGTCGTTTGTGGAACACATGACCATGGTCCTTGACCTTGCCGCGGACGGGATCCCCGTCGCGTGGCCTGCAGGGTGCTGGGTTTTTCAAAACAGGCCTTCTACGCGCGGAAGGAGGCGCCGGTCACAGAGCGTGACTTCTCCGATGCGCACATGATCAACGTCGCCACCGACGTCCACCGGGACTTCACGGCGACGGCGCCTGATCAGCTGTGGCTGACCGACATCACCGAACACCGGACCGATGAGGGCAAGCTTTAGCTGTGCGCCATCAAAGACGGCTACTCCAACCGGATCGTGGGCTACTTCATCGATTCCCGGAGGAAAGCGTCACTGGCCGTCTCGGCACCCAATAACGCGATAGCACTCAGGGAGCCGGCAGGAACCGTGGTGCACAGCGACCGGTTGAATTCGGCCAATTCCGCTCCAACACCTTCGTGCGGACGCTGTCAGGCAACGGGTTGAAAGGATCGAGGGAACGGGTCGGCGCGTGTGCCGATAATGCCGCCATGAAGTCGTTCTTCTCACTCCTGCGAAGAACGTTCTGGATCGCCAGCGATGGTCCACCAGGGCCGATCTTCGCCTGGCCATCGTGACCTGGATCGAGAAGACGTACCACCGGAAACGCCGCCAGCCGCCTAACGACACTCAACCCCGAGAGTCAACGAAATCCGGGCAGTCCCCTACGTTGTGCGGCCTAACCGAGACTGTACTCATACTTATGATCCATGTCACGTATTTTGACAAATCTTGTCATTCCAATCGAGGAAGTGATGTCCCTCACGAATAGCCGCCCGGGAACGTCATGGGTTTGAACTTAGCCTGGCCTTACTTATAGGGTCATAAGCGAATTAGGCGACAAATCTGTGACTTAAATACTTTGTGGGGAGATACACGTGAAGAAGCGTTTTTCGACATACCTTGGGGCTTTTGCGGCAGGCGCCGCGCTGTTGACGGTGACGGCGTGCGGCGGCGGCGCGGAAGCCACGCCTGATGCGAGCAAGGCAACCACCATCACGGTGGAGCACGCCTCGGGCACCACCGAGAACGTACCGGTGGCCCCGGAGAAGGTCTTCACCTTTGACCTCGGCGTGTTGGACACCATGGATGCTCTGGGCGTTGAGCCGGCCGGAGTGCCGGAAGCCGCCTACCCGAAGTCGTTGGAAAAGTACTCGGCGGACAGCTACGCCAAGATCGGCTCGCTCAAGGAGCCTGACTTCGAAGCAGTCAGCGCCGGCGCACCGGACCTGATCATCATCTCCGGCCGCACAGCCGGAGCCTACGAGGAACTAAGCAAGATCGCCCCGACGATCGACCTCTCCATCGACGAAGCCAAACCGATGGAGAGCTTCGCGGAACAGGCTGGGACGCTGGGCAAGATCTTCAACAAGGAATCCGACGTTGAAGAGAAGCTCGCCGCCCTGAACGTCACCATCGGCGACACCAAGGCCAAGGCGAAGGACGCCGGCAAAGGCCTGATCGTCCTCACCTCCGGCGGCGAAGTGACTGCCTACGGAGCCGGCTCCCGGTTCGGCATCATCCACGACGTCCTGGGCGTCACCCCGGCTGCCGACGTAAAGAACAAGGGCACCCACGGCGAGGCAGTGTCCTTCGAATACATCAAGGACATCAACCCGGACATCCTCTACGTCATCAACCGCGACACCGCGATCGGGTCAGAGGCCGCCGCTGCCGATCCCACCCTCGACAACGAGCTGGTGAAGGCAACCAGCGCCGCCAAGAACAACAAGGTCATCGCCCTTGACCCCGCCAGCTGGTACCTCGTGGGATATGGCCTGAACAACGTCCAGGCCATGGCAGACGCCGTAGCCGGTTCACTCGCCTAACACCTCCAGGACGGCTCCACAGCAATGACTGGCACGGCAGTGCGCACCACAGCGCCCATCAGCCGCAGCCGGACCCGCGTACCCGCGGGCCTGGCTGCGGCTGCCGCCGTTGTCCTGGCACTCGCCGCCGGCAGCATGTTCGTCGGCGTCAGCGACGTATCACTGCCGGCACTCCTGGCCGGCGACCCGGCCACCACTGAAACATTCTGGATCTCCCGGTTGCCCCGGACCCTGGCCGTGGTGCTCGCCGGTATGTCCGTGGCCGTCGCAGGCCTCATCATGCAGCTGATGGCCCGCAACCGCTTCGTCGAGCCCTCCACAGTGGGTACCCTCGAATCGGCGACGCTCGGCATCCTGGTGGTCACCGTCATCGCCCCGGCATCCCCGCTGCTGGTGCGGATGGCAGTGGCCAGCGCGTTCGCCGTCGTGGGTACCGCGCTGTTCCTGGCCATCCTGCGCCGCCTCCCCGCGCGCAACACCCTCCTGGTTCCGTTGGTGGGGATCATGCTGGGCGGCATCATCGGTGCCGTCACCACCTTCTTCGCCTACCGTTACGACCTGCTGCAGACCCTGAGCAACTGGATGGTGGGGGATTTCTCCGGAGTCCTCCGCGGCCGTTACGAGCTGCTGTGGATCGTGGCCATCCTGATGGTCCTGGGCATGCTGGCTGCGGACCGCTTCACCGTCGCCGGAATGGGCCAGGACTTCACCACCAACCTGGGCCTGAACTATGCAAAGACCATGCGGCTGGGACTGGTGATCGTCTCGCTGATCTCCGCCGTCGTGGTCACCACCGTGGGCGCCGTGCCCTTCCTGGGCCTGGTGGTGCCCAACATCGTGTCCCTGATGGTGGGCGACAACCTCCGCCGCGCCGTGCCCTGGACCGCCCTGTTCGGCGCCGGATTTGTCCTCATCTGCGACATCATCGGCCGCACCATCCGCTACCCCTACGAGGTTCCGGTGGGCATGGTGATGTCCGTCGTGGGGGCCATCCTGTTCCTGGCCCTGTTGCTGAGGAAACGCAATGCCTGAACCCATCACCCTCACAACAGGAACGCACGACGGCGGTGCTGCCGCCGGTCCGGATGCCCCCGGCGGCTCGGTTGCGGCGCGGCTGCGCCATTCACTCCGGAATGCCCCGCCCAAGGTGGTGTTCGGCATTTTGTTGGGTGCCGCCGTCGTCGCCATCTGTTTCTTCCTGTTCAGCGAGCTGAAGGGAAACGTAGGCTACGTGCTGCCACGGCGGGCGCTGAAGATGGCGTCCATGGTGGCCGTGGCTGTGGCGGTGGGTGTCTCGACCCTGGTGTTCCAGACGGTGACTGCCAACCGCATCCTGACGCCGTCCATCATGGGATTCGACGCCCTGTACATCCTGGTGCAGACCGGGATGGCGTTTTTCCTCGGCGCGGCCGCGGTGGTGGCCGCCCCGCCCACCGTGCAATTCGGCATCGAAGTGGTGCTGATGGTGGCGTTCAGTGCCGTCCTCTATCGCTGGATGTTCACCGGCGCCACCCGTTCCATCCACCTGCTGCTCCTGGTGGGCATCATCCTGGGCAGTCTGTTCCGCGGCGCATCATCGCTGCTGCAGCGGCTGATGGCGCCCAGCGAATTCCTGATCCTGCAGGACCTGTTTTTTGCCAGCTTCAACAACGTCGAACCGTCGCTGCTGGCTGTTTCCGGGGTGATCATCGGCGTCGTTGGCGTGTTTGTGTGGCGCGGCCGGCACACCCTGGACGTGCTGGCGCTGGGCCGGGAAGTGGCCATCAACGTGGGCGTGGACCACCGGCGCGTGGTGATGTGGAGCCTGCTGGGCTGCTCGCTGCTGGTGGCCGTGTCCACCGCCCTGGTGGGCCCGGTGACCTTCTTCGGACTGCTGGTGGTGAGCCTTGGCTACCAGCTCTGCCGGCAGTTCAGCCACGCCTGGCTGCTGCCGATTGTGGTGCTGCTGGGCACCGTGGCGCTGGTGGGCGGCCAGCTGATCCTGGAACGCGTCTTCGGGTTCGCCAGCGCGCTGAGCGTGGTCATTGAATTCGCCGGCGGAATCCTGTTCCTCTACCTCCTGCTGAAAGGCTCGCTGAAATGATCGACGTCCGGAACGTCTCCAAGAGCTACGGCGGCCAGAAGGTCCTGGACGACGTCAGCTGCGAGATTCCCCGGGGCGGGATCACCTCGATCATCGGGCCCAACGGCGCCGGGAAATCGACGCTGCTCTCGCTGATCAGCCGCCTCCAGCCGCTCGAATCAGGCACCGTGACCGTGGCCGGGCTGGACGTTGCCGCCACCCCCAGCCGCGAACTGGCCCGTACCATGGCCATCCTGCGGCAGGAAAACCACCTCACCATGCGGCTCACCGTCCGGGACCTGGTGGCGTTCGGCCGCTTCCCGCACTCCGGCGGCCGGCCCACCGTGGAGGACCTCGCAGCGGTGGAAGAGGCAATCGGCCACCTGGACCTGACGTCCATGGCGGACAAGTTCGTGGACGAACTCTCCGGCGGCCAGCGGCAGCGCGCCTACATTGCCATGGTGCTGGCCCAGGACACCGAGTACCTCCTCCTGGACGAGCCGCTCAACAACCTGGACATGAAGCACTCCGTGGAGATGATGCGGCTGCTCCGCCGGCTCGCGGACGACCTCGGCAAAACCATCGTCCTGGTGGTCCACGACATCAACTTCGCGTCCTGCTACTCGGACACCATCCTGGCCATGAAAAACGGCCGGCTGGTGCACCAGGGCAGCCCGGCCCGGATCATGCAGCAGGCCATGCTCCACGACGTCTACGACATCAACATCCGCATCGAGGAGATCGACGGCAACCGGATCGGCGTGTACTTCGCCTGAGGCTGAAAAGTGGCGAACATCATCTGAAGGCGCTCCTCACTCCGATAGCATGGATTGCACTATGGATGACCCTCCTTCACATATGCCCAGGCCCCTCGACTTTCTGACCGGTTCTCCGGTTATCACGGGAGAGGGGCGCCCGAATGTATGAATGGATCATGCTGGGTATCGGCCTCGTTCTCACGGTCGGTACCGGATTCTTTGTAGCTTCCGAGTTTGCGCTGGTCAATCTGGACCGAAGCGAACTTGAGGCCCGGCAAAGCCGCGGCGAGAAGCACCTCGCGCCCACTATCAAGGCGCTCAAAATCACCTCAACGCATCTCTCCAGCGCGCAGCTCGGCATTACGTTGACCACGCTGCTGACGGGCTACACGTTTGAACCGGCCATCAGCAGCATGCTCCGGGGCCCTCTGCTCTCCACGGGACTGCCGGAAGCCGTTGTCCCCGGAATCGGCGCGGTGGTTGGTATCTTCCTTGCCACCGTTTTCTCCATGGTGATCGGTGAGCTTGTGCCCAAGAACTTTGCCTTGGCTTTGCCGCTGGCGACAGCGCGGGTGGTGGTCCCGTTCCAGACGGTGTTCACCACCGTGTTCAAACCGGTAATCCTGCTGTTCAACAACACGGCAAACAAAATCATCCGATCTTTCGGCATTGAACCCAAGGAAGAGCTTTCCGGAGCCCGCAGTGCCGAGGAGCTTAGTTCCTTGGTCCGGCGCTCAGCGTTGGAAGGTTCGCTGGATCTGGACCATGCGGTCCTGCTGCACCGAACCCTGCGCTTCTCGGAACACTCGGCAGCAGATGTCATGACGCCGCGGGTCCGGATGGCCGCGGTGAACATCGACGAGACCGCGGATGACATCCTGAACCTCGCTGCGGCCACCGGCTATTCCCGTTTCCCCGTAATTGGCGAAGACCGGGACAACGTTCTGGGTGTAGTGCACGTCAAACAGGCCTTCGCGGTAACTCTTGACCAGCGCGGCGCGACAACAGCAGCCGCCCTTATGATTGATCCGCTCCGCGTTCCTGAGTCCATGGGCGTTGACACCCTGCTTCCCCTCCTGCGCAAGCAGGGCCTGCAAGTGGCCATCGTCTCTGACGAACACGGCGGAACCGCAGGCATCGTCACCCTCGAAGACCTCGTGGAAGAAATCGTCGGCGAACTCGAAGACGAACACGACAGGGCACGTGTGGGTGTGGTCAGGACCGGCCGTTCCATCACTTTCGACGCTTCCCTGCGGCCGGACGAATTGCTGGACCGGACCGGCGTCGTAGTTCCGGACGGAGAGGAATACGACACCCTTGCCGGTTTTGTTACCGACCAACTGGACCGGATCCCTGAGCTTGGGGACGAAGTGGCTGTTGGTGGGGGCAGCCTGCGCGTAGAACGCGTCGTAGGTACCCACGTGGAGCGGTTGCGCTTCACGCCGGATGAGAGCGAGGAAGCTCCCAAGAGCTCCCACGACCGGATTGTCGACAACCTCACGCAGGAGCTGACCCATGAGTGAATACCTTCCCGGCATCATCTGGCTGGTGGTTCTGCTGGTAGTCAACGCCTTCTTCGTGGGGGCTGAATTTGCGGTCATCTCCGCGCGCCGGTCCCAGATTGAACCCAAGGCGGAGGCGGGCAGCAAGGCGGCGAAAACCACCTTGTGGGCCATGGAACACGCAACGCTGATGCTGGCCACAAGCCAGTTGGGCATCACGGTGTGCTCTTTGGTGATCCTGAACGTTTCCGAGCCCGCAATCCACCATCTGCTGGAGATCCCACTGGGGCTGACCTCGCTCTCCACGGAAGCGATCGGGGTTATTGCGTTCGTGACGGCGCTGCTGCTGGTGACCTTCCTGCACGTCGTCCTGGGTGAAATGGTCCCGAAAAACATCTCCTTCTCCGTTCCCACACGGGCCGCCCTGATTCTGGCGCCGCCCCTGGTGATGGTTTCCAAGGTGGTCAAGCCGGTCATTTGGACGCTAAACGGGATTGCCAATTCCATCCTCCGGCTGTTTAAGGTCGAGCCCAAGGACGAAGCCACCAGCGCCTACACCCTGGACGAAGTTGCCAACATTGTGCAGCAGTCCACCCGCGATGGCATGCTCAGCGATACCACCGGCACGCTCACGGCCGCATTTGAATTCACGGCAAAGAAAGTAGCGGACGTTGAAGTGCCTATCGGCGAGATGGTGCTGCTCCCGGCATCTGCCACCCCGTCAGACATCCAGCGCGCCGTGGCCGAGCATGGCTTTTCCCGTTACATCCTTACCGACGGCGATGGCGACCCTTCCGGCTACCTGCACCTCAAGGATGTTATGGACCTGACATCCGGTGAGAAGTTCACAACGCCGGTACCGACCAAAAGGATCCGCCGCCTTGCCTCTGCCTTCAGCGGAAGCGACCTCGAGGATGCGTTGGCCACGATGCGCCGCAGCGGCTCCCACGTGGCCCGGGTTTTCGATGCGGAGGGCACCACTACCGGTGTGCTGTTCCTCGAAGACATCATTGAGGAGCTTGTTGGCGAAGTAGAAGACGCCACCAGCGTCTAAACACGGGTGACCGCACCGCTTGAGTGGCGGCGTCGTGATTTGCTTGGGTCATGAACACCGACGCCACCGCTGCTGATTCCCGTACCTTCCTGACGCTCGACGTCGATAGCGGCACCGTCCGATTCCGGAGGGCAACCCTCGGTGATGTGGCAGGAATTGTGCGGCTGGTGGCGGAAGACCCGCTGGCTGCGGCACGCGAGGACCTGACGGACATGGCGCCCTACGAAGCGGCTTTCGCGGCAATCGACGCGGACCCGGGGCATTTGCTGGTGGTAGGGGAGCTGCACCCGGCCGACGGCGCGCATCCCACCCTGGTGGCGACGTTCCAGCTCAGTTTCCTCCCGGGCCTGTCCCGAAAAGGCAGCCTGCGTTCCCAGATCGAGGCGGTGCGCGTCTCGGACAGCCTCCGCGGCCAAGGTGTGGGCCAGGAAATGGTGCGGTGGGCTATCGATGAGTCCCGGCGTCGTGGTTGCCGCCTGATCCAGCTGACCACGGACAAATCCCGCCAGGACGCACACCGGTTCTACGAACGGTTGGGCTTCGTCGCCAGCCACGAGGGCATGAAGCTGCGCCTCTGAACCCGGTTTAGCGCTTGGCCGCACCCTTCGGTACAAACAGTGTTTCCGCCTGCTCCAGGGACATTCCGTTGGTCTCCGGGACCTTGAACATCACGAAGAAGAACGACGCCGCCGCAAACAGCGCGTACATGGCGTAGGTGAGCGGCAGTGACGCCGCAGCCATCACGGGGAAGCTCAGGGTGATGGCGAAGTTGGCGATCCACTGCGCGGCCGCGGCCAGGCCCAGCGCCCGGGCACGGATCCGGGAGGGGAAGATCTCGCCCAGCAGCACCCACACCAGCGGGCCCCATGAGGCGCCGAAGCTGATGACAAACACGTTGGCGGCCACCAGGGCCACGGGAGCCCAGGCGCCTGGCAGCGAGATGTCGGACCCCGAGCCAACGGCCTGGGAAAATGCCACAGCCATCACGCCGAGGGACACGGCCATGCCGATCGAGCCGGTCAGCAGGATGGGGCGCCGGCCGATCCGATCCACCAGGGCGATGGCCACCAGGGTTACCAGGATGTTGGTGACGGACGTGGCGACGGAGATGGTGAGGGAGTCGCTTTCCTGGAAACCAACGGCCTTCCACAGCGTGGTGGAGTAGTAGAAAATCACGTTGATGCCGACGAACTGCTGGAGCACGGACAGCGTGATGCCGATCCAGACGACGCCCTGCAGGCCAAAGGTCTTGCCGCGCAGCGAACCTTCCTTGCCGGCGATCTTGTCCATCTCGATGGCGTCGCGGATTTCCCGGATATGGCGGTCGGTATCCTCGGCGGGAGCGATTGAGTCGAACACCTTCCGCGCCTCATCCTCCTTGCCTTGGAACACCAGGAAGCGGGGCGATTCCGGCAAGGTGAAGGCAATCCACCCATAGACGACGGCGGGAACGGCGGCTGCGAGGAACATCCACCGCCATGCCTCAATGCCCAGCCAGAACGGCTGGTCAGCGCCGGAAGCTCCGTTGGCAAACAGGGCATCCGACAGCAGCGCGGCGAAAATACCGGTGGTGATGGCGAGCTGCTGCAGGGACGCCAGCCGGCCGCGGACCTGCCGGGGCGAGATCTCCGAAATGTACGCCGGTGCGATCACGGATGCCAGGCCGATGCCGAGTCCGCCCACCAGGCGCCAGAAGATCAGGTCCCAGACGCCGAAGGCGAAGCCGGTGCCGATCGCACTGACCAGGAAGAGAAAAGCCCCGAGCTTCATGGCGGGGATCCGGCCGTAGCGGTCCGCCACCTTGCCTGCCAGGTAGGCACCGGCGGCGCAACCGAGCAGGGCCACCGCCACGGCGAATCCGGTCACCGCCTCGGACAGCGCAAACTCATCCCGGATTGCGTCGACGGCGCCGTTGACCACCGAGGAATCGAAGCCGAAGAGGAACCCGCCGACCGCCCCTGCAAGAGCCAGCCAGATTACCCGCTTCGGGATCTTGGTGGAAAGTTGCCCTGCGGCGGTGGTCATAACGCTCCTCGGTGTAAGCCAGATGGGGGCCCGTCAGGGCGTCCCCAGTCTTACACCAACCGCGGGGCGGCTTAAGTCAAAAGCCCGGAAATGAGACGAACTGTACATTTTCGGGACCTTCCGCGGCTGCCTGCTCAGCGCTCCACCAGGATTCCGTCCGGATCGCACCAGATCATGGCACCGGGACGGATGCGGACGCCGTCCAGGTCCAGTTCAACATCCATTTCTCCGGCGCCTGCCTTGCTGCTCTTGCGCGGGTTGCTGCCCAGCGCCTTGACGCCCAGATCCAGTCCGGCGATCGCCTCGCGGTCCCGGATCGCGCCGTTAATAACGACGCCGGCCCAACCGTTGGCCACGGCACTCGCCGCGATCAGGTCCCCCATGAGGGCCGTGCGCAGCGATCCGCCGCCGTCCACCACCAGGACCGCGCCGTCGCCAGGCGTGGCCAGGGTCGATTTCACCAGGGCGTTGTCCTCCAGGCAGCGGATGGTGCGGACGGGTCCGCTGAAGTGCGTCCGGCCGCCGAGGTCCTGGAATTGCAGGGAGACCGAGTCCAGTTCCTCGCCGCGTTCGTCGTAAAGATCCGCGGTGTTGACGTCCTGCGGAAGCGGGGCGATATTGGGTTCAGCCATGGAAACTCCTGTTGTTGAAACCGGATGAAAATGGGTGGTGCCGAGATGCCCCACGATAGTCTGTTTGCACATCCGAAACCGTTCTGGGGAGCCAGTAGTGAGCCTGTCCGATTCGCCCGCTTCGGCGCAAGACCCCGGCGCTGTGCCGTCGGGAGGCCCCTCTGTTCTGGATGAACCCACCGTCAAGGTCACGCCCCGCTGGATCACCGGCTTGGTGCTGGTCAACGTGGGCATCAACGCAGCCTTTTTCGGGCCCATCAACGTGTTCATCGGCCAGCAGGCCATCGGCATCGATCCGGCCAACAAGGAAGCCATTCTTTCCTTGGTGACCGGCTGCGGCGCGGCCGTCTCGCTGGTGGCCAATCCCTTGTTCGGTGCCCTCTCGGACCGAACCGTATCCGGCTTCGGCCGCCGCGCGCCCTGGGTCCTGGCCGGGGCCGTGCTGGCAACGGCCGCCCTCCTGGCGATGTCCGGGGCCGGCGCCGTGGCCCTGATGGTGCTGTTCTGGTGCCTGGTGCAGCTGGGTGCGAACGCAGCCTATGCCTCCATCACCGCAGCCGTCCCGGACCGCGTTCCGGTTCTCCAGCGCGGCGGTGTGGGCGGACTCGCCGCCATGGGGCAAACGGCGGGAATCCTGCTGGGAGCCGTGTTCGGCGCCGTGGTCAGCGGGAACTACATGGTGGGGTACTGGCTGTGTGCCGGCGCTCTCTTGTTTTCCGTGCTGCCGTACCTGTTCCACCGGAACGATCCGCCGCTGCCCCGGGAAGCCCGCGAGCCGTTCCACCTGGCCACGTTCGCCCGCGGATTCTGGATCAGCCCGGTGCGCTACCCCGATTTCGCCTGGGCCTGGCTGACCCGCTTCCTGGTCAACGTGGGAAACCAGATGACCATTGTGTACCTGCTGTTCTTCCTGCGTGACGTGATCAAACACGACGATCCGGCGCTGGGCGTCCTCATCCTGACCGGGATTTACGCAGTGATGGTGATGGTGACGGCGGTGCTGGCCGGCCCCTGGAGCGACCGCACCGGCAAGCGCAAACCGTTCGTGATCGGTTCCTCTGCCACGATCGCCTGCGCCGGCCTGATCATGGCGTTCTTCCCGGTCTGGACGGGGGCACTGGTGGGCGCGGCCGTGCTGGGCATCGGGTTCGGCGCCTACCTCGCCGTCGACTTCGCGCTGCTCACCCAGGTCCTCCCGCACGCCATCAGCCGCGGCAAGGACATGGGCGTGATCAACGTGGCCAACTCACTGCCGCAGGTTTTCGCTCCAATGCTGGCGTTCCTGTCCATCACCTTCCTGGGCGGTTACGTCACGCTCTTTACGACGGCGGCAGTGATTGGTCTGTTGGGTGCCGTGTTCGTGGTGAAGATCAAGTCGGTCGCCTAGCCTCCCAGGCACGCGGCGTTGCCGTTAAAGAGCCGTAACAGGTCTAGACCACCAGCGAATAAAACAGCTTATATGCGTGATCTGAATCACAAATAGACGGGAATGGCGCTTAACTGGTCCAGTCCGCCGGTCCCAGTTGTCTAGCATGGCAGCAACCGCCGGAGCTTCCTGCTCCGACGCAACTACACACCCTGCGCCATGTGGCCAGCCCCAAGGAGACAACGACGTGTCCATTCAGACCATTGACCAGCAGGATCAATCCGCCGTCGCAGCACTGACGGAACAGGAAATCTTCGAGGCCCACCTGGGTGGAAAGCTCTCCGTTACCAGCACCGTTCCGCTGTCCAACAAGCGTGACCTCTCCATTGCCTATACACCCGGCGTGGCAGAGGTCAGCCGTGCCATCGCCGCCAATCCGGAGCTCGCAAAGACGCACACCTGGGCCCAGCGCCTGGTGGTTGTGGTCAGTGACGGAACCGCCGTCCTGGGACTGGGCAACATCGGTGCCAGCGCATCGCTGCCCGTCATGGAGGGAAAGTCGGCCCTGTTCAAGACCTTCGGCGAGCTCGATTCCATCCCGCTGGTCATCAACACCACCGACGTCGACGAGATCATCGAGACACTGGTCCGCCTGCGCCCCAGCTTCGGTGCGGTCAACCTTGAGGACATCTCGGCCCCGCGCTGCTTCGAGCTGGAGGACCGGCTCATCGAGGCCCTCGACTGCCCAGTGATGCACGACGACCAGCACGGCACGGCCGTCGTGGTCCTGGCCGCACTCACCAACGCCGCGAAGGTCACCGGCCGTGAGCTTGCCGGCCTGAAGGTTGTTGTCTCCGGCGCCGGAGCCGCGGGCATCGCCGTCGCCGAGATCCTGCTGGCGGCCGGCATTGGCGACGTCGTCCTGCTGGATTCCCGCGGCGTCATCAACAGCACCCGAGAGGACCTGTCGAGGGACAGCACCAGCAAGAAGGCGGACATCGCCGGCCGCAGCAACCCGCGGGGTGTATCCGGCGGGCCTGCCGAAGCCCTTGCCGGCGCCGACGTCTTCGTCGGCGTCTCCTCCTCGAAGCTGGCGGAAGAGCACCTGGCGCTGATGAACGAGAATTCCATCGTGTTCGCGCTGTCCAACCCGGACCCGGAAGTCCTGCCCGAGGTAGCCCTCAAGTACGCCGCGGTAGTGGCAACCGGCCGCAGCGACTTCCCGAACCAGATCAACAACGTCCTGGCGTTCCCGGGCATCTTCCGCGGCGCTTTGGACGCCGGTGCCCGCCGCATCACCCCGGCCATGAAGATGGCGGCAGCCCGGGCCATCGCAGAACTGGCCGAGGCTGACCTCTCCGCCGACTACATCGTCCCCAGCCCGCTGGACCCGCGGGTTGCTCCGGCTGTTACGGCAGCGGTGGCGGCAGCCGTCGTCGAATAGGTCTTAGAGGTACGACGGCGGCACCCGCCGCCAACCTAGACTGGGACCATGACCCAGGAAACCGTTGTGACCATCCTTTGCGGCCTCGCCATCCTGGTAGGTGTGGCCGGGACGATCATCCCGGTGCTGCCGGGCAGCATCCTGATCGGCGCGAGCCTGCTGGCCTGGGCCATTTGGGGTGGCGCCGGCACCGTGGGCTGGGTTGTCTTCGCGATCGGCGTGGTGTTTGTGGCCGTGGGCATGGCTGCCAGCGCCATCTTGACCGGCCGGAAGATGAAGCAGCACGCCATCCCGGGACGCAGCGTGGTGATCGGCTTGGTAGCCGGCGTCGTGGGAATGTTCGTCATCCCGGTGGTGGGGCTGTTCGTTGGTTTCGCAGCTGGCCTGCTCCTTAGCGAGCTGTCCCGCACCCGGGATTTCCGCACCGCCACCACCACCAGTTGGGCTGCCCTGAAGGCAACCGGGCTGGGAATCCTGGTGGAGTTCGGCCTGGCCTGCCTCGCGGCCAGCACCTGGGTGATTGGCCTGTGGATCGTCGCAGCGACGTAGCATGGAGGCATGACCCCGGGGGATTCTGCAGCGCCAATCTATAGGGACACGCGCGACTTCACGCCCTTCGGCCAGGTCCGTTTCCGCACTCCGGTCACTGAACTGGCCGGAAGCCTGGGCGGACTGGTCCAGGGTGTGCTTGGTGGCCGCGACCACGCCCTGATGGCGGTGGACGGCGTCATTCCACGGTTGAAACTCAGGCCAGGCAAGGCAGCCAAGGCCGTCCACGACGCCATCTTCAGCAGCCGGGAACCCGGAACGCTCCTCATGATCGCCCGCGCCTATCCCGGCTGGGCCGGACTTTGCTACGTCATGGCGGGCCTGCTGGCGTACCAGCATGGCAGGTACCCCTACGCCGTCGAACTCCTCCAGCGCGGATTGGCCACCAGGAACGACGACGAAGCGAACCAATACGCCTTCGCCTACCTTTCGCGCGTGGTCACCCGGGTGGAGGTTGCCGACCGCATCGAGGTGCCGGTGCTGTTCAGCCAGGAGTCGGTGTTCCTGGCGCTCTCGCATGCGCAGCGGGAAACCGGGGAACTGGAGGCCGCGCTCGGCACACTGGCCGGGCTGCCGCCGTCGTTGCCGGCGGCGTTGGCCCGCTGCGCGTTGGCGTTTTCGCTGGGCCGGGACAAAGAAGTGGTGATCTGGACCGAAGACCTGCTGAATTCGGATGACCTGGCCGCTGCCTTGCTGCTGCTCAGGGCCCGGGCGCTGCGCCGGCTGGGCGCCAAGACCAAGGCGGACCGCGCACTCAGCGAGGTGCTCCGCCGTCGTAAAACCCACATTATGCTCCGCAACGACGCACTCTCCGACCGCGCACTGTTGCTCCTGGACAACGGTCGCAAGACCCTCAATCCCCGCGACTGGCTGCGGGGCAAGACGCCGGAATCCGAGATTGAGATTATCCGCAAGGACGTCGAGGAGCGGCGCCTGTGGGAGCAGGACTGGAAGAAGCTGCACGGCGAGTAGGCCCTTGTGGCTCTGGCGCCTCCGGGGTACAACGGAGAAATGAGTGACGCAATCACGGCGTGGATGCAGAAGTACATCGCCGCCTGGACAACGAACCAGCCGGAAGATATCGAAGCCCTTTTTACCGAGGACGCGGTGTATGCCACGCGGCCGCATGATCCTGACCCGTGGCGGGGGCGCGAGCAGATCGTTGAAGGGTGGCTGGAGGCCCGGGATGAGCCGGGTGACTGGACCTTTGACTGGACACTGCTGGGCACCGACGGTGATCGGGCCTTCGTCCAGGGCTACACCGACTATCTGGGGGACCGGCCCAGCTACAACAACCTCTGGATCATCCGAATGTCCGAGGATGGCCGGGCCGCGGAGTTCACTGAGTGGTTTATGGAGGATCGCATCTAGGGGGCAGCTGTGGTCGAAGTGACAACGCCCGATGCCTCGCGGCTGGCGGAGGTCGGAGAGGCGCTTGCGCAATGGCAGGCGGATGGTGGCCCCGTCCATCTGCATCCAGGTGACCTTGGCTGGTATTCGCGGTGCGGCGCCGAGGAGACGGCGTCATCGATACGGATCTGGTTGGACGGCGGGACGCCGTCCGCCATTGGCCTGCTCGATGGCCCGCAGCTCCTCCGTCTGGCGATCGACCCGATGCGACGGAAAGACGCCGGCCTTGCAACGGCGATCGCAGACTCGATTGAACACCCCGACGGCGGCGTGTTCGCCCCCGGACAGGCCACGGTGGAAGCGCGAGGCGCTGATGCCCTGACTCGAACGCTGGGACAGCGAGGCTGGCAGGAGGACGAACCATGGGTTCCACTGCGCTTGGATCTCTCCGCACCTGTCCAACCGACGAGTACCCGGATCGAGACGATCGGTGAGGACCGGGCCGGAGAGTGGGTCGGGGTGCACTGGTCTGCGTTCCGGGGCACTCCACTCGAAGATGGCGTCAGGCAGACGTTCGTCCAACGATGGCTGGCGATGGCCTCCGGTCCCTTAGCAGGGGCATCGCGTAGCCTCGCTGCCTTCGATGAGAACGGCAAGCCGGTTGCGGTGACAACTGTATGGTCTGCCGGGCCGGGGCGTCCGGGCCTTATCGAGCCCATGGGCGTGCACCCGGACTACCGCGGGCGCGGGTACGGGGTGGAGATTACCCGTGCGGGAGCCGCGGCGCTTCGGGAGATGGGTTCCTCCAGTGCCCTGGTGGCCGCCGAAGGAGCCAACAGCGGCGCCTTGGCGACCTACGTCGCGGCCGGGTTCGTCCCTGACCCGTCCGACGCGGACATGTCACGCGGCGACTAGCTGGAGTCAGGCGACGACGATCAGCGGCACCAGTTGTTCGGACAGCAGCACCAATCCCAGCGTCACCATAATGATGCCGCTGGTCAGGGTCACCACCCTGGCAGTGCCCGGCCGGCGTTGCAGCAGGTTCCGGGCCAGCAGTGCGACTGCCGTGTAAACGAGGGCCGCCAGCGCAACAAAGGTCAAGCCCAGCAGGCCGGACTGGACCGGCACCGGAAACGCGGCATCGGCACTGACAAACTGCGGAATCAGGGCAACGTAGAACAGCAGGCCCTTGGGGTTGATGCCGCTGGTGCCCATGCCCTGCAGGAAGGTGCGGAGCTGGTTGTTGGCCCCATCTTGGGCCCCACGTTGGATCCCGCCGGCAGCGTCGAGGCTGGAGCCGGCGTCCGACGTCGAGAAGCTGGCACCGCGCCAGGAGCGGATGGTCCCGATCCCCAGCCACAACAGGTACCCGGCGCCGGCAACCGTAAGCCAGCCCAGGACCCCGGGCATGCCCGCCAGCAAGGCGGCCAGGCCCAGCACCAAGAGGCCGGTGTGCAGGATGTAGCCGCTGCAGAGCCCGGCAACTGCGGGCACAAAACTGCGCTGCTTCAGGCCCGCCGCGATGGAGTACGCCCAGTCGACGCCGGGAGTGCAGGCCAAGGCGGCGGCAACAACGATGAAGGCGAAAAACAGCTGCGGGTTCACAAGGATCTTCCTGTCCGGCGGGTACAGGAAAACCCTAGGGAAATTCACCGCATAAGTGTTCCCCTTTTTACTGCCAGAGCGACACCGGGCGGTAAGATTCTTGCGTGATTGATGCCATTGACAGGGAAATTTTGCGCCACCTCAAAGACGACGGGCGTATTACTGCCACGGCGCTGGCGGCGAAGGTGGGGCTCACGGTTGCGCCATGCCATCGAAGGCTGCGGGACCTGGAGGTCTCCGGCGTCATCCGGGGTTACCGGGCGGACATTGATCCCGCCGCGGTGGGGCTCGGATTCGAGGCGATCGTCTTTGTCACTCTGCGCCAGGGGGACCGGCCCACCATGGAAATCTTCGAGGAACAGGTGGCGGACAACCCGCACATTGTGGAGGCCCAGCGGCTGTTCGGTTCGCCCGATTACCTGCTCAAGGTGATCGCCAAGGACCTGCCGGCCTACCAGCGCTTCTACGACTCGGAGCTCACATCGCTGCCCGGCGTCGAACGGCTGACGTCAACGCTGGTGATGAAGAACCTGAAAGCCAACGCCGGGCCGCCCGTTTAACTACTGGACCGGCGCAACGTTGACGATGATCACCTGGGTGTCCTTGCCGCCGTCGTACCTCAGGTCGTAGTTGACCTCCAGGCCGGTGGACACCCCGGACGTCAGCGAGTACGAGGTCTCCTTCGCGGGATCAGCCTCGGCGGACGCGATCCAGCGTTCGGCGTCATCGGCCTCGATTCCGTAGTGCTCCACGCCGTCGCGGATCAGCGCGAAGTAGTCCTCCGGAGACTTTGCGGTAAGGAAGAAGGTGACCACCCTGAAGTCGTCCCGGGAAGCGGTGGTGCCGAACCGGATGCGGTCCGTTTCCGCCTGGATCTGGCCGTCCGGGCCGTCGATGGTGAGGTTGATCAGCCCGGTGTCCTGGGTGTTGATTTCCGGCCCGAAGCTCTCACCGGACAGCCCGACGTCGGACTTCACCAGCCGTCCGGAGGTCATGTCCAGCTTGGCCTGGAGGGTCTGCCGGATGAGGTCCACGCCTGCAGCGTCCAGGGTGGAGTATTCGGAGGTGTTCATGGAACTCCCTTGGGAAGTGGGTTCAGGACTGGTTCCGGGGCTGGTCCCGGGGGAAGCGCAGGCGGAAGTACCGAGGACGGTTGCCAGGGCAGCCACTACGACGGCGGTGCGGAGCCGGCTCACTGGTGCACCTCAGCGCCGAAGCCGTCCAGGAACCTGCGGGTGATGTTGTCGATGTTGTTCAACGGCCTGTGCTCATCCACCCGCTGGTTGAAGTCGGAGCCGATGATCTGGGCGGCGCGGTCCGGATCGTTGGCCAGGAGGTTCTGGTACGCCGGAAGGGTGTCCTGCTCGATGAGCGCCCAGCGCTGGTCTGCGTCTGCGATGTTGCCGTCCGGGAAGCCGGTGGTGAAATCGGTGCGGAACTGCGTGGGGTTGTCCCAGTTGGTGAACGGGACCTTCTCCGGGCCGGGGGACTCCACGCTGTAGGTGTACGGGAACACCTCCGGGTAGCTGCGGGCGCCCGGGATGGACGGCTCGCCGGCCAGCGTGACCAAGTACGTTACGGCCTCGCCGCCGGGGTGGTTGCGCATGTTGGTGTAGTCGTCAGCGATGATCGAGTTCTGCTCCCGGTACAGCAGCGTGGTGTTGCCTTCCTGGATCTGCGCAGGATCTCCGGAATCGATCTGGGCCCAGGCGCGGGCCGTGTCCGGGTCGATGGCACCGGAGTCCCGCAGCCTGTTGATCTCCTCGATGCCGCCGTTCATATAGGCCTCGTGCTGCCGGGCCTGGTCCAGGAAGATCTCCTTGTTCATGTCCAGCATGCTGGTTTCGTAGAACTCGATCTCCTCATCGGTCATGTTGGCCAGTTGCTCCAGCTGGTCCAGGACGGGAATCGGAACGTTGGATACGGGGTTGTTGACGATGTCCTGGGCCAGGTCCCGCATCAACGCCATGTCCTGGAAGCCGCCGGCGAAGGACGGGCCGATCATGTTGGCCATACCCGCCCACTGCAGGTCCGGGTTTTCCAAGTAGGCCTGGCCGTAGAAGTCGTAGACCTTCTTGATGGTCTCCCAGTTGTGCTCGGTGCCCAGCGAAGTGTCCCACGTGGAGGGGTCGATCCCCATGTCCCGCATGGCCTGCTGGTTCCAGTAGTCGCTGAGGAAGTCGGCGTATTCTTCGGACTTTTTGTCGATCAGGCCGGAATCGGCTGCTGCGTCCATTGCTGCCTTGGCGGCCTCCGGGTTCTCCAGAGCCCACTGCTTGAACTCGTCGCTGGCCAGGTAGTCCGCACGTTCGGCCGGGGTCATGCCCTCGAGCTTGTCCGTCAGTTCCTGTGCGGCCGGATCCGAGGAGTTGCCGCCGCCGTTTCCGCCGCCACCGCCGTTGCTGTTGCTGGACTTGTCCTGTTCGTCGGCGTTGCGCAGCAGCGCTTTGGAGGCGTCGGCCAGTCCGGCAGAGGCTGCCTTGAGTACCCGCAGGTGGTGGCTGCTCCAGTCGCTGCGGAAGCGGTCGCCGTCGTTCCCTTTCCAGGGGCTGGTGCTGACGGCGCTGCTCAGCTGCTGCCCGAGGTTACCCAGGCGGGTGGCACCCGTTGCCATGTCCTTGGCCAGCTGCCGCAGCTGCGCGACGTCGGCGCCGTAGAAATTTCCAGCCATTTTCTCCCCGATTCAAGTCTGCCTCCACCCTAGCGGGAGCTTCCGACGGCGGCGATGGGCAGGGGTGCCCATCGCCGGCTCAGTCTTCGCGGAGCAGGCCCGTGGTCCGGTAGGGGATCACTTCGCGGAGGAACATGCTGGTGGACGTCCGGACGATTCCCGGGCACAGCCGGATTTCCTCCGACACGCGATACAAATCGTCGGGGCTGGCGGCCACTACGCGGATCAGGAGGTCAGTATCTCCGGCGGGGGCGTGGCATTCGAGGACTTCCGGGATCTCACGCAGGGCGGCGATCGCCTCGTTCAGGTGGCTCTGGTCCAGTTCTGCGCTGACGGCGGCGGCTACGCCCCTGCCCAACGCGGACGGGATCACGCGGCTGCTGTTGGGACGGAGAGCGCCCGACGCCGTCATCCGTTCCAGGCGCGACTGTACAGTTCCGCGCGCCAGGCCCAGCCGTTGGGCCAAGACCATGATGGGAAGGCGGGGATCGTCGTCCAGTGCCATGAGGATGCGGCGGTCTGTGACGTCAAGGAGCTGCAAAGTGCCCACTTTCGCGGTTGTTGATCATCGGCGATTGGTCAGATTGACCACTCGGTCCGGTGCTTGTTGTGCCAACTGTAGGGCTTCTGCTCAAATTGTGGCAACAGGGACAACGGCGAACGCTGAATCCCGCACAGGCTACAGGAACACCGGCACACCACCCGGCCCCTGGACCCGGCATCCCGCAAGGACGCTGCCGCTGACTGACTCTTGTTCACACCAACGTCCGTTAGCCCACTTGTTCACCTCGTGCTGCTGCCCCGGCAGCCGGCACGGCAAGAGCCCCTGAGCCACCGAGCCGCGGATCCGTCTGCAGCGTTCCGTAGCTGAGGGGCTCTTGTGCGTCCCGGCATAGGCTTGGGTCATGACTCTTGCCGGCCGCTTCGCGCCCAGCCCGTCGGGTGAACTGCACGTGGGCAACCTGCGCACCGCAATGCTGGCCTGGCTTTTTGCCCGTTCCACCGGCCGGGCTTTCCTGCTCCGCGTTGAGGATCTGGACAGGGCCCGGGCGGGCGCGGAGGCCGTGCAGCTGCGGGACCTGCAGGCTGTGGGCGTCACGTGGGACGGCGAGGTGGTGCGGCAGACGGACCGCGAATCCCTTTACGCTTCCACCATCGACCGGCTTACGGCCGCCGGGCTGGCCTACGAATGTTTCTGCACCCGCCGCGAAATCCAGGAAGCACCCTCCGCCCCGCATGCACCGCAGGGCGCCTATCCGGGAACCTGCCGGGATCTTTCCGGGCCTGAACGCGAGGCCAAGCGGGCAGTCCGGCCGGCTGCGACCCGGCTGCGTTCTGCGGTTACAGAGTGGACCGTTGCCGATGCACTGCATGGCGGGTTCACCGGCGTCGTGGACGATTTTGTGCTGCGCCGCAACGACGGTGTGGCGGCCTACAACCTGGCCGTGGTGGTGGACGACGCAGAACAGGGTATTGACCAGGTGGTCCGGGGTGATGACCTCTTGCCTTCTACGCCGCGGCAGGCCTACCTGGCGTCGCTGCTTGGCTACGCGGTGCCGGAATACGCGCATGTTCCGCTGGTGCTCAACGCCGATGGCGCCCGGCTGGCCAAGCGGGATGGTGCGGTGACGTTGGGGGACCTCGCACGCGAAGGGTATTCCGCCGCGCAGGTGGCGGCCCGGGTGCTGGCCTCGCTGGGCCTCCCGGCAACCCTGGATGCTGCGCTCGCCGTCTTTGATCCTGCCCGGATCCCCCGCGAGCCGTGGATCTGGCAGGGGATGTCCGCAGGCTAGGGGAGCGGCGCCGATTGGGAACTGCCGGGTAATCTTGAAGGCATGTCCCAATCCCCTGCTCCTGACGAATCCACGCCTGCCTCCAGCCCGGCAGATGATGCCGCTCCGCGCTTCACGGTTGAAACTGCCAGGGTCCTGGCCGAAGTGGCCCACAACCGGCAGAAGGACAAACTCAAGCGGCCGTACCGCGAGCATGTCCTGGCGGTAGGGGATGCCCTGGCCGATTTCGACGACGACATCCAGATCGCCGGCTACCTCCACGACATTGCCGAGGACACGCCCATAACGCGGCAGGCGCTGCTGGACATGGGCGTCTCGGAGCGGGCGGTTGAAATCATTGAGCGGGTCACCAAGAGCATGTATGAGAACCCGGACGACTACCAGGGAATCATCCGCGAGATCGCTCTGGACCACGACGCCACCCTGGTCAAGATCGCGGACAATGCCCACAACTCCGTGCCCGAGCGCGTCAAGGCCTTGGCAGAGAAGTGGCCGGACAAACCACCGGTAACCCGCTACGCGGAGGCCCGCCCGGTCCTTTACGCAGCGGTTCCCGCCGAGGAGATCCGGCTGATCCTTGAACGGGTCAACCCTGCGCTGCTTCCGGAGCTCGAAGAACTGACGGACTAAGCCTTACCGAGGGCGGTCACTGGTTGACTCCACAGCTGCCGGGCTACCCGTCGCCGCTGCGTGGTGGACGAACTCGTGCAGGGTGGTGGGCGTAACCCCGAACGTTGCGGCAAGCTCCGACATGTCGAGTTCGGAGTTGAAGTTTTCCAGGCCGGCGACGACTTGGAGGACGAAGTCCGGCACTCCGTCCACCGATTCCCCGGGAGGCACAGCCCGGACGGGGACCTCGCGGCCCAGCTCGTCTTCAAACGCCGCCACCATGTCACGTAGCGAGACAGGCCCGGGCCCGCCGATAAGGAGGGTCCGATTGTTGGCCTCGCCTCGCCGAAGCACCGCGACTGCGTAGGCGGCGACGTCCCGAGCGGCGACCAGTGAGTGCCGGCTCCGGCCTTGGCCAACGAGGGTAACCGGCAGGCCGGCGAGTGCGGGTCCACCAACCAGCATCATCGGCAGCTTGTCGAAGTAGAGTTCGGGCTGCAAGATGGTCCAGGTCATCCCGCTCTCCCGTAGGAGTTGCTCGGTCTCGCCCTTGGCCCGCATGAACGGCACCGGATGCTCCGGATCGGCGCCGAGGGCGGACACGAAGATGAAATGCCTTACACCCTGTGCTGCCGCGGCCTCGATGAGGTTCCGATTGCCTTTGGCATCGACCGACTCCACGGTGTCGTCTCCGCCCCGGGCCGAAGAATTCGCCGTTGTCACCACAGCGTCGATGCCGGCGCACGCCGCCATCAGCGAACTGGGGTCCTTCAGGTCTGCCATCACCGCTTCGGCCCCCGAGGCGGTGAAGGAGTCACGCGCCGCCGGATCCCGAACAAGGACGCGAACGGCATTGCCCTGTTGGAGCAGCGTGCTGGCAATCAGGCCGCCGAGTTCACCAGTGGCACCTACGATCAGAATCATGTTGTTGTCTCCTCGCCTTGAACGGGGGCAGAACCCACAAGCCGGGACGTCGCAGCATTGATGTCCGGACTGCCGCGCTCCACGGGCTCCATGTAGAAGCGCGCAGTAAAGATGCTGCCCTGGCGGATACCGAAAATGACCACGCCCCGCAGCTGGAACAAACCGCCATCGTTCCTCAGGCCAGACATCTCCCACTCTGTCCAGGCCTCATCGTCACGGAAACAGGAACGGAGAATACGGGCCTGCACACCGGGCACGCCTCGGAGGATTGTCTGCCAGTTTTGCCGCACCTGATCCCTGCCGCGAAAACCCCTCGAAGGATGAGCCGGAGTCTCGTTGACGTAATCCTTAGCAAAGCACTCGACGATGGCGTTGAGGTTGTGCGCATTCACGGCGGTGAGAAGATCTTCGATCACCGATTGGGTACCACGTGTGCTCATGAGGATCATCGAGCTTTCTGTTACAGCTTCATGTAACTATTACAGTAGTATGTATTTAATTATGGAAACAGTCAAGGGGCGGCGCCTGTATAACGCTGAAGGCCGTCGCGAGCAGGCGCGTCGAAGCCGCGAGGAAGTAATCGAAGCGGCGCAGCGACGCTTCCTGGCTGAGGGGTACTCGGCTACAACTATTGCCAACATCGCGGCAGACGCCGGAGTGTCGGCGGAGACGATCTACAAGTCGTTTGGAGGGAAGTCCGGGCTGGTGCGGGCCATATACGAACGGGGCCTGGCGGGCCGCGGCCCGACGGCGGCTTATGAACGCTCTGATCGGATCCGCGAAGAGGCGCGCGACCCGCGTGCGCTCATGCGTGCGTGGGGGCTGCTGGTGGCCGAGGTCGGCGCAGAGGTCACGCCGATCAGGTTGCTTATGCGCTCAGCCGGTGCCACCGACACATCAATCGCCGAACTGCTCGATGAGGTCGACGCAGAACGTCTGGTCCGCATGCAGCATCACGCCCGGTTCCTTATGGAGCGGGGCTATCTCCGGGAAGGCGTCGGGCTGGCTGAGGCTGCGGACATCCTATGGACGTGCAGTTCCGCAGAGCTTTTCGAGCTGCTGGTGATGAAGCGTCGATGGCCTCAGCAGCGATTTGCCGGGTACATCGCCGAGTTCATGATCGCGGCTCTCCTGGCGCCGCCGGGTCTGCCGAGGACTAGCCTTCTTCCCGGCTAGCTGTTCTGGCTGTGCAGGCGGGCCAGCGCCGCGGTCCGCCATTTCCGGCCGGCCAGCTCGTCCAGGACGATGACGATTGCCGGCCCGGCCACGATCATCAAGAGGCACACGGTCACAGGCATTCCGGCTGAGGCGAGGACGACGCTGAGCCCTGCAGATGCCACCACCACAGACGTTGTCATGAGGTTCCGGCGATCGAAGCCTGTGAGCGTGCCGTAGATCCAGGTAAGGGCAATCTTGAAGATTCCCACGGGGATGGCCACGCTGGCCACGGCAGCGGCCGCGCTGATATGGGCTTCGTGGTCGATGTAGTAGGCCAGCACATGGAGACCCGCCCCGGCCGCGGCAATAGCTGCAAAAATCACCATGTGGGCGTAACCGAAAATAAAGGACTTCTCGCGGCGGATGTGCAGGGCTTCACCATTAGGCAGCGTGAAGTACACCCACCAGAGTGCGAATGCCAGGCCGGTTCCGCCCAGTCCCACCAGGGCGGCCTCCAGGCTTAAGCCATGCAGGGCAACGATTGAGCGCAGGGTTTCGATCGCCCCCACCAGGCATTCGCCAAGCGCGATGATGGCCAGGAGCCCGTAACGTTCCGCGATGTGGTGGGCGTGCCACGGAGTTTTTGACCTGCGTTCCGCGATGACGGGCGTGGCCATCTCCAGGAGAAACAGCGGCGCCATGATCAGGAACGTGGTGAGGACGTCGGTGTTGATGAAGATCACCGCCACCCAGCCGATCTGTACCACTCCCAGATACCCCGCGTACTGCAGTGCCACATGTTTGCGGGCCGGGTCCTGCCGCGCTATCCGCAGCCACTGGAAAATCAGGGCCACCCGCATCACGACGTAACCCAGCACCATCAGGGCATTGTCAACGTGCTTGCCTTCCACCACGGAGTGGAACATCGGCTCGATGCCCATGGCCAGGATCAGGACACCGACCATCTGGATCATGGTGACAACCCGGAAGATCCAATCATCGGTGTCGTAGGCGCTGGCCAGCCAGGTGAAGTTGATCCACGCCCAGATGATGGCGAACATCGCGAAAGAGAAGCCGATGAGTCCGGGAACCAGGTGGTCCTCAGCGATGGCGTGCGCCAGTTGACTGGAGGCCACGGCAAACGCGATGACAAAGGTCAGGTCGAAGAAGAGCTCCAGCGGGGTGGCGGAGCGGTGCGGCTCATGGGGGTCACGTCCACCCATACGCGGAAGGACACGGCGGGAATTGAACGGCATTCGTGATGCCCTTTCTGTGGGATGGCTGCGAATGTACAGTACCCCGGCCCGGCTGGACGCCGTGCTATTTGGTCACGGCGCCCAGCATGCCTGTGTAGTCGTCCTGGTAACCGGCAACGATCTTTCCCACGGACAGCGGTTGCGGCTGCCTGCGTACTCCGGCCTTGTCCGCGAGGTCATTCAACCGGCGAACAATCTCCTGGTCCACCGCGGGCCTGACCTCATCTATCCATGCCTGGTACGAGTCTTGTGCCTTGCCCGGATCCGGGTCCCGGACCGTGGCGGTGAAGGCGGGTTGCGGCAGGTTGAAGGCCTCCGCCAGCGTGGCGGTAACGGCTGACTCCACCCGCAGCCCACGGAGCTCTTTAAGGTCTTCAGCGGCTTCAACCGCATGCCTTTCGTTGCTGGCCCAGATAGCTTCCGCTAGCGAAACACCCTCACTTATTCCGTGATCTGCCACCCCCAACAGGCCCTTTCGTACCGGCTCGGCCAGCAGTTTAATGCCCGGAACTTTATCTACGGGCAAGAGCCCGCCCACAAATTCCGCAGGCCCGATCACGGCCATGGCGGATTCATCCTGGCGGGCTGCCCGCCTGATCCATGCTCCGTCCGAGGCCGCGTCCATCAGGACGTTGAGCTCAACCAACCGCTTGATGGTTTCCAATGAGGCGTTGGGGTTATCGGTGGCGGCGGCATGGCCTGCGAGGGCCGCCGAGTAGTTCGTTGCAAAGGCGTCCATTGCCTCGGCGCCGCCGCTTTCGTAGATGCGCCCCACGACGGTCGCTATGGACACGTCATTCAGGACGGCAGCGCTTCGTTGAGTACCGTCCGGCATGGTGACCCGGGCCACGACTCCCTCCGGTGCCTCTTCGCCTGGCTCGTCGATGAGGCTGGATTCCAGGAGGCCAGGAAGCTGCACCGCCATGGACAGCGTCAGGGATTCGACGGCGGCGGGGCTGAGCTGGTCTTCAAAGAAGTGGCTGTTGCCCGCGAGTGTGTTGATGATGTGGCCCGAGACGTAAGCCAGCGAGGTCCATTCCGATCCATCCAAATCCGCAGGCTGGTTTGAAGCGGCCGCCCAGACGGCCAGTACGCCCTCGAACTGGTCCGAATCGTTGCCAAAGGCGTAGTGCCCGTCCCTGCCGTACCAATAACGGATGCGGTCCGGGCCTTCGTGGCCGCCGAGGAAGGCGAGGGAGTCCTCGGATGAGTGGGCCAGCTGGCTGAAGATCAGTCCGGCAGGATCGTAAAAGCGCTCCACCGCACGGTCCGCTGCCCGATCGCCGACGGTTTCAGCGTGCACGACGGCCGGGAGCGGTGTGAAAGTATCCGCCCGGACGGGTGCTTTCTGGATGCGTTCCCTGTAGTCCACCCGGCGGGCCAGCGCCAAGGCCAACGGCGACCCTATGGCGCCTGCCGAGAGCAGGTAGGCAAGGCCTGAATGGTCCTCCCGTTCGTCCTGGAGCAATACCCTAGCCGAGTCAGCGGGGTCAAGGGCTTCGATGTCAGGGTCCGGGAGCAGCCCTGTCGCCATGAAGGCTGCCTCCGAATCGTCCCAGCGCTGCGAAGCCGCAACGAATGCCGACCGTATGGCGTGCGGGAATCCGGAGGACTCTGAATCCGCACCGCCTTCCCGCGACGCGGGGAACGAACCGACAAGCTTGGCGGTCCCGGCTCCGCCGAGTGCTGTGAAGAAGGCATCCATGTGTTCGGGCGAATAGCCGTACGCGTCCAGGAGGTCCTTGAGCTCACTGTATGAATCGGGATCGGGCGGCGTGCGGCCAAGGATGTTTCGGGACTTGGCAGCCATCACCTCTGCCACCTGTGCCGGGCTGGCGCGACGGGGATCGGCAATGCCGGCATCCACAAGCTGCTGCCGTGCTGATTTCCAGTCGCTCACGCGGTGCGTGGCCAGCGCTGCAATGACTGCCCGGTCAGCAGCACGCCGCTCCTCCCACAGCCGCTCAACGGCCCGGTGACAGTCTGCAATCTCCTCGCTGTGCACGCGGCGGGCTGCCAGCAATGGCTGGTGTGAGGCAGCAACCGCAGCTTCGCCGTAAAGGAAGGTCCCGTGAACCATGCCCGGGGGCTCCGGATTGGCAATCAACCAGGCTGAGGCAACTTCGATCCTGGCCTGGATCGGGGCAACGGAACGAAAAATCCGGCCCAGTTCCACCCGGTAGTTTTCGAGTCCGGCCACTTGCCCCGCAAGGCATTCCGCTACCTGGAGGAGGTGTTGCCGGACCCCGCCAAGGACCGCGCTGCAGGCGCTGGCATCCGTTCCCTGCCAAACCTCAGGAACCTGCCGTGCGACTGAGTCCGCTGATGCTGCGGCGCCATCAGCGTCTGCCTTCTGCTGCCGTAGCGCCATGGTGGCGCTGATCAGTTCGCCGGCATTGTGCCGGCCGGGGTTGTCCTCCAGGGTGGCCGTCATGCTGCCCATCTTGCCAACGGGCCCACGGCACCGCATCCCCCGATCGCGGTCATGTGGATAACTAAACGCGGCCCAACACTTCGATGTCTTCCAGGAAGCCGCTGTGGACCTCTTCGCTCACAGTGGTCCGGGTCTCGCCGATCGCGTCCAGGTAGTCCTGCGTTGCCGGACCCTTCCTGCCGCCGTCGCCCGAAACCCCGTCGGCCGCACCCCCGGCGACACTCCCGCCGTCGCCGTTCTTTCCGTAGACAACATTCTCCAGCGCCCGCTGCGAAGCGCTCCGGGCCGCGTACTCAATGTCCGCGGGAGAGAACCCCTGTGTCCGCTCCACCAGCAGTGCAACATCAACGGAATCCAACACCGCCGGCGGAATGAACCGCTGCCACATGGCAGTGCGCGCCTGGGCATCGGGCAGCCCGATGGGAATGACGTAGTCGAAGCGGCCATGGCGGAGGAATGCGGTGTCCAGGGCGCGGATGAAGTTGGTGGCACAGACCAGCAGGCGGCCGGGCTGTTCGCGGAAGGCGGGGATGATCTTGAGCAGCTCGTTGGTGACGCCCTCCAGGGGTGAAGGCGGTTCGCCGGAGCGCTGTGACGCGATTTCCTCCACCTCGTCGATGAACACCACGGCGTGTTCCAGCTCGGAAATCTCCAGGAACGTCTCGCGCAGGGCACCGGCCAGGCCCTTGGGGTCCGAGGCCAGCCGGGACGGGAACACCTCCACAAAGGGCCACTCCAGCCGGGACGCGATCGCCTTGGCGAAGGTGGTCTTGCCGGTGCCGGGAGGGCCGAAAAGCACCACGGCCCTGGGCGGAACCACGCCGAACTCGTCCGCCAGGTCTGCCTGCGCCAGCGGCAGGACCAGCCGGCGTTCCAGGAGTTCCTTCTCCTTGTGCATCCCGGCGACGTTCTCCCAGAGATCCCGCGCCAGTACACGTCCGCCCAGTTCGCCCAGCGCGTCCAGCTCCTGCCGCTGGACCGGGATGGTGCGCTCGAAATAGCGGAGGTTCTTCTTCAGCGCGAACCCGCGGCTGACGAACGCCTCCACCCGGGTTTCGGCCTCGGGCATCAGTGCGGAGAGCTTATTGAGGCCGTGCGGCGCCATCCGTTTCTCGACGGCGGCCAGCAGCGACGTGCCGATGCCCAGTCCGCGGTTTTCCGGCAGCGTGGCCAGGAAAACGATCCAGCCCTGATCGTGGGCTGCACGTCCGACGGCGGCGCCCACCACCTGGTCGCCCTGCACCGCCACCACGGCGTGGTCCTTTTCGCAGGAGGCCAGCACCTCGGAGAGCGCATATACCGGTTCCACGTTGGAGGCCTTAAGCGTTTCCCACAGGTGCAGGATTCCGTCCAGGTCAGCTGAATGGAAATCCCTGATCCGCCAGGTGGTCATGTGGTTTCTCCCGGATGGCTCGACGTTGAACTGTGCAGGCCCGCAAAGCGCGGCATGCTGCTGAGCTTAGGCGATCAGTGCACTTCCGCCGCCTGTGTGGACGCTACGTTACGCCAACAGGAAGACAGCCAACGGCGGCGGCACCCGGGGTTCCCTGCGCAGGAACCCCGGGTGCCGCCGTCGAACTTTACTGCGGGATCAGACCTTGAGCGGGACGGGATGAATCTCGTCCGCCGGGTGGCCGGCCCGTTCGTGAATACGCTTCACGGCGTCCGCCGAAGGGGCTTCGGAGAGGCAGTAAACCACTCCGGAGTCAGGATCGGCCCATGCTGTTTTGAACACCACGTCCTCGTCACTTTGAATGGCGAGGTCGGCGTCGTGAGCGGCTTGAAGGGCTTCTTTGGTGAGCCCGGACATGTTGCGGTGGACATCCATAAATTCCGGCATTTCGATGCTGCCTCTCTGGCTGTTCTGCGGTGGAAACCGAAGATGATGCCGACGCTAGACCTGTAGCTCAGCAGGCGTCAATAGCGGGCTGTCCTGGGGGCGGGCCGGGTCATGCCAGCAGCGCCAGTTCCGCGATGTCGTGCGGCGTGGTCCGGCAGCAGCCGCCCAGCATTTGGGCGCCCAGGCCGTGCCATCCCGGCGCGGCCTGCGCCAGAGTGGCAGGGGCAGCCGCGCCAGGCGCCGGGCCCCAGGTCTTGGTGACGGCGTCGTAGGTTTCGCCGGAGTTCGGATAGGCCAATAGCGGGAGGTCCGTTGCCTGCCGCAGGGCCTCGAGTGCGGGGGATACCAACTCCATGGGCACGCAGTTCACGCCGACGGCGGCCACCCGCTCCTCCGCGGCGGCCACTCCGACCACCCGGGAAAGGGGCGTCCCGTCACTGATGTGGGCACTGTCCCGGAGCGTGAAGGACAGCCAGGATTCGACGTCGAACTCCTCCAGCAGTTCCAGCAGCGCCTCAGTTTCCGGCAGCGACGGCAGGGTCTCGCAGGCCAGGAAGTCCACGCCCGCTTCCACCAAAGCGGCTACCCGGGGCCGGTGGAAGTCGAGGAAGGCCGTGCGGTCCAGGTGATAGTCGCCCCGGTACTCGGATCCGTCGGCAAGGTAGGCGCCGTAGGGCCCCACGGAACCGGCAATCAGCAATGGTCCGGCATCCGGGTTTTCTGCGAGGTATTCCACGCGGGCCTGGTCCGCCAAACGCACGCTGAGAGCCACCAGCTCCAGTGCCTCGGCCTCACTGATGCCGCGGCGGGCAAATCCCATGGGGGTGGCCTGGTAGCTGGCAGTGATCGCCACCTGGGCACCGGCCCGGAAATAGTCCAGATGCACACGCCTAACCAGCTCAGGCTGCTCCAGCAGGACCTTGGCGGACCACAGCGGGTCATCCAGGTTGCTGCCATGCGCTTCCAGCTCGGTGGCCAAGGCGCCGTCCAACGTCAGCTTTGTTCCGGCCGCAAGCAGGTCGCTGAGTGTGGTGTTTCTGGGCATGGTTGTGACTCCCAACAGTTCGGATCGATATTACCCGTAACGCCTGGAATATACGGAGGCGCTTAAACCCAACTGGGTAGCGCTAACTGTCGTTCAGACCGCTCAAAACGTCAGATAGCGCTACCCAGTTGGGAAAGGCGGGAGTTACTTGAACGACTCCACCGGCGGGTTCGCGACCACCGGGGCCAGGCCGGTGAAGCCCTTGCGGGTCTCGGCGATTTCGCGGATCCGAGCGCGGCAGGCGTACCAGCCAAACACCATCAATATGCAGGCGACGGCCGTGACCAGCATGGTGAGCGGTGATTCGATGAACACCATGATCAGGACGGCCACCAGGAACAGCAGCGACAGGTAGCCGGTGTAGGGGGCGCCGAACATCCGGAAGGACGGCCGCTTCAGGAAGCCCTTGTCCGCCCAGCGTTTGAGCTGGATCTGGCACAGCACGATGGTCGCCCAGGTCATGATGATGCCCACGGAAGCCACGTTGAGGACAATCTCAAAGGCCTGTGCAGGGACCAGATAGTTCAGCGGAACGCCCAGCAGCGAGACGCCGGCGGTGATGGCGATGCCGCCGTAGGGGACACCGGCCTTGTTCATGCGCGAGGCGAACTTGGGTGCTGAGCCGTTGACGGACATGGAGCGCAGGATGCGGCCGGTGGAGTACAGGCCGGCGTTCAGCGAGGACAGCGCGGCGGTGAGGACCACCAGGTTCATGATGACGTCCACGCCCTGGATGCCGATGGAGCCGAAGAACGTCACGAAGGGGCTGACGCCCTTTTCGTAGGACGTGTAGGGCAGCAGCAGGGCGAGCAGGATGACCGAGCCGACGTAGAACACGGCAATTCGGAAGACCACGGAGTTGATGGCCTTGGGCATGATCTTTTCCGGGTTTTCGGTCTCGCCGGCCGCGGTGCCCACCAGCTCAATGGAGGCGTAGGCGAACAACACACCCTGCATCAGGATGATCATGGGGAGCAGGCCGTTGGGGAAGACGCCGCCGTTGTCCGAGAGGAGGCTCAGGCCAACCTGCTGGCCGTCCACCGGGGTGCCGAAGATGACGAAGTAGGTGCCGACGACGAGGAAGACCACCAGCGCGGCGACCTTGATCAGGGCGAACCAGAATTCCATCTCGCCGAAGACCTTCACGGAAACCAGGTTCAGCGCCAGGACAACAACCAGCGCGATCAGGGCCCACGCCCACTGCGGAACCGTCGCCATCCAGGGAATGTAGTTGCCGAAGAAGTTCATGTAGAGAGCGGCAGCCGTGATGTCCACGATGGTGGTGGTGGCCCAGTTGATCCAGTAGAACCAGCCGGACACAAACGCGGCCTTCTCGCCATAGAACTCGCGGGCGTAGGAGACGAAGGAGCCCGATGACGGGCGGTGCAGCACGAGCTCACCCAGGGCACGCAGGATCAGGAATGCGAAGAAACCACAGACGGCGTACGCGATGACCAGCGACGGGCCGGCGGCGTTGAGCCGGCCGCCGGCGCCCAGGAACAGGCCGGTACCGATGGCGCCGCCAATGGCGATCATCTGGATCTGACGCGGCTTGAGGTTCTTGTGGTAGCCCTTGTCCTCCGCGTGCAGCGCCGATTCGGTGGCGTATGCCTGGGGCGGGACGGTGTGGTCCGTAATAGGTGGGTGTGCCATGGGGGTGTCCTTATTACTTGGTGACGCTGGGGTTGAGGAAGTCGAGGGCCTGGAAGGCACCGACGTTGCGGCCGCCACCCAGAACCGGAGTGGTGGCGATGGGGGCCAGAACCGAAGTGTCGACGTCGAGCGCTTCGAGTGCGCGGACGGTGACGGGCATCCGGGCACGGTCGCCGCCGTCGGAAATCTTGACTGCCACGGCGCGGCCGTCGGGGAGACCCGCCAGCTGGACGCCCTCGAAGCCGTCCTTCGCCACCATTCCGGGGGCCAGGCGCATCAGTTCGGTGACGTCGCGGCGCTCGCCGGCCACCATCTCCGGGTGGTGACGCATGGCCAGGCCGACGGCGGCTTCCGCGGTGGGTGCCTCCGTTCCGGCGTCGGCTGCTGCCTTGGCAATCTTCCCGAAGGCGGTGGCCATTCCGCGGAGCGTAAGGGCGAACAGCGGAGTGCCGCAGCCGTCCGTGCTGACGCCGAAGGGCTGCTCGCCCGTGAGGTCCGCGACCGTTGCGGCGACAAGCTGCTGCAGCGGGTGGCCCGGATCCAGGTAGCCTTTGACCGGCCAGCCGTTGATCACGCAAATGGCCGCCATGGAGGCATGCTTGCCCGAGCAGTTCTGCGTGAGCCGGGTGGCGATGCCGCCGTTGCGCAGCCATTCCTCGCGCTCGGCCACTCCGTAGGGCAGGTCCAGGCTGTTTTCCAGGGCGTCCGGGGTGAGGCCGTGGAGTTCCAGGATGCGGCGGGAACCGTTCACGTGGGCAGCGCTGCCCGAGTGGCTCGCGGCCGTGAGGGCCAGCAGATCGGCGGGAAGCTCCAGCCCGGCGCGCACCATGGCGACGGCCTGCAGCGGCTTAAGCGAGGAGCGCGGGTAGAACGGCGCAAGGGGGTCCCCGGCACTGAGGAGGGTGCCGCCGTCGTGATCCGTTGCGATGACGGAGCCGTAGTGGACGCTCTCCGCGAGGCCGTCCCGGACTGCGACGGCCAGCGGGGCGTGCGCGGGAAGCTGGCCGGTGTGGGCGGGCAGGATGACAGGCGCGGGGGAGGGCATGGGGTCCTTAGGGGGTAGTCAAGGATTGGTGGGGTCCGCTTGTGGCGGGTTTTAACGGTCCAGGATGGAGTCGACTGCGGCGCCGACAGCTTCGAGGTGGTGTGCCATGGCCGCGGCTGCGGCTTCTGCGTCGCCGGACTCGATCGCGGACAGGATTTCCCGGTGCTCGTCGTCGGAGGCGCTACGGCGGTCCGCTACGATGTTCAAGGTCTCCGACTGGTGGGCCAAGGCTCCCCGGATGTCTGCCACAACAGCGGCGAACACTCGGTTTCCGCTGGCACGGGCGATGGCGACGTGGAACGCGGAATCAAGGTTCACCCAGGATTCCGGATCGGTTTCCTGGAGCATGGCCTGGCCGACGTCGCGGAGTTCCTGGAGGTCTTCATCGCTGCGGCGAAGGGCCGCAAGTGCCGCCGCCGGGACCTCGATGTGCGGCCGGGCTTCGGTGAGATCGCGTGCTGAGTACTGGCCGAGCGCCAGATCGTTTGCCACCTTATTGGCGACGACGAATGTTCCCTTGCCTGTTTTGGTAACTGTCAGGCCAAGGGCAGTACAGGAGCGGAGAGCTTCCCGGATCACGGAACGGCTCACCCCATATTGCGCAGCAAGTGCTGCCTCGGAGCTCAGTTTGGCGCCTACCTCCACCCGGCCGGACTCGATGTCCCGGCGGACGGCGTTGAACACTGC
>JAPSJV010000044.1 GCA_031178005.1 Pseudarthrobacter sp.
ACAAGTTCCGCAGCGAGTGGAACGGCCAGCACGTTGCCTCCCTCGCCAAGGTAGCCCAGGCCCTCGAAGAGGCCGGCCAGAAGGCCACCAAGAACGCCAGCGAGCAGGAACAGGCTTCCCGCTAACAACGCACACAAGCATTAACTACTGCGGGCCCGGAACAAAACGTTCCGGGCCCGCAGAATTTAAGTAGTTGGATCGGGGGCTTGCCTGCCGATCAGGCAAGCACCTTGAGTTTGGAACCCTTGCGGCCGAAGAGTGCGTGGTCCACGGAGAACCTGCCTGCCCCGGCGAGGGCCAGAGCCAGTGAGGCTGCTCCCAGAATGAGGACCAGCTCGTAGCCGCCATTGCCCACAAAAACACCTGCAGAGGCGTGCACCAGGAACAAGGCGCCCACCATGTTTACGGCCAGGGCTGCGGCGGCGATGCGGGTGAAGACACCCAGGATCAGGGCGATTCCACCGGCAAGTTCGAGCGTGGCGACCAGCGGCGCCGCGATCTCGGCGGCGGGAACTCCCATCTGGGCAAAGGACGCCTGCGTTCCGGCGATGGTGTATTCCGTGAACTTCTGCCATCCATGGGCGACAAAGAGGAAGCCAAGGGCGATGCGCAGGACGGCAAGGGCGGTGGCGCTCAGGGGTGTCTTGTTCATAACTCCAGTGTTGCCGATAATTTGTTGAAGTGTCAACTAAAGCGGATCGTCACGTCGTTTATCGTCGCAATTGCGGGCGCGGGTAACGTCCCCGCCCGCCGCTACGCTGGCTTTATGCCTTCGCCATCCTCAACTGCTACAAAGCCACCAGGTCACGCCCGGGAAATTCTTCGGTTGGCCGTCCCGGCCTTCGGTGCCCTGATAGCCGAGCCGCTGTTCCTGTTGGCCGATTCCGCGATTGTCGGGCACCTGGGGGTAGCCCAGCTGGCCGGAGTAGGCTTGGCCTCCGCCGCACTGCACACGGCTGTTGGCCTGATGGTGTTCCTGGCCTACTCCACCACGCCCGCCGTGGCCCGGGCTATTGGTGATGGCCGGCTGGCCCAGGCCATTCAAGCCGGGCGCGACGGCGTATGGCTGGCTTTTGCGCTCGGCGTCGTTCTTGCCGTGGCCGGGTTCTTCGCTGCCCGCCCGCTCGTTGGATTGATGGGAGCAGACGGCGAAGTGGCCGGATATGCCGTCGATTACCTGGTCTGGTCCCTGCCCGGCCTGGTGGCCATGTTGCTGGTTTTTGCGGGGACCGGAGTGCTGCGCGGAATGCAGGACACCCGCACGCCGCTGGTGGTGGCCACGGCCGGCTTTGGCCTGAACATCGTGCTGAACCTGGTATTGGTGTACGGGTTCAACCTGTCCGTAGCGGGCTCGGCCATGGGAACCAGCATTGCCCAGTGGGGTATGGCTGCCGTTTATCTGGCCATCGTGATGCGCCATGCCCGCCGGAACGGGGTGGGCCTGTTGCCCAGTTGGCACGGAATCCGCTCCATGACGAAGGTGGGATCGTGGCTGATGCTGCGTACGCTCAGCCTGCGGATCGCCATCCTTGCCACCGTGCTGGTGGCTACCGGGCAAGGCGCCGTTAACCTGGCAGCCCATCAGCTCGCCATGACCATATTCTCCTTCCTGGCCTTCGCGCTGGACGCAATCGCCATTGCTGCACAGGCCCTGATCGGCAAGGAACTCGGTGCCTCCAACGCCGCCAAGACCCGGGACCTGACCCGCACCATGATCCGGTGGGGGACAGGCTTTGGTGTGGTCACCGGGGCTTTGCTGGCACTGGTGGCGCCGTGGGTTGCCGTTCTGTTCACTCCCGACGCCGGTGTCCACTCCGCGTTGACGGCAGCACTGTGGGTGGTCGCCATCGGACAGCCCATTGCCGGGTACGTGTTTGTGCTGGACGGAGTGCTGATCGGCGCCGGTGACGCGAAGTACCTGGCGATTGCCGGCGTCGTGAATCTCCTGGCGTACCTGCCGCTCCTCTGGTGGGTGGCCACCGGAACGGCCGGCGGTGTGGCTGGGCTGGTTTGGCTGTGGGCTGCATTCTCGCTGGGATACATGGTGGCCCGGGCAGTAACCCTTGGCCTGCGTGCCAGGACGGACCGCTGGATGGTGCTGGGCGCCGGCTGACGCACCGGACGTTGGCCAATAGGTGACTAAACTGGAGCGGTGAATCAACCAGCCGTGCCTGCCGAATCCCTGCCAGCTGTAGAATCCCGGCCGGGACTGTGGCAATCCCTCGTCTACCGTGCCGCGGCCGCGCTGGCATTTGGCGCCCTCACCATTTTCTGGGCAACTCCTTCCGCTGCCGGAATGGGGATCGCCGGCGGCGCCTACTTTGCCGCCACCGGACTCCTGCTCTTCAAGGTGGTTTCAACCGCCGGTGTGGCTGGCAATCGCGCGGGGAAACTGCTCTCCGCCGGCGCCTCGGCCATGGTCGGTGCTGGTGTGGCAGCCGTTGCCTTCCAGGGGGACCTGCTCTTCGCGATCATCGGTGCTGTGGGCCTTGGCGTGCTGGGTCTGGCGGAAATCTCAGCCGGGATCCTGGCTAAGGGCCACACGCTGGGGCGGGACTGGCTGATTTCCGGTGTTGTTGCCATGGGAACAGCCGCCGTTCTGCCGTTCTTCTTTGGACTCGGCGCCCATGCCCTTCTCGGCGTGGTGGGCGGAGGGGCCATCATTACCGGCGTTCTCTGGATGCTGTCCGGGCTCACCATCAGGCACGAGGCCGCGTCCGGCGCCGGCAGGCCGTAAACTGGAAGTGCATGGTTCTACCTGACGTAGAAATAATTCGGCGAGAGCTGACCTGCACTCACTGCATCGAACATTGGCCGTGGCATGCGCCGCGCCCCAGGAAGGAACTTATCGTGGCAAACCAGGAGCCAGGCAAACCGCGCAGCCTGCGGACCTCGGTGAAGGGGCCGCTGATGTTTTCCGCGTTCTGGGCCGTGCTGGCGTTCGTGTGTGTGTTGATCTTCGCTTCCGGCGGCAGCTCGAAAAGCCCCCGCTTTGACTTGGCGTTCACCGGGGCAGGTATTGCCTTCATCGTCACCCTGGTCATCGCGGCCATGCTCTCCATGAGCTACAAGGAAAACGCCCCGCACCTGGGCAAGGGATCCGGCGTCAATCTCAGTTCCGCCAAGCGCCCGGGCCACGGAATGGGTGCCGGCCACGGCGAGGCGCCTCCCGCTTCCCCAGCGGAGGACGACGACGCCGAAGGTTCCGGCCGCGCCTAGCCCCTCCCGCACTTCGGTTTCCCCGACCGGCCGTCACGCAGGGCACCCTTTTGGACCACCCGGCGTCGTACATCCGCGCAGTCACCGGGAACAGCAGCCGCAACGGGCCTAAAAAGCTGCCCTCAGTGACACCTGGGGTCAGGCACCTACGACCTGCCGCGCCCACCCAGACTGAAACATAAGTCCCGGTCAGAACCATAAAAGCGGCAAACCACGGACGCCTATTGACCGTTTCTGTTGGTTTTTGTTACAAATGCTGTACCCGAGAGCGGAACAACCCGGAGTCCGCGAATGCCTCCTTTCAAAAAACAGTACCTACACGGCTCTTTTTGAAACGATACAAAATTGGCGTTGTGGTTGTATCCGCTCGTTATCAAAGGAGATGAACGTGATCGGTATTAGTAGTAGTCATTCAACGGCCAAGTCCAGAAAACCCTTGCCGGCGGCATGGCCGCGGTAGTGCTCTTGAGCAGCCTGGGCGTGAGTCTGGCGGCCCCCGCGGCCAACGCGGAACCCAGCAATTACAAGTTCGATTTCGGCAGTGGACCGGTGGAGGAAGGTTACGTCGGAGTCAGCGCCTCGGACGCCTACAGCCCGGAAATCCGGTACGGCTTCAATACCCCGGAGAACATGGTGGACGTGGCGGCGTCGGGCTCCGGCGCTGCAAGCGATGCAGTACGCTTCCTGCAGTTCGGCACCAAGAGCGCCAACACCTTCAACGTGGACCTGAAAGAGGGCCTCTACAAGGTATCTGTCACTTTGGGTAACACCGCCCGCGCTAGCATCGCCGCCGAGGGCTTTTACCAGGTCCTCAACCTGACCGGCAACGGCGCCACCGACTCCTTCGAGATTCCGGTATCTGACGGCCAGCTGAACCTGCTGGTGACGGAAGGGAAAGCCGGAACCGCTTTCACCCTGAGTTCCGTGGTTATCGAGAAGGTTTCACGCCATCCTGAGATGTCCCCCACCATCTGGGTTGGTGGCGACTCGACCGTGGCCAGCTACTACCCGCTCGAATCCAGTGTCCAGGGCGGCTGGGGCCAAATGCTTCCCCAGCACGTTGACCCCGCGGCCTTTGATATCCGGAACATAGCCACCGGCGGACAGATCGCCCGGGGCTTCCGTAACGACGGCCAGCTTGAGGCCATACTGCAGTACATCAAACCGGGAGATCTCTTCCTGCTGGAAATGGGCATCAACGACACCGCAGCCAAGAACGCCACTACCGAGGCCGAGTTCAAGGAGATCATGCGGGACATGGTCCAGCAGGTGGCCGCTACCGGGGCAACGCCTATCCTTGTCACGCCGCAGGGACGCGCTACGGACTTCAACACTGAAGGCGTCCACACCTCAGTGAACCGGTGGTACCGGAACGCCACCGTGGCGCTTGCCGAGGAAGAGAACATCCCGTTGGTGGACCTGAACGTCCTGGCCTCGGCGTACTTCACCGGGATTGGCCCGGAGGCCACCCTGGCTCTTTTTATGACCGGTGACACGCTCCACCCCAACCGCGCAGGTGCCACTGAACTGGCACGCCTTGTGGCGGAGGACCTGAAGAAGCAGGGACTCTAGAGAGGCGCTCCCACCGCCTGGCCGCCGTCGGACCTCCAGGCCAAAAAGCACCGCCCGCATCCATCCGGACGCGGGCGGTGCTTTGGCATTGAGGCGTGTTACTTGGTTTTGCCTGCGTATGTGACTGAGGGCATGGCCGGAGTCTCCATCCCCTCGCCGATGAAGAAGCTCGGGTGTGGAGGCTGGTTGTAGGCGATGTTCTCGCGGGCAACGCCTGTCCGATACATCGGATCGTGCATCAGGGTGCGCAGCCGCACCTCGGTGGGAGCGGTGGTTGTGTAGATCCGCAATTCGCTGCTGTCCGACGACGGGAAGGCCAGTTCCTCGCGCCAGTCACCCAGGAGATCCGCCTGGAGCGACGGATTGCCCTTGGTGGTGTTGTTGGTCCGGGCGCCATTGGCGGTCAGCAGCCGATCGCTGGTTTCGGTTTCCCAGTTCCACTTTGAAATGGTGGGGACACCGACGGACGTGGCGGAGTTGTAGTCGTGGTCCACGATCTCGCGAAGCAGGTCGCCATCCCACCACGCCATGAAGTTGGCGGCGGGGATCTTCTCTGCGATCAGCTCACCCTTGGCGGACATCAGCTGACCCCGCGGGGAATTCCAGGAAGCGTCGCCACCCACAGCCCAGCCTTCGGCTCCTGCGTAGCGGGGATCGATGTCTCCGGCGGCACCGCGGCCGGTGTCCTTGACGGCCGGGATGCTCCACAGGACCTCACCGGTGGCGGCGTCCCGGAAGGTGGCCCCGCGGTTGCCGGATTCGCGCATACTCTCGTGTACGGCGAAGGTCTCCAGGCCCGGGCGGGACGGATCCAGGTCGCTGGTATGGATGGCGTCGCCGTGGCCCAGCTTGGTGTTGTAGAGCGGCGTGCCGTCGTCGTCGATGGTCATGGAGCCGAAGATGAACTCGTCCTTGCCATCCTGGTCCACATCCGCAACGGACAGGTTGTGGTTGCCCTGACCCTTGTATTCGGCACCGGCCTTATTAGAGTCGAAAACCCAGCGCTTCACCAGCTTCTTGTCCACCAGGTCATACGTGGCCAGGACCGTGCGGGTGTAGTAGCCGCGGCTGAACATCATGGACGGGCGTTCGCCATCCAGGTAGGCAACACCGGCAAGGAACCGGTCCACGCGGTTGCCATAATTGTCGCCCCAGCCTGAGACGCTGCCGCGCGGCGGCTCATAGGCCGTGGTATCCATGATGGTGCCCGTGTCACCGTTGAACACCGTGAGGAATTCCGGCCCGGACAGGACGTAACCGCCGCTGTTGCGGTGGTCCGCAGCCGGGTCGCCAATGACGGTGCCCGCGGCGTCGGTGGTCCCGTCCGCTGTCTTCACCGATACTTCGGCCTTGCCGTCACCGTCGAAGTCATAAGCAAGGAGCTGAGTGTAGTGGGCGCCGGCGCGGATGTTGCGGCCGAGGTCGATGCGCCAGAGTTTGGTGCCGTCCATCTTGTAAGCATCCACGTAGACGTTTCCGGTGAACCCGGATTTGGAGTTGTCCTGCGCATTGGAGGGGTTCCAGAGCTGGACAATCTCGTAGCTGCCGTCACCATCCAGGTCTGCCACGCTCGCATCGTTGGCGGAGTAGGTGTACGGCTTTCCATCTTTGCTGATGCCGTCCGCGGGCTTATCCAGCTTGATGGCCAGGTAGTTCTGCGGCAGCGGCGTGAATTCCTTGCTGAGCCTGTCCTGCCCATTGCCGTTGCCGACTGTCTGGATCACATATCTCGAGGACGCCGTTCCCGTCGGATCCACGTACATTGTGCTGTCACGGATGGGATCAACGGTGAGCTGGACGCCGTCGCGGACTACATGGAAACCAATGCTGTCCTGGTCCAGGCCCAGCATCCGCCAACTGAGCGTGACGCCCTGGTCCGTAAGCACAGCCACCGGGGCGCGGTCCAGATTTTCCACCTGGCGTTTGGGCTCACCCTTGCTTGACGCTGCAGTCGTCTGGGCGGCTGATCCGGGCCCGGCGGCATCTTGGCCGGGGTCTGCCTGGGCAAGAGGAACGCCGGTGAAAGCCAGGGCCGCTGCCGCCAGTGACGCCACCGCAGCCAGGGGCGCGGCTTTCCACGCCCGTCCGGCCTTGCCTTGAGGGGAATATTTCGCGGGGTATGCCAAAGAACATCTCCTTTGATGCTGGCGGCAGGAATTCTGCCGCAGGAACAATTTGTAACGTTTCAATTCGCCAGCGCAGTACTCCGTGGATGAACTTCAGGAAGTTGTGCGTGCGAAGAAAACGCTTTCCGCCCTCTAGGTCTATCAGCGCCGCGTGGGGTGGTCAAGACTGCAGCGATGTTAAATGGGAGGAATTGTTCTATTTATGTCCAGGCCTGAAGGCTGGACCCGGGCCGCACGACCTACGCTTCGGCCGCCTGTCGCGCGCGGTATGCAGCCACGTGCGCCCGGTTGGCGCAGACGGTGCCGCAGTACATCTTGGAGCGGTTCCGGCTCAAATCCAGCAACACGGAATCACAGTCCGACGCGGCGCAGACCAGCATCCTGTCCATCGCCTTGCCGCGGATGATGTCCGCCAGGGCCATGGCCGCCTCCGTGCTCATTCGGTCAGCCAACGGGGCCTCCGGAGTAGTGGCGTGGAAATGCCAGTCCCAATCATCGTGCTTAAGCAGCTGTGGGAGCGCATTGGCCTTCCTCAGCAGGAGGTTGACCGTTTGCACCGCATCCTCTTCAGGGGCTTCCCAAAGTTTCCGGAGCTCAGTTCGCAACTGCCGGACGCTTTCCACCTCCGCCGCCGAATGTTCCCGGGAGCCGGTGAAGCCTTCCTGTTGAAGGAACTGGTCCAGGTCCTTGACCGTCATGAGCTTTTCACCGCCGTTTTCCGCGGTGTTGATCAGGTTCACGACAGTCCGGAGGGCAACCTCCGTGTCAGGGGCAAATATCACCTTGACTCCTTACATGGCCGGGCGTAGTGTCAGGGTCAATACCCCACTTTACTCCTGACATAGAGGTGCCCATGACTGCCAGCAAAAACTCTTCCGCCGCATCCTTGCGCCGGGCCGGCAGTGGATTCCTGGGCTCCGGTTTGGGAATCGCCTTGTTCTCCTCGGCGGTGTTCGGAATTTCCGGGTCGTTCGCCAAGGCACTGCTGGAAACGGGCTGGAGTCCCGGAGCCGCGGTGACGGCACGGCTCACGGGGGCCGCCGTCGTGCTTGCCATCCCGGCGATTCCCGCACTCCGCGGCCGCTGGCGTGAGCTGGCCGGCAACTGGGTGACCGTGGTGCTTTTCGGCTTCATTGGCGTGGCCGCCTGCCAGCTCTTCTACTTCAACGCCGTGGCACGATTGTCGGTGGGCGTCGCCCTGCTGCTGGAATACCTGGCGCCGGTCCTCATTGTGCTGTGGCTGTGGGTGGCCAGCCGCCGTCGGCCCAGCGTGATGACGGTGGGCGGGACATTGCTTTCGCTGGCCGGCCTGATCCTGGTTCTTGATCTCACGGGCGCGGTGAAGATCGACTTTATCGGCGTTCTCTGGGGCCTGGCGGCAGCTGTCTGCCTGGCTATCTACTTCTTTATCACCGCGAAGGAAAACCACTCGCTGCCTCCGCTGGTACTGTCGGCAGGCGGGCTGATGGTGGGCGCGGTAGTGATGTGGATAGCGGCCGCGATCGGTCTGGTGCCCATGGCGTTCAGCACCGCTGACACCAAACTTGGCCCGTGGCTGACCCCATGGTGGGTATCGCTGGCCGGCCTCGTAATCCTGGCCACCGTGCTGGCCTATGTTTCGGGCGTCGCCGCGGCACGGCGGCTCGGTTCCAAGGTTGCCTCGTTCATCTCCCTCACAGAGGTCCTCTTTGCCGTCCTGTGGGCCTGGCTGCTGCTCGGTGAACTGCCCGGTGCCATCCAGCTCCTCGGTGGTGTCCTGATTGTCGGCGGTGTGGTGCTGGTGCGCATCGACGATCTCCGCGGGCTGCCCAAGTCTGTGGCCCTGGAGCCTGGGCCGGAACTGGCTCCCAATCCCGAGTCCGTCAAACACTGAGTCTGCTCACACGCGGACCCGCCTTTAAGTACTGCAGATTTCAAATACTGCGGGCCCGGAACGTGTTGTTCCGGGCCCGCAGTATTTTTGCTGGTGTGCTGTTAGCGGGAAGCCTGTTCCTGCTCGCTGGCGTTCTTGGTGGCCTTCTGGCCGGCCTCTTCGAGGGCCTGGGCTACCTTGGCGAGGGAGGCAACGTGCTGGCCGTTCCACTCGCTGCGGAACTTGTCCGCGTCCGGACCCTTCCAGTCGGTACCCTCAAGGACCTTGGTCAGCGTGGACTTCTGCTTCTCGATCTCAGACGAACCAGCCTTCAGCTTGGTACCCAGGTTCTTCAGCTGAGCAATGTCTGCACCCCAAATAGCCATGACGTATCTCCTTCAGTAGGTCTAACAAGTAATCGGATCAGAACCAGTTCGGCTCCCCCTTGGCTCCCCGGTTCATCCGGAA